>FR887329.1:7381-12322 GCA_000436755.1 Clostridium sp. CAG:253 | reverse complement strand
CTTCTTTGCAGAAATACTGCTGTGCACATATTTTTTTCTGACCGACTTTGCGTGCTGGTATTATATATGTTCCGTCACTCTGCATTACTCTTGCCTTTACGTTATCTGCAAACTGTACATCCAAAATATGAATAATTTCTTCTTTCAGGGTTTCGTCTTCAACAGGGAAGAGAATTTCGACACGTTTGTCAAGATTTCTAGGCATCCAGTCAGCACTTCCCATATATACTTCTTCAAAGCCGTTATTGTGAAAGTAGAAAATTCTGCTGTGTTCAAGGAAATCACCTACAATCGAGCGGACGGTGATATTGTCACTTATGCCTTTTATTCCTGTTTTGAGACAGCATATTCCGCGGATGATAAGGTCAATCTTAACTCCGGCAGCAGAAGCTTTATACAGTGAGGCAATAATACCGGGATCACAAAGAGAATTCATTTTTGCTTTTATAAATGCTTTTTTGCCTGATTTGGCAAATTCCGTTTCACGGTTTATCATTTCAGTAAATCTGTCACGGAGCCAGATAGGTGCTACGGCAAGCTTGTTCCATGCGGCAGGCTCTGAATAACCTGAAAGCATGTTGAAAAATGCAGTTGCATCTTCGCCTATAGCCTTTTTGCATGTTAAAAGCCCCATATCCGTATAAATTTTTGCTGTGCTGTCATTATAGTTTCCGGTACCAAGATGAACATATCTTCTGATTCCGTCCTCTTCTTTTCTTACAACAAGTGTAATCTTGCTGTGGGTTTTTAAGCCGACAAGACCATAGATAACATGGCAGCCGGCTTTTTCAAGCTTTCTTGCCCAGATAATATTGTTTTCCTCGTCAAAACGTGCTTTTAATTCGACAAGTACAGTAACCTGTTTACCGTTTTCTGCTGCCGCTGCAAGCGATGCGATAATAGGAGAGTGGCTGCTTACCCTGTAGAGTGTCTGCTTGATTGCAAGTACATCAGGGTCTTTTGCTGCCTGTCTTACAAGTTCAATAACAGGTTCAAATGTCTCATATGGGTGATTGAGAAGTGCGTCATGTTCTTTTATCTGTTCAAAAATATTTTTGTTAGCATCAATCCATTTTGCAGGCTGAGGGGTATAACCTTTACCTTTTAGGTCATCATAGCCTTCGATACCAGCAAGTTTTGAAAGAAATGTGAGGTCAAGAGGGCCGTTTATCTTAAATATATCATCGTCATTTATTTCCAATTCTCTTTTGAGTGTTTTGAGGAGTTTTTTGTCAACGCCGTCTTCAACTTCAAGACGTATTGCCTGACCCCACTGTCTCTTTTTTAACTGGCGCTGGATTTCTATAAGCAGGTCAGCAGCTTCATCCTCGTCGATTGAGAGGTCGGCGTTTCGCATTATACGGTAAGGAAAAGCAGATAATACTTCGTAATTTACAAAAAGTTTATCAATGTTTTTCTCAATAATCTGCTCCAGAAGGATAAAGCACTTATCACTTGATTTTTTAGCTGGAATTTCAACAAATCTTGGAAGTCCTGAAGGAACCTGGACAGTTGCAAAATCGGTATCACTTACATTGTCTCCAAGATTTTTTTTGTGATGTGATACATAAAGTTCACGGAATTGACCATTGCCGTCTTTTTTGTTTGATGGTTTAAATTTCAAAATTGCACCGATATTAAGTGACTTATTTTGTATAAGAGGAAAAGGTCTTGCAGAGTCAACAGCCATAGGTGTAAGTACAGGATAGACCTCGGAACGGAAATATTCGTTTACATAACGCTCCTGTTTATCATCAAGGTCTTCGTAGTGAGAGATAAGATGGATGCCGTTATCTGCAAGTTTTGAGATAAGCTTTCCGTAAACATCATATTGTTCGTGTACCAGTTCATGAGTTTTTTTGCTGATAGCTAAAAGCTGTTCTCCGGGTGTCATGCCCGCAATGTCTTTTTTGGTATAATTAACATGAACCATATCTTTTAGAGAGGCTACTCGTATCATAAAAAATTCATCAAGGTTTGATGCCGTGATAGAGAGAAAACGCAGCCTGTCCAAAAGAGGAAGTTTACTGTCCTGTGCTTCGCTTAGGACTCTGTAGTTGAAAGAAATCCAGCTCAGTTCCCTGTTGTAAAAATATTCGTGTTTTAAATAATTATTTTCTGACATAAAGTCCTCCTGTCTAAAAACTTATATTTGTCTAATTGTCCGAATGCATTTATATTTGTCATATCGATTTTATCAATTATATTGATTGCATCAATTTTATCGATTATATCGACTGTTAAACGTATCAAAATTCTTTCTTTTGTTTAAGAATAGGCTTGATTCCGTAAAGTTCTTCGAAAAAGTCGGAATTATTGTCAAATATGCCCTGTTCAAGTGTAATGTCATATAATGTTTTGCCTGTAATAAGGAGCTTTGAACCACGCAGATATACAGTGGTATTTGCAAACTTCTGCTTGTGGCTTCTGTCCATTGCATCTGCGAGAAGCAATATTGAATTTAACTTTGCGATTTTTATAAATTCCTGCTGACTGAACACATCTGATATTTCTGCATATTTCGGAAAAGATGAATCAAGGTATCTTATCATATATGCAACCATCACTCTTTCCTTGTGCGAAAGACCGATTATCTCAGTTGACATTACAATCTTGTAGGAATTTTCACCGACCGCATTCATGTTTATGAAGTTGCCGCAATTGTGAAGTATAGCAGAAATCTGAAGCAGAAGCTTGTCGTGTTTTGTCAGGTTATTCTGTTTTTTTACTGCGTCAAATAATAAAAGACAATTCTTTTCGACATTGCGGTGGTGTGGTTCATCGGAGTTGTATCGTGCTGCAATGTTTCTAGCTGTAGAAATGATTCCGTCGGTGAAATTAAAAGCAGGTGCTATTTTTTCTTTCTTTTCAGCGAAGTCAGCTGCCATTCCGTCACAGATGGTCATTCCTGATATCCATATCTGCCCTGCGTCTGTTTCTTCAAGTATATTTCGGTATATCATTGCGATAGGAAGGAGCAGAGATGCTTTGTCAAGTGATGTATTTAATTCTTTGGCAAGTTCATCAGGTGTTTTTGAAGTGATGGATTTATAAAAATCTTCAAATTCAGAACGGTTTACACAGTTTCTCTTCTCGTATCTGGCATCGGTAGATTTGAGGGTGCCAAAATGATGAAGAGTCATATACTTGACAAAACTTTGAAGCTGATTTCCCATTGCAATAATATTTTTTACTTTACGGCTCTTTAAGTAAAGCTGCACGAAAGTATGCAGTCCGTGGGAGATATAGTCGTATACAAGATTCTGGTAATTGTCTGTCTTATACTGCATATCCTGTAAAACTTCCTGTATTCTCAGAGAACCGAGCATGATATTCTGCGTTGTAATTAAAGTTTTCTTGTCATAGAGAGATAACTGGATGCTGCCGCCACCGACATCGACAAGAAGCGTTCCCTCCTTTATAAGGCTGTGGAAAGAATTTTCTTTAAGGGCTAATGATTTGTAACAAAGATAGCGCTGTTCAGAATTGCTAAGTATCTTTATTAAGAAGCCAGTGCGTTGCTTTACCTGGTCGAGTACAATTAAATTGTTGTCGGCTTCACGCAATGCACTGGTAGCAATTATCATATAATCATGTATATCATATTCTTTCATTTTATTTGAAAAACCGTTTAA
Organism: Clostridium sp. CAG:253; assembly: GCA_000436755.1. Lineage (GTDB taxonomy): Bacteria > Bacillota > Clostridia > Lachnospirales > Lachnospiraceae > Butyribacter. Next base: position 8,687 of record FR887329.1, on the reverse strand, counting down.
TATATTACATAGTTTATCTATGGTAGTATAGCTAATGTGTTTGGTAGAGTACGTTTCAAGACCGAGTCTGGCTGTATGGTGAACATACTCGATTTCGTGTACACCATATTTTTTTGAAATTTCATAAATGCGCATTGATGTTTCATGCGAACCTACATCAATTGCTGCGAAAATAGTAACTGCCATATGCTCCCTCCTTAAGTATTTTAATATTGTATATATTTTATGCTAATGAAGGAAAAAAAACCAGTGGTTTTACAAGCATTTTGAAAAAAATTACATGTTCTTTACATATGAGATTAAGCCATTTCAGCAATCCTGCTGACACCAACATAAATCTCAGAAATTTTATACCATGTCGGAAAGTCCGTTACTCCGGTTTGTGGCAGTCCAAACACTTTTTGGAATACTTTTACGGCATCGGCAGTTCTTTCACCATAAATACCATCCTGTGAGATTTTGGGGATAAGAGGGTATGCATCGGCTATAACATTTAACTGCTGCTGCAGTTGCAGAACTTTACTTCCGGATGCACCTATTGTTAAATCATAACCGGGCCAGGAAGATGGGATTCCTGAAATTTCAGTTGAGCTGTTTATATAAACGGAATTACCATAAAATGCACGAAGTATCTCGATGGCAGAATATCCCTGGTCGCCAAGATATTTTGAATCCCACTGACGCATCCAGTCAGGGCAGGAAACCATTTTGCCATCGCAGTACTGCGTAAAAAGAGGCTGCCTTACATTAGGTCTTGAAATATAATTTGTAAAAATATTATCAACTATTCTTGAAATGTTTTTAAAAATATTTCTTCCGGGAATCCACTTTTGGTCGTAGGCGGTGGAAGATGTGATGGTGAAATTATAGCCTTTATTTCGGTACCACTCCGTATACACCCTGTTCAAAGTAATAGATTGTATAGCCAGAATATTTGCGGTAAGTGTTGCCTCGGGCCATGTTGCATAGATTTCGCTTGATGCAACATTTTTAATGTAATCTTTGCATGATTTGACTTATTTCATAAAAAACATTATATCGACACAAATTGTCATGAAAGCCTTATTTTACAAGGGATTGCGAAAAATTAAGTATTATAAAATATCACATAATAATATATATTAAAATACAAAAATGGTGTAGTAATGGTGTAGTATAAATGAGATTATCTGAGGCCTTGATATAATAACATTTAAAAAATTTTCAAGGTAACCAATTTGATACCCCCTACCTTCAGAAAAAAATCGCTGTAAATATTCTATATAAAAATTCTTGAAATTTGCTCACGATTTGGAGCGGATTTTTA
>FR887329.1:3776-7336 GCA_000436755.1 Clostridium sp. CAG:253 | reverse complement strand
AAAGATATAGGATAAAATTTAGATATTCTAACGTTAAAATGTAACTTGGCAGTGTATAAGGTGACAAGTAAACACATAACTAACAAAGATGGTTGTCGGTATAACTCAATGCTTTTTAATTTAAATGTGATTATAAGGTCATATATGCATTGCTGTCAATACTCAATTTATAAAGGGGCATATTAAAAATGCCCCTACCAAAATATAACATTGCCCTGGCTGTCAACATTGTAATGCCACCATTTACCGGATGAATATTTAATGCAGGTATTGCCGGCGGCATCCGTCCAAACTTTCTTTATTTCTCCATATTCCCAGTTATCAAATAGAGAACGATGGAAGTTATAAAATTGTGTTGCTGTCATGTTTAATCACCTCATTTCAAATATAAATGACCTTGTAAGGCTTCCTCTAACTGCTTGCTGTTTATTCCAATGTACCTTTGCGTAACCTTTGGGTTACTATGTTGTAATAATCGTTGCACTAGTATAAGGTTATAGCCACTTTTTATATAAATCTGTGTTGCAAAGAACTTTCTAAACGAATGAGTTCCAATATTCTCATAGCCAAGATAATCCGCTACTTTTTGCAGATAGGTTTGTATGTTTCTTTCTTTTGTTTTGAATATCTTTTCATTTCTTGAAATTTCATGACGCATGCAATAATCATGTATATAGTCATATACTTCATTGAGTACGGTAAATTCACGCTTCTTTTTGGTCTTTATCTCAATAATATCAAGCCTGTAGCGTTCACCATCTTTTATAAACGAATCAAGCGAAAGATTAAGTATATCTTTAATGCGGAGTCCGAGGTTTGCTTCCAGGATTAAAGCTGTGACAATCTGCTCGTTTGGTCTGAAAAAGCTGGAACCATTTTTCATTGCAGCTATAAATTCTTCGTATTGTTCAACTGTAAGAGCTGCAGTTTTTTTGTTTGCCATAGTATAGCCCTTCTTTCTTTTCATTTTAAAGCAGGTCGGGGAATTGAGCCCTGATAATGCCGGTCTTGCTAAACATTTCTTAATAATTCCAAACATCTAAACCATATCTGCTTTTTATATATTCTTTAAGTTCTTTTGTAGGATTTACATATTTAGCACGTCCAACTCTCGAACCGCCCGGGCATCGTACATAATAATCATACCCACTTTTGTACTGTACCACGCTTAAATCCGCAGAAATTGTAAATCTGTATTCAATACCTCTTTTACTTGTAAATCTTCCGTTAATATCGGTTTCAAACTTAGTTTCTTCTCTTAAAATTTCGATAGCCTCCTGAGCTGTGTGGTCTCTGTACCAACCCCACGACTTGCTATATGCCGCGTCAAGTGCATACGGTTCTTGGTTTTGTAAAAAATAATCTCTGATTTCTCTGATTTTTAAATCAACGTTTTCGTATTCTTCTTTTGTTATCATAATATCAACCATCCTTTCATTTTGAGCCCTGTCTCGTCAGTGCAGGTGGGGCAGTTGGCAGTCCCTACAGACCGCCGTGTGGCGGTTTCGACTAATTGCAAAGAATTTCTTGAGTTTCTTGCTGGTCATATTCTTTCATAGCAGAGATTGAAATTTTTTCAACTTCTTCCCATGTGAAACCTAATTCAACGAGTTCTATTTCAATGTTATCGATTAACTCTGAATAATAAAGTTTTAAATTGGCATCGCCATGTGTTGTTATGAAATGCCTTGTTTCTGCTTTAAGATTTTCTATCTGCCAGTTAATGTATTCCTCTTTTGTCATATACATACCTCTAAATTTTTTCATAATATTGTACCTCCTAAAATAAATGTTTAACTGGTTTCCAGTTTGGTGAGTTTCTATGAGCTTCTTTTAATTTATAAATTTCTTTATATGTTTTAAATGTAATTTTAAAAAATGTTATTTTAAATACACCGTTTTTTAAATTGATATACATAATTTTGTACCTCCTGTGCGTTTGCTGTATTGTTTTTGCTGTATATATAATATCACTTTTAAAAGTGATAGTCAAGCACTTTTGTAACTTTTTTTAGTTATTTTTTTATTGACTTTGTTTTTATGCGGCTGTAATATGTATATATAGAAGTAAATGAAAGGGGGATTTTGCGGGCGTGTTAAAATATAAAATAGATATTGGAGATGCGTTGGAAAGAATTGGATTTAATGCATATAAAGCTAAAACAACCAAATTACTTAGTCAAGATACACTAAAGAAAGTAAAATCTGATGATACTAACATATCCTTAAAGAGCCTTAATAGTATATGTATGCTTTTAGATATGCAACCAAAAGATTTATTGATGTATGTTGAAACTGAGGAAGAAAAAGAAAATTTAAAAAAGTTATAAAAACGCTTGAATGTAACTAAAAAAAGTGATATTATAATATTGTCGAAAGACAATAGCCCGAAAGGGAGAAAGGAGACAATATGGATATGACAGAATTAGAAAAGCGTGATATGCTCATAGAATTATTATCAACACTTTATAGAATTAAAGCAGATAATAAAGAGGAAAATAAAACGCTGGATTATGAAATCACAGTAACAGAGCAAAGATTAACTGCTATGGGTTACAATGATTTTTCAAAATTGAAATTAGAAAAGGCTGACTAAGAAAGCCAGCCAAACAACCAAAGCGGGGGCGAGCAATCGCCCTTGCTAATTCATAGTATAATAGTTGTTGATTAAAAAGGCAATAGTTAAAAGATAAAGGGCATAACCGGGAAAGTGGAGAAAGGAGAGGGAGCAAATAAATGGTTAACATTGATATACTGCGTAAAATGAATAGACCTGAAAAGATAGCATTAACAAAACATGCAAGGGAACGACTGGCAGAGCGGAAAATAACAATTGATGATATTGTTAATGGAATAGATACAGGTGAAGTTATAAAGCAGTATGAGGATGATAAGCCGCTACCAAGTTGTTTGGTTTTGGGGCTTTCTGTAAATAATAAGTATATTCATATTGTTGTAAGCAATGATGAAGAATATATTTATATAATAACGGCGTATTATCCAGATCCACAATTATGGTCTGAGGATTTTAAAACAAGAAAGGGGCGTTGATTATGTTATGTATGGAATGTGGAGCAACTGTTCAAAAGGGTTATACTACTGATGTTACAGATTTAGGTGATTGCCTTATTATTGTTAGAAATGTACCATGTTATAAGTGTCAGGAATGCAACGAAGTGACTTATACTGGGGATGTTGTTAAGAAACTTGAAGAAATCGTGAGAATGGCGAAAAGTTATATGAATGGTATTTCGATTATTGATTATTCAAAAGCTGCGTAAAATTCTGTAAGATACCATTGAAAGCATAAAATTACAGTTGTCATTATAGCAATATAGTGGCAACTTTTTTTGTGTTCCAGAAAGAAAAAGCTTTGTTGGAAATTCACAAAAATAAAGTATATCTTTTGTGCAAAATTACCATGGTTACTGTTTGGTTGTCACTTTGTCACCATATGGTTACTTTTTGGTCGCATAAGTAGAGTAGATTAGGTTAGTATAGTAGAGGTTTAGGTTAGTATAGGTTAGATTAGATAAGAGGAGAGAAAGAAAAAATAAATA
>FR887329.1:0-3761 GCA_000436755.1 Clostridium sp. CAG:253 | reverse complement strand
TAAATAAAAATATATATTTACAAAATGGAATTATTTAGAAAAATTATTTTTTAACTTTTTTATTTTTTAGGGGTTGATTTTTATTTTAGTATCTGTTATTCTTTTAGCAATAAATTAAATACGCTTGAATGAGAGAGGGTTCCACATATCTGCAAAAGGAACAATACAAATGACTTTATGAGGTTGTTTGTGCGTAGTAATCACTTTAGCAAGTTAGGCTGCGCATGGACGACCTCTTTTTATTTTTTTTAGGTGGTGAATGTTATGGGCGGAAAAGGTTCTGGAAATAGAATGGTAGCAAAAAATCAGGCATGGAAAAAGTCTCCAGTTATTGGTAACAATGGAATTACTGCTACAAAAGAAGAGATTAGCAAGATAACTGCACATGCTTTGGAAATTGCTTTGTGGGACGAGATAGACACGAAAGACCCTGAGCAGTTGAGAGATAGAACTTTGAAGTATCTTCAATACTGTATTGATAATAATATCAAGCCTGGAAACTTGGGATTATACAATGCATGGGGAATTACTAAGGGTGAGGTAAGCAACATACAGCAGAGAGAGCCTAGCTCACAGCGCACTGCCGTCATTAAAAAAAGCAGACAAATTATGTCGCAAATTCGTGAGCAGTTAATGGCTGATGGAAAAGTTAATGCTGTTGCGGGCATATTCTGGCAAAAGAATTACGATGGACTGAAAGACCAGCAGGAGGTTGTTATCGAGCCTAGAAATCAGATTGAAGCAGATAAGACACCGGAGGAAGTGCAGCAGATGTTAGCAGATGATATTCCAATAGATGTGGATGGTGATGAAGTATGATGAGTAAATATACATTATTTGGAATATTTATGCATGAAAAAAGTAATAAATTATGCATAATTCCGTAAAGTACTGATTTTACTGGAAAATGGATTGCGTAAAAGTATACATTATACGCAATTTTAAAAATACTTATGCAAAATGTATTCATTTGTGGTAGATGTGAGCTATACGAAAGAGAGTTTGCTATCACAGAAGATATAGGTACCGGGGAGGGGGTGTGGTGAGTAGCCAAAAACCACTCCCTTAGCCCCTCAACCATTCAAAAAGTAAAAAAAGACCTGTTATCAGGTTCTCAAAAAAAATTAAAAAAAACAAAAAAAGGAGAGATTGAAAATGAATGTATTTGTAGGAATTGTAGGTGTATTGGTAGTTGTAGGTGCATTTATCTTTGGTTGTATGAAATCAGCAAGAAATATGACATTGGATGAACAGTTGCAGAAAGAGTGCATCAGTAAAGAGGAATGGAATCAGAAACATAGAGGTTATGGTGGGAACATTCTGGGAATATTGACGGGGATTATTATTTTTGCTTTTGCGTTTTCGTTTGTTATCATACCGACCGGTTATACGGGGGTCAAAACATCTTTCGGACAGGTATCTGCGAATACGCTTCCAAATGGATTTAATCTGAAATTGCCATTTGTGCAGCATATCGAAAAAGTAAATAACAAACAGCAGGATGTTGTGTTTGATAAAAGTAAAATTTCATCAGAAACAAGTGAACGCAATGCTGTGACTTTTAAGGGCATAACAGTTACATATCAGATTAATCCTGAAAAGTCTGCATGGATCTATGCGAATGTATCAGATTACAAGAATAACCTTATCGGTGAGTCTTTGGTTGGTTCGGCGATAAAAACAACATCGAAAGAACTTACACCGACTGATGTTACTAACAGAGGAATATTAGAGCCGAAAGTAAGAGATGAAATTCAGTCATCGCTTGATGGAAAGTACGGAAAAGATGTAATTATGATTAGCAAAGTTGTTATCAAAGAAGCCGCTTTTGATAAAGAATATGATGAGAAAATCGCAAAGAAACAGCAGGCGCAGATGGATTACGAAAAGCAGCAGATAGAGAATAAAAAGAACATTGAAAAAGCTGAAGCTGATGCAAAAGTGAAAAAGACACAGGCGCAGGCTAATGCGGACGCTACAAAGATTGCAGCAGAAGCAGAGGCAGAAGCTAACAAAAAAGTTGCTTCAAGTATTACAGATAAGTTGATTGATAGTAAACTTGCGGATGCAAGGGTAAAACATGGCTGGGTTACAGTAAAAGGTGCTGATACAGTTGTTACAAAAGACAAATAGTTAATTTGCCATAACAAATACTCCTGAGAGTGAATAGTGCTGCCGATTAGCTGTCGGCTGATGTGAGAGTGGCGGAATCCTCACAAAGAATGATAATATACTGGTAACAGTAAATCGCAAATGGTTCCATAGGAGAATGGCTAATCCATCCGAATGTCTGTCGGAAGATTGAGGGTTCAAATCCCTCTGGAACTGTTTGATTGCATAACCGTCGCAATCAAATAAAGGGTTTTGTTGCAGTAGTTACCTGGCATGTAATACTTGTTATGGCAACTGAGTTTACATATGTGCCGAAAGAATTGCAACAGGGAGGATATACTCGTGCATCCTCTCTCATGCTCCGTTGGTCTAGCGGTCAGGACACATGACTTTCTCTCATGTAACACCGGTTCAAATCCGGTACGGAGTGCTTGAAAGTGAGGCGGTTACTTTGATAATAACCAAACACGCACAAAAGAGATTAAAAGAACGATGCGGCTTGAATAAAAAGGCATCGGAACGATTGACAAAATTGGCTTATGAGCATGGAATAAAGCACAATGAAACAACAGGTAACTTGCGGAAATGGGTTGATAGCCAATACTTCTATAACGAAACTGCTAATAACATCAGATTGTATGGTGACAAGGCTTTTATTTTCAGCGATTATAAGCTGATAACTGTATTGCAGATACCTCACAATCTGGTCAAGTATGTGAAAAGGAGAGCATAATGGATAACTTAGCACAGCATAAATTACTTTTGCAGCAGATACATGATACATATATCAAGAAAAATCATGATTATGGCGATAGCTTCAGCCGTTCATTTAAGAAATATGGACTTGTAGTAGCTATGGTCCGTATGGAAGATAAATGGAATAGGCTTGACAATATGGCATCAGGAGCAGAACAGAAAGTTGCTGATGAAACTATAAGAGATACGCTGTTAGACCTTGCTGGATACTGCGTTATGACAATGATGGAGCTGGACAGGCAGAAAGATAACGCAAATCAAAAGGCATTTGAAGAACAGGTGCGAACTGAATATGCAGATGTTTCAGCAAAGGAAGATAATACATTAGATGATGGTGAAAAGATTGTTCTCCATGATGAAGAAAAGGGAGATATGGAAGTAAATGTTCCTGAAAAGGTGGCAAAAGCGAAGAAACCGATTGATGAGGGTAAGGTGATGGCTCTTTATAGGGCAAAATGGTCACAAAAGAAGATTGCGGATGAAATGGGTTGTTCACAGAGTAAGATTTGTCAGATTATCAAGGCGAATAGATGAGGATTAAGGAGAGAATAATGGATAATTTTATGCTTGGCGGAACGCCAATCATTATTGTGCCAGATACAGTTATTCAGAAAAGGAAGCATAAGAAAAATCGTATCAATAAAAAATGGAGAAAACGCTATGGAGTGTATGTTTATAAAAAAATGAAAGACGGAGAAGTTTTATCATTTGATGGGAAATTATACATGAATGATTACACTTATACAAAATTGAAAACAGAATTGATGTATAGAAGTTTGCTTAGATAAGCTAAAAATTATATATCAAATTTAGCGTACATTGATAATTGAATATTGATGGTTGGCATGGTATAATTTTCTTATCAGTTAGGTAATTGCGAAACTCGCTAAGCT
>FR887328.1 GCA_000436755.1 Clostridium sp. CAG:253 | reverse complement strand
TTCTTCACACTTTACTTCTGGAAGTCCTGCAACTGACGTCAGAATACTTACAACTCCTGCTACTACCGCCGAAGATACTGCAAGTTTCCAGTCAACACCTGCCACGGTACTTCCAACTGCTATCACTGAAACTGCCGTCTGAGCCATTGTTTTAATCGCTCTAACCGTAGCAGATTTCACCCATTTCTGAGTATCAACACTTACCTTAAACACACAATTCTTAAACATAAATAAAAACCTCCTTATTTCCTCTCTAAATCCTCTATTCTGTGATTTGCTACTTTTATATCTTCCGAATTTAAAGCTACGGATTTTTCCAGCTTATAAACCCGGTCGATTACCTGATTATGTACATCCTGCTTTTTCTCCAACTGTTCCAAGCGGTATGCTACAAGAGCTGTTGATTTTTTATTTGCAAAATATGCTCCGCTCGCTGTGCCGAACATTGAAATAACTGCTATTATTATTTCTATTGCGTATGCTGCCATTTGTGTCTCCTTTCCTGCCCCATTTAGGCATTAAAAAAGAAGCCTTTAAGCTTCTACATGCTGTTCAATATAATTTTTTACTTTTTCCCTTAA
>FR887327.1 GCA_000436755.1 Clostridium sp. CAG:253 | reverse complement strand
TGATCATCGGTTCAAATCCGTTAGTCGCCTCTATACAGACCTCAATGATTTATCATTGGGGTCTTTTGCGTTATAAAAAATTTATGACTATTAAGTTTATTAAATATGGAATGGAAAGGAAATGTATGGAAAAAGAAAATATAACTAAGCTTACAGATGAAGAAAAAAGTAAGGCTGAAAAGAATTTTTTACAGAGCGTGCATGACACTTTTGGAAAAGGAAAACTTAAACCATCGCAATATTCAGCATTGGGACTTGCTTATATAGGTGATGGAGTTTATGATTTAATAATAAGAACCATAGTGCTTGACCTTGGAAATGGGAAAGTCAAGAATTTTCATCGAATGACAAGTAATATCGTAAAGGCAGAATCACAAGCGAAAGTAGTTAATGTTATTTTAGATAGTCTTACGGATGAAGAAATGGCAATATTTAAACATGGAAGAAATGCAAAATCGGCAACGTCAGCTAAAAATGCATCAATAACGGATTACAGGATAGCAACCGGATTTGAGGCACTTATCGGATATTTGTATCTGTCACATAGAATGGACAGAGCAATGGAACTTGTAAAAGATGGACTTGTAAAAACAGAGTTACTTCCATATAAGTTATAATTCAAATAGGAGTGTTGATGTAGAAAAACGAAAATACTGATGCACAAGAAAAATTGGTATGATAAAACGGAAACATTGATGTGTGAGAAAAATTAATATGGTAAATAAGAGAAAAAATAGAAAGTGAGGAAAATATGAGATACGAGGAATTAACGATAGAGGGTAGAAATGCAGTTATAGAGGCGTTTAGAGCCGGAAAAACAATAGACAAACTTTTTGTACTTGACGGTTGTCAGGATGGACCGGTGCGTACTATTTTGAGAGAAGCCAAAAAGACGGACTGTATAGTTAATTTTGTAAAAAAAGAACGACTTGACCAAATGTCTGAGACAGGAAAACATCAGGGAGTTATAGCCTATGCAGCAGCGTATGAATACGGAACAGTGGAAGAGATGCTTGAGAATGCAAAGCAAAAGAATGAACAGCCATTTCTTATTTTGCTGGATAATATCGAAGACCCACATAATCTCGGTTCTATAATAAGAACGGCAAATCAGGTTGGAGCACATGGTGTTATTATTCCGAAAAGGCGTGCAGTAGGTCTTACAGCTACGGTTGCAAAGGCATCGGCAGGAGCAATAAATTACACGCCTGTTGCGAAAGTAACAAATCTTGTTAAGACAATGGATGAACTTAAAAAGCAAGGAATGTGGTTTGTATGCGGAGATATGGGCGGAGAGAGTATGTATTCACTTGACCTTACAGGACCTATGGGCGTAGTAATAGGAAATGAAGGTGAGGGCGTGAGCCGTCTGGTGAAAGAAAATTGTGATTTTGTAGCAACGATACCTATGTTTGGAGATATTGATTCACTGAATGCATCGGTTGCAATGGGTGTACTTTCATATGAAATTGTAAGACAGAGAATGGCAAAAAAGGGCTGAAATCAAAGAAATTAATGTTGGAGTATTTATGAAACTGGTTATTTATTTAAGAGAAGAGTAAATGTAAACAGTTTTTATAGTATATAAGAAAACGGGGGGAATAATGGAGTTTGCAAAAATGTCTGAAAATGACATAATAAATTTGGCACAAAATAAGGAAGATTCTGCGATGGAGTATCTTCTGGAAAAATATAAACCTCTTGTCCGTCAGAAAACGAGAAAATTATTTTTGATAGATGGTGATAAAGATGACCTTATTCAGGAGGGAATGATAGGTCTTTTTAAAGCTGTAAGGGATTATCAGGCTGGAAAGGATGCGGCGTTCAGGACATTTGCCGACCTTTGTATATCAAGACAGCTCTATTCGGCAATAAAAAAATCCAACAGACTTAAAAATCAACCGTTAAATTCTTATATATCAATATATTCTGATGAATTCAATGATGCCGATGAACTGGCGGGAGACAGGACTGTAATATCATCGGGAAGTGATAATATAGCAAATCCTGAAGCGATTGTGATAGACAGGGAAAGTGCTGTTGACATGCAGAATCAGATGTTTGACAAACTCAGCAAAATGGAGCGGGAAGTGTTAAAGAGGTATCTTGATGGTATGACATATCAGGAGATTGCGGCGGATATGGAGAAATCGCCTAAATCAATTGACAATGCTTTGCAGAGGATAAAAGGGAAGATTGGGTAGAGTGTTATCCCACGAAAAATATTTAAAAATAGCCGTAAAAATATTTAAGAATATAAATTGCTAATTTTATGATTGTATAGTAATATATGTAATAAGTGGTAGAGATTTTTAGCGTATAAAAAAGATGGAGAGAAAAATTAGCATGAAGAACATATACAGTACATCAAATTCAGTTGAGGCAGATGCTGTTATCAGCAAATTAACGGATGAAGGAATACATGCTGATTGCAGGAGAGAAGATAAATTTAATGCAGTATCAGGAAAAAATAATATTGAGTTTAATATATTTGTTGATGACCGGGAAGCGGACAAGGCTAAAAAACTGATTGATGGAAATGAATATGAACAGTCAAATACATCAACAGCAGGCAGAAAGCGTATGATTGTGAGAGCAACAGCAATTATAGGTTTAATTTGTGCGGCTGCTGCTATAGTTTTAAGTGTGATTAGTTCGATAATGTAATATTAGAGGTGAGGGTTATATTGTTTTGACAAAAGGACTTCATAGCATAAAAAGGTTTGAGATTTATGTTGCGGTGGAGAAAGTAATTATAAGGCAAGAGGAGCAATAATGGAAAGATATAAAAAAACTTTATGCCAGATATTTGGAAAAAGTCCGATTAGTGATGAAAAAGATGTAGCCCAGAACATTTATACATTTCGTTTTGTATTATTTTGTATGGTTATTTATTCTGTTGAAAATGTCATGAATATGTTTGGAATATTTATTGTTGATAAAAAGATATTTATGACAGGATATGTAGCAGCATGTTTTTTTGCAGTTGTACATATCATTCTTTTGCTGGCACTTGGGCTTGAACATCATCTGACTAAGTATGTGAGCGTTGCAGCGATTATGTGTGTCATTGTTTCGGCGAGCATTTCACTTACATATCATATGGTGATTATTATTATGATTCCGCTTGTTATTGCAGGGATGTACACATCAAAAAGAATATCGGTCTATACATTTATACTTACGATTATAAGTATTGTATTAAGTACATATGGTGGTTATTATTTTGGAATATGCGATGCGAATATGGCACTTTTGACGGCAACATCTATAGGAAATCTTGATAAAAACGGAATTTTTCAGATGAGTCAGATAAATCCAAATCCCGTATTGACAATAGGTTTGTATTTTGTGATACCGAGATGTCTTTTAGCCGTTGCATTTGCGTATGTTTCCAACAGTGTTAATACAATTATCAGAAAATCGCAGAAGAAAGCTGTAAAAATGGAAATTAAAGCAAGTAAAGATGACATGACTGGCTTGTATAACAAAAATAAACTACTTTCACTTGTGGAAGATAAGTCGTATGACTATCAGGATATAGCCGTTGTTTACTGGGATGTCAACAAACTGAAATATGTAAATGATAATTACGGGCATCTGTCAGGGGACAGGCTTATTATGAAAGTAGCGGAGTCAATTCTTAAAGTTGCAAAGGAAGATTGTGTTGCTTTTCGTTACGGCGGTGATGAATTTCTGATGATAATCAGACAGGGAACTGAAAAAAGAGCAGAAGAGCTTATAGAAATATTGAAAAAAGAACTTGAAAATCTAAGTGTTGATTGCGATTTTCCTGTTTCTGCTTCAGTGGGATATGCTATTGGCAAAAAAGAGTGCTTAAAAGATGTTATTGCCATTGCAGACCACAATATGTATTTATGTAAACAGAAGGCACACAACGAGAGAGTTTAAAAAGATAAAAATGCTCCTAACCATGACATTTGTAATACAGCTTGCATTAGTAAGGGCAAAAATATAATCAGTAATAACAAATGGACTTGTGAGGTACATTGCATAAAATAAAAAGAACTGTCATGCAGCATATATGTTTTATTTGCTGTGTGGCAGTTTTTTGTTGAAAAAATAATCTGTTTGTCCCTACATCTGTAAAATTATAGAAAAATGTAACACAATGGACATTGTGTTACATTTTTTATTACACATTATTTATCGGCAGTCCAATTGGAAACTTTAGCGTTTTTTTTAAATAATATAAAAAATTGAAAGGATAGAGTCATAAAAATGAAAACTACTCAGCCGGTACGTGATATTGTGGAATTAAAAAAAATAAAAAAATATTACCGTGAGGTGAAACCAAATAAAAGGAATTTTCTCCTTATTATATGCGGACTTAATACGGCTTTGCGTATTTCTGATATTTTAAAACTCCGGTGGAAAGACGTGTATAATGAAAATTTATTGTCGTTTAAATCACATATCGATGTTAAAGAGCAGAAAACAGGTAAGAAAACAACTGTTTTCATCAACAATAATTTAAAGGAGGCATTGGCATCATTCCTTAAAGATATAATTGCAAAAAAAGGAAAATTGTGCGATGTGATGGAACAATTTATTTTTATAGGTCAGAAATCCACTGATAAGCCTATCAGCAGGATTCAGGCATTTCGCATAATATC
>FR887326.1:37642-37810 GCA_000436755.1 Clostridium sp. CAG:253 | reverse complement strand
ATTATGCAAGGTTCAAAAGCAGATAGCAATATATATTTACATACAAATTGCTATCTGGTATTTTACCCCTTTCATCATCTTATTTTATTTTCATAAAATTTCTTTGATTTAGAAATTATTTGTGCTTACTGAGCCATTCTACGGCACAATGTGCAAGACAAGCCGAGC
>FR887326.1:7569-37623 GCA_000436755.1 Clostridium sp. CAG:253 | reverse complement strand
AAGCCGAGCCTATCGGACAAACGTCCTCATTAAATCTCGCCTTCGGATGATGTGCCGGATATTCTCCACGCTCATCCATATAGCCTGCCGATAAATACATAAACGTGCTTGGAACTTTTTCTGCTATAACGGCAAAATCCTCGGAAGCACTTGCTGACACATCAGGATATGGCATAAGTCCCGGAATGTTTGTCTCTTTCATATAACTTACAATCTCATTTGTAAATTCAGGATTGCATATAAGTGGAGGTACCTCGGAAATCATCTCAATCTCTGCTGTTCCATTGTAAACCTCTGCCGTTTTTTTCGCCACTTCCTTCATTCTTCTCACAAGTTTCTCTCTTGCCTCATTGTCATTTGTGCGGATAGTCCCCTGTAAAACCGCTTGTTCTGGAATTATATTTGCCGCCGTTCCTGCCTTAAACTGACCAACAGTAAGAACACATGCTTTTGACGGGTCACTTTCTCTTGCTATAAGTTCCTGCAATGCAAGATGAACATGAACACCGATATTTATCGGGTCAACACCTACATGAGGATACGCCCCGTGAGAGCCTTTTCCCTTTATCGTAATCTTAAAACCGTCAACAGAATACATCATAGTATCTTTTGAGTTGTACATAAACAAACCTACAGGCATCTTTCCGGGTGATACATGATACGCAAGTGCTGCATCTACTTTCGGATTTTCCAAAATGCCGTTCTCTATCATGTTTTTACTGCCTTCAAATGTCTCCTCTGCCGGCTGGAACATGAATTTAATGGTTCCGTCAATCAAATCTTCGTTTTCTTTTAACATCTTTGCGGCAGTAAGAAGCATAGCGGCATGAAAATCATGGCCACATGTATGAGCCTCTTTTCCTGAAGGGCATGCAAATTCTTCACCGCTTTGCTCAGCCATAGGCAGTGCATCCATGTCTGCACGAAGCAAAAGAACTTTACCTTCTTTCTTCCCAAGAAGTGCCGTAACTCCATAACCGCATTCTTCAGGCTCCAATCCGTATTCTTTCAATTTTTCAATTACAAACGCTTTAGTTTTAGGTGTATCAAGACCGACTTCCGCATTTTTGTGAATATTCCGTCTGTTTTGTATCGTCTCGTCTTTTAATTCCAATGCTCTATTATAAAAATCCATCTTTGGTCCTCCTTCTGTGTCAGCATGACTTTGCAAACTCCGATTTTAAGATTTAAAATCAAAAATTTAATACTTTATATATTTTACCAAAGCAGATATAAAAATACAAGGAATTCAAAAAGCTTATGCCATTCCGTTAGCCGTCTTATATTTATAAAGCATCTCCGCATGATTCTGTTCTTCAATCTGAATATCCGCCATCAGTTTTCTAAGTGCAGCATTTGCAAATCGGAATACTTTTGAATTGTATTCTGACGAAACCATCTTTTCTGTTCCAATACAATCTGTCACTAAAAAACAGTCTGTCTTTTTATCTTCACTGTTATCAGCCTGAGTGTTTCACTGTTATCAGCCGGAGTGTATGTCACCGGCGGTTCATAGTCTTTACCATCATCATCATTGCAGTTACACTCAGGCACCTCTCCTTCAAGAACCTTTCCAAGTGTGTCATAATGTTTCTGTTCAAGTTTTTCAATTTTTTCAAACAGATTTTTAAGTTCCATATCACATGCCTGCTCTTTATATCTGCGATATTTCTCTACACAGCTTTTTTCCTGTGTCTGTAACTCCTTTATAACATCCATCTCTTTTTGTTCTAATACCATTTGAAACCCTCCTGATAATGTTTTTAATTTTTTTGTTCCAAAATAGTATGCTCAAACAAAATTTTTTTATTCGCATATTTAAACTAATACTTTCTTCATCCAGATATGAGGACACCCCTCATCAAGTCCTATCTCACCGTACTTAGAAAAACCTGATTTTTTATAAAAATAGCCAGAGCAAATATCAATATGTTCACTCTGACTATTTATTATCGCACCATAAAATATTTATTATGCATTATCTGAATTATATTTCTTCAACTTATCAACAGTTTCCTGAACCTCAAATACACTACCCGCAACAGATTCAAGTTCTTTCATGTCATTCTCACTCATATTACTTGCCTCCTGCGTGCTTGCAGTGACTTCTTCACTTACAGCAGACAGCTGTGTAATACTCTCAACTATACGGTTATTTGATTCCAACAGATTTTCAATCTCACGTTCAAGATTGTCTGCACGCTCTGACAGTTCTTCTGACTGTCTGCTAAGCTCGTCAAAGCTCTTTACATTTTCCTCGATCAGTTCTTTCTGTTTACTTGCCGCAGCTTTTGATCTGCCTACAAGGTTTGCCGTAAGGTCGGCATTTTCATTTAACTGATTGACAATTTGTTCTATCTGTTCTGTTGACTTCTTTGTCTGATCTGACAAGTCTCTTATCTGGTCAGCAACAACAGCAAAACCTTTTCCTGCCTCTCCTGCTCTTGCACTCTCTATGGAAGCATTTAATGCAAGGAGTGTCGTCTGGTCTGATATTGAAAAGATAACCTTGGTTATATTTGAAACTTCCTCTGCTTTAGCCCTAAGTTCATCCATTGCCTTTTCAACATCAAGTTCAACTGCCTCTATGTCCTCAGACTGCTTTTTCAACATCTCCATTCGCTGAGTATTATTGTTCATCTGCTCTGCCGATGTCTGGGCTGACTTGACAACTTCTGCCGTATTCTCTTTGGCAATCCGCACTGCAGTCTGAATCTTACCTGTCATCTCCGACTGCTCCTGTATACTTTCTGCCGTACTTAATATTCCCTGTGCAATCTCATGTAATGACTGGTTTACCGAATTTGTTGAATTCTTCAATCCGATCATTCTGTCCGATGTCTCTTCAACTTTTGTTCTAGTCATATCAGCAACATCCAGGATATCTTTCATCATTATATCCTGTCTCTTCTGCTCATCCTGCATTGTATGCATGGCATCGTGATCAAACTGCTTTAACACCCTTGCCGCCCACTGGAAAAACAAAAGTGTCATAACCGTAATTGCCATCATCATAAATTCTGACTGTTTTACTGTTCCAATCAAAATCATTTCTTTTACTGCACGTATCACAATTATGAGTATCGCAGCTATCACAATACTTACATTAAACTTTTTGTTATAATAAAGCATACAACAAAGCAATGGTGGCATAATATATAAGATTACAAACTCTGAACCGTTCATGAAATTAAGAAGTGCATATACTATCAGAAAACCGTAAATCATCACATTTTTTAAGACAGCTGATGAATGATCCTTAATATACAATAACCAATCCGCTATAATACTTACAGCTAACATGGCTGCAGGTATTACTATCATTATCTCCCCCTGTTTTCCCAAAATTATCTGAGTTATAAATCCAAACATCAGAAAACCTTTGATTATGGTCATACATGCTATAACCATCTGATTTGTTTTTTTAACGCGCTCAGATTTTTTGCTGTACTTCCTGAATTTTACAACAAACTTCTCTACAATTTCTTTTTCGTTCATACTTACCTCCTGTTTTGCAACCTTAAACTGGAACTATCATTAGCAAAAAGTGCAACCCCTAATCTTAGTCCCCTATTGTCCTGCTGCTATCATTTGTCCTTCGACTGTATGACTATCAAAATCCCATCATCAAATGATACATTGGCTTTGTCACAGTCATCCGGAAATTCATTACTCACTGTTCTGCTGCTTCCAATCTTTATGTCCTCCCCGTACAGTTCGTATTTCAATCCTGATAATCTTAAATTTGTCACTTCATCCGTATAGGGATAAAATGAGATATATTTATTCCACATATCATCTTTATATAACTCCGTATTTTTCCAAACAAGAAAAATTTTGTTATATCTGTCAACAATATATGTTTCAATATCTTTCTTTAATGCTTTCAATAATATTCCGATATTGGCAAGAAGGTGGTCTATCCTTCCGCCTGTCGCTCCCAATATAACGATTGTTGACGGATTGTTTTCAAGCACAAAATCAAGCACAAGTTCAGTATCTGTCGCATCTTTCTCTGCCGGATACTGAACAAACTCTGCATCTGTTGAATTTGGAATTTTTCTGTCCATGTACAATTTTAACACATCTGATGAAACACTGTCAAAGTCTCCCATGAAATAATCAACTTTTAATCCTAACGCATAAGCCGTATTAAGGCCCGAATCAGCACACACAACCGTATCAAATTGATGTTTTTCCAAATATTCTTTTGCAAAGTCTATGTCCGTTTTTCCACCGCTGATAATCAGTGTTTTATTAAATATTTTCATAATCACTCGGCACTTTCCGGATTTTCACCCACCAACTGGCCTTTTTGTGCAGAAATCTCCATTCTGAGTTCTTCCTCTCTCTCCTGAAGTTCTCTCTGCTTTTTCAACTTCTCTCTCTGAATGTCATATATGTATTTTATCAGTCTGTTATCAGTCTGCTGAAAAACGCATCCATATGAATATGAATATTTGCTTCCCTTGGAATTTATTTCACTTTTTCTCACAATCTGTGCTTTAGATTTGAGTTCTCCAAGAGGTGAAGGAATATTGAAGAAAACTGCATCGTCTGTTTTCATCGAAACATTAAGACATATATTAACTCCTGTTTCACTTACATCTTTTACCATTCCCTGAACAAATTCAGGAACCGGCGTCTTATAACTCAAAAAATCAGGATCATCAGTATCCGGATATGGCATTTCAGAGACCCTCATACCTGTCGAAGCATTCATATAAAATCCAAACATTGTCTCAGTATCAAGTGTCACTCTGTAAGCATTTCTTCTGTTAAAGGATTTTCCTTTATCACTTATCTCAAAATAGTGTATCAGGACACCTTCCATTTTCGCAATTCCTGCCCTGCAATTCGGCCACTCCCACATAGTCTCATTGTCTCTGTATATTATACTAACATTATCTTCCGGCATAAATTTGAATGCACGTCCACGAGCCGATATAAGTGTAACGCACACTTTTTTTTCATCTGCATATTCTACTTTGCTTGTAAGTCTGTATCTATAGCCTTCCCTGTCTACATATATTTCCACTGTCCTGCCTAAAGGAATAGTCTCAAGAAGCAATTAAATCTCCTCCTTTATTTTGTTTATATTTTCAGTTATATTTCCGCTAAATATGGCAGTTCCTGCAACAAGCCAGTCAGCTCCGCTTTCTGCTATCTTTCCGGCATTTTCTACATTAACTCCACCATCTATCTCAATAAGAAAATCCAAATTTTTATCTTTTCTTATCTTGTCTAATCTCTCCACCTTCTCAAAAGACTCCAATATAAATTTTTGCCCTCCAAATCCCGGATATACACTCATAACCAAAACCATATCCACTTTTTCAAGCACATGTGTGATTTCTTCTATTTCAGTATCTGGATTTATTGCCACGGCACATTTCATGTTCTGCTCTTTTATCTTATCTAACGTTGCCTCAAGATCTTTACATGCTTCAACATGCACTGTAATTCCGTCAACTCCACATTTTGCGAAGGCTTCTATATATCTTATGGGTTCACTTATCATTAAATGAACATCAAAAAACATATCTGTTATCCTCCTTATTGACTTGATAACAGGCATTCCAAAAGATATTGACGGTACAAAAACTCCGTCCATAATATCAATATGCAAAAGATCTATATTATTGTTTTCAAGTTCATTTATCTGCTCCCCGAGCCTACAGAAATCTGCCGACAATATTGATGGTGCCAGTTTACTAATTCTGTCCTCCATTGTATAGTGTTCCTCCTGTGCTTAATATTTTCTTTTACTGCTTATTTCATCAAAAAACTGCTTATAATTATCATAACGCCCCTTAGGAATTTTTCCTTCTTCAAGTGCAATTTTAACACTACACTGCGGCTCATGAATGTGAACACATCCTAAAAATCTGCAGGTATTTTTATATTCCTCAAACTCAGGATAATATTCCCTCAGTTCTTCCTTCTCCATCTCAGGAAGTCCCAAAGATGTAAATCCTGGTGTATCCATAAGATAGACCCCGTCACCTAACGAAAAAAGTTCTGAATGTCTGGTCGTATGCTTTCCTCTTTTTATTTTTTCACTTATCTCGCCTATCTCCATATCTGCTTTTGGAAACAGTACATTTATGAGCGATGATTTGCCGACACCTGAAGGACCTGCAAGCACAGAGGTCTTTCCTCTAAGACATTCTCCAAATTCTTTTATTCCCTCTCCTGTCACCGTACTTGTCATAAAAATTCTGCTGCCACATTTTCGATAATTGTCTGCAAGTTCTTCAAGATATTCTTCCTCGGCATCATCTTTTTTATTAAAGCAAATAACTGTTGCAATTCCCTGTGTCTTCATCATAAGTAAAAATCTGTCAAGAAGATTCAGGTTCGGCTTCGGAACCGAAGCAGAAAATATAACAATAGCCTGATCAACATTTGCTGCTGCAGGTCTTATTATCGTATTTTTTCTTGGCAATATATTTTCTATACTGCCAAGAAGTTTTTCCTTATCAAGTATTTCAACCTCAACATTGTCTCCAACCAAAGGCTTAACTTTTTTGTTTCTGAATATTCCTTTTGCCTTGCATTCAACAATGCCTATTGAATCTATATGAACATAATAAAATCCACCAATTCCTCTAATTATTTTTCCCTGCATTACTGCCTAACCTTTTTAAATTCTACATTGTATGAATTGCCTGTTGCAACATCTCCCTTGTATAAAGTTACGGTACCGTTATTTTCACTCCATCCCTTTATTGTAAATTTCTTAGGAAAATCGTCATATGAAAGTGTGCCCTTATATACTGTCTTCGACTTTCCATCCTGTTCGAGAACAAGTTTTATTACCTCAGGGTCATCATCTTCATAATCAAATGGATTTCCGCTTACCGTAACACTTCCTTCATAAGTGTAGTTTGGTACAGGTGTCGGTTTTGGTGTCACCTTTGGCTCAGTTTTCTTTGATCCCATACTTACCGTATAATCGACAACCGTTCCGACAGGGACTTTTGTTCCTGCCTCTATAGCCTGCCCTACAACAATGCCTTTCGCATATTTATCTGAATATATATATGAAACATTTGTTGTATTTCCGGTAAGTCCTCTTGCAGTAAGTCTGTCAAGAGCAACTGCCTCTTTTATTCCAACAATATTCGGCATCGTGACATTGTCGCTCTCAGGTCCTTTGCTTATGATAAGCTTTACAGATGAATATTTCTTTACGCTTGAGCCTACTACAGGGTCAGTTCCACAGACAAGCCCTTTGTCAACCGTATCACTGTACTGTTTTACTGTACCGGAAACAGTGAGACCTAGTTCTTCAAGTTTCTGTTTGGCTGCTGCCTCCGTATATTTCACAAGGTCAGGTACTGTCACTCCGCTGTCTCCCTTGCTGTATTTGATTGTAACACGCGAATATTCTTCAACACTGCTTCCAGCCTCCGGATCCTGCTCCAAAACAGTATTTGGTGTCTCGTCGGATTCAACCGGGACAAGTCTCCATTTAAGTTTTTTCTCCTCAAGTATCTCCTGAGCTTCCTCAAGTGTACGATTTGAAATATTTGGAACATCAACCATACCCACCTGTGGCTCATCTGTAACTTCCGGCGTCTCCTCTACCGGAGCCTGCGTTGTAACTGATGGTGTATTCGTATCTTCCTTTATGCCCTTTCCCCACCATCCGCTTACTTTTCCGATTATCAAAAATATGACTATAATTATAACTGCCGCTACAACAATACTGCATATCTTTAATATTCTTTCTAACTTAGGGTCTATGGCATCATCGGACTGTTCCTGTTCAAGCTGCTCTTCCTGCGGTTCTTCAGGTGCATAATTTTCTTTTACTTTATCGTTTATATCTGACAGTTTTATTGTAGGTGAAAAATCATCCTCATCATCTACAATATTGACATAGTCTCCGTCAGGTTCGGATAATGACCTCTTCAAATCAGAAATAAGCGCTGCTGATGACATATATCTCATATCAGGCTTTTTCTGCATACATTTCTGTACAATCTTTGAGAGACTCAAAGGTATCGTTGCATCAAGTTCTTCAAGCGGTGTCGCTTCATTCTGAATATGAGCAAGTGCAACCGTCACTGTGCTCTCTCCCTCAAACGGCACTTTACCTGAAAGCATTTCATATAAAGTAACTCCAAGTGAATAAATATCACTTTTCTCGTCACTGTAACCGCCTCTCGCCTGTTCAGGACTTATATAGTGGACTGAACCCATAGCATTTGATGTAATCGTATTTGAAGTAGCAGCCTTTGCTATTCCAAAATCTGTTACTTTTACTTTTCCTTCTTTTGATATGATTATGTTCTGCGGTTTAATATCCCTGTGGATAATATGATTGTTGTGTGCCGCTTCCATACCCTGGGCAATCTGTATTCCAATTCCTACAGCCTCTTTTACATCGAGTTTTCCCTTCTTCTCAATAAACTTCTTGAGAGTTATGCCCTCAACAAGTTCCATTACTATATAGTAAAGACCATTGTCCTCTCCAACATCATATACATTTACAATATTCGGATGTGATAAACCGGCAACCGACTGTGCTTCTCCTCTGAATTTTGCCACAAATTTAGCATCACTGCTGTATTCCTGTTTCAATACTTTTATTGCAACATATCTATTCAAACGATGACATTTTGCTTTGTAAACATCTGCCATTCCACCCGAACCCACTCTGTCGATAATTTCATATCTATCACTAATCATCATTCCGGGATTAATCATACTTTCCTCCATTCTGCCTTACACGGCGGCTTTCTCATTCAACATCTTCTTATTCTATATCTGTACTAAAATGACCGTAATATTATCTTTTCCACCATTCTCGTTTGCCTTTTCCACAAGATTTTCCACTGCTTTCTCTATAGAACTGCTGTGACGTATTATGTATTCAATATCCTCATCCTCAACCATGTTTGTAAGACCGTCACTGCACATGAGTATTTTATCGTCAGGTTTTACATCTATCTCAAAATAGTCTGCATGAACAACCTCATCTATACCCAAGGCTCTTGTAATTATGTTTTTCTGCGGATGTATTCTCGCCTGACTCTCTGTAAGCTCACCTTTTTTGACCATTTCTTCTACCCATGAATGGTCCTTTGTTATCTGTTTTATATCGTCGTTTATAATATATAAACGTGAATCGCCTATATTGGCAATATATAATGTATCTTTCTGAAGTGTGCATGCAACCATAGTTGTACCCATGCCCTCATATTCAGCATTTGCTTTTGCTTCTTCCAATACACCTTTATTAGCTTCTGTAACAGCCTCTTCCAAAATCGTAACCGGAGTTATGCTCTTACTTTGTTCTACGGCATAAACAATTTTTTCGACACAAAGTCTTGAAGCATAGTCTCCCGCTTTGTGTCCTCCCATTCCATCCGCTACAATAAACAAATTCTGGAAACTACCAACTGAATTTTCATTACAGTAAACAGAATCCTGATTCATGGTTCGTTTGCTTCCAATATCAGTCTTTGAATATGCTTTCATCGTAGTTTCCTCCTTTTTCTTTATTCCTCAATTGTCCACAGGCAGCATCAATATCCCTGCCCATCTCTCTTCTTATAGTAACATTTGTGTGATTTTTTTCAAGTAGCAATTTAAAAGCCTGTATATCTGCTCCCTTTGAGCGCTGTCCCATTCTGCCCTCAACCGGATTTAACGGTATAAGGTTTATATGGCAGTTTAAACCTTTGACAAGATTTACAAGCTGCATGGCACATTCCCTGCTGTCATTCTTCCCTTCAACCATACTGTACTCAAATGTGATTCTTCTGCCGGTCTTATCCACATAATAACGGCATGCATCAATTATTTCCTCTATTGAATATCTGTTAGCAATAGGCATCATTTCCCGCCTGAGTTCATCATTCGGTGCATGAAGTGAAATCGCAATCGTGATTGTAAGTTTCTCATCTACAAGTTTTTTAAGTTTGTCGACAAGTCCGCAAGTTGACAACGTAATATTTCTCTGGCTTATATTTAACCCTTTATCGTCAGATAACATTCTGATAAATTTAACGACATTATCGTAATTGTCGAGCGGTTCTCCAATTCCCATCAAAATGACATTTGAAACCCTCTCGCCGGTACTTCGCTGAATTTCATATATCTGGTCAAGCATCTCAGAGGTTTTAAGGCTTCTTATAAGTCCTCCGACAGTCGATGCACAAAATCTGCAGCCCATACGGCAGCCCACCTGAGTCGATATACATACACTGTTTCCATGCTTATATTTCATAAGCACACTCTCGACTGTATTTCCGTCTGAAAGTCTCATAAGAAATTTTGCTGTTCCGTCAGATGAAACCTGTTTTTTTATAATTCTTGCACCTTCTATTGTACATGTATCAGCAAGCTTTTTTCTCATATCCTTTGAGAGATTGGTCATCTCATCAAAACCCAAAACAAGATTCTTGTGAATCCAGTCATATAACTGTTTACTTCTGAATTTTTTTTCACCCATGCTCTCTAAGAGTTCTTGCAATTCCATGAATTCCAAACTCTTAATGTCAATTTTATCTTCTGCCAATATATCACCATCCTACTTCTTTATAAATGCTGCCACAAAAAAACCGTCTGTCTGTGCCATATCAGGCAAAATCTGTATATACGAATTGTCTGTCATATATTTTTTTAACTTTTCCGGCATTCTCTTTGAAATATCTGCTTTTTCAAAAGGCAGATTTTCAAGTATCCATTCTGCATTATCCTCATTTTCTTCTTTTGCTATTGTACATGTACTGTAAATGAGCTGTCCACCTTTTTTTAAATATCTGCTGACATTTTTTAATATCTCTTTTTGTATTTTTGAAAGTGAAGTAATATCTTCTCTTTTTGTTTTATATTTTATATCACATTTTTTACCGATTACTCCAAGCCCCGAACATGGGAGGTCTGCTATAATAATATCTGCTGTATTTTCCCATTCTTTCTTATAGACAAGGGCATCATTTTTCACAACTGATATATTTCTAAAACCGTTTCTTTTAATATTATCACTTATAAGTTTAACTTTCTGCTCTGTAAGGTCACATGAAATGATATTTCCAATGCCTGATTTTTCTGCCGCGTTTAATCTGTCCGCCGCATGAAGCGTCTTTCCTCCGGGTGCGGCACATATATCAATTATATTTTCATCACCCTTGACAGAATAAACATGTCCCGCAAGTATCGAACTTTGATCCTGAACCTGTATATATCCATTGTTAAATGCATCTATATCTGTTATTTTATCAAATCCGTCTATATTAAATGCATAACCAAAAAGTTCACTTTTTCTAACCTGTATTCCCTGGCTTTCAAGCATCATAAATATTTCATCGGGAGTGTTTTTTGAAATATTGCATCTCACACTTATGCCCTTATCAGCACTTAGAAATCCCTCAAAAATATTTTCTGCACGTTTTTCTCCGTAACGGCTGCTTATATACTCGACAATCCATTCAGGCATTGAGTATTTAACAGAAGCATATTCACAAAATCCATTATTTTTTTCAGGAAACTTTATATTATCTTTTTCCCTTGAAATATTTCGCAAAACTCCATTTACAAATCCTTTTAGATTTGTAAATTTTCTTTTGTTTGCAAGTTTGACAGCTTCGTTGCATACAGCACTGTCGGGAACGCTGTCCATATGCATTATCTGATACACCCCCATGCGCAGAATACCGCGTATTACGGGTTTCATTTTTCTGACTTTTGTCTTTGAAAAAAGATTTATAATATAATCAGATTGAACAGCATATTCTATAGTTCCCTGACAAAGTCTTGTAAAAAAAGCTCTGTCTCTTTTTTCAAGATTACCATGTTTTTCCAGTGCACCGTGTATCGCCTTGTCAGAATAATCACCCTTATCCATGACATCCACCACAACATCAAGTGCAAGATTTCTTACATTAATTTTATTAATGTCATTATTTTTATCAATGTTGTTAATCTTATTTATGTTATTAACTTCATCAGCCATTTAAAGCTTCCCCTTTTTCTACTTTATAACCACGAAGAAACGCTGATATCTCCATTCTTTTTTTACCTTCAAGCTGAACCTCTTTTACATCAAGGTATCCTTCTTCTGTACTTATAAGCATCTTATTTTTATCGACATATGCAATATGTCCCGGTTCTAAATCCGCCATATCATATTTTTGTACCTCTTCACCGCTTAAAACATCTGCTTCCCATATTTTAAGCATTTTTCCGTGAATATGAGTAAATGCACTCGGCCATGGATTCAAACCTCTTATAAGTCTCTCAATCTCTACGGCAGTCTTTGTAAAATCAATGTCTCCAGTTGCCTTACTCAACATTTTTGCGTAAGTATGTTTGGAATCATCCTGCTTTACAGGGTTTAATTTTCCCTCTTGTGCCTGTTCCAATACTTCAAGTATCATTGGACCGCCAAATGACGCAAGCTTATCAAAAAGACTTCCGCCTGTCTCTTTTTTGTCAAGCTTATATTTTTTCACAAGAAGCATATCTCCCGTGTCAAGACCTTCATCCATCTGCATGATGGTAACTCCGCTCTCCTCATCTCCATCTATTACAGACCATTGTATCGGAGCCGCTCCCCTTAGTTTCGGAAGTAACGATGCGTGAACGTTCATACATCCGTATTTAGGAAGTTCAAGTATCTCCTTAGGTAATATCTGTCCAAATGCAACGACAACGATAACATCAGGAGACAATTTTTCCAATATTTCAATAAACTTTCTGTCTCTGACTTTTTCAGGCTGATAAACCTGTAATCCTGCTTTGACGGCAGCCTCCTTTACAGGTGTAAACATCATCTTTCCACCGCGTCCCTTAGGTTTGTCCGGCTGTGTCACAACTCCTATTACATTATGCTCACTTTCTATCAGAGCATTTAATGTTCCAACTGCAAAATCAGGTGTTCCCATAAAAACTATATTCATACTTAACCTCTTTTCTGCATGTAGCTTTTCATATTTTGTGATGTCCAGGGTATTTTGAACCTTGCATCATTTTCTAACAGATTATCCCTATTCTTCCTCAGCGGATGCACTGACAAGTTCACCCTCAACTTTTGAGACATAGAGAACACCTGATAAATGGTCTATTTCGTGCTGTAGCGCTCTTGCAAGAAGTTCCTCTCCCTCAACTTCTATCTGAACCATATCCTCGTTTAATGCTCTTACCTTAGCATAGTTTGCTCTTGTAACTATACCGGCTTTTCCCGGCACGCTAAGACATCCCTCCTGTCCTGTCTGTGTTCCCGATAACTTGACAATCTCAGGATTTATAAGAACAATAGGCTGATTGCCTTCCTCACTTACATCTATAACAACTATCTGCTTTAACACACCTACCTGTGGTGCTGCAAGACCTACTCCCTGTGCTTCATACATAGTATCAAGCATATCCTCAATAAGAGTTTTTATTCTCGGTGTCATCTCCTTAACAGGTCTTGTATTCATTGTAAGTATTTCGTCACCAATTGTTCTAATCTGTCTTATTGCCATAATATTTTTATCCTCCATCTTATTTATATTATTTTTAATCTTTAATATACTTTAAAAGAAAAAATCAAATGCAGTTAAATTCAAAATTAAGCCGGCAGTCTTTAAATGATTCCGTTTCTTGCATAAATTCTTCAAAACTGTTTTTTACTGAACATAATATCTTATAATCTGTACATTTCCCATAGACCATCCTGCGGTACACATCCTTTGCCTTTGCGATTGCGGCAGGCGTTGGTCCAAGAACGGTAACATCATGATATAATTTCATTTTATCTGCCAATATCTTTGCAAGATTATCCGCACTGCTCTCATTTTCAGAAAGCACCAACACTCCTAGTATATTTGAAATCGGCGGATATTGCAACATTTCTCTTATAAGTATCTCCTGCTCATAGAAACTTTTATAATCATTTCGCGCCGCGCAGACTATACTGTAATGCTCAGGCTGATAAGTCTGTATAACGACCTCTCCCGGCTTATCTGCCCTGCCGGCCCTGCCACATGCCTGTGTTGTGAGCTGAAAAGTTTTCTCTGCTGCGAGATAATCTCCAACATTTAACGAAAGGTCGGCAGCAAGTATTCCAACCAGTGTAACATTGGCAAAATCATGTCCCTTAACTATCATCTGCGTCCCTATAAGAATATCCGCATCTCCGCCTGAATATTTTTTAAGTATATCCTGATGGGCATTTTTTCCTGTTGTCGTATCTGCATCCATTCTAAGAACCTTTGCCGCCGAAAATCTTTTTTTGACCATCTGTTCCACCTGTTCTGTTCCTATCCCAAAACTGCTGATATACGGCGAACCGCACTCCGGACACTTATCAGGCATAGGCATTTTGTAACCGCAGTAATGACACATCAGATATGACACTCTGTCTCCTGCCATATGTGGTTTTAATGCCACTGAACAGTGCGGACATCCTACCACTTCGCCACACTGTCTGCAGGAGACAAATCCGGCAAATCCACGCCTGTTCAAAAAGAGCATAATCTGCTCTTTCTTCTCAAGCCTGTCACGCATGAGTTCATCAAGTTTTCTACTGAAAATTGAATAATTTCCTGCTTTTAATTCTTCTCTTAGGTCTTCTATATAAATTTTAGGATAAACAGCATTTCCGGCTCTCTCATTCAGTTCAAACAATCTGTATTCGCCTTTCAGTGCCTTGTAATACGAGTCAACTGAAGGAGTTGCTGAACCCAGGACAACACTTGCCCCGACCATCTTTGCTCTCTGTATTGCCACCTCTCTTGCATGATACTTAGGCGGCATCTCGCTCTGATAACTCGTATCGTGTTCCTCATCAATCACAATAAGACCAAGATTTTCAAAAGGTGTAAACAATGCTGACCTAGGGCCTATCATAACATCTATCTCACCTTTTTTCGCCCTTGTATACTGGTCAAATCTCTCTCCAGCCGACAGCTTTGAATGCATCACTGATATTCTGTTTCCAAATCTTTTATAGAATCTGTTGACCATCTGAAATGTAAGCGAAATTTCTGGAATAAGCACTATGACCTGTTTTCCAAGACAGACAACTTTCTCAACAATATTCATGTATACTTCTGTCTTGCCGCTTCCCGTTATGCCATGTATAAGATATGTTCCTCTTACATCTGTTATATAATCATTTAGTATTGCATCGACAATGTGTTTCTGTCCGCTGTTTAAAACAGGTCTTGTCTCAGGTGTATCGCTAACGGCATTGACAGGATTTCTGTATTGCTGCATTGCATCAACCGTAATTATTTTCAGTTTTCTGAGTCCATCTATAACACCGGCTGTAAGATTAAGTTTTTTTGTTATATAAGAATAATCAAGACCTGCATTGTATGTTTCTTTGTCCATTTTAAGAAATTCATCAAGAAGCCTTACCCTTGCACTGTTGTGTTTTTTCTCAAATTCGTCTCTTTTAATCTTCATGTTTTCCATATCAACAGCCGGATATATTATTCTTTTAACCTGTTCTTTAACCTCTTTTTTTACAGGCATAACCGACTTAATGGCATCATTCATTGTTGAGCCGTAATTTTCTTTTATCCAATAAGCAAGGGAAAGCAGGTGTGATTCTACAACCACTCCCTGCTTCATTATTTCAAGTATGCTTTTCGTTTTAGATACATCAAATTTAGCTTCACCCGAAAGTCCTACAACATATCCCGTCATTGTCCTGTTTCCCATTCCAAACGGAATTTTCACAACGGAACCTATGTCAATATCAAACTCCATCTCCTCAGGCACGATATATTGAAACGGTCTGTCAAGGCTTTTGACTGATATATCTACTATCACATCAGCAAATATCATTTCTTTCCCCTAATTTTATGTTTATTTGATGTAAACACCATTATTTAATAAAATTACCATCTTTAACAACATCGGCGATAAGTTCTCTTTCGTCCATATGATGTTTCTTTCCCTTTATCTCCTGGTAATCCTCATGTCCTTTTCCTGCAAGCACGATAACATCACCCTCTTTTGCATTTTCAATCGCATATCTTATCGCCTCTGCCCTGTCAATAATCGTGATAAATTCGCCATCTGCTTTCTTAACGCCTGTCACAATATCATCGATGATTGCCTGTGGCTCTTCATTTCTCGGATTATCAGATGTGACAATAGTAAAATCCGCAAGTTTAGAAGATACCTCACCCATCTCAAAACGGCGTTCTCTCGAACGGTTTCCGCCGCATCCAAACAGACATACAAGTCTCTTTGGTGAATACTCTTTAAGTGTTGTAAGCAGACTGTTGAGACTCATGGCATTATGCGCATAATCTATCATAATAGTAAACTTTGAAGATACAGGTATTATCTCAACTCTTCCCTTTACTCTTACCTTTGAAAGTGAATCAAGTATAACACTTTCTTTCACTCCAAAATGTCTGCATATCGAAATCGCCGTCATTGAATTGTATACGCTGAACTTCCCCGGAATATCAATCTCAACATCCATATCCATAAGACCGCTCATGTGATATGCAACACCAAGAGTTCCTCCTTTATCCATAAGATGAACATCTGACGCTTTTATGTCAGCATTTTCAGAAAATCCGTAAGTTTCAACCTCACAGGTATGACCTTCAAGAATTTTTTCAAGATGACTGTCATCCGCATTAAAAATACCATGCTTACACTGCTTAAAAAGCAAGCTCTTACAGTGAATATAATCATCAAGGTCTTTATGTTCATTAGGTCCTATGTGATCCGGCTCAAGATTTGTAAATATACCGTAATCAAATACAAATCCGCCTACTCTGTCAAGCATAAGTGCCTGTGATGAAACCTCCATGACAACACATTTGCAGCCTGCGTCAACCATTTTTCTGAAATATTGCTGTACAATGTATGACTCCGGCGTGGTATTTGCCGATGGTATAACCTCGTCTCCTATTATGCTCTCAATAGTTCCGATAAGACCTGTCTTAATACCTGATTCCTCTAATATCGAACGAACCATATATGTCGAAGTTGTCTTTCCATTTGTTCCTGTAATTCCGATGGTTGTAAGCTCATTTGCAGGATTGCCAAAATATGCAGCCGATGAAACAGCTAAAGCAAGTCTTGTATTCTTTACTTTTATAACCGTAACATCACCTGATACCTCAACATCCTTTTCAACAATCAGTGCCTTTGCGCCCGACTTTACAACATCCTCTGCAAAATCATGTCCGTCTCTCACGGCACCACTTATACATACAAAAACACTTCCCTGCTCCACCTTTCGTGAATCATACACAAGTGTTGTAACATCAATGTCTGTACTTCCCTGTACACACTCAAAATCCAAATCTTTCACCAAATCTAAAAGTTTCATTTATGTTCTCCATTTCCATACAACATTTTTTATGATGATGCCACGTGCTCCACTGCATCATTTTATATTTTTATAGCTCTATAGTTCCTTCAAATGCAATCACTGCCGGCCCTGTCATCCAAACTGTATCGTTTTCTCTGTCATACTTTATAAACAAATCTCCACCAAGCAGATGAACAGTAACCTCATCATCAGTAAGACCATTTAAGACACACGCAACAACCGTCGCACATGTTCCGGTACCGCATGCAAGTGTCTCGCCTGAGCCTCGTTCCCACACACGCATATTTACCTCATGTCTGTTTAATACCTGAACAAATTCCGTATTTACCCTGTCTGGAAACATAGGATGATTTTCAAACTTCGGACCAATTTTCTCAATTGGAAATGTCTTTACATCTTCATCAATAAATGTAACTGCATGTGGATTTCCCATAGAAACGCATGTAATTTTGTAGTCTTTCCCGTCAACATTTATATCTGAATCTATACATTTTTCAGTATCTACATCAACAGGAATATCCTTTGCCTTAAGAATAGGTGCACCCATATTTACTTTTACGAGTGAAACTTTTCCGTCCTCTACGGTAAGTTCAAGTTCCTTAATCCCACTCTTTGTCTCAATCGAAATATTTTTCTTATCTGTAAGACCTTTATCGTAAACATATTTTGCAACACATCTTATTCCATTACCACACATCGCTCCCTCTGAACCGTCAGCATTGTACATAGCCATCCTAAAATCCGCAGTCTCAGATGAGCATATTAAAATAAGTCCGTCAGAACCAATTCCAAAATGTCTGTCACTGACATATTTTGAAACCTCACTTGGATTTTCTATCATTTCATTTGTGCAATCTACATAAACATAATCATTGCCACATCCATGCATTTTTGTAAATTTCATATTCATAAATGTCCTCCAACAAAATATTATATTTCATATTATGATTATATTAAAATAATTCACGCAACTTGTAAACACACAAAATCCGATTTGCAGTATGTATGCTGATATCCTGGTTACTGCCATTCATATATCTATCACTTTGATACCGCAAATGTATTGCCCCAATTGCCGTATATCTTTTTTCCGTTATTCTTAGTATATGCACGCATCCTAATAAAACATTTTTTATATGACTTATTTAATGTAATTGTAGTTTTTGATACTTTGGATGATACCAATTTCTTTTTTACATTTTTCTTAAATTTTGAATCTTTTGAATAGCGCACTTCATACCCTGATACATTATTAACCTTTTTGAAATAAACCGTCACTTTATTCTTTTTAACATTCGCATTTTTAATCTTAACTGCTGCCGGCTTACTACTGTCAGAAGGTTTTGTTGTCGGTGACACCGTTGGCTTTGCTGTAGGTTCTATTGTTGGAGCGGCTGTCGGCTCTGTGCCCGGCTCTTCTGTTGGGGCGGCTGTCGGCTCTGTGCCCGGTTCTTCTGTTGGGGCAACTGTCGGCTCTGTGCTTGGTTCTTCCGTTGGGGTTATCGTCGGCTCTGTGCTTGGTTCTTCTGTCGGAGAAACTGTTGGCTCTGTTGTCGGTATTTCTGTCGGCTTTGATATTTTTCCAAGCTCGAAGAAATTAACAGAATAGCTTACATCTTTTCCATCACCAAGTCCTGTTATACTTACATTATATACATCGCCGGCCTCGTAATCCTCGTCTGTATCAGGTCTGAAAATAATGCAGCCTTTCTGACCATACCCATCATTATTCACATTAAAATAACCGTCAGCTTCACTGCTTGAAAAGTTCCATGTTTTATTGTCACTCTCTCTTGTAAGTTTTACCTTAACCGAAGAAATATCAACTGTACTTCCCATAGATACAGACCAGGGAAATCCTGCTCCAAAATACTCTACAGGCATATTTTGTGCCGGCCATACAACACCGTACTCAGCTGCTTTGCTATTTTTAGTATCAAAAGCATACACTGCACTGTATGTTCCTCTATTTCCTGATACCGCACCAAATCCCGTGTACTTCATTTTTGGATTTATAAGCCATCTCCTATGTCCTACCCGGTCAATATTATAATCATCTCCATCTTCCATCCAGCTGTCTACAATAGTCCAGTTCATGCTGCAGCCTTTCCACGATGCCCACGCAATATTGCTGCTTGACGCACCTTCGACACCCAGTTCATATAAACTTTCGTCCATATCCGCCGGTTTTGCCGGATAGTGGCTTAGTCTGTTATTTACATAATTTACAAGTGTAGCTGTCTGTGCAAGACTGTTATATGAATCAGTTACTTTTACATTATATGAAATTCCGGCAATATATCTCACACAATTAAGCATTTTAACAGCACTGTCAAGTGTTTCATCAGAAAGTTTACCTGCTGAATAATCTCCGCTCACAACAGGTTCCTGTGCATATGTTAGTGCATCACGCAACGTAACACCGTTCTCATTACAAAAGTTTCTTATCTCCTCCTGTGTATGATAAGCTACATTTATTCCCTTTGCTGTTGACGCACTTGTATCATCGGCTCTCACATAACTGCTCCCCAGTGTTATGCATAAAGCCATTGTCAAAATAATACTCACTCTTTTTTTCACTTTTGTTTTCATATTATTTTTCCTCCTTTTCGTATCTTTTTGCTGTATTAAATAACCATTTTTTCAACGCATGTATAGTAATTACAGTATATCTGACTTTCCCGTAAAAGTAAAACAATTTATGGTATTATCCTTGTTAAATTTCGACTATATGGTACAATAAATGCATAAGCATTTATATTAAAAGTTTCTAACAGAGCTTTGTTATGTACAAAAAACATGCACAAATTATTTATGATATAATTTTAGAAATGAGGAAACAATGAGACACAAAATAGTTCTGATGACAGGTGGTACAGAAACACTTGAATTTTTTTCACTCCAGCTAAAAAAAGGCTTTGAGGCCCTAGGTTACAAAATTTTTATATTCGACCAGACTGTCGAAGAGGAAAGTGCCGAAAAACTATATGATTTTGCTACGCCATATGACACTATACTTGTCACGTTCAACTTTGACGGAATACATTACGAAACATCTCTTTTTAATATGAACGGTGTATCCATATGGGATGAGAGAAAAATCCCTTGTGTAAATATTGCTGTAGACCATCCTTATTTTTATCCTGAACTTTTTGACATTCACCCCGATATTTTTTACGAAATCTCCATAGACAGATTTCATGATAAATACATGAAAAAATTCTATCCTAAACTGATGAGAGGTCCGTTTATTCCTCTAGGCGGAACGTCTCTTTATCCTGACGGAAATTTCAAAACTATAGACGAACGCAAATATGATATATGCTTTACCGGAAATTACACACCGCCTGAAACTTTTGACGGTGCAATAAACAGGCTTGGCGATGAGTATGCAATGTTTTATCTTGAAATAATACATGACCTTATCACAAATCCTGACAAACCTGATGACATTACGATGGAAGAACATCTAAAGAAAGCAATTCCCGGCATTACGCGCGAAGAAGTAAAAACTGCCATTCCGAATATGATTTTCATAGATACATATATAAGGTGCTATTTCAGAGGTGAAGTTGTAAAGACATTGGCAGATGCCGGCTTTAAAATACACTGCGTCGGACAGGGTTATGAAAAACTCCGCTGTAAACACCCCGAAAATATTGATACAGACCCGGCACAGCTCTCATACGGATGCCTTGAAGCTCTTGCCGACAGTAAAATTTCATTAAATGTCATGCCTTGGTTTAAAGACGGTGCACACGACAGGATATTTAATTCAATGTGCAACGGAGCCGTCTGTATAACAGACCACAGTAAATATCTTGACGAAATACTTACCCCCGATGAAAATATTCTCTTTTACGACTTAAAACATATGGATAAACTGCCCGATATTTTCGCAGAGGCATTAAATGATACTAAAAAACTTGAAAGAATACAGAAAAACGCATTTGAATTTGCAAATACAGAACACACCTGGATTGCACGAGCAAAACAGTTACACAACGAACTTTTAAAATACTTATAAAATATCATAAAATATTTTCAGGCATTTACGAAAACGCTCATGTATTTTCGCAAATGCCTGTCATTATTTGATACCGTTTCAAATAATAAATTGCATTATTAATATTGACAATATATAAAAATTACAGTATTATTATGCCCGTTGTTATACCAGCTATTTATCAAAATGTCAATGATACAGTACACTAGCATAATCTCAGATTTTTGACACATATAAGACTGAAAATTTTTAAGTGGATTTTTCCTGTACAATCATCTTTTCGCCACGCATTTTTTAATGCGTGCTTTTTTTGTACCATTTTATCTTTTATTTTTTACACTGCATTATTGGTATTATTTTAATTTTGTACTGTTTTACTTACGTACATTATTTTTTATATTACTTCAATAAGAAATTTTACTATACACAACATATCAGGAGGTACTAAATGAACAACAATGATTTTATGAAAACAAAACCGGTTCTGCCGCTTATTTTATCAATGTCATTGCCAATGGTAATCTCAATGCTTGTAAATTCTCTTTACAATATTGTTGACAGTTTCTTCGTTGCAAAAATAAGCGAAAATGCCATGACTGCACTTTCACTTGTCTTTCCTGTCCAGAACTTTATCAATGCCATAGCAATAGGCTTTGGTGTAGGTATCAATGCTGTAATATCATATTTTCTAGGTGCCAAAAACAAAGAAAAAGCTGACAATGCAGCATCCCTTGGCATGTTTTTCTCCATTATACACGGAGTTTTACTCACATTTATATGTAACCTTATCATCCCCCGGTTTTTAGGAATGTTCACATCTGATAAAGATATTATAAATCTGGGATTAAGATATTCACATATTGTTTTTTCATTTTCAATATTTATATGTATAAGTCTTGTTTTTGAAAAAGTAATTCAGGCAGTAGGAAAAATGACATTCACAATGATAAGTCTTATGTTCGGCTGTATAGTAAACATTGTACTTGACCCTATTCTCATTTTTGGAGTCGGTTCGTTTAAAGGGCTTGGAATAAGCGGTGCCGCACTTGCTACAGCAATAGGACAAATCTCAACTTTTTTACTTTATATTTTCATCTATACAAAATATGAGATAGGAATAAAATTCAATATTAAAAATTTTAATTTTGATTTTCAGATAGTAAAGAAACTGTATGCTGTAGGCATTCCTGCTACATTGAACATGGCACTCCCATCGGTGCTGACATCCGCACTCAACGCCATACTGACTTCATTTTCCGGAATGTATGTAGTAATCTTAGGCATATATTATAAATTACAGACATTTCTTTATCTTCCGGCAAACGGACTGATTCAGGGAATGCGTCCTATAATAGGTTACAATTATGGTGCCGGCGAAAAAAAACGTGTTCATAAAATATACAATACATCACTTATTTTAAACAGCACGATAATGATATTCGGAACAATCATATGCCTTATATTCCCTGACAGGCTTATGAGTCTGTTTACGGCAAATGAAGCAACCGTCAAATCCGGCGAGACAGCACTTCGCATCATATGCTTAGGATTCATCGTTTCCACAATATCCGTCACAGCCTCAGGTGCCTTAGAAGGACTCGGCATGGGTATAGAATCTCTTTTAATTTCACTTTTCAGATATGTGGTAATAATAATACCTGCTTCATTTATATTAAGCAGATTTATAGGTGCTTATGGTGTCTGGCATGCATTTTGGATTACAGAGGCTGTTACTGCACTATTTAGCTATATTATGGTAAGAAAGATATTAAACAGAATGCCTTAGATTAGGGATGTAACTGTTTAAATACACCTTTCTGTGTAATAATCTAACATATAAATATAAAGAGGCTGTCGCATCAAAACTTAAAAATTGTTAATGCGATAGTCTCTTTATGTTAGATAGTCCATCTTTTTTGTTTTTTATTATATGCAATATACCCTCAAATGAAAAAACCCTTTGGTGTAACAATATACAGAAGTGTTCTTGCCCTCGTCCCGGCAATGTATAGAAAACTTGATAAATTTTCTTTTCTTATATACTCAACATCTGTAAGTATAACTATTTTTGAGTCAAGTCCCTTAAATCCCTGAATTGTCGCATAGACAGGCAGCTCTTTTGAGCTGTCAAAATTGTCACCGATTTCATTTACTTCTATCCCTGCCTGTGCAACTTTTGAATTTTTATATTTTTTAGGAGCAAGAAAAACAACATCCCTTATATCAACCTTTTCCTTACGCAAATTCTTCAAAATTCCCGTAATCTTTTTCTTAAAATCGTCATCATCCTCATATGATATATTTTGAACTTCCTCTCCGTTTTCTCTGATAAATTCACCTAAATCTATACCGCTGATTTTTGAACTGTATGTACCTATCTGTACCGTATTCCTGCAATTAACAAACAATTTAAATTCAGTACAGTTGTAGCCACGCAATATTTCCATTCCGTCATTATAATCCGGATTGTATATATTCTGCTTTTCATCATAAAATACAGCCCAGTCTCCGTTTGCAAAACCGCCGCGTAAAAGCGTATCAAGTGAATATAAATATAACGGTTTTAAAATATCCTGTCCCTCATCCATAATAATAAGGTCATATTTTATTTTCTCTAACTCTTCATCAGAAAGCTCAGATAAATATTCATAAAAAATTTCAGGCAGTATCTCCGAAAAATAAACATTTGGATTTTCCTGCATTTTTTTAACATCAACTGCAACATACTCGCCAAACAGAGCGTGAATGTTTATTACCTTAAGATTTTCAATAGTATCAACCTGTCTGATAACATTATTTGCAAGATTTTTATTGTATGTAAGAAAAAGAACTTTTTTTCCGGAAGCCGCCTTTTTCTTCGCAAAATCAACTGCAAGAAGTGTCTTTCCTGTTCCCGCATTTCCCTCAATCAAAAGATGTTTGTTCAAAGACAAAGCCTGCATAAGCTGCGCCTGCTCACTCGTCAGACGAACAAGTCTTTTTTCTACACTGTTAAGTCTGTCTGACAGTGTCGGAATAAACACAAAATCTCCTCTTAAAAACTGCACAATATCTCTTATGTCACCCGGCGACAAACGGCTTGGCTGCCTATGCTGTCTTTCCTCCCAATAATCAAATACCCTGTTCATGTAACCGGTAATATCCTCTGTCCTGTTATCATAAACAATCTCTGAAATAATTTCCTGCGACACCGATTTAAATTCAATATCAGGAAATACTACACCACAAGCTGTCAAAAGATTTTTCATATGTTTGTTGTTCTGAAATTTCTTTTTCAAAACATCACGCAAACTAAACATATTTCCCGTAACCTGAGCAAACGGTCCCTCAGGCTTTTCTCTCTCGACACCGTATCTGTCCTTAAAAAACCACTTTCCTTCTCTGCATTCAACCCGTCCGCCTTTGATTTCAAGACATGCAACACCTCTGTCACACACAACGACAAAATCAATCTCACCGTATATTTTTGACTGGTGTTTCGGCAGACCAAGCGAGTGAAGAACATACGCATTCTTCATATTGAGTTTTTGAAGAACATCATACATCTTTTTTTCGGCATTGCTCTTAATTTCCTCACCCATGTAGGGTGGAATAAATGTTGTCATAATCTGGCCTCGCTTTTAGTTAATTATATCCTCTCTCTTTTCGTATAAGATCAACGAAATATTTTGCTATATCCGAGATTTCACTTTCATCAATTTTTTCAACATTCTCATTCCCATTTTGTATTTCTCCCTCGTCTTTCAATTCGCACGAAGATATGGAAACACCGTCAAATTCCATATTTGTATAAAATTTCTTGACCGAAACACTTTTTCCCTCATTTCCGCTAAGATATATTTCTCTATCTGCCCGATCCACAAGACATACATTAAAATATGTAGGTTTTAACTCCCAAAAAAAGCTCCTTATGTAATTTATGTTCCATACGGAATCTTTAAACTCAACTTTTTTTACTTCATTCAAAAAATCATCATGCAAAAGTTCATAATCTTTATCATAAATAAAACATAAATCAGTTTCATCATCTGGCAAATATGAAACAGCTTCTTTCCACCATTTCCAAAAGTTATCTGATACTCTAAAATCCGTTTCTCCGTCTTTTTTTATAAACTCAATTTTGTCCCCTTTATGTCGAATAAGTGACACCATATCTTTCTCTAAAAAAATTATATTTTTCTTAACCATCTACACAAAAACTCCTTACTCCTGTTTTAAACTTTCACGCATTTCACAAAGCTTTACTTCAAGTTCTTCTTTATTTAATTCAGGATAAACTTCTGACAACGTATCAATCATAGCATCTGAAACTGTATCTTTATCTGAACTAATAGGCTTGTCTCTAAGATAGTCTGTCATATCTTGAACTTTATCAATGCCACTTTCTTTGCATTTGTCAATACACTTTGCAACCTCTTCACTTGATAATTTCATCAATGTTACATCACGAAGAAAATCCGGTGATAAGCTGACATCATATTTTTCTTCAATTGCTTTTATATTTAAGGCTGCTCCCATTGCACCGTATTTTGCCTTATCTACCTCTGATAAATTATCAACTGCGTCCTTATCAAGTTTTACTTCTTCATTAAGATACTTTATATAATCCTGTATTGTATCAAAATCTTCCGGCTTTTTATCTGCTATTTCTGTTTTCATACCTAACTCCTCTGGTGAATCTTCTCCGCCTACTCCCAATATTTTTGCAACCTGTGCAATACATTCAATAATTGCAAATATCTCAGGCAGTCCAAACCCCGGAATCAATATCGACATTGCTATACAGCCAATTAACGCCAATGCCTCGCTTCCTACCGATTCACATAACGATTTTATTCCATTTCCAATTGTCTCTGCAATCCCGGTAAGTGCACCAACCGCCATAGATAATCCTTCAGACAAAAAACTGCCTACACCACTTATCACATCTCCAACAAAACCAACAAAATCTGAAAATAATCCCATATTTTTTCTCCTCGTATTTCATTTACACGTATTTTAATTTTTATTATGCCATTTATAATGCCATTAATTTTTAAAGTATATTACGAAATCTTCTAACTTCCTCTAAACTCATTTTCTCATCTGAAATATACTTATTGATATATGCCAATATCTTTTTCTTTTTAGCATCACTTCCCAATTCCTTTTTTGCTTCTATCCATGCATCTGTTTTTCTAATTTCTTTTGACCTGCAATGTGCTGCTGTTAA
Source organism: Clostridium sp. CAG:253 (assembly GCA_000436755.1). GTDB lineage: Bacteria > Bacillota > Clostridia > Lachnospirales > Lachnospiraceae > Butyribacter. Next base: position 11,097 of record FR887326.1, on the reverse strand, counting down.
CAAATATACCAAATATTCTTTATCGAACCTATTCATATATTCTTTTAATATTTCTATTTGTTCTTCTTTGCAAATCTCAACAGCATCATTTTTCGTACTTTTCGCATTTGAAATTTCAGAATATACCTGTTCTAATCTTTTATCTGTTATTGCATTTTTTATATTATTTAACATATCATCTGACGGAAGTTTTTTATACATGCATCCATATTCATAAACCGCCTCGCATAACTCCTTTTCTTTTGATATATCAAGTATTTTCTGCAGTCCTTCAAATGTCGGCTCTTTATCTAAAAATTGCGTATTGATTATAATACCTTTTTTATAGTTCTTTATATAGTAGTCATAAACAGAATCTCTCAAATCATTATCAACAATTTTTATCTTTGCATCTGTTTCCGTCATTCTTCTAATCTGAACCTGTAATGCTTTATTATATCCCTGAGAAAATACTATTGCTCGTCCAGTTTCTAAATTTGACAAAAATTCTTTCTGATCTTTATCAAGCACAATAGTATTTCCTATCGCATCCTTATCGTCAGAAGCAAATAATTTATGTACAATTTTCGTATTTGTATTTTTTAGTATCTCCGGTGTAAGTTTATTAGGAATCTGATCAACAATAACAAGGCATTCTCCATACTTCCTGATTTCAGCAAGCATATCCGTAAATGTCTCCACACCCTGTTTCATATTCATACTGTCTCCCGGAGAATATTTACTAAGAAGTCTGTGTGCTTCCTCAACCAATGTAATGTGATTGTATGCCTTTCCTGTTTCAATATATTTGCCTTTAATCGCCTGCAAAAGATTTGTAAGCACGAATCCCATTATCAAAGATTTTTCCGAACCATTTCTTATTTCTTCAAGTTCCAATACAACTTTTCTTTCAAGCAGTTCTTTAAAATCTATAGAACGCTTTGTGTTCAGCATCATTCCTTTTGAACCCATCAAAAGTCCCATTAAACGTGCCTTGATTGAACCTATATAATCATTCTTCAATCTCACATCAAAGCCTTGTTCGTCAACCATCTCCGGTACTTTGTTTATCAAATCTTCCAATGTCGGGAATGCATAAACTCCATCTGCAAACGGATCTTCAAATCTAGTGTTTTCATTTTTAGAAATATTCCATCCATAATCTTCATAACAAGCATATATTGCGCTCTCTATTATCTGAGGAATAGCAGCTTCCATATCAAAAGCAGCTTCTATACTAGCCTTTATCATATCGACCCTTGATGTAATACTTTCATGCGGGAAAAATTCAAATGGATTAAGTCTGAATGGAGTCCCGGCATTCTCATTTCCAAGAGTAAATACCATCAAATCAGAATATTGCTCTTTCATAATTCTATATTCAGTTTTAGCAGGTTCAATTACAAGAAACGGTAAATCACATCCACATAATATGTTCTGACAAGTTGTTGTCTTTCCACTACCTGTGACACCTGACACAAATATATGTTTATCTAAACTTTCCTTGTCAAGATATATAGGACTTGTCTTAAGCACATTTCCACTCTGAACTAAATCCCCGAGAAGAATTTTATTTTCATCAGTAATTTCAACCTGATGATTAAGTCCAAATTCCACTTCCTCCCTCAAAGCTAAACCTACTACTTCTTTTTGAGGAAGTCCGGCAATCATAGCAAGTTCGTTGGTTGTAATCCAATTTCCTATAACAAATGACTTGTCTTTTTTCATATATTGTGAAAGTGCAGATCTCGAAACATTTTCATGTTCTCCATTTTTCTTACTATTTATTCTTCCGCATGGAAGCTGGAAACATTTTAATGATTTAAATATTTCACTATTTCTGTCAACAGAAAATGCCCTTAACGGAACTTTATTACCTGTCTCGCCACTATAGAGCGAAATCGCTGTATTCTCTAATTTTTTTAATACCGGTTTGCTATCACTAAATAAAAATGATGTAGTGATAAATATTCCCTTTCCCATTCCGTAATCAAGACGCGGCAATATTACATCATCAAGATATTTTATCCAATCCTGTGACTTTTTATCTATAAATTCATGTGATTTAGTTTCTGAAATTCCTTCTCCATTTGTCTTTTGTGTACTCTTACCTTTATTTGTACCATTTGTCTTTGAAGTACCATTTGTCTCACTTCCACCTGTAGTTTTAGATTCCGAATGATTCACTCCTGTCGCTACTGCTTTTGAATGACTTTCTCCTCCTGATGTAGAAGTTCCATTACTTGACGTATTATGACCATCCGCTGAAGAATTATTTTTGCTTGTACTCTTGCTGGTAGTCGTTCCCTCCGTCTTTGTATCATTTCTATTCGTTCCATCTGATATATTTACACTTTCCTGTTTAGATTTTGAATAGTTTTCTGACACGCTGCTTGAAACGCTATCGCTCGTTCCCTCTGATACACTCTTACTGCTGTTTGTTCCGGACTGAACACTTTCCTTTGCCAGTGGAACAAGCCTTGAATAGACATCATAAAGATTTTTCTCAATTTCTTTAATATCATCATAGCTTGCCGGTATAGCAATTATCATAAAGCCAAACTTATCACCAATCATAACATCTGCAAGTCTGTCAACGCCCTGAAATTTTTCGTCCTCTTTTGTATATCCCGGAACGCCTTCAAGCATACTGAACTCTTTCATATTATAAATTTCATCTAATACTTTGCGTCTTTCCTCATTCTCTACCTTCCTTGTGCGGCTTCCTCTAAAATTTCCCTTAATACTTGGCTCAAGTATCTTTTCGCCAATATCCATGATAGAAAGTTCCGGTTCTTTTCCTAAAACAAAATTTCTTGATATACCATAATAAAAATTAACACCATTTTCATCCCCTAAAAGTAAATAAATAAAATTGATGCCGTCAATCTTCATTGTACTAAGTACATTTTCTAAAGCCTCTTTTCTAGGTGATTGATCCTCAAACGATACTTCTTCCATTCTATATAGAGCAATATCGCTTAGATCGAATTCATACTCCGCTTTGTTAAGAACCTTTGTATCATTTGATGTAAGATAATAGTTATCTTTGTCAGTTAAAATTTCATTTTCAAATAAATTTTTATCCATATCACATTCTCCTCATATCTATAGTTTTGCATTTTTAACAGTATCTTCTTCTATATTCCCGTTTTCGTCTCCTAAGGCATACTCTATAATATCTCTTCCTTTAAGTTTTATGTATACATATAATCCTTCTCCACATTTGTCTAACATCAGCCTTTTTCTCAGTACATTTGCATCTGATTCAGGCAGCTTTCCATTTGTTGCTTCCGGAATACTTGTGTAATTTACTTCAAAAACTTCTTTTAATGCAGGAATAAATTTGTACCACACATCATAATCTGCATCTCTTAGAATTTTAACTTTAAATTTTTTTCTTACACTTATTCCTAAATAATATGCAAATTTAGCCTCCGTATCAGAAGTAATTTCTTCTTTAATTTCAATTCGTCCACCTTTTCTTCCTTCAATAAGCCCCCACGCTACACCGGTCTTTCCTGTAGGTGATTCACGTTCTGAACTGTC
>FR887326.1:4333-7561 GCA_000436755.1 Clostridium sp. CAG:253 | reverse complement strand
TGATTCAAGTTCTGAACTGTCATCAATTCCCCTTTCTTTTTGTATAGCTCTGGCTTCTTTTGTTCCAAGTGGCGGGAACACCTCAAAAAATTTGTTAGCTGCTTCATCAGAATCAAATTCAGGAGAAATATTTTTACTCCATTCCTGTATGCTCTCATCAAATACCTTTTTTAATATAGGTGATTTGCTGGAATTTCCGGCAAGAAAAATATTTATTTTGTCCAGACTCAATGTCTTTTCTAAATATTTTTCTGAAAATATTTCTTTTAATGCATTAAAAAACTGTCTTACACCTTTAGCGATTCTCTTTCTAATTATTTCTTCAAGTACACCTGTATCTGCATCCAATATCAAGTTTGGTATATATTCCCCTTCCGCATTAAATAAACCAAGTTTAAAACTTGAATACTCACTGTTTAATCCATTTGTTTCCGTATCAACACTATTCTCTCCATTTGCCTCTCTTCTTTCCCAAAATGGTCTTAATTTTTCCATCATAAGTTTAAGATTGATACGTGCTTCCTGAGATTCATTTACATACCCTTTCATTTCCACCGGTACATCTATAAACTCATTAGGCTTATAAAATGTTATATTTTTTTCTCTGCAAAGTTCAATATTTTCCTTAAATACTTCAAAAGAAATCAGTTGTAATAAATTTTCACCGCCTAAATATCTGTCTCCCTCAGAACCAAAGTGCTCAATGCAATAATCATAAAGATCTTCATTGTCAGAAGCAGTCCATACTCCAAAATCAAAATCTGCCGTACCTCCGCCAAAGTCAAAAATTCCATAAAATACTTTGTCGCTGTCTTCCGGTTCAAATCCATATCTCTCTAATGCACATATTGCATATGCAGCAGGCTCACTTGTTCCAGCCTGAACATTAAATTTTTTCATCAATTCCGTATCGTTTAAAATACTTTCAGGCAATGATTTTTTTATGCCTCTGCTAAAACTTTTTAAAATTGCTTCTCTTATTTTCTTTTCATATGTAACAGGAAATGATAATACATAATCCATATAAATACCATTATTCATATTATTTATATACAGCCCAATATAATATGCATATAGTTCTATCGGATCAATCACCTCTCCGTTATTCTCTTCATTTCCATCGTTAATAATTTCTTCATATGTATTCAGCAATATGTCTTTTCCCGATTTGTCATGTATAACAGTCTTTTGATTTCCTTCACCTGCCCATTGCTTTAAATCATACATATATGAATAAAACTCATCACTTCTGATTGTTGTATCTTTCATACTTTCATTTGCTGCATGAGAAACAATAAGATCATTCCATTTTGTATAAGGTCTTCCTGCCTTTTCACTATAATTTCCAATAAATTTTTCCAAATTTATAAATTGCATAACTGTTGGATTTTCAAAATCCTCCGATGACAGTTCTTTTCTTATATCTCCACAGCCCACCGGCATAGGCTTTATATTTCCCGACCTGTCCTGATATACAACAACTGTACTTTTTGTACCAAAATCAATACCTACTATACTATCTTCCTGAATATCTGCTGCCGGATTTCTCGCAATAACCCTATCCTCCGCTGAAACAGAAACCACATTTGGCATCTCATTTCCTTCCCATAACTCCCAATGTCCCATATTTGGATCTTCAAGACGTTTTAGATCATACTCACCGATATTTGCCCTATATTTATCACATTTCAAATAATCTGCTAAATATAATTTTTTCTCCTCGACACTTTTACCTTTTAAACTTACATTTTTAACATTTAATGAATTAATTTTCTGAGCTTTCTCACTTATATCATTTATGTTTATCCCCTTTATTTTTCCTGAAACTACCGCTTTCTCTCCCTCTTTTGTTAATGATATTTTTCCATGCTCTATAACTATATATTTATTTCTTTGTAATTCTCCCAATTGAACATATATCTGCGCACATTTACCTTCTAACTCAGATATATCTATTTGATATTTTAATGCAAACTCTAATTTAGTTATATTAGTATCCGGATGACTGCATCTTGGTACTCTGGCACTACTTATAACATCATTTGCAAAAGAACCTATAATATAATTGCTCTGTCTGATTTCCCTGAAACAATACTTATCCTTACTCGTCTTTATCATGCACCCCATTTTTTCCCCTGACTTGCAAAATATCTGCTTAAAACTATAAATTTGATTTGAATACTCCGCAAATATTTTTACAGCCTCATTAAAATCTAAAAATTCACTTTTTTCTCCAATCTCAGTCAATAATTTAGGTTGTATATTTTTAGGCAAATTTATGCTTACCCTTTCAAGTCTAAATTTGGGCGGATTTTGCCTCTCAAGCATAACATTTATCTCAGGATAGTATACCAAATCCCCATTATGAAAACTAAGTACCTCTCTTTTCCAGCAATTTTCTAACTCCAAATACAAATCTTCAAATATATCATTGATACTCTTCCTTATTATTTTTTTCTTTTCACTCTCATATTGTTCATTTGTATATTCCTTAGATATACATATTCTTTCAGCGATTTTAGATTCAATTATACTTTCTTCCATATCCAATGTTTCCTCTCATTATTTCTCTTGTAAAGTAATTCTCTCTACCCCTTTTATTGATACCTCATTTTTATTTATCTCTTCCTCTGTAAGCGATGACACTGTGTATTCTATGTCTGTCGGTGACACAAGCTTAATATATACAGCCTTATCCTCTGATGGTTCATCAATAAAACCGGTTTCAGAATATATTCCTATCTCATTTATAGAAACACTGTTTGAAGGTGCGTTCGCCGTTCTTGTAAACCATATATCAAAAGTATCAACAGATGCCTGACAAAAACGTTTCCACTGTCCATATTTTTGCTTATCCTTATCAATAATACATTTAAATTTTTTCTTTCTGTTCTGTCCAATGTAATATTTAAACGAACTTTCTTCTGATTCATTCTGTACAACTTTTACCCTTGTATCAAGCAGTCCAAATGCCACACCTGTTTTTCCGTTTGGTCTGCTTATACGCTCTAAAAGCTTCCTGCTTTCAACATTCGACTTTTCAGCATTATTTTCAGTTTCTTCTTTTTTAATCTCTGTGACTTCACTTTTTCCCGTTTTTGGAATTGATTTTCCCGAAGATATTTTTTTCTGCACTCCAACACCTTCTAAATCTTTTATTATACTGTCTATATCAGGCTCTAACTCCCCTCTTTGTACTTTTATTGCCTGTTCTGAACCTAATGGCGG
>FR887326.1:1171-4312 GCA_000436755.1 Clostridium sp. CAG:253 | reverse complement strand
GCCTGTTCTGAACCTAATGGCGGATATACTTTTATCCACTTTTTTCCGTCAGCGGGCATATTTGAATATAACTCGTCTATATATTTTTTAAATAACTTAAATACTACCGGCGATTTACAAGAATTTCCGGCAAGAAAAATATTTATTTTATCTATATCGTGAATCTTTTCAAAACTATTTCCTTCATCAAAACAATTCTTCAGTGTGCTAAAAAACTGTTCTACGCCGCTATCTATTCTTTTTTCAATAATACTGTCAAGTTTTTCAAGTGACACTTCAATGGCAAAATTATTGTTTTGTTTTCCATCTCTGTCTAATAGAGTAACCTGAATTGTTCCATCACTTATTTTCTTTCTTACCTCAGCATCTCCTTCCCACACTCCTCTTAATTTTTCCATCATATGTTTAGAATTAAAGTGAGCATACTGAGAATCCTGACTTATAAGCCACTCCCTTCCCACCTGTTCTTTTTCACCATATGGTTTCGTAAAAATAATATTTTTTTCACTTAACTTTTCATAATTATCTAGAAATACATTGTATGCCAAAACAGCCAGTATATTTTCGCCACCTAAATATGGGTCTTCACCTTCACCAAATCTTGAAATCATATAATCATGATTGTCATCATTTTCATCACTGCTGCTCCATATTCCAAAATCAAAGTCTGTCGTTCCGCCACCAAAATCAAATATTCCGTAATACATCTTTTCGTCATCTTCAGGATCGAAACCATATTCCTGCAATGCACATATTGCATAAGCTGCCGGCTCGCTTGCACCCTGCTCAACCCTGAATATTTTCATACATTCATCATCATTTAAAACAGCCTGTGGCAACGATTTTTTGATTCCTCTTTCAAAGCTTTTAAGTATTTTATCTCTTACCGACTTTTCTATTTTAGCCGGAAACGACATCTTATATCTTAAATATATTTTATGTACCATATTGTTTATAAACATACCAATATAATATGCATATATCTCTATCGGATCAAAATCTCCATCTTTAAGATTCATATATGGCGGAATTTCTATTTCAGTATTTTTGGCATCTCGCAGAGTAACCTGCCTTTCCTTATCATTCGCCCACTGCTTCAATTCACTGAAAAATGTTGCAAATGTATCACCGCTTCTCTGGTCATCCTTCATCTGTGAAAATGCTTCATGTGATATAAGCAAATCATTCCAACTTGTCAAAGGACGACCTGCCTTTTTGCTATATGCTTCCATAAATGCTTTGACATCCCTAAGTTCCATAACAGTCGGATTTTCATAATCCTCCATTGAAACAGCTCTTCCATACTTTCCGCTTCCTATTCGCATCGGCAAAACATCAGCCCTGCTCTGACGATATGTAACAACAGTGCTCTTTGTACCAAAATCGATACCCACAACACCACTTCTGTTATTAAGTGCATCATATACCGGATTTCTCGCAACAAGTTTTCCATTTATGTTCACTTCATCAGCACTGCTTTTCTTCGACTTATCATCATCACACCACAATTCCCAATGACCACTTTCGGGGTCTTTAAGAATATGCTCAGGATATTTTTCCATATGCACCCTTGTTTCATCACATGATAAAATACTGTCACATATAAAGTTATACATGTCTGATCCAACATCTATTCTGCCTTTTATAAGTTCTGTCTTAATATTACTATCTGAAAAATCATGTCCAAGTATATTGGCATCATTGTTTTCTGTAAATTTTAAAATCTGCTCTATATCTGTTTTATCATTAAAGCCAAAGATTAAAGCATCATCCTCATTTTCCGTATTATTTTGCTCTTTGTCACATATAATCTGCTCTTTGTTATATAAATTAGCCAAGAAATCAAAACACTTATTTTTTTCTTTATCTTCCTCCTCGTCATAAATATTTAAATTATTTTTCAAAAAATATGTAACAATTTTACTTTTCTCAATATCGCTCAAGCTATATGTCGGCAATTTTACTGACGTTGTATTACTGATTGAATATGAATAATCGCTATTATAATGAAAGTCGTATGTTGGATATGAACCTGTTGTATTAATATATATGCAACTTTTATTTGAGAAAAAATTGTTTAAATCATCAGTATATGATATATAGCCATTTTCATCTAATAATGGATTTTTATTTTTATTGTTATAAAATAATTTCACAGCTTTATCCCTGCTTATTCCATTTAAAGTAAATCCGGGGAGCTGACTAAATGCCGTACTGCTTATATATTTTCTCTCTATATCCACAATAAGCATACCATCAACATAGTAGAATGGTTTATTTATGATTTTTATCCAATCGCACTCATTTTCGGAAGAACGAATTCTTTTTTCTGTCTCGTCAAGTAAATTGCAAAATAGTTTTTCAATATTTTCAATTTTCTTTTTCTTTATCAACGGCTTCATAATATTGTCAGAAACTTGTATTTTATCTATACTTCTAGTCTTGTCTACCATCTTAATCCTCTTTTCTGTATGTATATTTATTTTTACTCGAACATGTTATTGAACATATACCAATGCTTTTTTGGATATGTTTTTTCCAATTTCAAACCCAGGTAAAATTACTTTTGCTATCCTGCCTGTAGCATTACTTTCAGATGTCCTTGTATGTTTTCTCTCGTCATATTCTTCCCCTTCAAGCGGACAAAAATAATTTACTGTCTTATATGTTACTTTTTTATGTATTTCTAAAAAATAGCAGAATATATTTACCAAATCCTGCAATTTTCCAACATTATCATAAACCGAGTAATTCATAGCTATCATACTCCACAATGATTCCAAATTATCCTCTTGAATCCCGTATCCAAAAAATATCTCAGCTGTTTGTGCAATATTTCCATCAGGACTTAATACCCTTTGTAATCCAAGCTGTATGTTCTCTCCTAAACCTAAATATTTTTGATACATCTCATCTAATTTTCCATAATTTTTTTGAAAACTTTCTGCACATCTTACAGCGTTTAAACTTTCTGTTTTAAGCTGTCTCATTTCTGTTTCAATTTGATTATATTCCTGTTGTAATTTTTTATATTTGGCATCCATGGTATCAAGTGCCATAAAATACTTATTCTTATCACTCTCACATTGCTTGTTTTTCTCGGTCAATTCAGATACTATATGTTTGTATTCTTTTATTTTT
>FR887326.1:0-1121 GCA_000436755.1 Clostridium sp. CAG:253 | reverse complement strand
TAAGTTGAAATTGTAATTCTTTATTTTTACATTCTTTCTTAAGATTATTAATCTCAATTTCCTGCTTTCTAATCAAATCCGAAAATTCTTCACTCTTTTCACGGTCTTCTATATGCATGTCTGCGGCATCTTCTTGATTTAACACATTTTCTTTTATTTGTGTACTCCGTTCTACTGTATTTACTAAAGAAAAAATCTCCTGTCTTACGTCCTTATCTTCTCTTAATAATCTCAATAAATTATCTTTAAATTTTCTTGATTTATCTAATAAATCCCAGCTATTTTTCTCAGATTTTTCGCTCATGAAATCATACCTCCATAAAAATTTCTAATCTTTTGTTAGAAATCCCAATTTTTTTATATTAAACTCCCAAAATTTATATCCAAAATTAAAATTAATTTCAAAATAAATGTACTATTAAAATCATATCAAATATTTCAAAAAAAGTATTATGCTGTCAGCATAATACTCATATTAAATAGCAAAAAATCCCCGTTTTTTTACCGGAGATTTATGCTCACTCATCATTTAAATAACTGTTAATTTATAGATATACCTATATCTAATAATAATCTTTCCTTCAACTTCTTATACTTCCAATAACTGCCCCACAATGAGGACAAATAAGTACCTTCTTTTTTAAAATCTTTCCGCACTTAGGACATTTTATCCTGCCACCAATTATATTCATAATCATACCCTTTTCCTTCTTTTTTCTGCAAAGAATATTTTATTTTGTTAATCTTGCAAGCAAATCACTTACCTGTTTTTCAGCATCATCACTTACTGTGGATTTAATAATCTTTTCTTCCTGTTTTTTCTTCTCTTCTTTAAAATATGCCATGACATCCTTAAAAAAATTATATACAGGAACTTTGTTCATTAATCTGCTGCGCCATTCATACTCCTCACCGTCTTTTGTATAAATGTATAATGATGTCTTTGGATCTTCATCCTCATCTTCTACTTCTACACCCTTAATGTCTTTATATACAAATTCACCCTGTTTTCCGGAATCTTTATAATATGCCATAGTATCCGTAAAAAGATATCCCTCTTTTCCATTTGCCGTAATAGTTTCATCTAATAAAGTGTAAATCGTAACTTTCCATACATCTAT
>FR887325.1:118981-134026 GCA_000436755.1 Clostridium sp. CAG:253 | reverse complement strand
AATGGGGGTTGCTAACTTTGATATGGCAAAGGCAATGGACATTAACCTTTTATTCTTCGTAAGCCCGCTTCTCGACAGTGCCGAAGATATCATGCATACATTTTTCTGGTTAGATGAGGATAATAGAAACGCAATCAACTTTTTTACTCTCATTCGTACAAACAAACGAGGCAAAGCAGATATACCACCTGGAGCCAGTTATGATGACTGTGGGAAGTATCAACCAAAGAAAGGATGGAAAAAAATGAATGATTTAATGACTATAAAAGGCGAACTTGAAACAACTATTAGTGACTTTAGTGAACCTTTTACAAATTATCTTACAAGCTTGGGATTACCAACTGAAGGAATATTAGCCCCTATTGAAGAAAGACAAATTGTTATCAACTCGATTGAAAGTGAAATAAACAAAATATCTACCGAAAATAGGCAATTTGCCATATATCTTACTCGTTTTCTTTCATCTGTTGCTGCAGGGCTTTTCGATGGTGCTGTTACATATTTATGGAATGAAACCATTAAAAGCCTAAGAAAAATGATTGCAAGTTATGATTTAGATTATTTTCTTAAGGTGACTTCAGAAATTAATAATAGATATCATAATCTTAAAACAGAAGAAGATCTTTCCCTCATTGCCGACTATGATTTACTTAATACATGTAACCGTATGGGATTGATAACCGATCATGTCTTTGAAGTGTTCAAATTTATAAACTATATGAGAAACCATTCGAGTGCTGCACATCATACAGAAAACGAAATTAGTGCTTTTGACTTGCTAAGCTGGTTAAATAACTGCATTAAATATGCAATAAATGCAACACCAAACGGTGATGCCATTAAATTAAAACAACTGCTATATAATCTCCGTACCAACAACATTCCAGAAGAGGATTTTTCATATATAGGAAACAATATAAATGAACTTCCTACTATTATGACAGAGGACTTTCTTTCATCAATTTTTGGTATGTACACAGACCCCAATATCGCCTCAAATATAACTCAAAATATAGAGGGGATTGCTAAGTATGCTTGGAATGCAAGTACTGAAGCAAAGAAACATTCTATTGGTGAAAAATATGGATATTTCAGAAAAAATGGTGATATTCAAAGAAAAGAAAAGGCAAACAACTTTCTTACTATAGTAGATGGTCTTTCATATAAAGACGAGGATAGTATATCCTACGAAATAAGAGATGCATTAGCTAATCTAATGTCAACACATAACAGCGTAAATAATTTCTATAACGAAGCTCCATGGGCACGTCAGCTCAAACAATTACTTCCAGTTTCAGGGAATGTTCCACTTTCTGTTTTATCCGATTGGGTAAAAACAATTGTTGTGTGTTATTGTGGAAATGGTTTAGGATACCGCGAGGGCGTAGATGAGGGTGCTTTACCATACTATAAAGAGTTTATTAAAAATTTCGATAACAAAGCTCTTGTTTATTTACTTAACATGATGGATGATTCAACTTTATTAATGGACTTAAATATGCCAAAGGCAAATAGACGATTCAGAAATCTTTGTTTGGCACTTGCTACACATTGTAAAAATTCATTTATAACTGATGCATTAAACTATCTAGCAACCTGCTCAGAATCATTAACAAATACACATAAAACCACTGCATTTAAAAATTTAGTTTTAAAAATAAATAGTCAAATTTAGGTATCAAAAGGTATCACACTGCTTAATAAGAGCCGAGAAGCCCTGTTGTGGTCAAGTTTTTTTGTATAATGGCTCAGTTGTCAAGACAAAAATTTAATATTTTTATAATGAACTGATATGTTAACGGGTTACATGAGAGAATGCAATGTAGCGTCTCCCGGACTTTTTACATTATGCGGCTGCTCTGGCTTCATCCAAAAGCATTGCCGGATAGTACATCTCTGCAGGACGCTTATTATTGATTGCCTGATGGCATCGCTCAAAGTTATAATTGTAGATATATCTTCCGATGGCTTCTCTTGCTTCCTTGAGATTAGCATACTTCGTGAGATATGCTTCCTCATACTTGAAGCTCCGGAACCAGCGCTCAATCATGATATTATCTGCCCAGCGGCTTTTACCATCCATGCTCTGGCGAATACCGTTATCACGAATGAAAGCAATATATTTATCACTGGTAAACTGGCTACCCTGATCCGAGTTGATAATTAACGGCTTTGCTACTTTAAATGCCTTTTTTCATGCATTGATGACCATAGTGGTATCCAGAGTGTCATCAACATCCCAGCCAACGATACAACGACTGTACCAGTCGATAATGGCTGTCAGATAAAGAAATCCATGCTTCATTGGAATATATGTAATGTCAATCGACCATGCCTGATTTGGACGGTCTATGACTGCATTACGAAGCAGATATGGACAGACTTTTGCCTGTTTCATGCGCTTAGACAGATTTATTTTGGGATAAATCTGTCTAAGTGCATATATCTTCCTACTTTACGGCGACCAACCTGGTATCCGCGCAGCTTAAGCTGAGCAGACATCTGACGGGCTCCCCAAGTAGGATTATCAGTATGCAGATGGTCAATGATCGCTTTGCATTCCAAATCTTCATCTGAAACCTGGGTGCCACCATAATATACGTTGGTGCAGCTTATGGGGAAGGTAGATATAGCAACGAAGCAATATATGTCGCATAGAGATGTTATAGCAGATGCATTCAATTTCTATATTTATGACGGCAGACAGGTGATAAAGCCTGAAAAATTGCAAAAGATAGATAATACTGAAGTGTTACTGCCATATGGAAATGACGCAGATATTGCAATACAGAAATTGAGAGACAATCTTATGCTGTGGACTATGGCTATGGATGACGAGGCGGTGTATGTTGTACTTGGAATTGAAAAATCAGTCAGACCAAGACAGCAGTTGGATAAAAGGAAAAACAAGGTTTAAACATGTAGAGAAAGAAGCGGTGGAGATTATAAATCTCATAACTGGTTCACAGATTGCCGATGAAGAAAAAAGAGGAGGTTGTAGATATGTGCAGAGCGTGGGAAAATTCAATAAATAATGCCAAGAATGAGGGGAGACTTGAAGGAGAACTTGAAGGTAAAATTAAGGGCAAAATCGAGACATTATATGAAGAATGTGATATGTCTATACCTGATATAGCAAAAAAGGTGGCAAAACCGGAAGAGTATGTCAAAGAGGTTATAAAAAAGTTGACAGCGGCGTGTTTGTAGGAATGAAAATATTATCAAAAACTTACCTTTTATTAAGTTGTAAATAAAGTCAAATATTGTTATAATAAAGTCAAATATTTTTTAGGAGGAACGGTGTATGAGTATTTTAAAGTCTAAATTCGGAGTTACAAAAGAAGGTAAGGAAGTTACGAAATATACATTAAAGAATACAAATGGTTTAGAGGTGTCGTTTATTGATTTGGGCGGAGTTATCACAAATATTATGATGCCGGATAAGGATGGCAATGTTGATGATATTGTCCTGGGCTATGATAAAGTTTCAGATTATGAGGTGAATATGCCAGGCTTTGGTGCTCCAATAGGAAGATATGCAAACAGAGTTTCAAATGCATCATTTTCTTTAAACGGCAAAGAATATAAACTTGATATGAATGACAATACAAATTGTCTGCATGGTGGAAATACAAGATACAATCGTATGATGTATGATGTGGAGACAGATTCGGTAGAAAATGGAGACAGCATTACATTTTCAAGAATGAGCCCTGATGGAGAACAGGGATTGCCGGGAAATCTTACTGTTGCGATTACATATACATTAAACGATCAGAATGAACTTATGGTAGATTATTATGCTGTGGGAGATGCTGATACTATTGTGAATATTACAAATCACTCATATTTTAATCTTGGAAAAGGCGGTCATAAGTGTAAAGATGTTCTTGACCAGGAAGTTACCATTTATGCGGATAATTATACACCTGTAAATGATATTTTAATTCCTACAGGTGAGATAAAGAGTGTTGAGAATACGGCACTTGATTTTAGAAAGGGCAAAAAGATTCGTGATGGACTTGGTGCTTTTGACAAGGATGAAAAGACTGTTACTGAGTATGATCATAACTTTGTACTAAACGGGGATGAAATATGTGATGTTGCGAAGGCTGCACAGTTTATATGTGAAGATACAGGTAGAATGTTAGAAGTTTATACAGACCAGCCGGGCATGCAGCTTTATACGGCAGGTACGCTTACTGTTGAAAATGCAAAAGATGGCATGAGTTATGGAAATTTCAGTGGTGCATGTTTTGAAACACAAAATTTCCCTAATGCAATAAACACAGAAGGCTTTCCAAATGCAGTTCTGAAGGCAGGAGAAGAGTATAGTACAACAACAGTATTTCGCTTTTCGGTTAATGATTAAAAAGAATAATAGAGCTTATTATGAATGCAGAAGGGATTGTTGAATACTTATGAAAAAACTAAGTGGTTCAGATGTTCTTGTTGTTGATGACAATAGTGCAAATACACTTGTTCTTAAAGCAATGGTTGAGAGATATGGTGTTCACGCTGACACTGCGGAATCAGGTATGGAAGCAATCGAAAAAACGTGCTCAAAAAGTTATGATTTTGTGCTTATGGATTATCTCATGCCTGATATGGATGGTGTTGAAGCCATAAGACAGATAAAATTTGTTACAAGTGGGACGGATGGCACGGTATTTTTTGGAGTTTCGGCTACAGTTGATGCACAGGTAAAGGAATTGTTTGACAAGGCGGGTGCAACAGATGTTCTCAGAAAACCTGTAAAAAAAGAAGAATTAGAAGCAGCTCTCATCGCAAATGGATTTGAGATTGATGTTACTGAAAGTGAAGAACAGGAAGATGAAGATCAGACGATGTTCCTTTCATCTGTGGATGGACTTAATTATGAAGAGGGATTGTCACTTATGGCAGGAAGTCTTGAAAATTATATGAAAGTTCTTGTAGTCAGTGTTAGAAACATAATCGAAAATTATAATATGATAGATGTTATAAGAAACACTGAACAGATGGAGACTATGACCTTGCACTTTCATAGTTTGAAAGGTATATTTTTAAATATAGGTGCAGATGAGCTTGCGGAGCAGTCAAAACGGCTTGAGTTTGCTGCGAGAGAATTTGAAAATCCATATGTTCATGAGATGATGGATGGGTATCTTGAAAAAGTAAAAAAATTTCACGACCAGCTTGAGAAAGCGTGTATTTTTTTCAAAGAGCAGGATAAAAATAAGAGTAACTCAGAAGTTATGCCTGTTTCAGAATTTATGAAGAATGTGGAAAAACTTAAGGAATATATTCAGGATTTCAACTATATAGATATTATTGAAATGTTAGAAAAGATGATGGGAAGTGCATCGGCAGACAGACAAGAGATATTAAACAAAGTTTATGACAATATACAGAATTTTGAATATGATGCGGCATATGAAATATTAAATAATATTACGGAGAATTAATATGAACGTCTTTAAAAAGTGTTTACGTAAAGAATTTGGAAAAAAAGGGTATGAAAAATATGTAAAACTTTTTTCTGAGGAGATTGGAGATAAGAAAAATGTCAGATTAAATATAGAAGATAAGAAGATTTATAAAGATATGTATGAAATTCTCTCAAAAGATTCAGAGACGGTTATCAAAGAAAAATTGGAAAATTTATCTGTCACATTATATAATGCACTGCAAATAATAAGAAAATTTTCGGGAATATTGTTTGTATATGCATTGGCAAATATTGTGTTGCTTATGCTTGAATTGGATTATTATGTTACATGTGCCAGTATAGCAATACTGGGAGCAGCATTTTTGTATAAGCTTCTTGAATTTCTGGAAAATAAATTTTGCTTTATTGATGCATATCTGATAATGATATATAAAGCAGTGCTTGAGAAAATCAGGTAGCTGATATACGGGATGATAACAGACATAGTGGATGTGTCAGAGTGTTAGGAAACTATTGAAATCGAGTAGGAGAAAATTCCTCATTAGAGGAATTTTCTCCTACTTGATTGTTGAAGTTATACTGTATGTCTATAGTCATACAGTATTATAAGAAATTTATCATGTGTACATTATTAGTATTATTATTTTAGATAAGCTTAAAATGTTTCATTGCATTATATATACCATCACCAAATACATCATCTGTTATATAGTCTGATTTATCAAGAACTGTTTTAGGACTGTGTTTCATCGCAATGCTTGTTCCGGCAAATTCAAGCATTGGCAGATCATTGTTGCTGTCCCCTATTGCAATAGTATCTTTTTTCTCTACATTAAAATATTTCATAAGAAATTCGATACCGGTAGCTTTAGAGCAATTAGAGGGAACTATCTCATAAAAGCTGTTGCCACGGTCGATTATTGTAAATATTTTTGAGTATTTTTCACTGAAAGATTTAAAATCACTGTTTTTATGAACGCCGATACAAAATTTATCAAATACAAGATTTGATGCCATTGCCGGGTCAAGTTCTTTATATGCATCAGGATATAGTTTTTTCTGCTCGTTTTTAAAATCGCCTATATGTGTAGTGTATGGTTTGTTTCTGTAATAAAGTGTTTTTTCGCCCTCTAAAAGCCATTCAATATCATATTTTTCAAGGTCTTTGATGAGCTCGTTGCCAATATCAAATGGTATTGTTTGAGAAAAGAGTATCTCATTTTTATATAAAATATAAGTACCGCATCCGCATATAAAACCATCCATATTTAATTCTTTAAGATAGACATCAATTTCTGACAAGGCACGACCGGTGTTTATGAAACAGAGATGTCCATTTTTCTGAAGTTTTTTTATTGCATCTTTTGCTGACTGGGGAACTACATTTTTTTTGCCGACTCTGTCAGCTATAGTTCCATCTACATCAAAAAATAATAATTTTCTCATATGCAAATCCTTTCGATAATGATATAATTTTTGTGTTTGTGATTTTTTCTTTGTTTTTACAATGTTGTTTATTATAATGCATAAAAGATGATAAAGTCAAATAAAGTTATTGACAACAACAAAACGTAATTGGTTATTATGGTTTTGGGTTTTAGAAATGAGGTTTTATATAAATGAGTTACGAGAAAAAAGACTTTTTGCCTGTGTGCAGGGAAGATATGATAAAGCGTGGCTGGGAACAGGTCGATTTTGTATATGTATGCGGTGATGCTTATGTCGACCATTCTTCTTTTGGTGCTGCAATCATTACAAGGGTATTGGAGGCACACGGATATAAAATAGGTTTTATTGCTCAGCCGGACTGGAAGGATGAGGAGAGTATTCAGGTATTTGGTATGCCGAGACTTGGTTTTCTTGTTTCAGCGGGAAATATGGATTCAATGGTAAATCATTATACTGTGTCAAAGAAAAGAAGAAGTTCTGATGCGTACACTCCGGGCGGTGTTATAGGAAAAAGACCTGATTATGCCACGATAGTGTATTGTAATCTTATAAGAAAAGTTTATAAAAGGGTGCCGATTATCATTGGAGGGATAGAGGCAAGTCTTAGAAGACTTGCACACTATGATTATTGGTCTGATAAATTAAAACATTCGATACTTGTTGATTCACAGGCTGATATATGTATATATGGAATGGGTGAACTTTCTGTAGTCGAGATAGCAGATGCGCTTGAGAGCGGAATTGACATATCTGATATTACTTTTGTAAACGGTACGGTTTACAGAGCCAAAAATCTTGACAGTGTGTATGATGCAAAGATGCTTCCTGACTATGAGACAATGCAGAATGATAAACTTGAATATGCAAAAAGTTTTTATATTCAGTATTGCAACACTGATTCAATTACTGCCAGCAGACTTGTTGAAAAATACAATGATTATCTTTATATAGTGCAGAATCCGCCGGCAAGACCGCTCACACAGATTGAGATGGATGATGTCTATGCACTTCCGTATATGAGGGCATATCATCCTATGTATGAAAAAGATGGTGGAGTACCTGCTTTGTCAGAGATAAAGTTCAGTCTTACAAGTAATAGAGGATGTTTCGGAGGATGCAGCTTTTGTGCTTTGACGTTTCATCAGGGCAGAGTGTTACAGACAAGGAGCCATGAATCAATAATTACAGAAGCAAAACAGATGATAAAAGAGACGGATTTTAAAGGGTATATACATGACGTAGGCGGACCGACGGCAGATTTTAGAGGAAGAGCATGCGACAAACAGGTTGAACATGGGGTATGTATGAACAGACAATGTCTTTTTCCAAAACCCTGTCCAAATCTCAAAGTTGACCACAGTGATTATCTTAAACTTTTGCGCAAGCTCAGGAAGCTTGACGGAGTAAAGAAAGTTTTTGTGCGTTCAGGTCTTAGATTTGATTATATAATGGCAGACAGTGATGATACATTTTTGAAAGAACTTTGTGAATACCATATCAGCGGACAGTTGAGAGTTGCACCGGAACATATTTCTGATGAAGTCCTTAAAAATATGGGAAAACCTGAAAATGCAGTATACGAAGCGTTTAAGGCAAGGTATGACAGGATAAACAGAAAGGTTGGTAAAAAACAGTTTGTCGTGCCGTATCTAATGTCATCACATCCAGGTTCAACACTTAAAGAAGCCGTAGAACTTGCCGTTCATTTAAGGGATTTAGGTTACATGCCCGAACAGGTTCAGGATTTTTATCCGACACCGTCAACTATTTCAACATGTATGTATTATACAGGGGTTGATCCAAGGACAATGAAAAAGGTGTATACACCTGTAAATCCGCATGAGAAAGCGATGCAGAGAGCACTTATACAATATAAGAATCCTAAAAATTATGATCTTGTAAAAGAGGCACTTATAAAAGCAGGAAGAGAGGATCTTATAGGCTTTGACGAAAAATGTCTTATCAGACCGAGAAAAGAAAAGTGGCGTGAGGAGGCATGGGAAAAGAAGAATGCTAAAAATGGTAAAAGTTCCAAGACAGGGCAGAATTCAGGAAAGAATTCAGGAAAGAGAAAGAACGGTGAAAGCGGTAAAGGAAGTATTAGCAAATTAAACAAAAATGACAATACCACAAATGGAAACAGAAAAAACAGGGGAACTGTTAAGTCATCGGGAAAAAGAAAAGTAACATCTGAAAAAAGATATGGTACAAAATCAAAAAGAAGGTAAAATTTATTAGAAAACAGACGATATAAAATATAGATAAGTGGTATATCGTACAAATAACATCCTTGTTTATAGAAAGGATATTTGAAAAACGATGTATTTGTACAATGAATAATTGATAATCAATATATCAAAGATGTAATTTACGATGTACCGGAAATGAGCATATGATGATAAAGGAGTGTGATTGTTATGCCATCAGTTTTTTCAATAAGTGGTGCAAACAGTATGTTTTTTGCGGATAGCAGCAGTAAAAACTCAAATAATTCGGTGTCATCAATTTTTGGTGAGACAAGCACTTTGCTTGGCGACTATTCAATGATTAAATCAGGCAGTTACAAGAAGCTTTTAACTGCATATTATGCTTCGCAAAAAACAGATAATAAGAGCAATGGGACTTCAACTTCAGGTTCAACCGCAAATTTAGTGGATATAAAGACAACTGCAGTTAAATTAAAACAATCTTTATCTAAGTTGTCAGAGACTTCATTATATGAGAAAAAGACAGACAAAGACGGAAAAAGTGACTATGACAGAGATGCCATTACAAGTGCGGTTAAAAATTTTGTTGATGCCTATAATAATTATATTGATGCGAGTGGAAATGCTGATTCGACAAGTCTTTTAAGAAGAAGTGTGAGTATTGTCAATAACACAAATGCGAATTCGGTTCTGCTTTCAAAGAGTGGTATCAGCATCGGAAAAGATAATAAACTTTCACTTGATGAAGATACTTTGAAGAAAACAGATGTTAATGTTTTAAAGACTTTATTTACAGGTGTAGGTTCTTTGAGTGATACAATATCATCAAAGGCAAATGAGAGTTATGGTATTGCAAACAGTGCTGTATTTAACAATAATCATGCAGCTTCATACACCTATAGCGGTGCATATACGACATTTGCGAACACAAACAGTTGGTTTGAGGGACTTATATAGTATCAACTTGAATTACAATTAATCAGACTTAAATAAAAATACAGGCGTGTATGGATAAGCAGACAGGGTATTTGGGATACTCATTGTAATCTTTGACATGCCTGTATCTTTATGTGGCAGAAAATAAATTTACTTTATTTGTATTTGTTTATGGCTGGTCGGAAAAATTAAAGATGAGAGGAAAAAATATGTATCGTTTTTATGTATCTAAGGAGCAGATTGCGGCTGATAAAATTTATATAGATGGAACGGATGTAAATCATATAAAAAATGTTTTAAGACTGGAAAAGGGTGATTGGATAATTGCCTGTGACAAAGAAGGAACAGATTACATTTCAAGAATAAATACTTTATCTTCTGAGCAGATTTTGCTCGATGTTGAAAAAGTGCAGGACTCAGATACAGAACTTCCGTGTAAGATTGTGCTTTTTCAGGGAATTCCCAAAAAAGATAAGATGGAATTTATCATACAGAAAGCTGTGGAATTAGGCGTGTCCGAAATTGTTCCTGTTGCTATGAAAAGATGTGTTGTGAAGTTGGACGACAAGAAGAGTGACAAAAAGGCAAAGAGGTGGCAGGCTATAGCTGAGGCAGCCGCAAAACAAAGCGGCAGAGGGATTATTCCTAAAGTGGCAAATCCTGTAAGTATTAAAGAGGCATTTGACATTGCGGGCAGCTTAGAGTACAATATGATACCATATGAGTTACAGGACGGAATTGAAGAGTCGAGAAAAATAGTAAAAGAAAGCTGCACGAAAAAATCAGTTGGAATATTTATAGGACCGGAGGGCGGTTTTGAAAAAGAAGAAGTTGAAGAAGCTATATCTAATGGGATAAAGCCAATATCACTTGGAAAGAGAATTCTTAGGACAGAGACGGCAGGAATGGCAATTGTTTCGATTATGATGTTTGAGATGCAGGATTAAGATTTAGAGATATTTAAAGTACGGAGGAATACAAATGGAGGCTTATCTTGATAATGCCGCTACGACACAGGCATTTGATGAAGTATGCAGGGAAGTTGAAAAGGTTATGATGATTGATTTTGGAAATCCGTCATCAAAGCATACAAAAGGAATGCAGGCGGAAAATTATATAAATGAGGCGAAAGAAAATATTGCGTCAACACTTAAATGCCAGCCTAAGGAAATTATATTTACGTCCGGCGGAACAGAATCAAATAATATGGCGCTTATCGGTACGGTGTTAGCAAACAGAAGAGCCGGAAAACACATTATTACTACAAGAATAGAGCATGCATCTGTACATGAACCGCTGGCTTTTCTTGAAGAGATGGGTTATGAAGTGACTTATCTGAAAGTTGACAAGCTTGGTCATGTTGACATGAAAGAACTTGAAGAGTCAATAAGAGATGATACTGTTATTGTTTCTGTTATGTTTGTCAATAATGAGATTGGTGCGGTAGAAGATATTAAAAAAATATCTGAGCTAATCAAGAGTAAAAATAAAAATATAATATTTCATGTGGATGCGATTCAGGCATATGGCAAATATAAAATAGTACCAAAGAAGTTAGGTATTGATCTTATGTCGGTAAGCGGTCACAAGATACACGGACCTAAGGGAAGTGGATATATATATATAAAAGAAAATACAAAAATAAGACCTATAATTTTCGGTGGTGGACAGCAAAAAGGCATGCGTTCGGGAACTGAAAATGTTCCTGCGATAGCAGGATTAGGACTTGCCGCAAAGATGATATATGATAATCAGAATGAAAAAATAGAGAAACTTTATGAATTGAAGCAGATGCTTATTGATGGTTTGTATGATATAGGAAATCAGAATAAATGTGCTGACGGTTCGTGTGGAGTTGTAATAAATGGCATAGATGGAATTGATATAAAAGACACGGCACCACATATAGTTAGTGCGTCATTTTATGGAATAAAGAGTGAGGTTTTACTTCATGCACTTGCTTCAAAAGGTGTTTATGTCTCATCGGGTTCAGCATGTTCTTCAAATCATCCTGACCTTAGCGGAACATTAAAAGCAATAGGTGTCAGTGATGAACTTCTTGACTCGACAATCAGATTCAGTTTTTCTGTTGAGACGACAAAAGAGCAGATAGAGTATGCATTGGAAGTATTGATGAAGCAGCTTCCGATATTGAAACGTTTTACAAAACAATAATAAACAACACAGGTAATAATCAAAAATGGGTTGCTATGCACACATAAGGTGCGGCAGGCTGTCGGAATAAATACCTGATAAAATAAAAAATGGAGGAAAAAATGGCGCAGGGATTTTTATTAAAATACGCAGAAATAGGGGTTAAGGGAAAGAACCGTTATAAGTTTGAAGATGCGTTATGCAATCAGATAAGATTAAGACTTTCTGAGATTGACGGTGAGTTTACTGTTGAGAAAGAATCAGGAAGAGTATTTGTTCAGGCTGACGGAGACTTTGACTTTGATGAAGTGATTGAGACGTTACAGAGAGTATTTGGTCTTGCTGGAATCAGTCCGGTGGAAGTGATTGAAGATAAGAGTTGGGACAATGTAACAAAAGCAGTAGGTGACTTTGTAGAAAAGCAGTATGCCAAATGTGATTTTTCTTTTAAGGTAAAATCAAAGAGAAGCGATAAGCATTATCCTTATACATCACCGGAAGTATGTGTGGAGATGGGCGGATATCTTCTTGAAAGATTTCCTGAACTTTCAGTAGATGTGCATAATCCTGACGTATATATATGGGTAGAGATAAGAGAAAAAGCATATGTATACTCAAAGGTTTATAAGGGTATAGGCGGTATGCCGCTTGGAACAGCAGGAAAGGCAATGCTTCTTTTGTCAGGTGGAATCGACAGTCCAGTTGCAGGTTATATGATTTCTAAGAGAGGTGTCTGGATAGATGCGGTTTATTTCCATGCACCGCCATACACAAGTGAGAGAGCAAAACAAAAGGTTGTTGACCTTGCAAAGTTTGTTTCAAAATATACAGGAAAGATAAGACTTCATGTTGTCAATTTTACAGATATTCAGATGTATATTTACGAACAGTGCCCTCATGAAGAATTGACTATCATTATGAGAAGATACATGATGAGAATAGCACAGCATCTTGCAAAAGAGAATGGCTGTCTCGGTCTTGTCACGGGAGAGAGTATAGGTCAGGTAGCAAGCCAGACTATGCAGAGCCTTGCAGCTACAAATGAAGTATGTGATATACCTGTCTACAGACCGCTTATTGCATTTGATAAGCAGGATATAGTCGATATTTCTGAAAAAATTGGAACATATGAGACATCAATACAGCCATATGAGGACTGCTGTACAATTTTCGTGGCAAAACATCCTGTCACAAAACCAAATCTTAAAGCAATCAACAAGTCAGAAGAAAATCTTACGGAAAAGATTGACGAGATGGTAAAAGAGGCTCTTGATACTATTGAGATAATAGAGATAGGAAAATAATGCAAGGGTCAAAATATATTTTGACACCGGCATCAGAAAATAATAAAGTAAAAAATGCTTTAAGAAGTTTAAACGTAAAAAAAGAGAACACCTTAAGATATGTCTATGGTGTTCTCTGAAATTGCATTTAAAATTTGAGAAGGCACAGCCTTCCCGGTGTTTAGTATAAACTGTTGTGTCCAAACTGACACACTCTTTTACTCAACGATGTAAGGTGCTAATGTTTTGAGGATATCATCCATGTTGTCATCATCATGAATGTTTAAGTCAATTGCCTTTGAAAGGTCAAGACTGAAAATTCCCATGATGGATTTTGCATCAATAACATATCTTCCTGAAACTAAATCAAAATCTGTATTGAATTTAGTTACATCATTTACAAATGCCTTTACTTTGTCGATAGAGTTTAAAGAAATCTTTACGGTTTTCATACTAACTACCTCCCTTATATTTTGTTCACATATAATACTAGACATTGAATGATGAAAAGTCAATATACAATGTTGCCAAAAAAAATGGCGTAAGTGTGTATATAGTTACTATCAGATTGCAAATAATTGATAAATTATTAAAATGTTTTGTAATATGTAACAAAAATCGGAGGTGTTTTTTTGGCATAAATTTTAAAAATTGATACGATGTAAAATTTTATTAAATAATAACAAGGAGGAAAAAAGTGCGAGTTGCTTTTTTGACATTAGGCTGTAAGGTTAATTCTTATGAGACTGAGAAGATGAAGATAAATTTTGAAAAAAAGGGTCATATGGTTGTTGCGTTTGAGGAAAAGGCGGATGCATATATCATAAACACATGTACTGTAACTAACATTGCCGACAGGAAGTCAAGAAAAATGCTTCATCGTGCGAAGCGCATAAATCCTGACGCTGTCATTGTCGCTGCCGGATGTTATGTCGATTCGGCAAAAGCTAAAGGCGAGGTTGATGACAGTGTAGACTTATTTATCTCCAATAAAGACAAGGAAAAGCTTGTAGAACTTGTTTTAAATAAATTATCTCAGAACGGCAGCTATGACACAAAAATGGATGACGTGGATATGGAAAGTCAGCAGCAAAACAGCAGTGAAACAGTGTTTGAAGAAACAGCTCATATTCATATGTCAGAGGCAGCCGTTGAAGAAGAACATACAAGAGCATATATAAAGATACAGGATGGGTGCAACCAGTTTTGTACATATTGTATAATTCCGTATGTGAGAGGACCGTTGAAAAGCAAATCAATTGATGAGATTACCGCAGAAGTTGAAAAACTTTCAAGACAGGGATACAAAGAGATTGTTGTTACAGGTATTCATCTGTCCTCGTATGGCGTGGATGGCAAAAAGTCAGGTGCTTTTCTTGAAAAAGAGGGAAAGCCGTTACTTGAAGCATTGGAGGCAATAAACAGCGTCACAGGGATTGAGAGAATAAGGCTTGGTTCGCTTGAACCAAGAATAATAACCGATGAATTTGCAAAAAGGTTGTCGGAAATATCATCAATATGTCCTCATTTTCACCTGTCTTTGCAGAGCGGAAGTGACAGTGTTTTAAAGAGAATGAACAGGCAT
>FR887325.1:116870-118936 GCA_000436755.1 Clostridium sp. CAG:253 | reverse complement strand
CAGTACCTCGAGGGAGTAAAAATACTTGAAAAATATTTTGAAAATCCGGCAATAACGACAGATATTATTGTGGGATTTCCGATGGAAACAGAAGATGAATTTGTTGAAACGCTTAAATTTGTCAAAGAAGTGCGGTTTGCACAAATTCATGTTTTCAAGTATTCAAGGAGACAGGGAACCGCTGCAGATAAGATGGACGGTCAGATAGCTGAGAGTGAAAAATCAGCAAGAAGTGAAAGGCTGATAGAAAAAGAAAAAGTTCTTGAGAGTGAATTTAGAGAACGTGCATTAAAAAATGAGGAAAAAGTTTTATTTGAGGAAATTACGCAGATAAACGGGAAAAAATATATAACAGGATATAATGAGAGATATATAAGAATTGCTGTAAGTGCTGAAAATATTGAGGATGCACAAAGTAAATGCAATAAGATAATCAGCGTGAAAATTATCGGAAAAGTGAATAATGAAGTGGTTCTTGCAGAGTTAAATGACAACTTTTAAAAAAAATTATATTGTTTTTTTGGATGGGATATATTAGTATATATGTATATATTTTTGAACGTGAAAAGGAATGGAGGTTTACTGCCTTTATGCAGGAAATAAATAATACACAATATTTTAAAGTACAAAAAGATCAGGTAATTGAAGTTAAAGATGTTATAGCGAGAGTATATGAAGCTCTTACAGAGAAAGGATATAATCCTGTAAATCAGATAGTCGGTTACGTTATGAGCGGTGATCCGACTTATATTACAAGTCATAAGGGAGCAAGAAGTCTTATCAGACGTGTGGAACGTGATGAGATAATTGAACTTCTTTTAGAGGACTATATAAAAAACAATTTTAAATAAAAATACAGAAAGAAAAAACGGGTGAAAATATGAGAATCATGGGGCTTGATTATGGCGCAAAGACAGTAGGTGTAGCAATTAGTGATGATATGCTTATCACGGCACAGCCTGTCGAAACAATAAGGCGTGAACGTCCGACAAAGCTCAGACAGACTCTTGCGAGAATTGAGACTCTGATGAAAGAATATGATGTAGAAAAAGTGGTTATAGGACTGCCTAAAAAGCTGAACAACGAAGAAGGCGAGCGATGCGAAAAGACAAGAGAGTTCGGGGAAATGGTAGAGAGAAGAAGCGGACTTGAGGTTATATATCAGGATGAGCGTCTCACAACAGTTCAGGCTGACAGTGTGCTTTCAGAAGGCGGAATCCGTAAAGAAAAAAGAAAGCAGTATATAGATAAGATGGCAGCATCATTGATTTTACAGAGTTACTTAGATAGTTTAGAGCGGAAATAAGTGCTTTCTGCCTGTTTATAGCGAAAGGATACAATTTAATATGGAAGAGAATAAGGAAACTAAAGTTGTTAATTTTACAACGGATAATGGAGAGGAAATTCCTTTTTTTGTGGTAGAAGAAACTAAGATAGCAGGGGAAAATTATCTCCTTGTTACTGACAGTGAAGATGATGAAGCGGATGCATATATTCTTAGAGAGGTTTCTGAAAACACGGAAGAAAGCTTTTATGAGATGCTTGAAGATGATGAGAAAATAAATGCAATCTCGAAAGTTTTTGCAGAATTATTGGACGATGTGGAATTTGAAAACTAAATGAAAGGCAGGGAAAAAAATTGAAAACAGAGACAGAAAATTCTCAGAATGAGAACATAAATATAGAAGAGCCGGCGGCAGAAGAAAAAACTGCAAAAAGACCGGGGAGACCGAGAAGAAAAACAACTGACAAGCCGGCAACAGTAAGAAAGACTGCGGCAAGGAGCACAAAGAAAAAAGAAGATGCTCCACTTGGAAAAGGACTTAAGATTATACCACTCGGCGGATTAGAACAGATAGGAATGAACATCACGGCATTTGAATATGAGGACAGCATAGTTGTTGTAGATTGCGGTTTGTCATTTCCAGAGGACGAGATGCTTGGAATAGACCTTGTTATACCGGACATTACTTATCTTAAGGAAAATATCGACAAAGTTAAGGGATTCGTGATAACACATGGTCATGAGGATCATATAGGTGCACTGCCATATGTATTAAAAGAGA
>FR887325.1:84435-116861 GCA_000436755.1 Clostridium sp. CAG:253 | reverse complement strand
TATGTATTAAAAGAGATAAACGTACCTGTTTATGCGACAAAGCTTACAATGGGTCTTATCGACAATAAATTAAAAGAGCATGTACTTCCAAAACCGGTTAAGAGAAAAGTTGTGAAATACGGTCAGTCAATAAATCTCGGATGTTTCAGAATAGAATTTATCAGAACAAATCATAGTATTTCAGATGCGGCAGCACTTGCGATATATTCACCGGCAGGCATAGTTGTTCACACAGGTGATTTCAAGGTTGATTATACACCTGTAAACGGAGAGACTATTGACCTTCAGAGATTTGCCGAACTTGGAAAAAAGGGTGTGCTTGCGCTTATGTGTGACAGTACAAATGTCATGAAGCCGGGCTATACAATGTCGGAGAGAACCGTTGGCAAAACTTTTGACAATATATTTGCCGACAATGAAAAACACAGAATAATTGTTGCGACATTTGCATCAAATGTTGACAGAGTGCAGCAGATTATAAATTCAGCAGAAAAGTATGGAAGAAAAGTTGTAATTGAGGGACGAAGCATGGTAAATGTTATTACTACGGCTACAGAACTCGGTTATCTGGACGTTCCTAAAAATATAATAATAGAAATGGAACAGATGAAGAATTATCCGCCTGAAAAACTTGTGCTTATCACAACCGGAAGTCAGGGTGAGGCGATGGCGGCTCTTTCGAGAATGGCTGCAAATCTTCACAGAAAAGTTTCAATAGAACCGGGCGATACTGTAATCTTCAGTTCAAGACCGATTCCGGGAAATGAAAAAAATGTTTCAAAGGTCATAAATGAACTTGCACAGAAAGGTGCAAAAGTTATTGTGCAGGATACACATGTATCAGGTCATGCTTCTCAGGAAGAGATAAAACTTATATATTCTCTTACAAGACCAAAATATGCGATACCTGTACATGGTGAATATCAGCATTTGAAAGCACATGCTGAACTTGCGCAGGGAATGGGTATACCTAAAGAAAATACAATAGTATTGTCATCAGGTGATGTACTTGAACTTACACAGGAGAGAGCTACACTTATCGGCAAGGTTCAGGCTCAGGGCATAATGGTAGATGGTCTTGGAGTCGGAGATGTAGGAAATATTGTACTTAGAGACAGACAGCATCTTTCTGAAAATGGTCTTATTATAATTGTACTTACACTTGAAAAATATACTAACCAGCTTCTTGCAGGCCCTGATATTGTTTCAAGGGGATTTGTTTATGTAAGAGAATCAGAGTACCTTATGGATGAGGCAAAGAGTATAGTTTATGCAGCTCTTGAAAGATGTCTTGACAATAAGGTTTCTGATTGGAGCAAGATAAAGACTGAAATAAAAGACAGTCTCAGTGATTATCTCTGGAAGAAAATGAAACGTAATCCTATGATTTTACCTATTATCATGGAAGTTGAGTAATTATGGCTTAGTTTTATATATGGCTGTACAGAGGGGAGCGGGATAATGAAAGAAATTGATGATGCATTAAATGCACTGATAAATGTTATAAAATCGACAAAAGAATATAATCAGTATCAGACACTTTTGAAAAAAGTAAAAAATGAACCGGAATTATATGGAAGAATATGTGATTACAGAAGAAAAAGTCTCGCTCTGCAGCTTTCGGATAATGAGAATTTTATTCAGGAAAATAACAATCTTCAGAATGAGTTTGCTGACTTACTGAATATTGGTCTTTCAAATGAATATTTTGCGGCTGAACATCAGTACTGTGTGATGATACGAAAAATTCAGGAGTGTTATTTGGAGGAAATCAGTATTGAAACTGATTTTCTGGAGGGATAGATATGAGTGGTTCCCGAAGTGCAGGACAGGCGTTAAATTTTTTCCGCAGAGGTATTCTTCTTCTGGTCAATGTTTTAGTATCTGTTTTAATTATTTTTATGATGTTTCATGCATGCAAAATGTGTTATGGTATTTGTTATGAAATTTATGGTCCGGTTGTTGTAGAAAAAGCACCGGGAACTGATATACGGTTTTCAATTTCAAAAGATGAGTCAATGCACAAGGTGGCAAAAGAATTATATGATGACGGATTGATTGTAAACAGATATTCATTTTATATAAGAACCATGCTTATGGACAGAGATGAAATGAAATTGAAACCGGGAGATTATATATTAAATACAAGTATGGATTATGAAGAAATACTTGATATGCTTACAAAAAGCGATTGAAAAGAGAGGTATTTGTTTTGATTATTGATGAGAGGTTGTCAACATATATTGATTCAATATCCTGGAGCATACCTGAATATTTAAAAGAGGTTGAGAAAGAGGCTTTGGCAGACGGTGTACCTATAATAAGACGTCCCATGCAGTCGCTTATTTCATTTCTTTTGACAGTAAAAAAACCGAAGGCGGTATTAGAGATAGGTACTGCAGTCGGTTTTTCAAGTATGTTGATGAGTGAATATGTATCAGATAATACGATTATAGATACAATAGAGAAAGTTCCGATACGCATAAAATGTGCTAAAGAAAATTTTGCCAGATATGAAAAGACAGAAAGAATAAATCTTTTTGAAGGTGATGCGGCAGATGTTTTAAAAGAGCTTGCGGCGGCAGGGAATAAATATGATTTTATTTTTATGGATGCAGCCAAGGGACAGTATCTTAATTTTTTGGAACCTGTTCTTGAAATGCTTGACGAGGACGGTCTTTTGGTGACTGATAATGTTTTACAGGATGGGGATATTATACAGTCAAGATATGCGATAACAAAGCGTGACAGGACAATTCATGGCAGAATGAGAGAATATTTATATTTCCTGACTCATTCTGAAAGGTTTAAAACTGTTGTGCTGCCGGTCGGAGACGGTGCGGCATTGTCACAGGTTGTACCTGGTAGTATCAGTAATAACGATTAGAAATCAGAAAAAGAAATGAAAAATTTAAAATAACAATGCAAAGAGATAAAATAGGAGGAAATTATGTTAGCAAATGGAAAACCGGAATTACTTGTGCCTGCAAGTAGTCTTGATGTTTTGAAAGTTGCCGTTATGTATGGTGCAGACGCAGTTTATATCGGTGGGGAGTTATATGGACTTAGAGCGAAAGCAAAAAACTTTTCAAATGAAGATATTAAAAAAGGAATAGAGTTTGCACACAAATATGGAAAGAGAGTATTTGTAACTGCGAATATTACAGCACACAACAGGGATCTTGAGGGCGTCAGAAAATATTTTGAGGAATTAAAAGAGATTAAGCCGGATGCGCTGATAATATCTGATCCAGGTGTGTTTACAATAGCAAAAGAAGTATGTCCTGAAATTGAAATTCATGTAAGTACACAGGCAAATAATGTAAATTATGCAACATATCTTTTCTGGCAGAGACAGGGGGCAAAAAGAGTTGTTTCAGCGAGAGAACTCTCGGTTGCTGAGATTAAGGACATAAGAGCGAATATTCCTGATGACCTTGAGATAGAGACATTTGTACACGGTGCAATGTGTATTTCATATTCCGGCAGATGTCTGCTCAGCAATTATTTTACGGGAAGAGATGCAAATCTTGGAGCATGTACACATCCATGCAGATGGAAGTATCATATTGTTGAGGAAAGCAGACCGGGTGAGTATCTTCCTATCGAAGAAAATGAGAGAGGAACATACATTTTCAATTCAAAGGATTTGTGTATGATAGAGCATATACCTGACCTTGTAGATGCGGGTATAGACAGCTTTAAGATAGAGGGTCGAATGAAAACGGCACTTTATGTGGCAGATGTGGCAAGAACTTATCGTCAGGCGATTGATGATTATTTCGAGTCACCAAAGCTTTATGAGTCAAAAAAAGATTATTATATGGAAGAAATCTCAAAGTGTACGTACAGACAGTTCACAACGGGATTTTTCTATGGACCGACTACTCATGAGACACAGATTTATGACAACAACACATATGTGAGAGGATATGTTTTCCTTGGAATTATCAGGGAAGTTGATGAGGAAGGTTATGCACTTATAGAACAGAAAAATAAATTCTGCGTTGGTGATGAGATAGAGATAATGAAGCCATCGGGAGAGAATGTGACGGTTAAAGTTCTTGACATGAAAAATGAAAAGGGTGAAAAAGTTGAGAGCTGTCCTCATCCGGGAGAATTTGTGAAAATACTTCTTAGTGAAACACCGGATGTTATGAATCTGATAAGAGTTAAGGAAGAGAATAAATGATATGCTGCAAGGGTCAAAATACTTTTTGACCTCAACATCAATAATATAGAGTATGGAGGTTTCTGAATGACAGTACAGGAAAAATATTTAAAGATTGTAGACGAAGTGATTGAAAAAGGACCGTATAAGCCGGACTGGGTATCTTTGTCTGAGTACGAAGCACCGAAGTGGTTCAGAGATGCCAAGTTTGGTATATTTATCCATTGGGGATTGTTTAGTGTTCCGGCTTTCAACAATGAATGGTATTCAAGAAATATGTACATTCAGGACATGGAAGAATGGAAACATCACAGAGAGACTTTTGGCGAGCATACTAAATTTGGATATAAGGATTTTATACCGATGTTTACTGCACCGAAATTTAATCCGAAAGAGTGGGTTAAATTGTTTAAAAAAGCGGGGGCAAAATATGTTATGCCTGTAGCTGAGCACCACGACGGATTTCAGATGTATGACAGTGAGATAAGTGAGTGGACAAGCGTAAAAAAAGCCATGAAAAGAGATGTA
Organism: Clostridium sp. CAG:253; assembly: GCA_000436755.1. GTDB lineage: Bacteria > Bacillota > Clostridia > Lachnospirales > Lachnospiraceae > Butyribacter. The sequence goes on along the minus strand of FR887325.1, from coordinate 112,162 downwards.
CTCGGTGAACTCAAAAAAGCAATTCAGGATGAGGGTCTTGTTTTTTGTGAGTCTAATCATCGTGTTGAGCATGCTTTCTTTATGGGACATGGCTGTGAGTTTGAGAGTGATATAAAGCAGCCTATGAAACTCGGTGATTTCTATTGGCCGGCAATGCCCGAACCTGATAATCAGGATCTTTTCAGTCCTGCACCTCCGAAGGAATTTCTTGAGGACTGGCTTGCAAGAAACTGTGAACTTGTTGAAAAATATAAGCCGTCAATGGTTTATTTTGACTGGTGGATACAGCACGATTCCGTAAAGGAATATTTAAAGAAATTTGCGGCATATTATTATAACCGTGCCAATGAGTGGGGCATGAAAGTTGGCATATCATATAAACATGATGCCATGATGCTTGGAACGGGAATACTCGACATGGAGCGAGGTCATTTCTCGGAGGCAAAACCATTTTACTGGCAGGCAGACACATCTATGGCATTCAATTCATGGTGTTATACTGAGCAGAACAGATTTAAGAAATCAAGTGACATACTTCAGGATTTGGTTGATATTGTCAGCAAGAATGGCTGTCTTTTGTTAAATGTCGGACCAAAAGCTGACGGTACGATATGCGACGAAGAGATAAATATAATGGAAGAAATCGGAGAGTGGATGGATGTAAATGGAGAGGCAATCTACGGTACACATCCTTGGAGAGTTCAGGAAGAGGGAAGTACGGAAGTTGTAGAAGGAATGTTCTCAGAAGAGGGAAGAAAAGATTTCACATCCGAGGATATACGATTTACATGTAAGGCAGATTGCATTTACATAATACCTATGAAGCAGAATGGTGAAGATATAATCGTTAAGAGCATGGGAGAAAACAGCAAAGATTTTCATGGCATTATTGAGGAATTTAAGGCACTCGGTTATGATGAACAGCCGGAGTTTATCAGAGAAGATGACAGAATGATAATAAAAGCACCGTTTGTAAAGAGCGACAAGCCTGTTGTGTACAGAATGAGACTTAAATAGGTATAAGAATGTGTGACTATATAAAATCAAAAAATGTTTATATAACTTATAATCATGATATTTATAAAACATAAATATATAAGAATAGGGACATCAATAAAATGATGTCCCTTAATTAATGCTTTATTATAATCTTGTCAAAAAATCAAAAAAATTAAAATAAAAATATATCTATAAAAATAAGAATGAATCCATGCTTCGATTATAACAAATGTAAAGGTAAATTAGCCAACCTTTACAACATTTGAAGCCTGTGGTCCTTTTTCTCCGTTTACAACGTCAAATTCCACTTCTTCACCTTCGTCAAGAACTTTGAAACCATCCATCTGAAGTGCTGAATAATGTACGAATACATCCTTACCTGTCTCGTCTGAAATGAAACCAAAACCTTTTTTTGCGTTAAACCACTTAACTGTACCCTTCATTGTACTGCCTCCTAAAACTTTAAAAAATATTTATGCCCAAAATGGCATGCCATAGGGCTGATATGGTGTCTATGTAACCACCAACACAATTAAATCTATCATATAAAATGTTCAGTGTCAACGCATTTTTGTGGCGGAATACTTTCTTTTATCACCATATGGCAGTGTGTAAAATCAGGAATTATTTGCTATGTCTGCGGCAAGTTCTTCGAGGTACATCCATCTGTCCATTTTGTAGTCAAGTTTTTGTGAGAGCTCCTCTTTTTTTAATGATAACTCTCCAAGTTTTACAAAGTCATTTGCGGCTTTTAACATGGCATTGTCGGTTTCCTTAATCTCCTGTTCAAGGGCAGCAATGTCTGCTTCTATAGTCTCAAACTCTTTTTCTTCCTTGTAAGACATTTTTTTCTTTTTAACCTGACCGTCTTTCCAGTTGTCTTTTGTCACTTTTGATTTGCCCGAATTGTTTTCGGGATTTTCACTACAGTTATTGTCAGTGCTTTCTGATAAAGCTAAACCTGCATCGGTAACATCAAGTTTGTGGGTTGTGTGGTTCAGATAGTCTGTGTAGCCGCCCTCATATTGATTTATGGTACTGTTTTCAAAACAGAATATTCTTGATACAACCCTGTCAAGGAAATAGCGGTCATGGGAAACCGTTATAACAATGCCGTCAAACGAATCAAGATAATCTTCCAGTCGTGTGAGAGTGGCAATGTCAAGGTCGTTTGTCGGCTCGTCGAGAATAAGGATATTCGGTGCTTCCATAAGTATTCTCAGAAGATAAAGACGTCTTTTTTCACCGCCTGAAAGTTTGCCGACAATTGAGTATTGCTGGTCTGGTGGAAATAAAAATCTCTCCAACATTACGGAAGCGGATATGGTGCCGTCTTTCGTATGGATAAATTCACCGCCCTCTCTTACATAATCGATAACTCTCAAAGAGTCATCCATGGCTTCGTTTTCCTGTGAGAAATAACCTATTTTTACGGTTTGTCCTATCGTAACCTGGCCTGAATCAGGCTTTGTTTTTCCTGTTATTATGTTCATCAGAGTTGATTTGCCGCAGCCATTTGGTCCGATAATACCCACTCTGTCATTTCTTAAAAAGAAATATGTAAAGTCATTGATAACAGGTATTCCATCAAATGATTTTGAAATGTTTTCAAGTTCGATTGTCGTTTTGCCGAGTCTTGACGATGCAGAGCTTATTTCAATAGTACTGTCTGTAACAGGAGATTTCATATCACGGAGAGTCTCGTATCTTTGTATATGTGCTTTTTGTTTTGTGGAACGTGCTCTGGCACCGCGCATCATCCACGCAATTTCAGTGCGGAGTAAACTCTGTCTCTTTCGCTCTGTTGCGTTTGCAATTTCTTCTCTTTGAGCTTTTCTTTCCAAAAATCCCAGATAATTACAATCGTAGCTGTATAATTTACCCTTATCAATCTCAACGATTCTGTTTACGACACTGTCAAGAAAATATCTGTCATGAGTAATCATTATGAGAGCTCCGCGGTATTTTTTCAGATAGTCTTCAAGCCATTCATTCATTGCACTGTCAAGATGGTTTGTCGGCTCATCGAGAATAAGGATGTCAGCCGGAGTGAGAAGTGTACGGATGAGAGCAATTCTTTTTCTCTGACCGCCCGAAAGTTCATTTATAGGCTGGCTGTGATTTTTAAACCCAAGTTTGTTCATCATGTTTTTTGCCTGAGGTTCATAATTTGCAGGAGAGTCTGAAATATCTTTTTGGAGTGGAAGCGCTGCTTCAAGAGCAGAGATATTTTGAGAAAACTCAGGTTTTTGTGAAAGATAACCTATTCGTAAATTTCTTCCCATAATAATTTTTCCGTTGTCGGGTTCGACCGTTCCGGCTAGAATTTTTAATAAGGTTGATTTGCCTGTGCCGTTAATACCGATAATACCGACCTTTTCATTTTCATTTAAACTAAATGAAGTATCATCAAGCAAAAGTCTTTCCGTATAGGAATGAGTAAGATGTTCTGCCGTAATTAGATTCATACTGATTTCCTCTTTTCTGAATTTATAATGTATGCCCTTTGTTGTTGCAAAGCAGCATTTAATAAGTTATAATTATAATTAGGTGTGAATAAGTATAGCCTATTACAAAAGGCAAAGCAACCATTATTTTTGGAGGCATATGGTTATGGATGAAAAGGGTTTGGCGTATAAGCGTCAGGTAAATTATTATGAAACAGACAAGATGGGGATAGTTCATCACTCGAATTATATCAGATTTTTTGAAGAGGCAAGGATAGACTTTCTCAATAAAATCGGACTGAATTATAAAAAGATTGAAGACATGGGATTGATTATGCCTGTTCTAGGCGTTGAATGTAAGTACATTAAGCCGCTTCATTTCAGTGAGGATTTTTATGTAAATTCAAGGGTTGCAAAATATAATGGAATGAAGCTGACTGTAGAATATGAGATTTATAATAGGGACGAAGAACTGGTTACAACAGGCAGAAGTGAGCATTGTCTGCTTGACAAAGATTTGAAGCCTGTGAATATAAAGAGAAATTATCCAGATATATATAACAAATTAAAAGAATTGGTTGAAGATAGATAGAAAAATATTATTTATATTATTTTCAAGGAAATGAGGATTGTAATGAAGAAAAAACTGATAACTGCACTGATTACAAGTGTTGTAATGATTGCGGCAATGGGGATATTTGTATGGAAGATGAGTGGTATTTCAGACAAACTGAGCAGTGAGGATAAAGCGAAGATTGAGGAAGAAAAGGATCTTCTTGAAAATCAAAGTGGAAAAGCTATAGATAATGTGAAACAGATAGATATTAAAAATTTATATCTTTCAGGTAAAAGAAAAAATGTTGTTACCATAAATTATAAATCACCAAAAGATGTTTATAATCAGGCAAAGTCGGCAAGAGCGGAAGAGACGCTTACAAATATAAAAAAGAAAGTAAAAGAATATACTCCGGATGATGCACTGTGGGCATACAACCCATACGGTACAAATTATTGTTCGATGTATGTATATTTTAATACAGACGGAAATTGTTATTGTAAATATACAATTTCAGTTAAAGATAAGAAAATTCCTGATTTTACAAGAACATTGATAGCAGATGGTTCAGGAAATGTTGCAACGGAACATGAATATCAGCTTATAGGTCTTGTACCCGGAATGAAAAATTATATAACACTGAAATTGTATAATAAACAGGACAAGTTATCAAAACAGCTGGTGTACAGTGTAGATATTCCTAAGAGCAGCACAGGCATGCAGACAAGACTTTCTGTTATAAACGGAAGAAGCAAGCAGGAGATAAGCAACGGTCTTTATACGGTCTTTGGAAAAGGAAGAACCGTGAACAAAAAGTCTGTTAAAGTTATTACAAAGAAGATAAACAAAAACGGAAAAAAGACAACTAAAATAATAAAAAAGACCGTAAACAGGAAAATAAAAAAATATGCAATTGCGATGTATGACAATTCAGGCGTGTTAAGAAGTGAGATGCCGCTTGACGGTCATATGGCAAAGAACATGCAGGTGATATATGACGGCATTGTTTATCCGTGTGCAGACAATAAATTTGCAATGGTAAATTCGCTTGGACAGGTTACTAAAGTTTATTCGGTAAACGGATACAGGCAGGATGGAGAATTTGCATACGACGGTTTTGGAAATATTTATTTCATAGCTACCGCACTTGGAAGAAAGGCTACGAGAAACAGCAAGATAATGGGACTTGAATTGGAAACGGGCAATGTAAGTCTAAAGCTTGACTTTGATTCATTGCTTTCAGAAATATATAATAAATCCGGCAAAAAGACAAACTGGATTGATATAAATTCCGTTCAGGTATGCGGAACAAACAAACTTATAATAGGTTCAAAATCTCTGTCAAGTATTTTTAAGGTAAGTAATGTTGGAAGTATTATTCCGAAACTTGATTATATTATTGCAGATAAAGAGATATGGAAAAAATGTAAAAAACTTAAGAAAAAGGTATTGAAAAAATACTCAAAAGAGGAAGAAGAACAGGCAGATGCTGAGGCAACAGAGGAACCTGACAGCATAGATGCTATACTCAATGAGGGAAAGAAAAAGCCTGATCCGTTCAGGTCACAGTATAATCAGAATGCGATTACTTGCAATTCGTCAGGTAATGTTATCACGATGTTAAACAACAATTCAGGAAAATATGCGAAAAGAGCAAACAACAATTCATATTACTATCAGTTTAAAGTAAATGAGAGTGCAAAAAATTATCGTGTTACTGCCAAAAAAGCTTTTGAAAAAACATCTGATTATGGAAACATAATTAAAGACAAAAATCTGTACATATATTGTTGCAGCAGCAAAAACAAATTTATGGAAACAGATGCGACAGGAAAGCTTATAAAGAGCTTTAAAACAAGTGATGGTGCTTACAGAGTTTACAAAAATGACTGGAAGAATTTTTGGTTTTATTAAGAGCTAAAATCGTTGACCTGTTACCTGAAAAGTTGTATAATCACATTAACAAATCTATTTAGAGTTTTGTATAATATTTTAATGTTTATTTAACTAACTATATTTTTAAGGAGGAAGTAAGAGTATGAAATTTTTCGTAGACACAGCAAAGATTGAGGACATTAAAAAAGCAAATGATATGGGTGTTATCTGTGGTGTAACAACAAACCCATCACTTATTGCAAAAGAGGGCGGAAAGAGCCAGGAAGAAGTTTTAAAGGAAATTGCAGAAATCGTTGACGGTCCTATAAGCGGAGAAGTTAAGGCGACAACAGTTGATGCAGAGGGAATGATTGAAGAAGGAAGAGAAATCGCTAAACTTCATAAGAACATGATTGTTAAAATTCCTATGACAGTAGAAGGACTTAAGGCAACAAAAGTTCTTTCAAGCGAAGGAATCAAATGTAATGTAACACTTATTTTCTCGGCAAATCAGGCACTTCTTGCAGCAAGAGCAGGTGCAGCTTATGTTTCACCATTCCTTGGACGTCTTGATGATATTTCAACACCGGGAATTGATCTTATTCAGAGTATTGCAGATATTTTTGCAAACTATCCTGAAATTAAGACAGAAATTATCGCAGCAAGTGTTCGTAATCCAATTCATGTAACAGATTGTGCACTTGCAGGTGCCGATATAGCAACAGTTCCTTACAACGTAATTGAGCAGATGACAAAACATCCGCTTACAGACCAGGGAATCGAGAAATTCCAGAAGGACTACATAGCTGTCTTTGGAGAGTAGAGGCTGAGAAAAGTTTTTTGACAGCATAGCGAACAAAAAAATTGGAATTTGAAAGTAAAAATAATAAAATCAGAAAGGAAGATATCATGGATATTTTAGCTTTAAAGAAAACTGCAAATGAAGTCCGCAAAGGTATTGTTACAGCAGTGCACAGCGCAAAATCCGGACATCCGGGCGGCTCTTTATCTGCAGCAGATCTCTTAACATATTTATACTTTGAGGAGATGAATATTGACCCTAAGGATCCTAAAAAAGCAGACAGAGATCGTTTTGTATTATCAAAAGGTCATATCGCACCGGGATTATATTCAACACTTGCACAGAGAGGATATTTCCCGGTTGAGGATTTAAAGACTCTTCGTCATGTTGGTTCTTATCTTCAGGGACATCCTGATATGAAGCACATTCCTGGAGTAGATATGTCAAGCGGTTCACTCGGACAGGGTGTATCGGCAGCAGTAGGTATGGCACTTTCAGCTAAACTTGACAATGCTTCATACAGAGTATATACACTTCTTGGTGATGGTGAGATTCAGGAAGGTCAGGTTTGGGAGGCAGCTATGTTTGCCGGAGCAAGAAAACTTGACAATCTTGTTGTTATCGTTGACAACAACGGTCTCCAGATTGATGGAAAGATTGAGGATGTTTGTTCACCATATCCTATTACAGATAAGTTTAAGGCATTCAATTTCAATGTTATTGAGATTGATGCACACGATTTTGAGCAGATTGCAGATGCATTCAAGAAGGCAAGAGAAACTAAAGGAATGCCTACAGCTATCGTTATGAAGAGTGTGAAAGGTAAAGGTGTATCTTTCATGGAGAATAATGCAAGCTGGCATGGTACAGCTCCAAATGATGAGCAGTACGCACAGGCAATGGCTGACCTTGACAAAATCGGTGAGAGCTTGAAATAAGCGGATAGGAGGAAAAAATGGCAGACGTAAAGAAAATTGCTACAAGAGAAAGCTATGGTAATGCTTTGACAGAACTTGCAGAGCAGTATCCAAATCTTGTTGTACTTGATGCTGATTTAGCAGCAGCAACAAAAACAGGTATCTTCAAGAAAGCTTATCCTGAAAGACATATAGATTGTGGTATCGCTGAGTGTAATATGATGGGTATTGCAGCAGGACTTGCAACAACAGGAAAAATTCCGTTTGTAAGTTCATTTGCAATGTTTGCAGCAGGACGTGCCTTTGAGCAGGTACGCAACTCAGTAGGATATCCAAAACTCAATGTAAAGATTGGTGCTACACATGCAGGTATATCAGTAGGTGAAGACGGTGCTACACACCAGTGTTGTGAAGATTTAGCACTTATGCGTACAATACCGGGAATGGTAGTAATGAACCCTTCAGATGATGTAGAGGCAAAGGCAGCAGTTAAAGCTGCACTTGACCATGAAGGTCCTGTATATATCCGTTTCGGAAGACTTGCCGTACCTGTTATAAACGACAGACCGGATTACAAGTTTGAACTTGGCAAAGGTGTTGTTCTTCGTGAAGGAAAGGATGTTACACTTGTTGCGACAGGACTTGAAGTTTCTGAGACACTTGAGGCAGCAGAGAAGCTTGCGGCAGACGGAATAGATGCAAAAGTTATCAATATTCATACTATCAAACCTCTTGATGAGGAACTTATCGTTGCAGCAGCAAAAGAGACAGGAAAAGTTGTTACTATAGAGGAACACTCAGTTATCGGTGGACTTGGAAGTGCAGTATGTGATTGTCTCAGCGAGAAAGCTCCTACAAAGGTTCTCAAGATTGGTGTAAATGATACTTACGGAGAGTCTGGTCCGGCTGTAGAACTTATCAAGAAATACGGACTTGACAGTGAAGGAATTTACGCAAAGGTTAAGGCATTTATGGCTTAATTAGCTGAACTAAAAGCGTGGGATACTTCTTGATTAAAGTCAGGAAGATTAGAATTTAGAAATGAATAGATACACTCTCAAAGTGAGAAATCGAAAGAGTATTGCTTTGGGAGTGTTTTTTTGAAAAAGGAGTATAAAATGAAATCGAAAACAACAAGAAAATTGGCTATGGCAGGGGTGTTTACTGCACTTGCGGTTGTTGGAAGTATGCTCAGTGTGCCTATTGCATCAAGCAAATGTGCACCTGTCCAGCACATGATAAACATTTTATCGGCTGTCCTTTTGGGACCGGGTTACAGTGTAGGTATAGCATTCGTGGCAAGTCTGCTTAGAAATATTTTAGGACTTGGAAGTTTCTTAGCATTTCCGGGGAGTATGGTTGGTGCTTTATGCTGCGGACTTGTTTATAAGTATACAAAAAAAGTTTTTCTGACATGTTTTGCCGAGGCGTTTGGAACGGGAATTCTTGGTGGCATCGCTGCATATCCGGTAGCAAAATATGCGATGGGAGTTCCTGATATAGGTGTCTTTGTGTATGTTGTACCATTTCTTGTATCAACAGTGGCAGGAAGTATTCTTGCATTTATACTTATGACTGCACTTAAAAAATCCGGTGTTACTGAGATTTTTGAGGACTAAACATAAAAAAAGAGGGATTTTGTATTATGATATTCGGGAAAAAGAGCAATGATTTAAAAGGCGAAAAAAGTATATCAGGTGGCGGTGCTGTAAGTGACAGGCAACTGAAGGATATTGTAAAAAAATATATCGGTTATGTAAAAAGCACATCACCAAATGTACATTGTCTTACAAATGTCGTGACAATGCAGGATGTAGCCAACATGTTACTTGTAGCAGGTGGCAGTGCAATAATGGCACAGGACAAAAAAGAGATGGAAGAGATAACACAGATTTCATCGGCAACTCTTATAAATATGGGCGTTCCATCTGATGAAAAAATAGCCGCTTATATTGTTGCAGGCAAGACTGCAAACAGACTTGGTCATCCAGTTGTTTTTGATCCTGTTGGTGTTGGGGCAAGTAACTACAGAAAAAGTTGTGCAGAAGAGATACTTAAAAATGTGAACCCTGATATAATAAGATGTAATCAGGAAGAAGCTAAAATATTATTGGGACTAAATAGTGAAATTGTGTCAAATGGAGTTGAAAGCAGTATAAAGTTAACAGAGCGTGAGCAGGAAAAAACAGCTATAGCCCTTGCAAATAAATTTGATACAATAGCTTTCATCAGTGGCAGTCTCGATACGATTTCAGATGGAAATATTGTTTTGAAGATAGACGGCGGTGACAGCAGAATGAGAAGAGTAAGTGGTACAGGATGTATGTTGTCTGCTTTATGTGCATTGTTTGCGGCAGGCGTGTATGCTGTTTCGGAAATCGAAAAAAAAGCAAGCAATATAGAAGATAATGAAAATTCTAATTTTAATGAAAAATATTTTTATGCCGCTTATTCGGCAGGAAAAGTTTGGAAAGATACAGCAAAGAGCACAGGCGTTTTAGCCGATATAAATGGTGAGGGGATAGGGACATATCACAGCATGTTGTTTGATGAGCTGGAGAAGATGATGGAGAAATGTTAGGTAAGTGGAATTGTATAAATGGAGGAAAGATAAATCGTTTGAAAAATTAAATATATTTTTTGGAAGTTAAATTTATATTTAGCTTCTTTTTTTTGCATATTTTCAGGAAAAACAGGCAGATTAACTATAAAACAAAGTTATATATAGAAAAGTGAGGATTAAAATGTATAAGGAAAAAATTATTTCAGAAAAGATTATGGATAATTATAAAAGATATTTGTTGGAGCAGGAAAAAAGCAATGCGACAATAGAAAAATATATGCGGGATTTGAAAAAATTAAAAGAATATGCACATGGAAGAAAAATAGACAAAATGTTATTGATAAAGTTTAAGGAACATTTAAAAGATGAGAGGAAATATAAGACAAGCAGTATAAATTCGTATATTGTTGCGGCAAATCGTTTTTTTGAATATGTTGGATGGTTTGATTTAAAGATTAAAACTTATAAGGTGCAGAAAGAAATATTTGTGCCGTCAGACAAAGAAATAAACAAAAATGAGTATAGAAGTCTGGTGAAAGCAGCCATAAATAGCGGAAAGTACAAGATTGCAATGATAATTCAGACTATATGTGCAACGGGTATAAGGGTAAGCGAAATTTCGGCGTTGACAGTCAATGTTGTAAAAAAAGGTGTGATGGTCATATATAACAAGAGTAAAGAGAGAAAAGTGTTAATACCGAGAAATCTTCAAGTTAGGTTGTTGGATTATATAAGGAAAAATAATATAAAAAGCGGAGCGGTATTTAAATCGTGTAACGGGAATGTTGTAGACAGGACATGGATATGGCGTGAAATGAAAAAATTGTGTGATATAGCAGATGTAAGTAAGGAAAAAGTTTTTCCACATAATCTGCGACATCTGTTTGCGAGAACATTTTATTCTATGTATAAGGACGTGGTAAAACTTGCAAATATATTAGGGCACAGTGATATAGAAACAACAAGAATATATTTAAAAGAATCGTGTGAGCAATATAAAAAACAGCTTGAAGAAATGGATTTGCTGGTGAAAAGTTGAGAACATAATTATTATTATGCTTAGCATGTTAGAATATTTTTACATATAATGCTACATTCAATAGGAATGTGCAATGTTGAACAGTATTATTATATCAATGCCATATACAAAAAACAATAGCCGATACTCGAAAAATCCGCCATATAACGGTTTTTATTCGGTGTTGCAACATAATAATAATTATGTTGTAGAAAGGACAAAGGAGGAAAAGTATATGGTGAAAAGGAGATTAAAAAGTGTTATTGCAGCGGTTTTAGTAGCCGCAATGTTAACAACAATGGCACCGCAGGTTGTTTGTAAAGCGGCTGAGACGGCATGGGAAATTGTAAAAAATCAAGAGACGCCTTTGGATGAGGTGTATTTTGATTGCAAAAAATCAGATGATGAAACTAAAAGTTATCTGTATGGATATAAGGATGGAAAAGTTGCAATAATGGATAGTGATTATAAGTTAGTCAAGAAAACAGATTATGATGAGATAGCTTCTTTGAAAGAAAAATTAAACGGACAGACGGCATATATTGTCAGCAAAAAAGTCGGAAAAGAGAAAAAATACGGTATTATATCGGAAAAAGGTGAAATAATCATAGGATTAACGTATTCGTATATATGGTCAGGGGATAATGCTATTCAGGTTACGAAAAAGGTTGACGGAAAATCATTGGTTGGATTGATTTCGTATACGGATGGAAAACAGATTGTTCCATGTAAGTATAAAAGTATTGAGTCAATAAGCAAGAATGATGGAAATATGCTTGTAGTAGCAATTGGTAGTAACGGAAGTTCAAATGCGATATTAAATGGGAAAATTATTCTGACTAAGAAAAAAGCAAGTGAAGATGACATATATTATTTTTATTTTAGAGAGTATAACGGACAGAAGTGTATTTTATGTAGGTTTGTTCCTAAGAGTGGAGAAAATAACACTAAATGGAGTTATTATTCATATGATGGAAAATTAGTAAAAGAAATGTCCAATGCTGAGTATAAAAAAAATCAAAATGATGATGAGGACAATGAAAATAATATTTCAAAGACTGAATATAACGAAGCTTGTAGTAAGTGGCTAGATAAAGCTTGTGAGGATGGGAAAAAACATGTAGAGGAATTTTATAAGTCAAACAATGTTGTACTCAGTAATGTTGAGTCAAAAAGTTATTATAAGTCTTCTGGTGGAAAAATAAAATATTACTGGAATATTATTACTGGAGAATATAAGCATGATGATTATTATGGTGACACCTGGACTGAGCAAATGGTATATTCATATATATATAACCCGGATGGACGATGTTTATTATCGGGCAGAAGCTTTTTAAATGTTGCAGCTGAGAATGGGGATGACGAAAAAAAAATATATACATGGAATGAAAGAGAAAGCAGATATTTATTAAATGACGATGATTATTTTTGTTATTTAAATAAAGATAATGATAATGTTGAAGAATTATTTAAGTTGAAAAGTAATTTGAAAAATGGACATTATTTTCATTATGACCATGGTAATATAGTTGAAACTACTGATAATAGAATTTTTGTATATAAGGATAAAAAAGTTTATTCATACGATTATAAATACGGAAGATATTATTTTATTGCAAATGGCAGTGGAGTGGAGATGTATCAATGTGGTTTGAGTAAAGAAGAGTATGAAAATTTAAAATGGTATGAAAAAGAAAAGTATGATGGAAATATAGAGTGGAAATACTGTGGAAAATTTGATATTGGCATAGACGAGTTAAAGAGTTCTTGGATAAGTGAAGTTGAAGACGGGATTTTAGTAAAAAATCAGAATGATGGAGAAATGTATTATTTGGGAGAAAATAAACAATACAAAGTTTCATACGAAAATCTAGGAGTATCAAAGATTACTCAGGATGGTATTGCAGATTTGGGTGACAAATTATACATATATCCATCAAGACCATCAGATGGAGAAAAGATTTTAAGTATTGATAAGAAAACATTTGAAACAAAAGTATACACTTTGGATTTTGATGGAGATGATGAAATAGTCAACTTATTTATGCTTGATGATAATGTATATATACAATATAAAAATGATGAAGATTACTATGGTGTGCTTGATTTATCAGGAAAAAAATATATTGATGCTTCAAAAAAAGAATATCGAGAAAAATTTGTTGTATATGGGAAATATTTATATAATTATAAAGAGAATGGAGGAAGAAAATTATATGATAGTTCATTAAATTCTGTTGGGGAGTATGCAGATGTGGGCGAAATCTATGATAGTAGTAAAGAAGATGAGAATGGATATTATAAGGAAGTTGATGGATTGTATAAAATATGTGTTGGGAGTTATAGAAATATGGGAGGAAGGTTTGACGAAGGATATACTATAAAATTAGTTATAGTCGATAAAAACATAGGTAAGGTTATTTACGAAGTAGATGATGAGGCATCTCTCACGGATTTTACAAAAATTGATAATTATTATGTGATGTCAATTTATAAATCCAATAAAAAAACTACAGAGCGTGTTATAATTGATTCGACAACAGGAGAACAGTTGTATAGCGGCGATGGTTATATTTATATAGATGATTTTAATAATAAGCTTGTAGTGATAAAAAAGAAAGTTAAGTCGCCTACAAATACCAATCAACCTACAGAAACAACTGAAAATAAAGTAAGTAAACTGAAAGCCAAAACCAAAAAGGTAAATGTAAAAAAAGGCAAAAAGTCGAGTCTTACATACAATTATACAGCACAAGATAATAAGAAGTCATTGACTGAGAATGTTAAGATAAGTTCCTCTAAAAAATCTATAGTAAAGATAGTGAATAGGAAGCTTTCAAATGGAAAAGTTACTGTAGGGATTAAAGCTGTAAAAAAAGGAACAGCTAATATTACAGTAAAAATAGGGGATAAAACAGCAACAACAAAAGTAGTTGTAAAATAAATAACAATACAAAAAAGTGAAGTAAACCATCTGTCTAAACAGTAGTTATTCAGATGGTTTATTTTTGATGGAGAAAAAAGATGAAAAGTCGTGATTATTTAGTTTGGGAGAAACTGATTGTTTTTTGTGTGATGGGACTTATTATAATACAAGGCGGATTTTTTGAGGACAGCTATTTATTGATTGGCGGTTGTATAGCTTTTTTAATGTTAAATGACAGGAAGAAATTTTGCGGAGATATAAGGTTTACTTTTGGATTAGGTTTGGTAGCGGTGTTTTGTATATTGTATCATTTGATGATTGAAAGAAAATTTTTAAGTGGATATATTTTGTGTTTTTTGATTATATATTTTTTATCTGTACAACGCAAAGATTTATTGAAAGATGGAGTTTTTTGTGGAGTTATCGCAATGGAAGCTATTGGTATGATGGCTTATATTGGTATTGATATAGGTGGGATTATACGCAATAATCGTTTTATGGGAACATTTCAATATGCAAATACAACAGCTATTGTTTTGGTTTTTACTATTATTTATTTAAGAGAAAATAATAATGAGATTTATTACAGATTTCAAATTTTAAATTATATTTTTTTATTCCTGACATGTTCTGTTGGTGGAATTATTAGTTATATTTTGGCATTTGTGTATTGTATGATTGGGAATAAATACACGGTTAAAGTCTGGTTAAAGGAAATAATGGTTGTGCTCATATCATTATTGGCAGCAGTTATAATATATTGGATAAGTTTTGTGGTAAAAGCAAATTTTTTTAACTTAATCATTTTTATGATAGCTGTTATTGTGTCATACAATTGTGAGAAAATATTAGATAAAATTATTGAACATATAAAGCATATAGAAGTTATAATGACAGTTATAGGGATAATATTGGTGTGTGTGACCGTTGTATCGGTTAAAATTATAGTTAGTGGCAGAGCAATAAAGACATTTGAGGAACGAATTTGGCAGATGCAGGACGGATTAAATGTTTTGAAAAATAATTTACTAACAGGTGCAGGAAGTTATGGATGGAAAAATAATTTAATTAAATGGAGTACACATAATTATAAGGTCAATATTATTCATAACAGTTATTTGCATATTGGAGTGAAATATGGAATAATAATCTTGTTTATGTTAATATTTTTGACGATATATTTAATATATTGCAGTCGTATGTGGAACAAATGTTATCAAGCTATATTATATATTGGAATTTTGCATGCATTTTTTGACATAGACTTTTTCTTTATGGGATATTGCAGCTGTATTCTTATTTACATATCAGAAAAAGAGAGAAAACAGAGCAAATTTACGATAAAAAATAATATATTTTACAAAAATACTTTTTTAAGTCTTACAGGTATTGTTTTAATTGTAAAATGGTTATTTGTTCTTGTTAAAAAATAGACACAAAAATGGAAGTGGAGGAAAGCAATGAAGAAAATAGGTATAGTAATATGCAATTTTAATAAAGTTGACAAAGTACTTGAATGTATTCAGTGCATTCTTGAAAATAAATTTACGGATTATGATTTATATGTTGTTGATAATGCGTCAACAGATGGTGCACCGGATGCTATAAGAGACAAATATGGTGATAAAGTAAAGCTTATTGTAAATAAAGAAAATCTTGGCGGTTCAGGTGGTTTTAATACAGGGCTTCGTGTTGCATATAAAGAGGGATATGAATATCTTATGTGTGTAGATAATGATGCAATGCTTGATGAGAATGCAATAGGAAATCTCTGTAAATTTCTTGAAGAGCATGACGAGGTTGGTATGGCAGCGTCAAAAATATATCATTTGGAAGCACCTGACTATATCCAGCAGTTTGGACAGACGATTGACTTTGAATATTTTTGTACGGATGTACCTCATCTTGACATGTATGAAGACGGTTCAATGCCTGATTATCTGTATGTAGACAGCGTAGCGGCATGCTCGCTCATGATAAGAAGAAGTACAATAGATAAAATCGGATTTATGCCGGAGGAGAATTTCCTTTATTGGGATGATACAGAATGGTGTTATCTGTGCAATAAGGCAGGAATGAAAGTGGCATCAGTAGGAACGTCAAAGGCACTTCATGCAATGGGGGCAAAAAGGGAGACAGTTAATACATTTCCTACATATTATGCATGGAGAAACTGGATAAATTTCTTCGTGAAATATACGCCTGAAAAAGACCTTGACAGAATGACAGATACATTCTTAAATTCAATGTTCCAAATAGTATATGAGGGGCTTCATAACGGCGAATATAACAGGGCAAAAACCGTAATGATTGCATATGATGATGCAATTCATGGCATTACAGGAAAAGCGGGCGAAAACAGAATATTTGAACTTGATTTTAATGAGACGCCGTTTAGAGAACTTTTTGAGAGTGCACAGAGCTTTTTTATAAATGAAAATAATCATCCTGTTATGGCAGAGAGAGTAAGATTACTTGCACAAAATTTTGGATATGATATAAATTGGTGTGAAAGAGCAGAAGCCGATGTAAAGGAAATTATAATATGTGATAATATTTTTGATATAGATGACCTTTCAGGAGAGAAGATTTACATAGATATAAATGATTGCATATTAAGGACGGAGGACGATATGCTTGATGTGATAAATTACAACTATAGCAAGCGTAGTTTTTCATTTGCAAATAAACCGGTATTTATGCAGAAGATTAAAGAACTTAGAGCGAAGATGGAATAATTAAAAATTATTCAAAAAAGGAATAGAAAACCCCGAAAGTCTCACACACTTTCGGGGTTTGCGTGTATTATCCGACATGGATATATGATATCTTTTGTCTGACGACATTATATGGTATGCAAAAAGTATTTGCAATATACAAAAAACAGAAACAGTTACAACATGCTTTGTTTCTAGTGACACATCTTTAAAAATCGTTCATGGATTTTTGTGCTTTCATCAAGTTCCGGATGGAATGAGATGGCAATCTGATTTTTATATTCTACTCCCACGATATTATCATTAACTACTGCCGTTACATCAACTTCCGGTTTTGCTTCGGCAACATAAGGTGCTCTTATGAAAGTCATAGGAATTTCGCCAAGTCCCTCATAATCACTTTCTGTATAAAAACTTCCAAGCTGTCTGCCATAAGCGTTTCTTTTCACCGTGATAGGAAGTGTTGCGAGATGTTTTGTAGCGTCGTCCTCAATATCTTTTGCAAGAAGAATCATACCCGCACATGTTGCAAGGACAGGAAGTCCGCCTTCAATTTGTTCTTTTATATTGTCAAACATATCAAGTTCTCTTAAAAGTTTGCCCTGGACAGTGCTTTCGCCACCGGGAAGAATTATACCGTCAAGTCTGGTATCAAGGTCAGATTTCTGACGAAGTTCAGTATATTCAACACCAAGCTTATCAAGTACCTTTTCATGTTCAATAAAAGCACCCTGTAAAGCTAAAATTCCTATATTCATAGAAGCATTACCTCTTTTCTAGTTTTTATCTTATTCAATCAACACAGATTTTTTTGGTATAAAAAATTTGCGCATATGATTTTTTATAACTATTTTCCTCTTTCAGCCATAAGAAGTGCAATTTCCTGTTCGTTGATACCGACCATTGCTTCTCCTAAATCCTCAGAAAGTTCTGCGATAAGTTTTGCGTCTGTATAGTTTGTTACTGCTTTTACGATGGCAGCAGCTCTTTTAGCAGGATTTCCTGATTTGAATATACCTGAACCTACGAATACACCTTCTGCACCGAGCTGCATCATAAGTGCTGCGTCAGCAGGAGTAGCAACACCGCCGGCTGCAAAGTTTACAACAGGAAGTTTACCGTTTTCGTGTACATATTCTACAAGTTCATAAGGAACCTGATACTGTTTTGCTGCTTCAAAAAGTTCATCCTCACGGAGACTTGTAAGTTTTCTTATTGCGCTGTTCATCATACGCATATGTCTTACTGCCTGAACTATATCACCTGTACCCGGTTCACCTTTTGTTCTTATCATAGAAGCACCTTCATTGATTCGTCTAAGTGCTTCGCCAAGGTCTTTGGCACCGCATACAAAAGGAACTTTGAAATCTCTTTTATTGATATGATAAACGTCATCGGCAGGAGATAAAACTTCACTTTCATCTATGTAATCAATTTCGATAGCTTCAAGTACCTGTGCCTCTGCAAAATGACCGATACGACACTTAGCCATTACGGGAATTGAAACAGCTTCCTGAATACCTTTTATCATTTTAGGGTCGCTCATTCGTGAAACGCCGCCGGCTGCTCTTATATCAGCAGGAATTCTTTCAAGTGCCATAACTGCACATGCTCCGGCTTCCTGTGCGATTTTTGCCTGTTCAGGAGTAGTTACATCCATTATAACTCCGCCTTTTAACATCTGTGCGAGTTCCTTATTAAGTTCGTATCTTTTATTCATTGTGTTTCCTCCATATTCTTTACAACTGATATGTGTATGATATAATAACTCCAAAATCCAGATGCATTGCATCTGCCGCACTTCGTGCTAGTTGATTTTGTCGTTCATAAATTTTGTGCAAGAGAACAAGCTCTCTTGCATTGCAAATTTATGATATAATAACTTCTGGATATAAAAAAATCATCAAAACAAATATATTCAAAAAGGTCAGTTTAAAGAGGAGAGTTGGTATGCTTACATATTCATTTGCGGATATAGGTTCAGATTCGTTGTATGAACACCTGTACAAGTGTATTAAAAATGACATAAAAAAGGGAGTTTTAGGTAAAAATGAGAAACTTCCATCAAAAAGAAGTCTTGCAAAAAATCTGGGTATAAGTGTCATTACAGTTGAGAATGCATATGCCCAGTTGATTGCAGAAGGATACATTTATTCAATTGCAAAAAAAGGATATTATGTATCTGACATTAAAGATACTTATGACTGGGATAGTGATTATGAAGTAAACAGACATGAAAGAGGTATGTCTGACAATATGAAAAACAGTGCCAGACAGATTGAGATTGTAAAGGAAAAAATGCGTGACAGGATTGATGAAGAATTTTCTGTTTCGTATGACGGCTCAGAGGGAAAATATATAGCCGATTTTACAAAGAATAAGATGGTTTCCGATATGTTTCCTTTTACGATATGGACAAAACTTATAAGGGAGGTTTTATCTGAACAGCAGAATGCGCTTATGACAAATCCGCCAAGCGGAGGGGCTATGGAACTTAGAAGAGCGATTGCAAAGCATCTTAAGGAGTTTAGGGGGATGATTGTTGCGCCTAAGCAGATAATAATCGGCGCTGGAACAGAGTATCTTTACGGACTTATAATACAGCTTCTTGGAATGGATAAAAAATACGGAGTTGAAGATCCGGGATATGATAAAATTTCAAAGATATACAGGTGTCATGGTGTAAAACAGGATTATATAGGAATGGATGAATATGGTGTTATACCGTCGCAGGTAAGTGAAAAAAAGATTGATATTCTTCACATTACACCGTCACACCACTTTCCGACAGGGATAGTTATGCCGATAAGCAGGAGATATGAACTGCTTGGATGGGCGAATCAGGATGAAAAAAGATACATAATAGAAGATGATTATGACAGTGAGCTTAGACTGAACGGTCAGCCGATACCTGCACTTCAAAGTATTGATGTATCAGAAAAAGTAATCTATATAAATACATTTACGAAAACACTTTCTTCAACAGTCAGGATAAGTTATATGGTACTGCCTGAAAAGCTGCTTGAAAAGTTTTACAGGACATTGTTTTTTTATTCCTGCACGGTATCTAATTTTGAACAATACACGCTTGCAAAGTTTATAGATGAAGGCTGTTTTGAAAAACATATAAACAGAATGAGAAAATATTACACTGAAAAGAAAAAGAAGTTTTTGACTGCAATAAAGAAAAGCAAATTAAACAAATATGTAACAGTACATGAGGAGGACGCGGGACTGCAGTTTCTTATGGAGATAAAAACAAAATACACTGACGAGGAATTTGTGAAAAGAGCAAACAAACTGGGAATAAAAATGTCGCCTCTGTCAGGTTTTTATCGTTTGGAGGAAAATAAATCTGAGCATATGTTTGTGATGAATTATCTGGGAGTTGAAGAAAATAATATAGAAAAAGTAGTTGAAAAATTGTGTACTATTGTTTGACTAATTTATAATCGTATCGTACACTATTATGTAGCTTGTTTTTTCGCTTATGGTGCGAAAATAATGATGCAAGGGTCAAAAGGTATTTTGAACCTTGCATCAAAAATAATAAGATTGATTAAGGAATAAAATGATGACCGAGTACAAAGTTAAAAAATATTTGAAGGATGATATAGTAGCTGAGGTTCCGGGGTCAAAGAGTATTACAAACAGAGCTCTTTTGCTTGCGGCTATGGCAGACGGAACTTCAAGGCTGGAGGGAGCTGCGTTCAGTGAAGATTCAGTTCATTTTTTAAATGCACTTAAAGAATTAGGATTTACTGCACAGGCTGATGAAAAAAAATGCAGTGTTGTAATTGAGGGACACGGCGGAAAAATCCCAAATAAAAATGCAAAGATATATGTTGGGAGTGCGGGTACCGCTGCAAGATTTCTTACAGCATTTACGGCTATGGGGGATGGAGAATATATACTTGAATCGTCAGACCAGATGAGAAAAAGACCGATGAGGGAACTTCTTGTGGCACTTGAAAGTCTTGGAGCGGAATTTACATGGCTCGAAGATGAATATACTTTTCCTATGAAAGTAAAGGGCATATTATATGGAAGAAATTCAGATATAAATTCGGCAAAAAAATCTGAAATGAATCTGAATGGTGTTATAGCAGATAAAGTAATTGAGCCTAAACAGGTTGATTTGAATATAGACAGGAGCAGTCAGTTTCTCAGTGCATTGTTATTGGTGCTTCCGATAGCTTTTGATGATGTTACCATAAAAATGACAGGGACAAGACAGGCGAGGTCATATGTCGAGATGACGGAGCAGATGATGAAGCAATTTGGTCATACAGGGATTGAAAAGCTTGCCGGTGACTGTTACAGAGTCAGAGGAATGAAATATACCGCACTGAATTATAATATAGAGCCGGATGTATCGGCGGCATGTTATTTTTATGCACTTGCGGCAGCGACGGGTAAACGTGCAATGGTAAAGCGAATGAGAAAAGATTCATTACAGGGCGATATGAAATTTATAGGTATGCTTGAAAAGATGGGCTGTGAAGTGAGATGGGACAAAGGTAAAGAAAATAATCTTTGGCTTAAAGGACCTGATGGCAAGCTTAAAGGAATTGAAGTAAAGATGTCGGATTTTTCAGATCAGGCACTTACGCTTGCCGCTATTGCTCCTTTTGCAGATTCAAAAGTGACAATAACAGGCATAGCACATATCAGAGGGCAGGAATCTGACAGGATAAAAGTTATTGTTGACGAACTTACTAAAATGGGGATATCATGTAATGAACTGACAGATGGTGTGGAAATATATCCGGGTACACCGAAAAATGTTGAGATAGAGACATACAATGACCATAGAGTTGCAATGTCATTTGCAGTTACAGGACTTGCGGGTGACGGTATGACAATATTAAATCCTGAATGCTGCAAAAAAACATTTGCGGGATTTTTTGATGAAATAGACAGATTGGAGGAATAGAATTTAATGAAGAAAGTAATTGAAATATTGCAGGAAGAACTCAGTGCCGCTTTTGAGAAAGCAGGTTATGATAAGAAGTATGCGAAAGTCGGTGTTTCAAACAGACCTGACCTTTGCCAGTATCAGTGTAATGGTGCTCTTGCGGCAGCTAAGGAGTATCACAAAGCACCTATTCAGATGGCAAACGAAGTTGTTGAATTATTAAACGGAAGTGACAGCTTTAAGGAGATAGTGGCACAGGCACCCGGTTTTATAAACATGACTGTAAGTGACAAATTTCTTGCTGATTATATAAATGAAATGGCGGTTTCGGAGACACTTGGCCTTGAAAAAGCAGAAAAACCTGAAACTATAGTTATAGATTACGGTGGAGCAAATGTTGCAAAACCGCTTCATGTTGGTCATCTTCGTTCAGCCGTTATCGGTGAGAGCATAAAGAGAACAGCACGTTATCTCGGACACAAGGTAGTCGGTGATGTGCATCTCGGTGACTGGGGACTTCAGATTGGTCTTATTATTACAGAATTAAAACACCGCAAGCCTGAACTTGTATATTTTGATGAGAATTTTGACGGAGAATATCCGGCAGAACCTCCTTTTACAATGTCTGACCTTGAAGAAATTTATCCTTACGCATCAGGTTATTCAAAAGAACATCCTGAATATAAAGAAGAAGCACAGACTGCGACGGCAGAACTTCAGTCGGGAAGGAAAGGTTATCTTGCGCTTTGGCAGCATATTATAAATGTATCTGTAGCTGACTTAAAGAAAATATATACAAAGTTAAATGTTGAATTTGATTTATGGAAGAAAGAATCAGACGCACAGCCTTATATTCCACAGATGGTTCAGGATATGAAAGATGGCGGATATGCACATATAGATCAGGGAGCACTTGTTGTAGATGTAAAAGAAGATACTGATACAAAAGAGATTCCTCCATGTATGATTCTTAAATCAAACGGAGCAACTCTTTACAATACAACAGACCTTGCAACTATTGTTGAAAGACGCAAATTGTTTGATCCGGATGAGATAATTTATGTAGTTGATAAAAGACAGTCGCTTTATTTTGAACAGGTATTCAGATGTGCGAGAAAGACAAAAATTATCGGTGAAGATGTAAAACTTGAGTTTGTAGGATTTGGTACTATGAACGGCAAGGACGGCAAACCGTTTAAGACTCGTGACGGCGGAGTTTTAAGACTTGAAAAACTGCTTGAAGATGTAAATGAGCAGGTACTTGACAAGATGAAAGACAGGGATATGGACAAGGATATGATAGATGATGCAGCAGCTAAGATAAGCCTTGCCGCTATCAAATACGGTGACCTTAGCAATCAGGCATCAAAAGATTATATATTTGATGTTGAGAGATTTACATCATTTGAGGGTAATACAGGACCATATATCTTATATACTATTGTCCGTACAAAATCACTTCTTGCAAAAGTGAAAGCGCAGAATATAACAGTTGATGAAAATAGTACAATAGAGCCTGCCGACAGCAAATCTGAAACAGATGTTATGCTTGCACTCACAAAATGGTCAGAGACAGTTAATGCTGCATTTGAGGAACATGCACCACACAAGATATGCCAGTTTGTATATGAACTTTCAGACACATTCAATAAGTTCTATCATGAAAACAAGATAGTAACAAACGAAAATGAAAAGCAGAGAGAGTCATATATAAAACTTAGTGCGCTGGTTGGAAAAGTTCTTGAAACGGCAATTGACCTTTTAGGACTTGAGGCACCGGAGAGAATGTAGAGAATGGAGGCGATTTTTGATGTATCGTTTGACATCAAAACTTGTAATATACAGAAATATAGGAAAAGACAGTATTTTATTTAAGCTTGCTGATATTTTTCAGAGATTTTCAACAGGCCAGTATGTGAAAGAAGATCTTATCACTGAGATTTATGACCAGATACATAATCTTCTTGACTTATCAACACGCTACGGTTTTGACAAAAATCTGTGGCACAATTATCTTGCTTTTTTACTTGCGATGAGTGAAAATCCGTTTACACTCGTTTCTGAAAAAGTAGGTGCAAATGAGGGAACAGTAAATGAGTTTGCAAAAGGTGACTTTGCAATCTTTAAGCAGTTATTTGATTATGATTTTTCTGCTATTGAAAAAGAACTTGGAATTGACTGTTTCAGCGTTGTGGTAAATTATAAGGCAATAGTTAAGAGTGAGCAGATTTTCAACAAGAGTGTAAGCGAGAAAGTCCAGAAATTAAGCAGTGATATAGAAAAGGCTGAAGATGAGACTGAAATGTACAAGATTGTCACTGACTTTTACAGAACTTACGGTGTTGGAAAGTTTGGATTAAACAAGGCATTCAGGGTAAATCACAATGAGACTGCAAGACAGACAGGTGAGATTTTGGAGCCTATCACGACAACGGGCAATATGTCGCTTGATGACCTTATCGGATATGAGTCTCAGAAACAGAAGCTTATTGAAAATACAGAAGCGTTTGTCAAGGGAAAGAAGGCGAATAACGTACTTCTTTTTGGTGATGCGGGTACAGGCAAATCTACAAGCATCAAGGCAATTTTAAATAAATATTACAGTCAGGGGCTTCGCATGATAGAAGTCTACAAGCATGAATTTAAAGACCTCTCGACAATTATTTCTGAGATTAAAAACAGAAATTACAGATTTATTATATATATGGATGACCTTTCATTTGAGGAATTTGAGATTGAATACAAATATCTTAAAGCGGTTATAGAAGGTGGTCTTGAGACAAAGCCTGACAATATTCTTATTTATGCTACTTCAAACAGACGACATCTTATAAGAGAGACATGGAGTGACCGCTCTGATATGTCAAAAGATGAGCTTCATCGTTCCGATACCATGCAGGAAAAACTTTCGCTTGTTGCAAGGTTTGGTGTTACTATCGGTTATTACAGACCTTCACAACAGGAGTATTTTGATATTGTTATCAATCTTGCGAAGAAGTATCCGGAGATTAAACTTACGGAAGACGAACTCAGACTTGAGGCGAACAAATGGGAATTGAGCCATGGCGGAATCTCAGGTCGAACAGCACAGCAATTTATCAACCATCTTATTGGTGTTGCGGATAACTAGTGTACTGTATCAATGGTTTTCGGTATTATTAGTTGTACTAGGCAGGTGTGTGGATATAAACAGAAAAAACATAATAAATGAGGATTTAGAGAAAAATTTTTTATATAAATTTATAAAAAAATATGTTTTTATGTGGCTTATTTTTGCAGGCTGCATTGTTTCCGTGTGCGGAGCAGAATCTGCATCGGCAGCAGTGCAGTCTGATTATGATAAGCTTAAAACAAAGGTGATAAAAGCATACAAAGAATATAAAACAGAATTGGATATAAGTGCGTTTGAATTTTACATAAATGACGATAAAAGCAGTATAAAAGATATAATGACTGAGGTTGTAAATAAGACTCCGTCATTATTTTATACAAATCACAGTTATTCATTAGAGTACAATACATTAAATGGAAAAATAGTGAGTATACAGCTTGGGTACGCATCAGAATACAAAAATTCAAGCGGAAATGTAAATGAGAGTGCGATAAAAAAGGCATCAAATAAAATTAACAAAGAGATAAAAAAGATAACTTCGCAGATAAAGTCCGGAATGAACAGTGTTGATAAAGCTTTATTTGTTCATGATTATATTGTAAAAAATACTTCATATGAAAATAAAAGTTCTAACAACAGCAGACTTACGGAATACGGTGTTTTAGTAAAACACAAAGGAAACTGTCAGGGCTATTCATTGGCTTATGCTGCGGTTATGGAAAAGCTTGGCTTTTCAGTCGGTTTTGTTAATTCGGATTCGATGGAACATGTCTGGAATCTGGTGAAAATAGGTGCAAAGTGGTACAATATAGATGTTACATGGGATGACCCGGTTGACAGTATAAGAGGCAAAAATCAGGATGGGGTCGTATATCACAAGTATTTTCTTGCAAGTGACAGTTATATGAAAAAGAACGGGCATTATGGATATGAAAAGACAGCAGCTCAAAATACCAGCTATGACAAAAGTTATGTTAAAAGTGTTACAAGTGCCTTTGATTATAGTGGCGGCAATTGGGTTTATATGAATTCATCGGGCATATACAGGCGCAGACATGTTAACTCAGATATGGCTAAATGTCTTTATAAGGTTCAGGCAAAATGCTTTATAAAATATAATTCCATAAAGTATTATTATATATCGCACAACAGATTATATATATTCAGCTGCAAGAGCAATAAATCTGCACTTGTCTGGAGCCCTGTAAAAAAATACGGTTATTCATACTATATAGTGCAGTTAAAATGTGCATCAGGAAAAATTAAGTATAGTGTGCTTAATGCAAAAAATAATAAAGTGAAAAGCGGTTCACTTGAAATAAAAAAAGGCGGGTTTGTGTAAAAGCGGTTTTTTTGTTTTTAACTTTATTGACAAACTAAAGGCATATTGCTAAAATGAAACATGGTGGTAAAGAAAAAATCCGGTTTTGGAGGAAACTTATGAAGAAAAAGGTATTATCAATACTGGTTGACAACACATCGGGTGTGCTTAGCCGTATATCGGGCTTGTTCAGCAGACGCGGTTACAATATAGACAGTCTCACGGTTGGAGAGACAGAGAATCCAAAATATTCACGAATGACAGTTGTAGTCAGAGGTGATGACCATATATTGGATCAGATAGAAAAACAGCTTGCAAAACTTGAAGATGTAAGATGTGTAAAGGAACTTAAAAGCGGACATTCTGTATGCAGGGAACTTGTTTTGATAACAGTCGGAGTTCAGGCATCAAACAGACCGGAGATTATTGCTATAGCAGATACATTCAGAGGTAAGATAGTGGATGTAGGAGTTGACACTATGATGATTGAACTTACCGGA
This sequence comes from Clostridium sp. CAG:253, assembly GCA_000436755.1. GTDB lineage: Bacteria > Bacillota > Clostridia > Lachnospirales > Lachnospiraceae > Butyribacter. The sequence continues at coordinate 85,488 of FR887325.1, read as the reverse complement.
AATCAGACAAAGCTTAATGCATTCATTAAACTTCTTGATGGTTATGAAATTAAAGAACTTGTCAGAACAGGTATAGCAGGTCTTAGCAGAGGGGCAGAGGTTATGCTTGATGAGTTTGATTAAGCAGACATATAAAATTGGCGATAGCACAGGCAAAGGTCTGTACTTCACATATAATAATTAATTTTTCACAGGAGGAAAATAAAAATGGCAGAAGCAAGAATTTTTTATCAGGATGATTGTAATTTATCTTTATTGGATGGCAAGACAATCGCCATTATCGGCTATGGAAGTCAGGGTCATGCTCATGCGCTCAACCTTAAGGAGTCAGGTTGCGATGTCATTATCGGTCTTTATGAAGGTTCAAAATCTTGGGCAAAGGCTGAGAAGCAGGGCTTTAAAGTATATACAGCAGCAGAAGCTGCAAAGAAGGCTGACATTATCATGATTCTTATCAATGATGAGAAACAGGCAGATATGTATAAAGCTGACATTGAGCCAAATCTTGAAGCTGGAAATATGCTTATGTTTGCTCATGGATTCAATATTCATTTTGGATGTATCGTACCTCCAAAGGATGTAGACGTAACAATGATAGCACCTAAGGCACCGGGTCATACAGTACGTTCAGAGTATCAGGCAGGAAAAGGAACACCTTGTCTTGTTGCTGTAGAGCAGGATGCAACAGGCAAAGCACTCGACATTGCACTTGCATATTCACTTGGTATCGGTGGAGCAAGAGCAGGAGTTCTTGAGACAACATTCCGTACAGAGACAGAGACTGACCTCTTCGGTGAGCAGGCTGTACTTTGCGGTGGTGTTTGTGCACTTATGCAGGCAGGTTTTGAGACACTTGTTGAAGCAGGATACGATCCAAGAAATGCATACTTTGAGTGTATCCATGAGATGAAGCTTATCGTAGACCTTATCTATCAGTCAGGTTTCGCAGGAATGAGATACTCTATCTCCAACACAGCTGAGTACGGTGATTACATCACAGGACCTAAGATTGTTACTGCTGAGACAAAGAAAGCTATGAAACAGATTCTTACA
>FR887325.1:52403-84425 GCA_000436755.1 Clostridium sp. CAG:253 | reverse complement strand
AGCTGAGTATGGTGATTACATCACCGGACCAAAGATTGTTACTGCTGAGACAAAGAAGGCTATGAAGCAGATCCTTACTGATATTCAGGATGGTACATTTGCAAAAGACTTCCTTCTTGATATGTCACCAGCAGGACGTCAGGTTCACTTCAAGGCTATGAGAAAACTTGCTTCAGAGCATCAGTCAGAGAAAGTCGGAGAAGAAATCCGTAAGCTTTACAGCTGGAATAATGAGGGAGACAAACTCATCAATAACTAATTCGGTTTTGATCTATAAAATTACATATAGAAATATATCAAAAGAGGTTATCTTGTGTATATTTTGCTGTTGTCTGCACCGTGAGTGCAGACAGCAGCGTATTGTATGCACCGGACAGCCTCTTTTTGAAATTTCTTTACAATTTGTTTGTATTCAATTATAATAAATCATATAATTATTTAAATAAGTATCGTGAGGAGGAGAAAGATGGCACTTATAGCCGGAGTGATAGGGATTGTAGTGATTGCTGTTGTGGTAGTGGTAGCTGCGGTTACGGCGGTTACGGCAGGAGTGAAGCAGTCTCTCGATGATGAATGATTTGTTTTTAGTAGAGCGGCTTGTGAGGTTTTACACAGGTTGCTCTATTTCTTTGTTGAACAATGAAAGGAACGATAAAAAGATAATGTTGAAAGTCAAAAATGTTGAAATAGGCAGCGGAATACCTAAAGTATGTGCACCTATAGTTGAAAAAAATCAGGATGATATTCTTGAGATGGGCGAGATACTTATGGCAAAAAAGAGTGTTGATATTGTCGAGTGGAGGATTGATTTTTTTGAGGAGTGTTTTAATACTCAGAAATTATTGGAAACAGCGGGACTTTTAAGGGCGGTTATACCGGGAAAGCCGATACTCGCCACATTCCGCACAAAAAATGAGGGTGGGGAAAAGAATATAGAGGCAGATGTTTATATTAAAATGCTGGAGAACTTAGCCGAAAGCGGATATGTTGACATAGTTGATATAGAAGCATATTTTATGGATAGAGCCAAAACAGAAAAAATAATAAGTAAATTAAAGAATAAAACTGTTGTAATCGGTTCATATCACAATTTTAACAAAACTCCCGAGTATGATGAGATATGTGAGAGGCTTAAATATATGAAGGAAATCGGTGCAGATATTCCTAAACTTGCATGTATGCCTGAGCAAAAGAACGATGTTTTTACGCTTATGAGAGCAACAAATGATTTTGTTACTGACAATAGAAATATTCCTGTTATAACTATGTCGATGGATGAAATCGGCAAGATAAGCAGGGTAAGTGGAAAAAGCTTTGGTTCTTCTGTCACATTTGGCTGTCTTGGAAAAGCGAGTGCACCGGGACAGATAAATGTAGATGATTTGAAAAATGTATTAAATATAATAACATTACCGGAGGATGAAGATGAGTAGACTTGAAAAACATATTTTTTTGATAGGTTTTATGGGAGTAGGAAAAACAAGTACATCACGTTTTTTAAGCAGAAAACTTGGAGTGAAGGAGGTGGATACTGATGCAATGATAGTTGAACAGGAGAAAAAAAGCATTTCTGATATTTTTGCTTACGAAGGGGAAGAATATTTCAGAAAAAAAGAGACAGAGCTGATAGACAAAATCGGTGAGATGAAACCATGTATAGTATCATGCGGCGGCGGAATGGCAATGCGTGAAATAAACGTGGAAAAGATGAAAAAGGTCGGACAGATAGTCTGGCTTACTGCAACACCTGAGACTATTTATTCCCATGTAAAAGACAGCACAAACAGACCGTTATTAAACGGAAATATGAATGTTCCTTATATCAAGTCGCTTATGGATGAGAGAGAGCCAAAATACAGACATGCGGCAGATATTATTATTGAAACTGATGATTGTACACCTGCTCAGGTTGCAGATAAGATAACAAAAAAAGTAAAATAGTAAAGTATTTTGCTATTTGCATCATATAAAAAAAATTACTTTTGAAACAAATAGAGAGGTATAGAGGATGAGATTAAATAAGGTAAATAATGTGAAAAAAAGAGGAATTGTACTTTTACTTGGTGTTTCGTTATGCATGTCAATGTTTGTGGATGTGCAGGGCAGCAATGTTTCAGCAGCCAAACATGCATCAAAATTAAAAAAAGAAGAAGTAGTGGATGCTGACAGTGATGAAGAAGTGAAAGAGGATAAGGATATTGTATTTGATGCGTCTAATGAAGACGGCGAATATGCTGTTTCAGTAAATGACAGTGGTTCGTTCTCTGTTATCAATTATGAAAATTCGGACAAGGCAGTAGAGTCAATAAAGTGGAGTGCAAGCGATGAAAATATTGTAAAAGTTGAGGATTCAGATGATTTTAAGGCAAATTATACGGCATTAAGTCCCGGAAGAGTTAATATATATGTGGATGTTACATACAGCAGAAATGATGTAAGTGAGCAGGATGACACATATAACGATGACGATTCAAGTTATTTGGACAGATATACATTCAGTCTTTGCGTATATCCTGATATGTCAGGTGTTGAGCTAACAAGTACAAGCCAGATAAAATATATAACAAAGTATGATTATAATACGGAATTTACTTTTAATCTGAAGAGTGATATTCTGCTTGATGAAGATAATCCGGATGTAGGATTTGAAGTGAACAGTTCAAATAAATCAATGTCTGTATCTGCTTCCTTAAAAGATAATGTTGTTTCAATATGGGCATATAAGGCGGGTCAGACAAAAGTAACATTTAAAATATACGATAAAGAATTTGAAGTCAGTATTAAGGTTATAAAAATATCAATAAATAAAAATACACTGCTCATAATAAAAGGAAGAACTGCAAATGTTAAATTAAAAGGTGTATCTAAGGGAATAAAGTGGTCATCAAACAGAAAAAAAATTGCGAGTGTTAATTCAAAAGGCAAGATTAAAGCAAAGAGAATCGGAACAGCAGTTATTATAGCAAATGTGAACGGAACAAAATTAGGATGTGCTGTATCTGTTGTGTCACCTAAAGTTTATAATGTTATAAAGAAAGGTCGTAGTATTGCAAAGGGGACATACAGCCAGCCTAGAAGAATGCAAAGAGGATATTATGACTGCAGTTCTTTGGTATGGCGTGCGTATTCAAAATACGGAACTTATTTTGGTGCAAGAAGTTATGCGCCGGTAGCGGCAGATATATGCAGATGGTGCTGGAGTTCAAAGAGTAAGAGAATAAGTTCAGGATTAAAAGACAGCCAGATACAGAATATGAAACTGAGAGCAGGAGACATTATATTTAAAACAGGTGCCAAGAACGGAAGATATAAGGGGATTTATCATGTTGAAATGTTCGCCGGTTACAGCTGCATTGGATTTAATTCAAAAGGAAAGCCAAATTTAACTGCTGTATGGGTTAACAGGTCACAGGGATATTATGCATATGGTTCGCTTGTTGCAAGACCGTAGATTAAAAAAACATATACGTAAAAAATGTTGATGGAGAAATGTTGTGATTACTATTATTATGGCGGCCTACAATGGTCAGGAATATATAAATGAACAGTTGGAGTCTATCAAAAATCAGACTTACAGGGATTGGAGACTGGTTGTAAGAGACGATGGGAGCAGTGACAAAACTGTAGACATTTTAAAAAAATTCGCTAAAGAAGTAGAACAGGAAGTTATAATAAAAGTTAACGAAGAGCCAAGTGGCTCGGCAAAGAGGAATTTTGCACGTCTTTTACAGGATGTGCAAAATTCCTCCTATGTTATGTTTACAGATCAGGATGATATATGGAAAAAAGATAAAATAGAAGTTACCTACAATGCGATGCTTGACGCTGAAAAAAAGTATGGAAGTAAGACACCGATACTCGTTCACGGAGATGTTGAAGTTATAGATGGAAGTGGAAATGTTCTTGCAGAGTCAATGTTTAATTTATCTCATATAGATTCAAATTCAGAGTTATCAAAAATTATTATTCAAAATCATGTCACGGGCTGTACGATGATGTGTAACAGGAGTTTATCTGCGGGGATTGCAAAATATTTATCTGATGACAGAGTTATTATGCATGACTATTTTGCCGCATTGTACGCGGCAGTGTTTGGAAAAATAATAGTTTTAGAAAGACCGCTGTTAAGCTACAGACAGCATGGAGATAACAGTGTTGGGGCAAAGAATAACAATAATATATTTTACCTTGCAAAGAGACTGGGGCAGGGAAGAAGAAGTTATAAAAATGCGATGAAAGAGTCGGAAGACCAGATTGCATTTTTTGTCAGTTTGTACAAGGACGAAATGATTGCAAAAAAATTTGTTCGTCAGTATGAACTTATGAAAGAATATTCTGTTCTTAACAGACATTCAAAAATTTACCGTATAATTTTCTACATGAAAAAAAATGTATGGAAAAAAGGAACTATTAGAAAAATAATGCAGATTATCTGGGGGTAGTTATGACAAAGATATTTAAAGCAATAAAGGTTGCATGTAAATATTTTGTGATGTTTCTTACTATGCTGATGCCGAGAGATTATCGATTGTGTGTATGCGGAGCATGGCTTGGAGAGAGATTTACCGACAATTCAAAACAGTTGTTTATAGAAGCGTCAGAGAGAGATGACATAAGAGCAGTATGGATTTCAAAAGATATTGAAATTGTTGAGCAGATAAGAAATCTGGGTTATGAAGCTTATCTGTGGGGAACCAAAAAAGCAATATGGACTCAGCTTCGTGCAAAATATGCCGTGATTTCAAACGGTATAAGTGACCTTGAACATACATTTCTCGGAAATGCAATAATTATAGATTTGTGGCATGGCGTACCTCTGAAAAAAGTATGCTATGACAATAAATATGAAAAAAACTGGGACAGTCCTAAGCAAAAGCTTAGAGACAGTCTTATTTATATACCGCTTGGAAAAATGTATTTTGTGGCAACAAGTGAAATGTTTGTACCTATTTATCAGAGTGCATTCAGAAGAAAGAAAAGCCAGATAATATGTCTCGGTCAGCCGAGAAGTGATATTTTTTTCGGGGAAAAAAAGCCGGAGTCTTATTTCCCTGGGAAAAATATTATTTTGTATTGTCCGACACACAGAAATGAGGGAAAAGAGCAGATTCGCATAAATGAACTGTTTGATTTGGAAAGACTGGAGAATTACCTTTCAGAGAAAGATTATTATTTTGTGATAAAAAAACATTTTTACCACAGGGAAGAAACTGAGAATTTGGATAAGTATCCTCATATAATTGATGTTACAATGGAGGATATGGATACACAGATACTTATTATAGAATCGAAAGCACTAATAACCGATTATTCAAGTATTTACATTGATTATCTTCTGCTTGACAAACCGTTGTTATTTTACTGTTATGATTATGAACATTATCTTGAGAATGACAGGGAGATGTATTTTAACTATGAGGATGTAACACCGGGCAATAAGGCAAAGAATTTTGACGAACTATTCAAACAGATATGTGGTGTGATTGAGAACGGGGACGATTACGGAAGAGAAGAAAGAGAAAAAGTAAAAAATATGTTTTACTGTAAAAAAGGTCAGGGACCGGTTGGAAATATTCTTATTGACATGATGGTTAAAAGGGAGATTGGAAAAAACAATGATTGACAAAAAAATCAAAATCGTGGCACCGGATGCTCAAAACAGAGAGATTATGAATACCTGTAAAAAATTATGGGAAAATAATTTTGATGACACTGCGAAATATGTAAAATATTATTTTGATGACAGATGGAAAGAAAGTATAACATTTTTATGTGATGACAAAAGTATGTTACATTTAAATCCATATGATATAAAATTGTTTGGAGAAAAAAAGACAATATTTTATATTGTGGGTGTATGCACAGATAAAGAATACAGACACAAGGGATATATGGATTTTATGTTAAAAACTGTTTTTGGAAAATTATATAATGAAAATGTACCGTTTGTGTATCTTATGCCTGCATCAGAAAAAATATATACCCCATATGGATTTAGGGGAATGTACAATGTTACATCTTTTAAAGCTTTAAAAAGAGAGGATGGCGGCAAAGTTTATAATGGCTGTATAGAGTCGTGTGACATAAAAGAATTTGATGATTTGTCGGAGAGAGAAAAAATTGAACTTTCAAAGTATGCAGCAATGAAGCTTGAGCGGGAGTTTGAATGTTTTGTTGATAGGGATAATAGTTATTTTGAACATAAAAATAAAGAGATGAAAGCGTGTGAGGGGTCTGTACTCATTTTGATGAGAGACGGTGAAGTCATGGGATATGCAATGTATCTGTGTGAAGATGAGCCGGAAGTTGTCGAGATGGTTGCTGATAAAGAATATACGGATATATTTGTGGAAAAGCTTTTTGATTATGCCGCTAATGACACAGAAAACAAAGCCGCAGAAATGAAAATTATATTTGACGAGTCGTATTTTATAAAAGAACAAAACAAAAGTTTTGCTTTTTTTATTTCTGAGGAAAATACGGGAAAAATGCTTATGGCAAGAATTATAGACATTAGGGCATTTGTCGGGATGATAAAGTTAAAGGGATGTGCAGAGGAATATTATGTAGAGATAACCGATGATTTTATTAAAGAGAATAACGGGAGATGGGATATAATTCTTTCAGATAAAAGTGTTATAAAAAGGGGAAAAAGTGATGAGAATAAGTATCAAAAACTGACTATCGCAGAGTTTGGAGATATATTATTTTCAAAGATTAAATTTTATCTTAATGAAATGGTTTGAAAATTTGACTGACAGTGTTGTATAATGTATTATTATTACTTAAAAAGATATTAAGGAAGTGGTACTATGGCAGATACAGGATATACATTTTGGAATAAAGAAATAGACAGATTAAAAGACGGAAAAAGCAAATATGAATGGGATGAACTTGAAGAGCTTATAACAGATGTGTTTGAGGATGAGAAAATTACTTCGGATGAATTTGATAAACTTATGGAAAAGCTTATGGAACAGGAAATGTAGTCATATGATATGGTACAACGGTATCAAGAGAGGGGCTTTGATAAATTGACACGCGATGAACTTGAGTATAGAAGATATTTAGAGCGGAGAATACGCAGGAGAAAACGAAAAAGGCAGGTTATGATAGCAAGAACCATTCTCGTTATAGTTATATTGCTGGCGGCGTTTGGAATTTTTTCCATTGTGAAAGGAGTGATGTCGTCGGGCGGCAGTGATAAAAAGCAGGTGAAAGATATAAAAAAGCCTGTTGTAGAAACGATGATACCGACTAAGACTCCTGAAAGTACAGCCGAGAGTGTACCGGAAAACGTGCCAAAGGGTTATGAGGACGTTTACAATAAACTGATAAAAATTCAGGGAAAATACAATGGTGTTGATGATATAATCATGAATATATCCAAATACCCTAAAAAGCTTTTGGAATTGGCAGTAAAAAATCCGGAGACGATAGACTTTGTCTCAAATTATCCAAAGCATGATAATGACACTGAGGCGACGGGCAGACTCAGTGCAAAGGAGATTGGAAACGGAATTCCTTTATTGCAGCAGTGGGACAGCAGATGGGGATATATAAAATACGGAGATACCATAATAGGGGTAAATGGCTGCGGGCCTACATGTCTTGCAATGGTATATGCAGGAATTACCAAAGATACGGCGATGACACCGGCAGACATAGCTCAGTATTGTTCAAATAACAATTATTATAACAGTGATACGGGAACGTCATGGACATTGATGACTGAGGGAGCAAAGGATTTGGAACTTTCAGTCAGAAAAGTATCAGTAAATGCGTCAGCAATAAAAAATGAATTGAAGCAGAAAAGACCGATGATATGCAGTATGTCACCGGGAGATTTCACCACAGAGGGACATTTTATAGTCATAAGAGGAATTGATTCCAAGGGAAGACTTATTATAAATGACCCGAACAGTATAGCAAATTCAAAGAGAAGATGGCAGGTTGCGAGAGTTGTAAAACAGATTAAAGCAGCATGGAGCTATTCTCAGGATTAAAACGATATGCAAGTTTAAATTATATTACACAGGATGGAGGCAGCATATGGATAATAGCGAGAAAAAAAATGTGGAATTAAATATAGACAACGGTGAACTTAAAACAAGTATGATTCCTGAGGATTTTACTGACCCTCAGATCCTATATGACAAGTTGATATCAATGATAAAGAAGTATCATCCGTCAGGAGATATTTCACAGATAGAAAAGGCATATAAAATTGCATATAAAGCACATGACGGACAGCTTAGAAAATCAGGTGAGCCATATATTATTCATCCGGTTTGTGTATGCATTATTCTTGCAGAACTGGAACTTGATAAGGAGACAATAGTCGCAGGAATGCTTCATGACGTTGTAGAAGATACTGTTATGACGAGTGAGGAGATTGCTGCTGAGTTTGGTGACGAGGTTGCACTTTTGGTTGACGGTGTTACAAAACTTACACAGCTTAATTATGTTGCCGATAAGGTAGAGGTACAGGCAGAGAATTTAAGAAAAATGTTTTTGGCAATGGCGAAAGACATACGAGTTATTCTGATTAAACTTGCCGACAGACTTCATAATCAGAGAACAATGCAGTATCAGACACCGGAAAAGCAGAAAGAGAAATCAAGAGAAACGCTTGATATTTATGCGCCTATTGCAGACAGGCTCGGTATATCGAAAGTTAAGGTAGAGCTTGACGATCTGGCATTCAGATATCTTGAACCGGAGGTATACAACAATCTTGTGGCAAGACTTGACAAGGGAAGAGTCAGACGTGAAGAATTTATAAAACAGATTGTTGCAGAAGTTGACAAGCATATAAAAGCCGCCGGCATAGAGGCAACTATTGACGGAAGAGCAAAACATTATTTCAGCATATACAAAAAAATGATAACACAGAACAAAAAGCTTGAGCAGATTTATGACCTTTTTGCCGTAAGAATCATTGTAGATACCGAGAGGGACTGTTATACTGCGCTTGGTGTTATTCATGAGATATATAAGCCTATTCCGGGGCATTTTAAAGATTATATTGCCATGCCTAAACCGAACAATTATCAGTCGCTTCATACAACACTTATAGGACCTCAGGGACAGCCTTTTGAAATCCAGATAAGAACATATGAAATGCACAGGACAGCAGAATACGGTATTGCGGCACATTGGAAATATAAAGAAAATCAATACGGACACAATACTGCTGACAGCGAGGAGGAAAAACTTGCATGGCTTAGAAGAATTCTTGAATGGCAGAGAGATATGTCTGACAATAAAGAATTTTTAAGTCTGTTAAAAAGTGACCTCGATTTGTTCTCTGACCATGTATATTGTTTTACAAAAGACGGTGATGTGAAAAATCTTCCGGCTGATTCAACGCCTATAGATTTTGCGTATGCTGTGCACAGTGCTGTCGGTAATAAGATGGTTGGTGCAAGGGTAAACGGAAATCTTGTTCCTATTGAATATAAGATACAAAACGGTGACAGAGTTGAGATAATCACCTCACAGAATTCGAGAGGACCTAGCAGGGACTGGCTTTCAATTGTAAAGAGTACACAGGCGAAAAACAAGATAAATCAATGGTTCAGGTCACAGTATAAAGAGGAGAATATAGTAAAAGGAAAAGAACTTCTCAACAGTTATTGTAAAGCTCAGGGTATTGTGATTTCAGATTTAGTCAGACCTGAGTATACAGATGCCTGCAAGAAAAAGTATGGTTTTAAGGACTGGGATTCAGTGCTTGCAGCTATTGGGCACGGTGGTTTAAAAGAAGGTCAGGTAATAAATAAACTTCAGGCAGAATACAAGAAGAAAAATCCTTCGTCACCTACAGATAAAGATATACTTGAAGCTGTCAACAGCAGCAATGCAGTAACCGGAACACAGCAGAATAAAGCTGCGTCAGTACGTTCTAAAAACGGAATCGTTGTTGCGGGAATTGATGATGTATCAGTCAGATTTTCTAAATGCTGTAACCCTGTTCCTGGTGATGAGATAATAGGTTTTGTCACAAGGGGAAGAGGTGTTTCCATTCACAGAACAGACTGCATAAATATGATGAATCTTTCAGAAGCGGACAGACATCGTATAATAGAGGCAGAATGGCAGGTAAGTTCTGAGGGCAAGGATAATGAACTCTATGATGCAGAGATAATAATTTATGCAAATGACAGAATGGGTCTGTTGCTTGAGATTACAAAGGTATTTACTGAAATGAAGATAGATGTAAAGTCCATGAATATAAGAACAAGCAAACAGGGAATAGCAACGATAAATGTGGGATTTGCGATACGCGGTGTTGAAGCTTTGCATGAAGTTACAAAGAAAGTAAGACAGATAGAGGGTATCAAGGATATACAGAGAACACAGGCTTAAATATAAAAATTGAAATGGAGAGAACAGATGAGTCAGTTAAAATGTGATTTCAGAGTTGTGGGACCGGTTCAGACCAATTGTTATTTTTTGTCAGATACGAATGGCAATTGTGTTGTTGTTGACCCGGGAGAAGAAGCGGCAAGAATAATAGATTATATAGAGAAGAAAGATTTGAAACCTGTTGCAATACTGCTTACACACGGTCATTTTGACCATATCGGTGCGGTTGATGAGGTAAGAGAAAAGTATGATATAAAGGTATATGCTGCGGCAGCAGAAAAAGAGACACTTCAAAATACGGACATAAATCTTTCATCGCAGTTTGGGGCAGGATTTAAGGTAGAAGCTGACGAATATTTAAATGACGGTCAGGAGATAGAACTTCTCGGAGAAAAAGTCAGATGTATTCTGACACCGGGGCATACAAAAGGTGGAATGTGTTATTATTTCACAAACAGCGGAATGTTATTTTCAGGAGATACATTGTTCCAGCAGTCAGTAGGAAGAACTGATTTTCCGGGGGGAAGTATGAGTGAGATAGTCCGTTCAATAAGGGAAAAATTATTTACATTGCCTGATTATGTGAGGGTTTATACAGGACATGGAATGATGACCACGATAAAAGACGAAAAGATGTTAAATCCTTTTGCAGTTGAGTAGGTGTTATTATGATAGAGATAAATTTATCGGAGCGTGATTTTGACTATGAGATACAGGCTCTTGTAAACAGTTTCTTTCCAGGACAGAAAAGTGTTGTAACCGCAAGCGGTGAGGAAAGAAAAGATGGCGGATATTCGGAAGATATTTTGCTTATTGTAAATGTAAGTCTTTCAATGAAGCAGATAAGTGTTGAGGTGGTCTGCAAAGATTACAGTTTGAAAAGAACAGAAGAAGTAACAGGAACAAAAGACTGGCATAAAAATAAAGATAAGACGACACATCCGTATAGGACATATTATAAAAATGTATTAAAAAAGCTCATTTTTGAGCAGCTTAGAGATATACCGGCTGAAATATTATCAGCCGGGCATTCATTAAAAAGAGTTATACCGCTTTGGGGAACAATGACAGGGGTAAGACCGACAAAGATTGTTATGAATGAAATGCTGTCAGGCAAAGATGCCCAAAGTGTAAGAAATGAACTTAAAACTACATATTGCTGTAGTGATGAGAAGATTGAACTTGGAATGAATATTGCATCGAAAGAACTGGAGCTGCTTTTAAAACATGATTGTGAGAACGGTTACAGTCTCTATATAGGCATTCCGTTCTGTCCAACGACATGTCTTTACTGCTCATTTACATCATATCCGTATGAAAAATTTGGGTATCTGGCAGAACAATATCTTGAGGCATTGGAAAAAGAAATCAGATATCTTGCGACAGTCTATAAAGATAAAAAAGTGACGAGCATATATGTTGGAGGAGGGACCCCGACAACGCTCACAGCCACACAGTTGGACACTCTTATAAAATGCATAAAAGATAATTTCCCGTTGGAGCTTGGATATGAGTTTACAATAGAGGCAGGCAGACCTGACAGTATTACAAAAGAAAAGCTTGAAGTAATGTATAATCATGGTGTCAGGAGAATATCAGTAAATCCACAGACAATGCAGCAAAAGACACTAAATCTCATAGGAAGAAAGCATACTGTTGAACAGACGGTTGAAGCTTTTAGGATGGCAAGAAAGATAGGGTTTGACAACATAAATATGGATTTGATAATCGGACTTCCGGGAGAGGATGAAAATGATTTTTCAGATACATTAAGACAGATAAAAGAGTTAAATCCCGACAGCCTGACAATTCATTCGCTTGTTGTAAAAAGAGCATCAAGGCTGCGCAGCGTTCTCGACGAAGAAGAAAAGAAAAATGCCTGCAAAACAGATGGTGCATTGTCCGAAAATGATAAGGCAGCAGTTATGGAAAAGATGCTTGAAACAGGTCAGAGATTTGCGAAAAGTGAAGGGTATGAACCTTATTATATGTACAGACAGAAAAACTCAGCCGGTCATTTTGGAAGCAGTGGACAGGAAAATATCGGATATGCGAGAAAAGGAAAAGAGTGCATATACAATATTCTTATAATGGAGGAGAAACAGACCATACTTGCCGCAGGAGCCGGGGCGAGCACGAAAAAGAAGTTTGGCGAAGATAAGGTTAAACGCTGTGAGAATGTCAAGGATATTATCTCGTATATATCAAGGGTTGATGAGATGATAGAGAGGAAACAAAGCTTGTTTGAGGATTAGAGAAAAGAAGCAGAAACGGAGTTTACTATGGAGAATTATTTTAACAGAATTTTAGAAAATAATAGTATTCCTAAACAAATACGGGAAACGGTATGTTCAGAAATGCATCATGCACTTGAAGTGAGTAATATGGCGGTGCTTATATCAAAGGAACTTGGAAAAGACGAAAAGTTCTGTGATGACATAGCGGTTGCCGGAGTGCTGCATGATATAGGAAAGTTAAGGGTTAACAGGTATGTCTATTCAGATGAGAGTGACGACACGCTTGTTGTAGAGCAGATGAAGTATGTAAGAATGCATTCAGCATACAGCCGTGATATTTTGAGAGATGAGAATTATCCTGAAAATATAATAGAAGCTGTTTACCATCACCATGAAAATTATGACGGTTCGGGGTATCCTGACGGTTTAAAGGGGACAGATATTCCAGAAATGTCAAGGATACTTAGAACGTGTGATGTATTTTCAGCACTTATAACTAACAGAAGTTACAGAAAAGCTTTTGATAAGAGAACGGCAATGGCTATAATGATAGATGAAGTTGAAGATTATGATATGGAAGTGTTTCTGGCTTTCCAGAGAGTATTTCATGATGATAAATTCCCTGAGATAAGAAATCTTCAGGATATGGCAAGTGAAATACAGATGGAAAATTTAAAGGTTTTTGAAGAGGAAGCATTGAAAGGCAATTATTGACAGCAGGGGAGTATATGATTATATTGTAAATATAGAATGTTTTTCTGCTTATGTGAAAAGCAATTATAAAAAGTATATGAAAAAGATGAAAAGAAATATGAAAAAAGCTTTTACATAGATAAGACATCGTTTATAAAGGAATGGTGGGAGAGCAGAGATAAGGTTACACTTATAACACGTCCACGTCGTTTTGGAAAGACATTAAATATGGACATGATAAAATGTTTTTTCTCAAATAAATACGGGAATAGGAGTGATTTATTTGAGGGTCTTGATATCTGGAAAGAAGAAAAATATCATAAATTGCAGGAAACATATCCGGTAATGCAGCATTAAATCAGATAAGAGAAAAAGGCTATGAAGCAGAACTTATAAAACGTGGAGTAAAGAAAGAGAATATCAGACACTATGGTTTTGCGTTTAAGGGGAAAGAGGTGCTTATAGGGGCATTAGATTAAAAATTTAGCATATGAAAAATACAATTCTCGCTACTTCACAAACACAAAAAAATCTGATATACTGCTAGATTAGAGAGTTTTTTATATAAGACAATAGAAATTATTGGAGGACTAGAGAAAATGGCTGAATCAATGAGAGGCATGAAGCGTACATGCAGATGTGCCGAATTAAGTGAGAAAAATATTGGTGAAGAAGTCACTATGATGGGATGGGTTCAAAAGCAGAGAAATAAAGGTGGTATTATCTTTGTTGATATGCGTGACCGTTCAGGAATATTACAGGTTATTTTTGAAGATGGAGAGATAAATGCTGACGATTTTGCAAAGGCAGAAAAGCTTAGAAGTGAGTTTGTAATAGCAGTAAAAGGTAAAGTTACAGCACGTTCGGGTGCGGTCAACGAAAATCTTGCCACAGGTGCTATAGAGCTTCGTGCAGAAGAACTTCGTGTTCTTTCAGAGTCAGATACACCTCCGTTTCCTATAGAAGCGGACAGCAAAACAAAAGAGGAACTTAGATTAAAATATCGTTATCTCGACCTTAGAAGACCTGACCTTCAGAGAAATCTTATTATGAGAAGTAAGGTTGCAACATTGATTCGTCAGTTCCTTGCAGATGAGGGATTTTTAGAGATAGAGACTCCTATGCTTACAAAGAGTACACCGGAGGGAGCAAGAGATTATCTTGTGCCAAGCCGTGTACATCCGGGAACATTTTATGCATTGCCACAGTCTCCACAGCTTTTTAAACAGCTTCTTATGTGTTCAGGCTATGACAGATATTTCCAGCTTGCAAGATGTTTCAGAGATGAGGATTTAAGAGCAGACAGACAGCCTGAGTTTACACAGGTTGATATGGAACTTTCATTTGTTGATGAAGATGATGTCATGGATGTAAATGAGAGACTTTTACAGAAACTTTTCAAGGAAATACTTGATGTGGATATTGAACTTCCTATTCAGAGAATGACATGGCAGGAGGCTATGGATAGATTTGGTTCTGACAAGCCTGACCTTCGTTTTGGAATGGAATTAAAAGATGTTTCGGATGTCGTAAAGGATTGTGGATTCGGAGTATTTACGGGAGCACTTGAAAACGGCGGTTCTGTTCGCGGTATCAATGCCAAAGGACAGGGAGGCATGCCGCGTAAGAAGATTGATGCACTTGTTAAGTTTGCAAAAGATTTCGGAGCAAAGGGTCTTGCTTATCTTGCAGTAAATGAGGATGGAACATATAAATCATCATTTGCGAAGTTTATGACTGAGGATGAGCTTAAGGCACTTGTTACTGCAATGGAAGGTGAACCGGGAGATTTACTTTTATTTGCTGCCGACAAGAATAAGATTGTCTGGGATGTACTTGGAAATTTGAGACTTGAGATAGCCAAAAATCTCGACCTTCTCGATAAGAATGTTTACAAGTTCCTTTGGGTAACAGAGTTCCCGGAATTTGAGTATTCGGAAGAACAGGGAAGATACCTTGCAATGCATCATCCATTTACGATGCCTTTTGAGGAAGATATCAAGTATCTTGAGTCAAATCCTGAGAAAGTTCGTGCAAGAGCATATGATATTGTACTTAACGGAACAGAAATTGGTGGCGGTTCTATCCGAATCCATCAGGATGATGTTCAGGAGAAGATGCTTAGAGCACTTGGATTTACAGATGAGAAAGCACATGAACAGTTCGGTTTCCTTCTCGATGCTTTCAAGTATGGAGTACCTCCACACGCAGGTCTTGCATACGGTCTTGACAGACTTGTAATGATAATGGCACATGAGGACAGCATCAGAGATGTTATCGCATTCCCTAAGATTAAGGATGCGTCATGTCTTATGACTGATGCACCTAATGTTGTTGATGACAAGCAGCTTGAAGAGCTTTGTCTTGAGGTTTCAAAATCAGAGCAGGAGCAGTAAGCTGTACAATCGTTAAAAAAAGGTATTGATTAAAAAAATAATTGTTTAGCGGGCAGCAGACCATAACTTTGGACTGCTGTCTGAAATCGGAGGATGCTTTGAAAAAAGAGACATATGAAAAAATAATCGGACTGCTTGGCAGCAAAAAAGCGATTCCGATAATTATAGATATATTTGGAAAGATACTTACGGTATTGACAGCTCTTTTATATTTTGTTGAGATAGGCTGGCTTGTTGTCAGCAGGGAATATAAGCTTGTCGCAGGTCTTATTATAGTTCCGGCAGTATTTTTTGTACTGCTTAGTAAATTCAGGGAAAAGATAAATGCGAAAAGACCATATGAATTATATGGATTTAAACCGCTCATAAATAAAAATACAAAGGGACTTTCATTTCCAAGCCGTCATGTGTTTTCGATATTTGTTATTGGCGGTTCAATATGGGTGATCAATAAGATTTTGGGAACTGTCATATTGGTGATGGGATTGTTTCTTGCTGTTATAAGAGTAATAACAGGAGTACATTTTCCTAAAGATGTTGCTGCCGGAGCAGTTATAGGATTTGTTTGCAGCATGGCAATGTTTATTTTTTTGATTTAGAATATAGATTTTAGCATTTGTTTAGATGCAGAAATGAGGTAGAAATGGCAGAGATGTATAACCATCATACGGTGGAAAAGAAATGGCAGAAGATATGGGATGATGAGAAGGCTTTCAAGACAGAAAATGATTACACAAAGCCAAAGTTTTATGCACTTGTAGAGTTCCCTTATCCGTCAGGACAGGGACTTCATGTAGGACATCCCCGTCCATATACGGCTCTTGATATAGTAGCAAGAAAGCGCAGAATGCAGGGATACAATGTATTGTATCCTATGGGATGGGATGCATTTGGTCTTCCAACTGAAAACTATGCAATCAAGAATAAAGTTCATCCAAAGGAAGTAACAAAGAAGAATGTTGCAAGATTTAAAGAGCAGCTTCATTCACTTGGATATTCATTTGACTGGGACAGAGAGATAAATACAACTGACCCTGATTATTATAAGTGGACACAGTGGATATTCCTTAAACTTTTCAATGCCGGACTTGCATATAAGAAAGAGATGCCTATCAACTGGTGTACATCTTGTAAAGTAGGACTTGCCAATGAGGAAGTTGTAAACGGTGTATGTGAGAGATGTGGTTCACCTGTTGTTCGTAAAGTTAAGAGCGAGTGGATGCTTAAGATAACAAACTACGCTGACAAGCTCTTAGAGGGACTGAATGATGTAGATTACATCGAGAGAGTAAAGACTTCACAGAGAAACTGGATAGGACGATCAGAAGGTGCAGAAGTAGATTTCAGAATTAAGGATAAAGAAGATAAACTTCGTGTTTATACAACAAGACCAGACACACTTTTTGGTGCAACATATATGGTAGTATCGCCTGAGCATCCTATTATTGACAAATACAAAGATGAAATCAAAAACTGGGATGCCATTGTGGAATACAGAGAGATGGCTGCGAGAAAGTCTGATTTTGAGCGTACAGAGCTTGCAAAGGACAAGACAGGTGTTGTACTTGACGGACTTAAGGCAATAAATCCTATAAATGATACTGAGATTCCGATCTGGATATCAGATTATGTACTTATGACATACGGAACAGGTGCAATTATGGCTGTTCCTGCACATGATGACCGTGACTGGGAATTTGCAAAGAAATTCTCACTTCCTATGATTCAGGTTGTAGAGGGAAGTGAAGGTCCTGTAGATATTGACGAGGCTGCATTTACTGATGTTGCTACAGGAAAGATGATAAATTCAGGTTTCCTCACAGGACTTACAGTTGAAGAAGCTAAGGAAAAGGTAAAAGATTTCCTTACAGAGAAAAAGATTGGTAACCGCAAGGTAAATTATAAACTTCGTGACTGGGTATTCTCAAGACAGAGATATTGGGGAGAGCCTATTCCGATTGTACATTGTGATAAGTGTGGTTATGTACCTCTTGATGAGAGTGAACTTCCGCTTTTACTTCCTGAGGTAGACAGTTATATGCCTACTGACAACGGAGAGTCACCACTTGCCGCAATGACAGACTGGGTAAACACAACATGCCCTTGCTGTGGAGGTCCTGCAAAGAGAGAGACAGATACAATGCCACAGTGGGCAGGTTCATCATGGTATTTCTTAAGATACACAGACCCTGATAATACAGAGGCACTTGCAAGTCCTGAGGCACTTAAATATTGGCTTCCTGTTGATTGGTACAACGGTGGTATGGAGCATACAACACTCCATCTTCTCTATTCACGTTTTTGGCATAAATTCCTTTATGATGAGGGAGTTGTACCTACTCCGGAACCATATCAGAAGAGAACTTCACATGGTATGATTCTCGGTGAAAACGGCGAAAAGATGAGTAAATCACGCGGAAATGTTATAAATCCTGATGATATTGTAAGAGAGTATGGTGCAGATACACTTCGTACTTATGAGATGTTTATCGGAGCATTCGACCTTAGTGCATCATGGTCTGACGATGGTGTAAAAGGATGCCGCCGTTTCCTTGACAGAGTATGGAAACTTCAGACAATGCTTGACAAGAGCAATGAGGGATATTCAAAAGACATTGAGACAAAAATGCATCAGACAATAAAGAAAGTAAGCAGTGACTTTGAAAATCTTAAATATAACACTGCGATTGCTGCAATGATGGCACTTATAAATGATTTTTATAAGAAAAACAGTATTACACTTGGTGAGTATAAGACACTCATAACACTTCTCAATCCTGTTGCACCGCATATTACAGAGGAAATCTGGGAGATAATAGGTGGAAATGGAAGACTTTATGAGCAGTCATGGCCTGAGTACGAAGAGGCAAAAACCGTTGAGTCAACTGTAGAGATAGCAGTTCAGATAAACGGAAAGACAAAGGTTACACTTTCAATCGGAAAAGATGATGCTAAAGATGATGTTCTTGTGAGAGCAAAAGAAGCACTTGGGGACAGACTTGACGGAAAGAATATCATAAAAGAAATTTACGTTCCGGGAAGAATTGTAAATATTGTAGCAAAATGATAATGCAAAAAAGTCATTGAAATGACATATTAGCCATTTATTATAAGCACATGGCAGAAAACATAAGATATCTGATGTAATATCGGTCATAAATTAAGCACGAGTCGAGAAAAAATGTGGTATGTTCTAACTGCATCCGGCTCGTGTATTTTAAGTAAAGGGATAGGGAAAAAGTATTATTATGAGATTTATAAAAAAATATTTTTGTTTGGCAGTAATTTGTTTCGCGTTGGGCTTTGCAGGGTACAGTTTCAACAGTTTATCTGTATCCGCAGAAGATGATGCGGCAGTCAGTACGCCGGAACCTTCGGCTACGGCAGCACCAAGTGAGACAGCACAGCCGTCTGAGACATTGCAGCCGAGTGAAACTGAGGAGCCGGAACCTACTAAACTTCCGCCGCTTGTAAGTTATGAAAAAACAAAGAAGAAGCTTCAGTTAAAGTATGATGACAGATATACTTTTTCAAAGGAAGTAAGAAGAGTTGCAACTGAAAGTGTGACATCAACAAATGTTAAAACAGGAAAAAAAGATACAAAAGTTATAAGTGTTGCTAACAGCAATAAAAAGAAAGTTTTTGCTGTTGGTTGTGGAAAAGCAGTTGTTGAGCTTGTTGACGGAACTACATATGGCATAAATGTAAAGCCGGCAAAGATAAGTCTTTTATTACTTGTGGGACAGAGTAATATGGAGGGAAGCCACAGTGACGATAAGTCAAAGGCTGAATATACAAACAACACGATATTAAATTATGCCGGAAAAGTATACAGCACATATGGACCTTCATGCAGAAGCCATTATGCAAATGTCGGAAACTGGTCAACAGCTTCTTCACCTCTTTCAGTGAAAAATGCATCCAAGTTTGTACCTAATACACTTACAGACAACAGTTCACAAAATCAGTGGTGCAGGACAAACAATCTTACTGCAACTGCAACAGCTTCCGGAAAGTCAGGCATAGACAGTGCTTTGGCTGATCAGTGGGTCAAAAAGCTTAAAGAGAAAGTCTGGGTTGTGAATGCGGCACATGGAGGAAGTTCAATTACAACATGGCTTCCTAAGAAAGGTGCCGATAATAACTTCTGGCAGGCAGTTGCGTTATACAAGGCATGTGAGAGAACCTTAAACAAAGAGATAAAAGCCGGACATTATACGTTGAGCCATAAAGGATACTTTTGGCTTCAGGGTGAACAGGATTTCAAGATGAATGCGGGAGATTATCTCAATTACTTTATTAAAATGCATAGAGCATTTAAAACACAGCTTAGAGGAAGCAAGGCTGCCAGTTATAAGTATGTTCATAAAAGTCTTGAGTTTGCAGGAATATTGATGGTAAGGTCACATAGAAAACCTACTTCACTTGCAGACCTTGAACTTACAGGACCTAGAAAAGCTCAGTATTATATGTGCAATTCAAGTAAAAATGCATATAAAGACATATTCCTTGCAAGCCAGTTGTCGGAAGTATGGCTTAACAACAGTTCAGTAAAGAGTTATTTTAAAAATAAATATGGCAAGGATGCAAAATATACACAGCAGAATAAAACAAGAAAAGGCTCATTAAAACTGCCAACATCTCTCAGTCAGATCCACAGTACGATACATTACACACAGCTTGCGTACAATGAACTCGGAAGAGATGCGGCAAACAACATATGTTATGCTTTAGGATATGCGAGCAGACCGTCGGCAACAACAAAAATTAAGGTTGTTGGAAAAGACGGATATAAAGACATAAGTTCAATAAACAGAACAGCCGTTAAAAATATGAATGTTGTTGTAAAGGTATTCCCGGCATGGAAGTCAAAGAAACTTGCCATTCAGAGGAAACATGAAGTAATATCATATGACAAATGGAAAGTAAAATTTAAAGAAAATAAAGTCTTTAACGCTAAACTTTTGTTTTCAGTAGGAAAAACAAAAAAGAAATTTACGGTATATTCAAAAAATTCAACAGCACCAATAAAGGAACTTTATGCTGATGAAGATGGTGTAAAGATAAGCTGGAAAGCAAATTCCTATACATCTTACTGTAATGTTTACAGGAGAGAGAAAGGAACTAAAAAGTGGTCATATATTGCAAGGCTTGATAAGAAGACAGCTCAGTCATATAATGACATTTTCGCAGAGTCGGGCAAGACATATGAATATGCGGTAACGGCATATGATGCGGACGGAAACGGTGGCGAGAAAGTTATCGGAGAAGTTA
The DNA here is from genome assembly GCA_000436755.1 of Clostridium sp. CAG:253. Classification (GTDB taxonomy): domain Bacteria; phylum Bacillota; class Clostridia; order Lachnospirales; family Lachnospiraceae; genus Butyribacter. The sequence continues at coordinate 63,454 of FR887325.1, read as the reverse complement.
CAACATTATTATAATATAATAGAATAAAAATTATAAAAAATTAGCACTCTTTTAAAAAGAGTGCTAATTTTGTCTTGACATTTTTTGATACCCGTATTATTATACTCATTGTGAGAATTGTTAGCAGTCTATAATGATGATTGCTAACTACTAACTGAATTTAAATATGTAAATGATAGTCCTTTAAAGACAGTGACAAAAGGGACAGATAATATTTTAAAGATTATGTGAGTAAAGGAGAGATTTTATTATGCAGAGCAGAAAAGGCAGTTTATCAATTGAATCAGAAAATATGTTTCCGATTATAAAGAAATGGCTTTATTCAGACCATGATATTTTCATTCGTGAGCTTGTTTCAAACGGATGTGATGCCATCACAAAACTTAAAAAACTTGATATTATGGGAGAGTATACAATACCTGATGATTATAAGGCAAGTATTCAGGTCGTTGTTGATACTGAAGGAAAGAGCATTTCATTTACAGATACGGGTCTTGGTATGACAGAGGATGAAGTTGATGAATACATAAATCAGGTTGCATTCTCAGGAGCTACTGATTTCCTTGAAAAATATAAGGATAAGGCAAATGAAGAGCAGATTATCGGACACTTTGGTCTTGGATTTTATTCTGCATTTATGGTAGCTGACAGAGTTACAATAGATACATTATCATGGAAAGAGGGTGCGACGCCTGTACGCTGGGAGTCAGAAGGCGGTATCAATTTCGAGATGTCAGAAGGTGACAAATCAGAGATTGGAACAACTATTACACTTTATCTATCAGAGGACAGTCTTGAATTTGCAAACGAGTACCGTGTAAGAGAAGTTCTTACAAAATATTGTTCATTTATGCCTGTAGAGATATTCCTTTCAAAAGAAGGAGCCGAGCAGGAATATGAGACAATAGATAAAGAAGAACTCCGTGAAGATGATGTTGTAGTTGAAAACATTGTTGAGGAAGCAAAGACAGAAGAGAGAGAAAATGAAAACGGAGAAAAAGAGGTTGTCGAAGTATCTCCACGCAAGGAAAAGGTCAAGATTAACAAGAGACCTGTTTCAATCAGTACAACAACACCGCTTTGGATGAAACATCCAAACGATTGTACAGATGATGAATACAAGGAATTTTACAGATCAGTCTTCAATGACTACAAAGAGCCTCTTTTCTGGATTCATTTGAATATGGATTATCCGTTTAATCTTAAAGGAATTTTATATTTCCCTAAGGTTAATACAGAGTATGATAATCTTGAGGGTGTTATAAAACTTTACAACAATCAGGTATTTATAGCAGACAACATTAAGGAAGTAATTCCGGAATTTTTAATGCTTCTTAAAGGTGTTATTGACTGTCCTGACCTTCCGCTTAATGTTTCAAGAAGTGCATTACAGAATGACGGATTTGTAAAGAAAATTTCTGACTATATTACAAAGAAGGTTGCTGACAAGCTTTCAGGAATGTATAAAGTTGACAAAGAAAATTATGAGAAATATTGGGAAGATATAAGTCCATTTATAAAATACGGCTGCTTAAAAGATGACAAATTCAGAGAGAAGATGTCAGATTATATTATATTCAAGGACTTAAATGACAAGTATATTACATTGCCTGAATATGTTGACGCTGTTAAAGCAGACGAAGATGGGGATGCCAAGACAGAGGATGCAGATAAAGAGAATACTCAGGAAAATAAGGACGGTGACAAAGAGGAAGAACCGACAACAGTTTACTATGTAACTGATATGCAGCAGCAGAGCCAGTATGTCAACATGTTTAAGGAACAGAATATAAATGCCGTTATATTAAGCCATAATATTGACCAGGCATTTATATCACAGCTTGAACAGGGTGATTTAAAGGTAAGCTTTAAGCGTATAGATGCAGGACTTAACGATACAATGAAAGATGATGCTGACGAGGAGACACTCAAGAAAGAAACTGAGGAACTTAGCGAAATCTTTAAGAAAGCACTTGGAAAAGATAAGCTTGAAGTCAAAGTTGAGAAGCTTAAAAATGAGAGTGTATCATCAATGCTTACACTTTCAGAGGAAACACGCCGTATGCAGGATATGATGAAGATGTACAGTACAGGCGGAATGGGAATGGATATGTTTGGAGACTCAGAGACACTTGTGCTCAACTCTTCAAATAAACTTGTGCAGTACATTCTTAATAATAAGGAAGCAGAAAATGTTGATATGTTCTGCAAACAGCTTTATGACCTTGCAGTGCTCGCAAATCATCCCCTTAAAGCAGAGGAAATGACTGAGTTCGTGAACAGAAGTAATGAGATTATGCTTCTGCTTGCTAAATAAAGAATTTTAAATTGTGAAAGTTTTGTGACTTATTGATAGAATAACAAGCTTAAATAAACACTTTTTGTGTGTTTTTGATAAAAATGACCAACAGTCAAATTTGATATTGACTGTTGGTCATTTTTGCTGTACTATATGGATTATAGAAATGACCATCGGTCAGTTGATGATGAAAATGGTCAACAAAAAAGTCTGTTCAAACGTCAATTAAGATTTAAAGATTTGGCGGAGATTTCAGACAGGAATGAAGAAAGGAAGAGAAAAAATGTTAGGAAAATGGATAACAAGACATAAGAATATCATCTTGATCATTGCGTTTGCATTGCTTATACCGTCTGTATTCGGATATGTAAGCACACGAGTAAACTATGATGTATTATCTTATCTTCCGAATACTCTTGAAACAGTATCGGGTCAGGATACACTTGTTGATGAATTTGGCATGGGTGCCTTTTCTATGGTTGTTGTTGAGGATATGACGAACAAACAGGCAGCAGCACTTGAGAAAAAGATTGAGAGCATTGAACATGTAAAAGATGTACTTTGGTACGATGATATGCTTGATATAAGCGTACCGACAGAGATGCTTCCTAAGAATCTTGAAGAAGCCTTTTTTAATGGAAATGCAACTATGATGATAGCATTGTTTGATGATACTACATCAGCAGATGATACGATGGATGCCATCACAAATATTCGTAAGACAGTCGGAAAAGATGTCTATGCGAGTGGAATGTCAGGTGTCGTTACAGATATTAAGAACCTTGCCTTAAAGGAGATGCCTGTATATGTTGCAATAGCAGCAGCATTATCACTTCTGGTTCTTCTTATCACAATGGACTCGTTCCTTACACCGGTTATATTCCTTACCAATATAGGAATGGCAATAGTATTCAACCTTGGAAGTAACATCTTCCTCGGAGAGATTTCATATATCACGCAGGCACTTGCAGCGGTGTTACAGTTAGCGGTTACGATGGATTACTCGATATTCCTTCTTGAAAGTTATGAAGCGAATAAAAAGAGATTTCCTGATGATAAAAAGAGAGCTATGGCACATGCCATATCAAACACATTCAAATCGGTATCAAGCAGTTCGGTTACAACAATCGCCGGTTTCGTAGCACTCTGTTTCATGACATTCAAACTCGGTGCCAATATTGGTATCGTAATGTCAAAGGGTGTTGTAATAGGTGTTATCACTTGTGTAACTGTTCTTCCAGCGATGATTCTTACATTTGACAAGGCAATTGAAAAGACAACACACAAGGCTTTGATACCACCGCTTACAAAAGTTTCAGATTTTATTGTAAAGCATTATAAAGTTGCTATTGTAATTTTCCTTGTTTTACTCGGACCTGCAGTATACGGAAACAGCAACTACAAGATTTACTACAATATTGACCAGGGACTTCCAAAGAATATCCCTAGTGCGATAGCAAATGATAAACTTAAAGAACATTTCAATATGAGTAATGTTCATATGGTTCTTTTGAAAGACGGTCTTAGTGCAAAAGAAAAGAACCAGATGATAAAGAAGATAGAAAAGGTTGACGGTGTCAAATGGGTAATAGGTCTTAATTCCCTTGTCGGACCAAACTTCCCTGACAGTATGATACCTGAGGATGTAAAGAGCATGTTAAAGACTGATAATTATGAATTGCAGTTTGTATGCTCGGATTACAGTTCGGCAACTGATGAAGTAAATGCTCAGCTTGACGAAATGCAGAAAATTGTAAAGGGATACCAGAAAGACGCTATGGTAATCGGTGAGGCTCCTCTTATGAAGGATCTTCAGGATACAACAGATGTAGATTTAAAGACGGTAAATTATATATCTATAGCAGCTATTTTTGTGATTATCCTTATAACATTTAAATCCATTTCAATACCGATTATTCTTGTATCCGTAATCGAATTTGCGATTGCATGCAACATGGCAGTTCCATACTATACAAATACTTCACTGGCATTTGTTGCAAGTATTGTTATCGGAACAATTCAGCTTGGTGCGACAGTCGATTATGCGATACTTATGACAAACAGGTATCATAAAGAGCGAACAGTAAACGGATGCAATAAGAAAGATGCGATAAGAATTGCACATGAAACTTCAATGAAATCAATACTTACAAGTGGTTTCTGTTTCTTTGCCGCAACATTCGGAGTAACAGCATACTCTGCAATTGATATGATAAGTGCAATATGTAACCTTCTCTCAAGAGGTGCGATAATAAGCATGATAGTTGTTATTTGTATACTTCCGGCAATGCTTTGGATATTTGATCCTATCATTATAAGAAGTTCATGGGATATGATAAAAGCGGGAGTAGCACATAAAGACGCAGAAAAGAAGTTGGAAGCAAAATAAAAAGATTAGTATAAAATTCGTGAATTTATAGAATGATATAGGAGGCAGTAAAATGAGAAAAAATATTAAAAAAGTTGCCAAAATTGGTGTCTCAGGACTTTTAGCAGCGGGGCTGCTTGTAGGAAGTGTAGAATACGCATCTCATATGTTTGTTATGACAAACAAGGCAGTTGCTAAACAGGTAAATAAAGTGACGGAAGAAGTTAAGACAAATTCTAAGTCAGGACTTGATTCAGAAGATGTTTCAAAACAGGAAACAGTTTATGCAACACTTGATGCAAATGGTAATAAAACAGACGTTATCGTATCTGACTGGCTTAAAAATGCAGCAGATAAGGGAGAAGTAAAAGATGCTTCAGACCTTACAGATATAACAAATACAAAAGGTGATGAAAAGTTCACACAGGATGGGGAGTCACTTAACTGGAATACAGAAAGTGATGATATTTATTATCAGGGAAAAACTGATAAGGAAATGCCTGTCGGAATGTCAATAACATATAAACTTGACGGAAAAGAGATTGCAGCAGATGAACTTGCAGGAAAAAGCGGAAAGCTTGAAATGAAGATAAAATATACAAATACTTCAAAGAGCAAGGAAAAAGTTGGCGGGAAAAATGTTGATATATACACACCATTTGTTATGGTAACAGGAATGATTCTTCCGGTTGACAACTTTAAGAATGTAACTATTGACAACGGAAGTATCGTATCAGAAGGTGACAACAATATAATCATGGCATACGGAATGCCGGGACTTTCAGAGAGTCTTGACCTTGACAATCTTGATTTGGGTGATGATGTTGACATCGACCTTAGCAAAATCAACGATAAAGTTACAGATACAGTTACTATCAAAGCAGATGTTACAGACTTTGAGATGAAATCAACTTACACCGTTGCAAGTTCGGAATTTTTCTCAGACATGGATATGGATGATATAGGAAGCACTGACGACCTTACAGATAAGCTTGATGACCTTACAGATGCAACACAGGAACTTATAGACGGTTCAGATAAACTCAGCTCAAACCTGGACAAACTCGACAGCAGGTTTGGTGACTATTCAGACGGAATGGACACACTTAAGGACGGCGTAAGTTCAGCGAAGAGTGGTACAAACACACTTAAAAACGGTATAGTAACATATACAAGCGGAACAGATAAACTTCTGGATGGAGTTGTTACTTATGTCGAGGGAACAAAGACATTTGGAAAGAGTGTAAAAAAATATTCAGCAAATACAAAGAAAGTTGTTGATGCAGTAGGAAAACTCCAAAAAACTGGTACGTCAAAACTTGCCAAGGGTTCAGACAGCTTTAACACAAATCTTGATACTTACGTTAAGACAGTAAATGCATCACTTAACAGTGTTGATACGCTTGCACAGGGAATAGAGACACTTCATTCGGGAGTAGTAGCTTTACAGACCGGAGTAACAGGTGATGAAGGCTTAAAAGCAGGAGTTAAACAGCTTAAGGCAGGAGTAAGCTCACTGCAGACAGGTATAACAGGCGAAACAGGAATTAAGGCAGGAGTAAAGAGCATAAATGAAGGTGCTAAAAACATCGCTGTAAGTGATGAGCAGGTAAACACAATGCTTGCTGAACTTGAAACGCTTAAAGCAGGTGTTGAATCAGAGACAGACAGAGCTAAGATTGAAGCAATCGAAAAATATGTAAAGGCTTCTCAGACAGTTGGAAATGCAATAGAAAGCTCAACATCAGATTCTTCGGCACTTGTTCAGGGACTTGATTCAGTATCAGCAGGTCTTACATCTGTTGACACTGGTCTTGACGGATTAGATGGTGGTCTTGACCAGGTAAGTGCAGGACTTGCACAGATGGAAACAAGTACAGACACATCAGCTGAAGATTCACCACTCAACGGAATAAGTGACAAACTTAAACAGCTTAAAGAGGCAGGAACAATGCTCTCAACAGCATATAAAGAGGAACTTAATCCTAGTGTTTCAAAGCTTGATGAAAGTGTACAGAAGATGTACAAAGCTGGTTCAAAGCTTACATCAAACAACAAGAAACTTGACAATGCGGCAGATAAACTTATCAAGAATGAAAAGACAATTAAGAAAAATTCTAAGAAAGTTACAGGAAGCAGCAATAAGTTAAGAAACGGTGCAAAGTCACTTGCTTCAGGAGCAACAAAACTTTTCAGCGGAGTTTCAACTCTTGTATCAAAGACAGGAGATGTATCAGATGCTATAGGAAAGCTTGCTGATGGTGCAGGAGACCTTAAAGACGGTGTTGTTGAGTTCAACGAAGAGGGAATTGAAAAGCTTACAGGAACAGTAAATGATGTTATCGATTCAGGTGATGATTTCAGAGACAGACTTGACAAGATTGTAAAGGCATCAAATAATTACAAGAGTTTTTCAAAAATTTCAGATGGTATGGACGGAAGTGTTAAATTTGTAATGTCTACAGCATCAATAGAGAAAGATGATGATAAATAATCAATTTATAGCTGAAAAATAGTAAGTTGTGGAGCCATACATCGGGGAGATGTAAATCTTGATGTGTGGCTCTATATGGTTGAAATCAGAGGTGATGCAGATGAGTAAAGTAGAAGAGAAAAAGAAAAACAAACAGGAGGCATTGCTTGCATCAGCGTTTAAGCTGTTTACGGAAAAAGGAATCAATAATACGTCTATTTCAGAGATAGTTAAAAATGCAAAGATGGCTAAGGGAACATTTTATCTTTATTTTAAAGATAAGTATGATATAAGGGACAGACTTATAACACACAAGGCAGACAGGCTTTTTGAAATTGCGTATGAGGAACTTGAAAAAAGTGAATATGATACACTTGAGGACTGCATATTGTTTATTGTAGACAATATTGTGAATCAGTTGAGCAAAAACCAGTCACTTATGAAATTTATATCGAAAAATCTCAGCTGGTCGCTTTTTTCAAACGTAAGGATAGGGCAGCTTGACAATAAAAGCTGCATGGATATATTTGACGGAATAATAGAAGACTCAGGGAGAAACTTTAGAAATATCGATACAATGATATTTATGATTGTGGAGCTTGTAAACTCGACATGTTATAATGCAATATTATATGCATCACCGGTTTCACTTGAACAGTTAAAACCTGATCTGCACAAATGTATATGTGGAATTATGAGACAATTTGAGGTATAATATAAAAAGCAGAAAATGCTTTACTTTTAAATTGAATGGTGATAGCCTAAATATATTGGGCAGAGGAAAGTGGTTTTATGGAGTGTAAAAGCAAATGGGAAATTGCATGACGGATTTAGTGAATAAACTGGCAGTAAATAACAGTTTATCAAAAGGGGAGCTGGAAGAACTTTTAAAATTCAGAAATAAAGAAACGGCAGATTATCTGTTTGAAAAAGCTTTGATGGCAAAAGAAAAGCTGTATGGCAAAAAAATATATGTAAGAGGAATAGTAGAACTTACAAATTATTGTAAAAATAATTGTTATTATTGTGGACTTAGAAGAGACAATATATTTATACCGAGATATAGACTGGACGAGAAAGACTTGCTTCAATTCTGTGAAAAAGGATATGGCAAAGGTGTCCGGTCTTTTATGCTTGTTGGGGGAGATGACTATAATTTCACAGAAAGCAGGGTCGCAGATATGGTTGCCATGCTGAGGGAGAAATTTAGTGACTGCTCCGTAGGGCTTGCACTGGGACAGAGAAGCGAAAGTACATACAGAACATGGTTTGAAGCGGGTGCATCGAGATATGAATTAAGTCACGAAACCGCATCGGACAGTCATTTTAAAAAGATACATCCGCCTGAGATGTCACTCCTGACCAGAAAGCAGTCATTATGGGAATTAAAAATGATAGGTTATCAGGTTGGAAGCGGATTTATGGTTGGAACACCTTATCAGATGGTAGCAGATGTTGTTGAAGATTTGTTGTTCTTAAAAAAACTCGACCCCCAAATAGTACATATAGTTCCTTTTATGCCGACGGCGTATACAAGGTTTGAGCATGAGAGAAGCGGAAACGGTGATATGACGCTTTATCTTATGGCAATTGCAAGGCTTATGTTGCCAAGGGCGATGATTACGGCTGATACGATACTTGATAATGTTTTACAGGATGGAAGAAAAAAATCATTTTCGGCAGGAGCGGGAGAAGTAAATGTCGAGCTTTGCAGTGATGATATAAAAGAATATTACAATGTATACAATAAGAGGATAAATTTGAAAAATACTGCCGGTGACGATGTCAGCAGAATAACGCAGAAAATATTGAAAAGTGGTTTTGAGCCGGGAAAGGATAAAGGCGATTATAAGCCGGTACCGGAGGAGGAAAGATTGTATGGCAGGATACATCGTATTATGCGACCATAACATCGGATGGCAGGAAATATTTCAGGAAAAGCTTGCACAAACGGGGATAGATACCGTTTCAATAGAAAATATAAGTGAGATTGATTCTCATTTTGATAATTCGAGATTTACAAATATAATTGTGTGTTCGCTTATAGAGTTAAAGGAATACATAGAGAAATATGAGATACAGAAAAAGATTGTAAAAAGCATATTTGAGAAAGCGGATGTGTTTGTTATAACCGACGAGAAAAATGATGATGATGAGATAAGAGCATTTAGAGCAGGATGTGTCGATTTTCAGAGCCGTGAGCGTAATATGGATGTTATATTGCAGCGTCTTATTTCACATGCTGAAAAAAAGGTGATGCGTGAGAAAACAATAATAAATATTAAAGAAATGGTTGTGGAATATAAAGATATTTCTGTAGGAATAAAAGATAACGAGGCAAAGCTGCTTGAGCTGCTGTTAAATTCAGATGATGAATTTGTAAGCATTGAAAAAATATGCAGAAATTTGTGGAACAGATCAGATAATATAACGAGAGTAAACCTTTCAAGCCTTATTTACAGGCTGAGAAAGAAAATGCCTGATGGCGGTAAATGCATAAAGAGTATTTACGGAAAAGGATATTATTTGTCGAAAAATGAGATACAAATGTGCGTATAAATTATATAAGATGGTTGACCCCGGTACATTAAATGGCTGATAATTAAATAGGGCAGATTTTTTTGTTGCATTTAGAAACGGAGGAAACATGTATGGAATTTGTATTAAAAGAAGAGATGGAAGAATACGGCAGTTTCAATCATGAAAAGATACTGTTGGTGGATGATAACGATACAAATATTTTTGTTGTAAAAACCATACTTGAAGACAGAGGGTTGATTGTTGATACTGCATTATGTGGAAGAGAGGGGATAGAAAGATACAGGGCATCAAAAGAATTTGAGTATAAAATTATTTTTTTAGATATAAATATGTATGACATAGATGGATATGAAGTATCAAAAGAAATAAGAATGTCGGACAGAGAGGATGCTGCCAAAATACCTGTTTATGCTTTGTCGGCAAATATTTTCGCAAAGGACAGAATTAAGGCAAAAGAGTCCGGCATGAACGGTTATGTGACAAAACCGATTATATATAAGACATTGTTTGGGCTTATAAGAGAAATTATTGAAAAAGATAAAGGCAGTACTAAAAAAGAAAGTCCGGTACAGAAACTAACGACGGATAAAACTATAGGCAGACGGGAAGAGAAAACAATTTCAGAGAGTAATTTATTGGAAAATATAGGAGGACATTTTATTTTTAATGCACTTAATACAATAAAAGGTTCGGTGATTATGAAGTCTGAAAATTCATGTTCACTCATAAATGACCTTTCTGTTTATATGCAATACAGATTTAAGACACTGGCAGGAGAGGTTACATCAAATGTAAGTAAGGAATTATTTTATTTAGAAGCGTATCTGAGACTTGAGAAAGCAAGATTTTCTTATATCAATTACGAGATAAATATATTTGATGAGGAAGCGAAAGAGCTGAGTCTGCCTGCTATGTCGCTTATATTTCTGGCAGAAAATGCCATTCATCACGGATTGCTCGAAAAAGAGTATGATATGTGTGAAAAAGCATTGGTAAACGTATGTATTGTAAGAAAGAAAAATGAAACTGTAATCTGTATTGAGGACAACGGTCTTGGATTTGATAATGAGGCAGTGGAATTTTCAACAGAATTTGGCGGTATTAGTTATATAGCGGATATTTTTAAAGAAATATGTAATGGAGAGCTTGAAATAGACAGCGAGAGAGACAAAGGGACAAAAGTTATACTACACTTGACTAGTTGGAGGAAGATTGATGAGAACGATTGTGGTAGATGACGAGAAGATGGCACTTGTTGCATTTATGGAAGAAGCAAAAAATATCAAAGAATTAGACATTGCAGGAGTTTTTGACAATGCAAAAGAAGCGGTTGAATTTATAAAAGATAACGATGTTGAACTTGCAATACT
>FR887325.1:27876-52384 GCA_000436755.1 Clostridium sp. CAG:253 | reverse complement strand
GCAATACTTGATGTGAAAATGAAAGGCATTGACGGGATAAATCTTGGAAGTATTTTTAGAGATATAAATCCTGATATTATGCTCATTTATATAACAGGGTATGAAAAATATGCGTATGAGGCAATAAAATTGCATGCGGCGGCATACCTTGTAAAACCTTTTTCAAGTGAACAGCTTGAATATGCCGTAGAATCGGCAAGATTACTTTCAAAAAGAAGAAAAAGCAGAATTTATGTGAGAACCTTCGGGCATTTTGATATTTTTGTAAATGAAAATCCTGTTATGTTTAAGAGCAATAAAGCAAAAGAACTGCTGGCACTGCTTGTAGACAGACGTGGAGGAACCGTCACAACGGATCAGATTATCGGAACATTGTGGGAGGAAAGACCCAATGACTCTTACACACAAAATTTGTGCAGCAAGATTGGAAAAACGCTCGAAAAAGAACTCAAAGAAAATGATATAGGAGACATACTTGTATCATCGAGAGGTATAAAGAGGGTAAATACAGCACTTTTTGACTGTGACCTTTATGATCTGCTTGACGGAGATGAGAGGGCAGCAGAAAAATTTTTAGGAGAATATATGCTTGATTACAGCTGGGCGGAAGCCAGAATGGCACTTCTTGCAAAATATATTTAGTTAAATTCCATTTCAATTCCTTTTTAAATACATAAGCATTCCCTTTTCGTATGTATAATTATATGTGAATGCAAAAAACATTACTTTTATATTTAATAGTGTGGGTAGAGTTTTTTAACAAAGTGGGTAGAGGAAAAGTATATCGAAAAGGAGAGAATAATGAAAGATACGCAGTTAAAAGTAATTATAGCAGACAGTAATGTACAGGATAGGGAAAGCAAACAGCTTTCAATGGAATCAAAAGGAATGGAAGTGATATTGTCGACAGGTGATGGTAACAAGGTTCTTAGAGCAGTTAGTGATGGAAAGGCAGATGTTATTGTGATGGATATGATACTATCAGGGTTAGACGGCATTGGAATATTAGAAGAATGTTCCAATATGTCAGGTAGAAAGCCGATTTTCATTATTCAGACAGCATTGAGAATGGAAAATCTTGTTGAGCAGGCAATAAAATACGGTGCTGATTATTATATGATGAAGCCTGTATCTAATCAGATGCTTATAGCAAGGGTTTTGCAGCTTGTGAATAAGAGATATATCAGAGAAAACGGGCATTTATCAAGAGGCAGTTTGTTAAAAAATGTAAAAGAGTATGAGGCGGTAAAATCATCCGATGATGTCCGAACCGTAAATCTTGAAGTGGATGTGACAAATCTTTTGTTAGAGATTGGTATTCCGGCTCACATTAAAGGATACCAGTATATCAGAGAGGGGATAATGCTTGCATTTTATGATAAGAATATGCTGCATTTCATAACAAAGTGTTTATATCCGGCGATAGCTAAGAAATATAATACAACATCAAGCAGTGTCGAGAGAACGATAAGACATGCAATAGAAGTTGCATTCAGGAGGGGAAACAGAGAGATGCTGGAGGAAATATTTATCACAATCAATTCAAAGAAAAGCAAGCCGACAAATTCAGAATTTATAGCACTGCTCACTGATAAATTGAGATTGGAGTATTGTGCATGCAATGCATCTTAATTCTAAATAAATATACATATAATATGTATATTTAAAGACTGTAAACTTGACTATACCTACTATTTTGATGTAAAATGGTGAGAAAAAGTGAATGGAGGTGCCATAATGGATAATGAATCTATGATGGCTTTAAGTAAACAGCTTGAAGTTGAGTTTGACAGCCTGGTTGAAAATTGTTTGGTTTCAGGAGCCATAGATCTGAACTTATATCAGGAATATGATGTAAAAAGAGGTCTTAGAGACAGTTCCGGAAAAGGTGTATTGACGGGACTTACGGAGATTTCGGACGTTACCGGTTATGATGTTGTAAATGGTGTTAAGGAGCCGGCAGATGGAAAACTTTTTTATCAGGGATATGATGTTAAGAATCTTGTAGGTTACGGCATTAAAAAGAAATTTGCATTTGAGGAGACTACATATCTTCTTTTATTTGGAAAGCTTCCTACAGCAGAGCAGTTGGAAGTGTTTATAGAGATTGTAGGCAGTCTTCAGGAATTGTCAGGACAGTTTGTAAGAGATGTTATCATGAAAGCACCTAGTGCAAATCTTATGAATGGTCTTCAGAAGAGTGTTCTTACACTATATTCTTATGACAGTAATCCGGATGATATTTCGATACCAAATGTATTAAGACAGTCACTTCAGCTTATTGCGAAACTTCCATTGATTGCAGTATACAATTATCATGCATACAGACATTTCAATTTCCTTGAGAGTCTGGTTATCAAACCGCCTATAAAGGGATTATCAACTGCAGAAAACATTCTGCAGATGTTGAGACCGGATGGAAAGTATACAGAGCTTGAAGCGAGAGTTCTTGATGCAGCACTTGTTCTTCATGCAGAACACGGTGGTGGAAATAACTCAACATTTACAAACCATGTTGTAACATCATCAGGAACAGATACATATTCGGCAGTAGCCGCATCTATTGCATCACTTAAGGGTCCGCGTCATGGTGGAGCAAACTTAAAAGTTCAGCAGATGTTTGCTGATATAAAGGAAAAAGTTAGTGATACAAAGGATGATGCACAGATAGAGAGCTACTTGAAAAAAGTTCTTAAGGGTGAGGCATTTGACGGTTCAGGTCTTATTTATGGTATGGGACATGCCGTATACACAATATCAGATCCAAGAGAGCTTATTTTGAAAAGCTTTGCAGAAAAACTTGCCAAAGAAAAGGGTATGGAGGATGAGTTTTTGCTTCACGATTCAGTAGAGAGAATCGCAGCGGAACTTATCATGGCAAGAAGACATGTTATCAAACCTGTATGTGCAAATGTAGATTTTTACAGTGGTCTTATATATACAATGCTTGGAATACCGGAAGAATTATTTACACCGTTATTTGCACTTTCAAGAATTGCAGGCTGGAGTGCACACAGACTTGAAGAGCTTGTAAATAAAGAAAAGATTATAAGACCTGCATACAAATATGTCGGTCATCATAAAGAGTATGTTGAGTTGGAAGAGAGAAAATAGCTTTGGAAAACTTTAAATAAAAAGTTTTAATTTATAAAAAACACAGAATAAACACAGAATCATCACTTTTTGTTAAAAATCTTTATATAGAATAACTGTATCAGGAACAGAAAGGCAGGGATTTTATATGAAAAAAAGATTTTTAGCTGTAGTGATGGGGCTTGTGATTACTGTATCAATGATTACAGGATGCTCAGAAAAAAACAGTTCAGACAGCAGTTCTAATACTGCTTCATCCGATGCTGCATCATCTTCAAATTCAGATAATTCAAACAGTTATACAAGTGCAGAAGTAAGCGAATATACTATATATGGAAAAGTTAAGAGCGTAAGCGATGACGGCAAAATTACTTATGAGGTTTTATCAAGAGATGAAAATCAACCACAGAAGCCGCATGGAAGTGGAGCACCTGACGCAAAGAATGGTGAGAAGCCACAGAAGCCGCATGGAAGCGGAGCACCTGATGCAAAAGGTGGTATGCCAGGGTTTAAGAGCACAGGAGAAACTTCAACTGTTACGTTAGGTGATAATGTTATTGTTCAAAAGGCTGGAATGAATCAGGAAAAAACAGATGCATCAGTTTCAGATATAAAAAAAGGATGCATAATAGAAATTGCATTAGACGGAGATAATGTTTCCAAAGTGCTTATAAGAGAAGAGACAGGAAAAAATGCAAAAAACACTGATAAGGAAACTTCAGGCAGCGGAAATAGTACAAACTAGGCTGCATAGTATGAGATAAGAAAAAATTTGTTGGAGAAAAGCGTGATAGCGTTATATGCGAGAATATCCAAAAAAGATAAAAGAAAAAATTCGGTAAGCAATACTATCGAGAACCAGATGTTTCTTTTGAGAAGTTATGTCAGTGATAATGATTTATGTTCAGACAATGAAAGCATATGTGAATTTGTGGATGAAGGATTTAGCGGAACGGACAGGAAAAGACCGGCATTTATGAAAATGCTTGCATGTGTGGAACTTAAACAGGCACATATTGTCATAGTAAAAGATTTTTCAAGACTTAGCAGGGAACATCTGCTTGTATCAGAATTACGTGAAAAATACTTTCCTTTAAAACAGGTAAGATTTATAGCCATATTGGACAGTTACGACAGTGACAGCGCAGAGGATGCGGGCATTATACATCCGTTTAAAACATTATTTAACGAGTATTACTGCAGTGATATTTCAAGAAAGGTGAGAAGTGCACTTGAGGCAAAGAAAAATGCTGGTGAATATGCTGTTGCAAAACTTCCGTATGGTTATAAGGCGGAAAACGGGAAAATAGTGATAGACGAAAGAAAAGCGGAAGATATAAGAATGATGTATAAAATGAGATGTGACGGCATTACATACGAAAAGATTGCACATACATTTGATATGACTGTATCGATGGTGTGGAGAATACTTCATGAACCGTCATATCTCGGGTATCATGTCTGGCACAGATATGAAAATGAAATTGTTCTGCCTAAAAAAAGGACTAAACAATACCCGGAGCAGTGGAAGATAAGCAGAGACACAGAGAATGACATTGCTATAGTAGACAAAACAATGCTCTCAGAGGATATAATAAAGTATTATGGAAAAAATCACAAAAGGAAGGAGCCAAGACATATTTTTCATGGACTTACAAAATGTATGATATGTAAAAAGGCACTTGTAACGGATAGGGCAAAAAAGGGATGGCTCTGCTGCAGAAACTGTACCGGAAGAGAAAAAAAGCTGATAAAAACCGAGAGGTTATATCAGCTTTTTTTTGACAGACTGGATATTTTTTTGACAGAGGAAACAAAAAGCAGTGGAAAAGAAAGTAATATTTGTGAGTACGTTAAAAAAAATCAAAATAATTTAAGTACGAATGTGGAAAGAGAAATGTTGCTGAATATATTTGTAAAGAAGATATTTGTCGGCGAGAACGAAAATATAGTTATATTTTGGCGTTTTAAGAGATGATGGGAGGCTTTTAGAGTGAAGGTAATAGTCAAATATTATGGAAGTCTTGACAGGGTGAGAGAGATTGACGAAAGTGTAAAAGTATCAGAACTGCTTGCACAGTATGCGATAGTTGACATTGCATATGAATTGCTCGATGAATTAAGAAATGTACCGGAGATAATTTATATTGAAGAGCCAGGGAGAGTTTATCCAACAAAGGCAGATAAATCAGATACCGGAAAAATGAATCAAATTTTAAAAAATGCCCCAAAAGATACACAGGAAAAAGTGGAGATTATGCAGAACCGCATAACTGAAAATGAGCTCAGCGGAAAAGGGGTTATAATGGGGATTATAGATTCGGGGGATTGTGTTAAGAAAAATATCGGAAACTTTAGAAATAACAGTTTTGGAAATATAAATAGAAAGGATGTGTACAGGGCTGCAATTTATATAAGACTTAGCAGAAAGGATAAAGAGAATACTGGCTTTTATAGTGAAAGCATTTACAGTCAGAGCAAAATAATAAATGAATATATAGAAAATTATAATAAAGTAAACGGGGACAGTATTTCGATTTGTGATATTTACATTGATGATGGGTACAGCGGTCAGAATTTTGACAGACCGGAGTTTAAAAGAATGATATATGATATAGAAGATAATTATATAAACTGCATAGTCGTAAAAGATTTATCAAGAATTGGCAGGGATTATATAGAGGTTGGCAGATTTCTGAAATATTATTTGAGAAAAAGAAAAATAAGACTTATATCAATTGCAGATGTTTATGACACTAAAAATGATACAGATATTTTTCAGACGCAGATGTATATTCAGATGAAAAGTATAATAAATGATGAATATTCGAGGGATATATCAGTGAAAGTTAGGTCACAGCTTTATGCAAGCATGAGAAAGGGAAATTATGTCGGGGCATTTGCTCCATATGGATATAAAAAATCATGCAAAGATAAGAATAAGCTTATACCTGACAAGGAAGTGACAGACACAATAAATGATATATTTTATTTGAGAAGTCAGGGATATTCACTTAAAAAGATTGCTGATTGTTTAAATGACAAAAAAGTTCTGACACCATTTGAACTTAGGAAAAAAAATAAAGAAAAATTCAGGACACCATTTCAAAAAAATACTGAATTATCGGAGAAAAAGAGAAAATGGTATCCGCAGACAGTAAGCAGAATACTGAGTAATGAAATATATGCAGGTGTTCTCTCTCAGGGAAAAAACAGAAAAATAAGTTATAAATTAGGAAAAACCGTGAAAGAGGACAGAGAAAAATGGGTTGTATGTGAAAAGAAAGAACTGGCTGTCGTAGAAAATGAATTGTATATGAAGGTAAATAAAAAATAGAGGTAAAATTGTTGTGAACAGATATTGTGCGGGCATATATGCAAGACTTTCGGTAAAAGGATGTGAAAAAAAGGCACAGTCGATAAAAAATCAGATTATGATATGTAAGGAGTATATCAGAGTAAATAATGATATAACGTTGAGTGAATGTTACAGTGATTACGGAAAAAGCGGAATGAATTTTGACAGGCCGGAATTTAAAAGAATGTATAAAGATATTGCTGCGGGGAAGGTAAATTGCGTGATAGTAAAGGATTTATCCCGTTTTGGCAGAAACCACATTGATGTCGGAGAATATATCCAGAAGATATTTCCGGCTTTGGGGGTGCGTTTTATATCTGTAACTGACGGATATGACTCTCTCTATGATACATACGGGAGAAAGGAATTCAGTGTTAATTTAAAAAATCTTGTGAATGAACTTTATGCGGCGGATATATCAGTTAAAGTGAAAAATGCAAAAGAAATAAAGCGGAGGGAGGGAAATTATCTTGGCAGTGTCGCTCCCTATGGTTTTAAGATAGTCAGTGAAAACGGGATAAGAATTTTAAAAGAGGAAGAAAAATCTTATGAGGTGGTATGTTTTATAAGAAGAATGAAAAGGGAAGGAAAGAGCGTAAAAAAAATTGCAGAAATCCTTTATTATAAAAAAATAAATCCGCCGGGAGAATATTTAAAAAGCGGGAAAATTGTTGATATAAATGCAAAAAGATGGTGCGAAAGTTCAGTAAGAAAAATTTTGACAGATAAAAAAATTAACACAAGGGGGGATTGATTATTTTCATCCTGCATTCAGGGATGAAGACGGAAAAACAAGAATACTTTATCTGTGGAATCAAAACATTGACGGTGAGAGTGCAGAGGGCAGAGAACCTTTGGGATATGGGTACGGTGCACAGTATGACAGTTCTGACATAAACAGTGCACTGGATACGGGAAACCGTGGGTTTTCGGAAATGCTTGTACCGGCGAGTGACGGACTTAGCGGTCACGGAACAGCGGTAGCATCAATAGCGGCAGGAAGCAGAAACAGTCAGTCAGGTGGGATTGCATACGAAAGTGAAATCATAGCAGTTGCTCTTAAAAGAACAGGCGGAAGTGACGGGGGTTACACAAGAACAATCGATATTATGGAAGGAATTGATTATGCACTTAGAAAAGCCATAGAATTAAATATGCCGATTGTGATAAATCTGAGTTTTGGGACGAACGAAGGGGCTCACGATGGAAATACATTGTTTGAAAATTATATTACCGATATAAACGGAATTTGGAAAAATATAGTCGTGGTAGCTGCCGGAAACGAGGGGGACTCAAGGCATCATGTAAGAACAGATGTAAGCAGTAATATTAACAGGACAGAATTTGCGATAGGTGATAATGAGAAAAATATAAGGTTGTTTATATGGAAATATTTTCAGGATGAGTTTGAGATATATTTAAATACACCGTCAGGAAAACGGATAAATATTTCAAATGATGTTACAGTGAGTTCACAGAGGGAAAATATAGAGAGTGTTTTGGCTATGCCGACACCGTACACATCGAAACAGCTTGTGGAAGTGTCGATAAGACCGGGAAATAGCTTAGATTATGTGATTTCAGGTATATGGAGCATAGAATTTGCTGTTACGGGAACTATAAAATGCGGAATTGTGGATATGTGGCTTCCGACTATAGAAGCCATTGGATTGTCAACGGGCTTTTTAAGACCGTCACCTGATACAACCGTGACAATACCTGCCACGGCGAGAAAAGTGCTTTCTGTCGGTGCATTCAATCAGGATGCGGGCAGCATGGCACCGTTTTCAGGCAGAGGCTATACGGCGGACGGGCGGCTTGTACCGCTTATTGTGGCATATGGAGTTGATGTAACGGCAGCAGGATATGGCGGCGGATATGTTAGAAAAACAGGCACATCATTTGCGGCACCTAAAATATCGGGATATGCCGCATGCATAATGGAATGGGGGATTGTAAGAAGAAATGATGAGAATATGTACGGTGAAAAACTTATTGCGTATATGACAAGATACGCAGTCGGAATAGAGGGGGAGGAAATGCCGGGAATAAGACAGGGGTGGGGACTTATTTAGCTGTAAAAAGATGTAAATTAAGTAAATAAAATGTGAATTTTCTTTGTTAAGCAAAAAAACGCTCTCTATTATATTGCTTTTTTCGACCAATTGTATATAATTATTTATGTAGGTTAAATTCTGTACTGTGATATGGGTGTATTGATTTATCTGTGCATACATCAAAAGTGTTTTTGACACAATATCACATTATGGATTTAAGTAAATTTTAAGAAAAGAGGTTAAAAAGATGGCAAACATTGATTTAAGTAAGTATGGCATTACAGGAACTACAGAGATCGTGCACAACCCTTCTTATGAGACATTATATGAGGAAGAGACAAAAGCAGGTCTTGAAGGATATGAAGTTGGTCAGGAAAGTGAACTCGGTGCAGTTAACGTAATGACAGGTATTTATACAGGTCGTTCACCTAAAGACAAATACATCGTTGTTGATGAGAACTCAAAAGACACTGTATGGTGGACAACAGACGAGTACAAGAACGACAATCATCCAATGACAGAAGATACATGGGCAGTTGTTAAGGATATTGCTAAGAAAGAGCTTTGCAACAAGAAGCTTTTCGTAGTAGATGCTTTCTGTGGAGCAAATAAAGATACTCGTATGGCTATCCGTTTTATCGTTGAAGTTGCATGGCAGGCACATTTTGTTACTAACATGTTCATCAAACCTTCAGCAGAAGAACTTGAGAACTTTGAGCCTGATTTCGTAGTTTACAATGCATCAAAAGCAAAAGTTGAGAACTTTAAAGAGTTAGGACTTAATTCAGAGACTTGTGTAGCATTCAACATCACAAGCAAAGAACAGGTTATCATCAACACAT
Source organism: Clostridium sp. CAG:253 (assembly GCA_000436755.1). GTDB lineage: Bacteria > Bacillota > Clostridia > Lachnospirales > Lachnospiraceae > Butyribacter. The sequence goes on along the minus strand of FR887325.1, from coordinate 43,034 downwards.
GGTATGGCGGAGAGATGAAGAAAGGTATGTTCTCTATGATGAACTACTTCCTTCCACTTAACGGAATGGCTTCTATGCATTGTTCAGCAAATACTGACTTAAACGGTGAGAATACAGCAATCTTCTTTGGTCTTTCAGGAACAGGTAAGACAACACTCTCAACAGACCCTAAGAGACTTCTTATCGGTGATGATGAGCACGGCTGGGATGACAATGGAGTATTCAACTTTGAAGGTGGATGCTACGCTAAGGTTATCAACCTTGACAAAGAGTCAGAGCCTGACATTTACAATGCTATCAAGAGAAACGCTCTTCTTGAGAACGTTACACTTGACAAAGACGGAAAGATTGATTTCGATGACAAGAGTGTAACAGAGAACACTCGTGTATCTTACCCAATCGACCATATCAAAAACATTGTTCGTCCTATCTCTTCAGCACCGGCTGCAAAGAATGTTATCTTCCTTTCAGCAGATGCATTTGGAGTACTTCCTCCTGTATCTATCCTTACACCGGAGCAGACACAGTACTACTTCCTTTCAGGATTTACAGCTAAGCTTGCAGGTACAGAGCGTGGAATCACAGAGCCAACACCTACATTCTCTGCTTGCTTCGGACAGGCATTCCTTGAACTTCATCCAACAAAATATGCTGAGGAACTTGTTAAGAAGATGGAGAAGAGCGGAGCTAAGGCTTATCTTGTAAACACAGGATGGAACGGAACAGGAAAACGTATCTCTATCAAAGATACTCGTGGAATCATTGATGCTATCCTTAACGGAGACATCAACAATGCTCCAACAAAGACTATTCCTGTATTCAATTTTGAAGTACCAACAGAGCTTAATGGCGTAGACACAGGTATTCTCGATCCTCGTGACACATATGCAGATGTTTCTGAGTGGGAAAAGAAAGCTGATGATCTTGCAGACAGATTTATCAAAAACTTCGCTAAATACGAAGGAAACGATGCTGGCAAAGCTTTAGTAGCAGCAGGACCTCAGAAATAATTTAAAATTTAATTAAGCAGAAGAGTGACCCCATGGTTATATTTGACATAATATATAATCATGGGGTTAAACCTTTAAAGAGAAGTGTAAAACGTAAGATAAAAGGAGGTTGGTTAGAGTGTTAAAAAAACTTGACAAAATGAAAATTGGGCAGCGCTTAAAAGAATCTTTTAAACATGTAATTATAGACTTTATGATTTTATTGATTATCATAGTAATAGCTATGGTATATATAGTAAAAGATTACTCAAAAGTATTAGACAAATATGCTTATCCTCAGGGAGACATAGCAATGGCTATGAACTATGCGGCTGAAGTACGTTCTTCAACAAGAGGTACTGTTGGTTATGATTCTGATGAATACATAAATCAGATGAAAGAGCAGCATGAGGAAGCTATTAAGAATTTTGATGCAAAAATAGAAGATATTCGTACAACGATGGTCACAAAAGAGGGCAAAGAATGCATGAGTGCCATTGATAAAGCATGGAAAGAATACAAACAGATTGATGAAACTGTTATAGAAAAAGGAGCAACAACAGATGATGCACAGTCATTGGAGGCACAGAAAATGATGTTTGATGAGTTGGCTCCAAAATATGAAGCTTTAGATAAGACTCTAAAGAATTTGATGTCAATTAATGTATCTAAAGGCAATACGGAAAGAGTTAAAATTGAGGTTGTGCTGATTGTACTCATAGTGATTAGTTATTGTCTGCGTAATTGTAGCAGTTTACTCAACGAGGCTTGCAGTGAAGATATCAAATGGTATAGAAAAACCATTAAATGAGTTGGGTGAGAGATTCATTACTTTTGCCAAAGGCGATTTAGATTCGCCTATGCCTGTTGTCGAAACGGAAGATGAGATAGCGGAACTTGTCAAGAACGTAGAAGATATGGCAAAAAGGATACATATAATTATAGAAGATGCAGGAAGAATGTTGAATGAGATGGCAGAAGGAAATTTTGTTGTTTCAACTGAGTATGAAGAACAGTATACAGGAGCCTTTAATGCATTGCTTCTCGGAATGAGAAACATGAACCGTCAGATAGATTCAACTATGAAAGGTGTAAATGATGCATCAGAGCAGGTACTTGCAGGTTCAGAAAACCTTGCTCAGGCATCGCAGTCTGTAGCAGAAGGAGCAACGGATCAGGCGGCAGCAGTAGAGGAATTGCAGGCCACTATTGATGAATTGAGTAATGGAATAAGAGCTACAGCAGATGAACTTGACGAATCTTACAAAGAGGCATACAAATATGCAGAATTTGCGGAGCATAGCCGTACGGATATGACAGCTATGATGACATCAATGCAGCGAATCAGTGAGACATCTGAAAAGATTGGTGATATTATTGCACAGATTGAGGATATAGCAAGTCAGACAAATCTATTGTCATTGAATGCATCTATAGAGGCTGCAAGAGCAGGTGAGGCAGGAAAAGGCTTTGCGGTTGTTGCGGATCAGATTCGTAATCTTGCAGAGCAAAGTGCACAGTCAGCAGTTGATTCAAAAGCACTTATTGAAGCATCTGTTCATGAAGTTGATGAAGGTGACAGAAATGCAACGAGGGTTTCAGAATCATTGAACGAAGTGGTTGTGGGTGTGCATACCGTTGCAGAAAATGCAAAGAAGATGAAAGCGATATCCCTTAATCAGGCAGAGAGTATGGATCAGGCAGATTTAGCAACAGCTAAAATTGCAGAGATTGTACAGAACAACTCAGCAGCAGCACAGGAAACATCAGCTACAAGCGAAGAACTTACAGCACAGGCAACTGCTCTTAGCGGACTTGTATCTAAATTTAGGTTAAGAGATTAAAGATTGACAGGATAGATGATAAAAGTTTTCTAACAACAGTAAAATAACTTGTATACATAAAATTCAATGTTATACTATTGCTGTAACATAATAATAAAAAAAGCATATATTTTAGGATATATGCTTTTTTGTCTTTGTATTTAATCAGCAGGGAGGAAAAAAGTGAATGAATTTATAATATTGGCGATTCCATTTTTGGGCACATCGCTTGGAGCAGCAATGGTATTTTTTTTGAAAAAGCAGATAGCACCAAAATTTGAAAAGTTTTTGCTTGGATTTGCGGCAGGTGTGATGATAGCGGCATCCGTCTGGTCACTTCTGATACCGTCAATAGAGATGGCAGAAAAGCAGAATACGATAGAGTGGTTTCCGGCGTTGATAGGTTTTATGTTTGGAATAGGATTTTTACTTTTGTTAGACACGGTTATTCCACATCTTCACCTTGAGAGCGATAAGCCGGAAGGACTGAAACTTGGCGCATCAAAAATGACGATGATGTTATTAGCCGTTACACTGCACAATATTCCTGAGGGAATGTCGGTAGGAGTTGCATTTGCAGGAGCAGCGATGGAGGGGAGCGGGATTACAAAAGCAGCGGCACTTGCTTTGGCAGTGGGAATAGCAATACAGAATTTTCCGGAGGGTGCAATAATTTCAATGCCTTTGTGTAGTGAGGGCATAGGCAAAAAGAGGGCATTTTTCTACGGTGTGATGTCGGGAGTGGTAGAGCCTGTAGGTGGATTTATAACTATACTTATTGCCGGCAAAATTTCACCGATACTTCCGTATTTTCTTTCGTTTGCCGCAGGAGCAATGCTGTATGTGGTTGTCGAGGAACTCATACCGGAGGCTCAGAGAGGAGAACACAGTAATATAGGAACAATAGGGACTGCATTTGGATTTGCACTTATGATGGTGTTAGATGTAGCTTTGGGATAATAGGGAATTCATAAAAAATAGAAAGCATATTCATAAAAATAGAAAGCGGTACGATATATATTAAAAGAAAACATATTTATTGTAGTGTAAATAGGATATTAAAATGGGAGGTTTACCTTAATATGGAAGCTTTTAATATAACGGAAATATCAAAATTAAAGAATGATTTGTTGAATGAAAAGAAAATGTCAGGTGAAACAGAAAACAAGAAAACAGTTTTAGCTGATATATGGAAACAGGCTTTGGAGGACATTTTAGACCCGACAAGCAAAATGTCAGAAGCCGAGGAAAAAGAATATCATAACAAGATACTTAGAAAATTAAGACAAGGACGCCGGTTGACAACGGAAGAAAAGAATTATCTTCAGATACATGACCCTGAAATGTACAAAGTTGCTCTCCGTGTGGAAATGAGCAGAAAAAGATTTGTTGAGCAGGCAAAACACTGTAAATCAAAAGAGGAATTTCAGACATTGGTAGGCAACAACATGAAAACAGTTGAACAAGACCCGATGAAAGAATATATACAGGCGGCTATATCATATGAAGCACAGAATATAAGAAAATCGCCGTCATATGCGGCACTGCCTGACACAAACAGAGAAGCAGAAGAAAAGAGGAAAAAGGGTAAGAAAATAAAAAAATTAAGGGTTGATGAAGATAAAGATGAAGAAAAAAAATCGCCACTGCCATCAGAAAATTATGGCAGTGACATGAGAATGAATTCATTAAATATGACATTGAAACCGGCGTTTGATAACTTTAGTCAGCATCGTGCTTAACAGACAGATTTTCAAATCTGCTGATACCGTCACCATTTTCGTTTATGGCAAAAAGTCCGATAATGGTTCCGGTAAAGCCACCGGCAACTTCTGATGAAAGGTAGCGTGTCTCAGCATTGCTAAGGAATACATCATGACCGTTTTCATCTTTAAAGAAGAAATGATACTGCAAAGGTTCAGATTTAATATGGAGTGTTACCTTATCTGAATTTATCTCATAGTGTGTGCTTTCCTGCCAGATACATCCGATTGTCTGGCGGCTGTACACATATGTCTTGTTTTCGTTTTTCTCAACAACAACTTCATAGTGATGTTTTTCATCCATATAAAATGATATACCTGATTTTTCACTTCCCGGTATTACATCACATGTTATATCGAGGTCAAACTCAGTCTGTCTTATGCCGGCGAAAGTAGGTGAAGCAACATCATCAATAGTTACATTAGTTCCTTTTAATTCAAGACCGTTTTTATCAAACTTATAATTATCAGTGTTCGGAATTCTTATATAGCACCAGTCAAGTTTTTCATTAAGATTTTCAAAAGTTTTGTTGTAAGATAATTCCTGTGGGGCAAATTTAATATTGTCAGGAAGTTCAACTTCTATAGGTGTTGTACCGTTTACACCAATCTCAAACCATCCGTCATCATTCCATTTGACAGGGACAAGACATACCTCTCTTCCAAGGTGATGATATGTCTGCCACATATGTATCTGTCTGAAAGCGAGATGTGCAAACCACCAGTTTCCGTCGTTATCTTCAAGAATATCTCCGTGACCGGCAGCCTGAATCTGGTATCCGCCGAGATTTCTGTTTGTGAGAACCGGATTATTAGGATATGGAGTGTATGGTCCCCAGATATTTTTACTGCGTGAGTAATTTACCATATGACCATATTCTGTACCGCCCTCGGCTTCGAGAAGATAGTAGTATTCACCGAATTTATAGATGTGTGGTGCTTCGAGGAAACGGCCGCCTGTTCCGTGCCAAAGGAATTTGCTCTCGGAAAGCTTTTTGCCTGTATCAATATCAATCTGGCACATCTGGATGCATCCTCTGCCGTCAGCATCATTTCCATTGCTTATAAAATAGCATTTGTCATCCTCAAAATAGAGTGACGGGTCAATACCGTCCTGGTCTACAATAACAGGTTCAGACCATTCTCCATAAATATCATCAGTATATACATAGAAATTTTGATGATAACTGTCATTGGTTGTTACCATATAAAATCTGCCGTTGTTGTATCTGATAGTAGGCGCAAAGACACCGCCTGAACTGCGTACAGTGTAAAGGTCAATCTGTGAAGCTCTTGTGAGACAATGACCGATTTGTTTCCAGTTTACCATATCAGTGCTTTCAAAAAGCGGAACACCGGGGAAAATGTGCATTGAACTGCATACCATATAATATTTTCCGTTTGCAGCGCAGATGCTTGGGTCAGGATAGAAACCTCTTACAATTGGATTTAAGTATTTCATATGTTATTTTACCTCTTTCTTTTTATTTTGCGTTGTATAATGTTATTTAGTTTTTATAAAAATTGTGTTATCCCTTGAGAACGGGGACAATAATTTATATAATATATTCTACAAACAAGATAGCAGTAAAAACAGCAGTTTTCATCAATTATTAAGACATAAAAATATACAAATCGGACATCAGTAAAAAGATAAGGAAACGGTGAAGGAGAAAAAGATGCAGGGGAGTAATGATTATAAAATATATGAACTGAGTGAGTTTACAAATGACAGCAGTTTTCCGTTTTTTATTCAATATGGCAGGCATGATAATGAACTGTTTATTCACAGTCATAAAGATTTTTCGGAGCTTACGATAGTTCTGTCGGGAGAAGCATGTCATATTGTGGAAGATGAGAAGATGCCTGTAAAAAAAGGCGATGTATTTATTGTACACGGAGATACAAAACACGGGTATACAGACACGCATAATTTCAGAATATGCAATATTATGTTCAGAGAAGATTATTTTAATCTTAAAAAGTATGATATAAGTACAATGAGCGGTTTTCAGGCAATGTTTTATATTGAACCGGGACTTGTGAAAAATCATCATTTCACAGGGAGGATGTCGCTTGAAAAAGAAGAATTTGAGCAGGTTAAAGCAACGATAGCTGTCATGAATAATGAGTATAAACAAAAAAAAGAGGGGTATAAAACATTTATCACATCAAAATTTATGGAACTTCTGGTGAGATTATCAAGAATTTATAAAACAAACAGAGACAGGGGGGAAGATAAGATTTCACCATTGAAACTTGGCGAAGTCATAACATGGATAGATAAGAATTTCAGACAGGAAATATCGGTAGAACAGCTTTCAGAAAGAGCAGGGTATTCCGAGAGGCATTTTTTGAGAATATTTAAGGAAACTTATCATATGACGCCGACAGAATATATCAATGCGGTAAGGATAGAACATGCCTGTATGAAACTAAGGAAAACAAAAGAAAGTGTAACAGATATTGCATTTGACTGTGGATTTAAGAACATGAGTTATTTTTACAGGGTATTTGGAGATAAGATGAATATAACACCGAAAAAATATCGTAAATCCATATAGAATATGATTTGTCTATATTTTTTGCTAATGAATTGTTTTTATGGTAAACTATATAAGATTATTTGAAAAAAAATAAAATGATATACATAATAAATGTATTATCAGGGAGGGAGAAATGAATGATACTTGAATTAAAAAACATTGAAAAGTCTTTCGGTGACAAAAAAGTCTTAAAGGGTGTGTCATTAAGAGCTGAGAGTGGAAAGGCTTTTGGAATGCTTGGACGAAACGGAGCTGGAAAAACAACATCTATCCGTATTATGATGGATGTATTCCCGGCAGACAGCGGAGAGGTGCTGTTTGATGGCAGACCGATAGACTATGACAAGGTGGGTTTTGGATATCTGCCGGAAGAAAGAGGTTTATATCCAAAAAAGAAGATAATAGAGCAGCTTGTTTATTTTGCTGAACTTAAAGGAATGAAAAAGAGCGATGCCGTAAAGGAGATAGATTACTGGCTTGACAGGCTTGATATGAAGAAATATCGCAATAAGCGTCTTGATACATTGTCAAAGGGAAATCAGCAGAAGATACAGCTTATCACGGCACTGGCGCACAATCCGGAAATAGTTATTCTTGATGAGCCGTTTTCGGGACTTGATCCTGTAAATGCAATGTTACTTAAAGATGTGGTTAAAGAAACTATACAAAAAGGAAAGATTGTATTATTTTCAAGCCATCAGATGAATTATATAGAAGAATTTTGTGACAATATAGCTATTATAAACGGTGGGGAGGTTGTACTTACAGGTGACCTGCATGAGATAAAGCACAATTATCCACGCAATCGTCTTGTAGTGCGCTCAGTACAGGATAGTGAGATAGCTGCAGAATATGGAGAAATGTGCAGCAGGGGAGAGAGTGGAGAACTTATCATTACTCTTAAAGCACCGGATGAAAAGAAAGCTGTCATGAAAAATATTACTGATAAATATGATGTTGATGAGATAAAAGTTTATGAGCCTGCGTTAAATGATATATTTGTGGAATATACAAGCGATAATAAACAGGGGGGAGAATGATGAAACAGTTTGGAAAAATATTAAAGTTTGAATTAAAAAATTATATGAAAAACAAGGTTTTTGTGGGCGTTACGGTATTGCTTGTGGTGATAATAGCTGTTGTTATGTTTATGCCGCGTATTTTGAATCAGAGTGGAGATGAAAGTGATGATAAGTCGATTGAAAATCCAACTGAGGTAATGCTGCTTGCAGGAGATAATAAGGAAAATGAAAAAATCGCAAAAGAAGCATTTGCAAATGTATTTTCTGACTATGAAATAAAAATTGTGGACAATGACATAAAGAGCATCAAAAAGCAGATAACTGATGGTGATGCAGACTGTGCGTTTGTGCTTAAAGGTCTTACTTCTTATACATATTATGTAGAAAATCTTTCAATGTATGACAATAATCAGGAGGCAGTGGAAGAAATTCTTAAAGAAGTTTATCGTTCAAATGAAATGCTTAAAAGCGGATTGTCTGAAAGCCAGGTAAATGCCATACTTACAAAACAGATTGACGGTAATACAAAGGAACTTGGCAAGAATCAGATGCAGTATTTTCTCTATACATACATAATGGTGTTTGCACTTTATATGGTAATACTTTTATATGGACAGATGGTTGCCACAAATGTTGCATCCGAAAAGAGTTCGCGTGCAATGGAACTTCTTATAACGAGTGCAAAGCCTGTTGCAATGATGTTTGGAAAAGTCATTGCATCCTGCATAGCGGGATTTATACAGATAGCAGCCATATTTGGAGCATCCCTTTTATGCTTTAACATAAATAAATCATACTGGACGGATAACGGTTTGATAAAGTCAATATTTGACATACCTGCTGAGCTGTTTGTATATATGCTTGTATTCTTCATACTTGGCTTTTTAATATATGCTTTTTTATATGGTGCAGTCGGTTCAACAGTGTCAAAACTTGAGGATATAAATACGGCAGTTATGCCTATAAGTCTTATATTCATTGTTGGATTTGTGGTTGTGGTATCTGCTATGTCGGGTGGAAGTGTTGATACACTGCTTGTAAAGATATGTTCGTTTGTACCGTTTACATCACCTATGGCTATGTTTACAAGGATAGCAATGACAACAGTACCTTTTTATGAAATAATAATCTCCATTGTGATACTTATTGCATCAGTCATTGGAACAGGTGTCATATCAGCTAAGATTTACAGGGTAGGTGTGTTGTTATACGGAAAAGCTCCAAAACCATTTGACATAATAAAATCAATATGGAAAGCATAGTTTTGTGAATGCAGGAAGTGCAAGGTTTAGCTGTTACAAATACTTTCAGGATTTTGCTGTCGTTCTTTACAAATGGGGTGTCTATGTGTAAAATAGGATATATATAGATTGAATATCTGAAGCGAAAAGATATTTAAAAACAGTTAGAAATGGAGAGACAAAATGGACAATCAGAAGTTAGCGGATTTATTGTTCCCGGAGAAATTAGAGACACCGGAATACTACGAGGAGAAATTTCCATATAGAAAACTGCCAAAGGGTGCAGAAGTTACAAGAATGGCGCCAAGCCCTACAGGTTTTATACATCTTGGCAATTTATACAGTGCTTTGGCTGACGAGCGTATAGCACACAGAAAAAAAGGTGTATTTTATCTTCGTATAGAAGATACTGATGCAAAGAGAAAGGTAGAAGGTGCAGTTGAGACTATTATAAATGTACTTCGTTATTTCGACATAGAATTTGATGAGGGTGCCGGATTTGAGGGCTCGGATGAAGGAAATGCATATGGACCATATTTCCAGAGACAGAGAGTTGAGATATATCACACATATGTCAAGGAACTCGTGAAAAAAGGTCTTGCTTATCCTTGTTTTTGTACAGAAGATGAACTTTCAAAAGTCAGGGAACAGCAGGAAGCCGACAAGGTGCTTACAGGTTATTACGGAAAATATGCGACATGCCGCAATCTCTCATATGAAGAGATAGAGAAAAATATAAAAGAAGGTAAGCCGTATGTTGTCAGACTTCGTTCACAGGGACAGCCCGACAGGGAAATCACATTTGTTGACAGCATAAAGGGAGAGATAAAACTTCCTGAGAATATACATGATATTGTTATATTGAAGCAGGATGGTGTGCCTACTTACCACTTTGCACATGCGGTTGACGACCATCTTATGAGAACGACAATGGTTATCAGAGGCGGTGAGTGGCTTGCATCAGTTCCTACACATTATGAGCTTTTCCATCTTCTTGGATTTAAGATGCCAAAATACGGTCATACAGCACATCTTATGAAATTTGATGAGGAGACAGGTGGAAAGAGAAAGCTTTCAAAGAGAAAGGATCCTGAACTTTCACTTGATTATTATAGAAAAGACGGATATCATCCATATTGTATGAAAGTATATCTTCTTACATTGCTCAATTCAAACTTTGAAGAATGGCACGACAAATTCCCTGACAAGGATATAAATGAATTTCCGTTCTCTGTTGACAACATGAGCAAGTCAGGTGCTTTGTTTGACAAGGACAAACTTCACAACATTTGTAAAAATGAGCTTTCAAAACTTTCGGAGAATGAAGTTTATGATTTTTTATATGATTGGGCATGCGAAAATGAACCTGAGAAGAGTAAAGTATGGTTTGCAGATAAAGAAAAAATGCTTGCTATATTGAGACTTTATATGGGTGTCGGAATGAAGCGCAGAAGAAAAGACCTTGTTTATGCAAAACAGGTATTTGAGATGATTTCTTATTTCTTTGATATTGAGCAGGAACAGGAAAAAGATGAATTTAGAGCAGATAAGGAAACTGTAAACGAAGTATTAAAAGAATATCAGGCACTTTACAGTCATGATGATGATAATTCACAGTGGTTTAACAAACTTAAAGAGATAGCAGACAAGCTTGGATATGCGTCAGACATGAAAGCATACAAAGCTGAGCCTGAGAAGTATAAGGGAAATGTTTCTGATATAGCAGAAATTGTAAGAATTGCAATTACAGGCAGAGCAAATACTCCTGATCTTTGGTCTATAGTTCACATTATGGGTGAAGAGCAGATGAATGACAGAATAAACGCTGTTATAACACAGTAGGCAGCAGAAAAGCAATATTTAAAATGAAAATACACAGGAGGAAATTTGGATGAGCAAGCTTACGGAAGAACTTTCAAACCATGGCTGTGATATGAAAGTGACTTTGGAAAGATTTTTAGGTGACGAAGATTTCTATGAAAAGTGTCTTAGAGAAATGCTTAATGATTCAAGTTTTGAAGAACTTGGCAAAGCAATTGAAGCAAATGATGTAAAAGCAGCTTTTGAGAGTGCACATACATTAAAGGGATTAGCTGCCAATATGGGACTTGATCCAATGCTTGATATAGTTGTTGAACTTGTGGAACCGTTAAGAAACGGTATTTTAGATGGAATGGATGTCATATATCTGAAGCTTATGGAGGAAAAGAAAGAATACGATAAGTTTTTAGATGCATAAAAAATAAAATATTTTCCCATGCAGGTTTAGGAGAAATAGAGAGGAGGGTTATGGCTGGAAAGTTTTATGCTGTAAAAGAAGGAAGAAACATCGGAATTTTTGAAAGCTGGATTGATTGCAAGAAACAGGTTGACGGGTATTCAGGAGCAAAGTACAAAAGCTTTAAAAGCAGAAAAGAAGCTATGGAATATCTGGATAGTACAAAAGGAGCATGTGCAAATGATGCAGATGAGATTACGGCATATGTGGATGGAAGTTACAATATAGCCACAAATGAATTTTCTTATGGGGTTGTTATATTGAAAGAAAATGAAGTTATTACTAAATTCAATGGCAGGATGGATGATAAAAATCTTGCGTCTATGCGGAATGTTGCAGGGGAGATAAAAGGTGCCGAGGCAGCAATGAAATATGCCTTAGAAAACGGATATAAGTCTATTGCGATATATCACGATTATGAGGGGATAGCAAGATGGTGCCTCGGTGAATGGAAAGCAAACAAAGATGGAACAAAGGCATATAAGGCATATTTTGACAGTATAAAAAATCATATAAATATAAGATTTGTAAAGGTAAAAGGGCATTCAAATGACAGGTACAATGATATGGCTGATATATTGGCAAAGGAAGCTTTAGGCTTAAATTAAAAGGAGATTATATATGCGGGAACTTCATGAAAAAAACATGTTGATTGTAGAGGTAGGAGTTTTATTATTGGTTATCATGACTTTTGTGAGCTATGGTGTATCAGTTAAAAGTTATATAGGTACAGCAATTTTGATATTGTGCGGTTTACTTGTATTCGTTGGATATAAGTACATAAAGAATGATTTGGCAACGGCACTTATGATAACAGTAATACCTTCGGTTGGAACATTTGCATATGCATTTGTAATGGGTGGAAATCCGATAACGTTCCTTGCAAATTATGTGTTTCTTGCGATGATGGCAATGTATTTTGAAAGTACATATGTGTTATATTTTGCAATACCCGTTGGTGTGCTGGGTCTTATATTTACAATTATAAATCCGGTAGTTATAGCAGGAACAAAGGAAAGCCGCACATCAGCTTTTATGAAAGTACTATTTTTCGCATTTACCGGTGCAGTTCTTGTAAATGCGACAAAGAGAGGCAGAAATCTCTTAAATAAATCTGAGAAGGCTAGAGATGAGATTAAGAATAATGAAAATGTAGCTATGTCAATTGCTGATGAGCTTAGAGGTGTGATAGCAGAATGCCGTAATGAGGTGAATTCGCTTGATGAAAATGCACAGAATGTAGGACAGGCAACAGAGCAGATGAATGAGGCAACAGACAGTACATCTCAGGCAACGATAGCTGTAAGTGAAAAGATTGGACATGCTGCAGATGATATAAATGAAAATCTTGAGTATGCCAAAAAACTTGAAGAAAGTTTTGAGGATGTAAATAGCGCAGTAGATACAGGAAACAAAGAGGCAGGGTATGTAAAAACGGAACTTGGCAGAATGTCAGGAACAGTTTTGGAAGCAAAGGATGCCACACTTTCTCTTATAAATGAGATGGATAGGATTAAGGATATTCTTGCAGAGATAAATTCTATTGCATCACAGACAAATCTTTTGTCTCTCAATGCTTCTATAGAAGCAGCGAGGGCAGGAGAACACGGTAAAGGTTTTGCTGTTGTTGCCGATGAGATACGCGGATTGTCAGAGCAGAGTGCACAGGCAGCAGGAAACATCCAGCAGATTCTTGGAAAACTCGCAGAGTCAATAAATGATGTTGCGGACAAGATTAGTGACGGTGCTAATGCGGCAATCGAGGGTGTTGACAAGGTGACGGAACTTGCAGGCTGTTTTGATAAGATAAATGATGCCACGGACAATGCCAATGCATTTGTTAAAAATGAGTATGAACTTATAGAGTCGGTTCAGAATAATTTTAAGTCAATACATGATGAGATTGAGACTTTGGTATCCACATCAGAAGAAAATTCTGCAATGATAGAAAATGTTTTTGCCAGTGTAAAAAGCCAGACAAATGCTATTTCGGGGGTTGTGGAATATATTAAAAATATAAGTTCACTGTCAGATAAATTGGAGGAACATTTTGAAAAATAATATTGTTTTGGCGATGCTTGCCCATGTTGATTCGGGCAAGACAACGCTTTCGGAAGCGATGCTTTATCTTTCGGGAAGTATAAGGAAACTTGGAAGGGTTGACCACAAAGATGCTTTCCTTGACACATATTCAATGGAGAAAGACAGAGGAATAACAATATTTTCTAAGCAGGCTATGTTTGGGTGGAAAGACCTTGACATAGCCTTGCTTGATACACCGGGACATGTTGATTTTTCTGCCGAAATGGAGAGAACACTGCAGGTACTTGACTATGCAATACTTGTGATAAGCGGGCCGGCAGGAATACAAAGCCACACTGAGACAGTATGGAGATTACTGAAAAGATATAATGTACCGGTTTTTATTTTTGTGAATAAAATGGATATCGGTGATTGTCAGAAAGACGAAATAATGTCAGGTATTATAGAGAGATTCGGAAGTGAATGTGTAGATTTCACATGTGAAACCGGTGATGAATTTTTTGAGAATATCGCAATGTGCGATGAGGATGTACTTGAAAAATATATGGACTCCGGAAATATAGATGATGAGGATATAAGAAAACTGATTTTTGAGAGGAAATTAGTTCCTTGTTATTTTGGCTCGGCATTAAAACTTGATGGAGTAGAAGAAATTCTTGACGGTCTTGAGAAATATACATTGAAAAAAGAGTATCCTAATGAATTTGGAGCGAAAGTATATAAGGTATCAAGAGATGATAAAAATAAAAGGCTGACATATCTTAAAGTGACAGGCGGAGAACTCAAAGCTAAGATGTATATTGAACAGCTTGACGAAAAAGCGGATCAGATTAGGATTTATTCCGGAAATAAATTTAATTCTGTTGATGAGGTTAAGGCAGGACAGATATGTGCTGTAACAGGACTTGAAAAGACTTATCCGGGCATGGGACTGGGTGTTGAGAAAAATTCTGAAATGCCTGTACTTGAACCGGTTATGACATACAAAGTTACACCGCAGGAAAATGACGATATACACAAGCTTTATGATGACATGAAGACACTTGAACAGGAAGAACCGGGTCTGCATGTAGTGTGGAATGAAGAACTGCAGGAAATTCATACGGGAATTATGGGTGAAGTTCAGATTGACGTATTTAAAAATCTTATATGGGAAAGGTTTCATACGAGAGTTGAATTTGGAGAGGGAAGTATAGTCTATAAAGAGACAATCGCAAATACGGTAGAGGGTGTTGGTCACTTTGAACCGTTGAGACATTATGCTGAAGTACATTTAAAACTTGAACCAGGAGAGCCTGACAGTGGAATAGTTGTTGAGTCACAGGCTAGTGAAGATAAGCTTGATAAGAACTGGCAGCGTCTTATAATGACGCATATAGACGAGAGAGAACATCCCGGAGTTTTGACGGGTTCTTCAATAACAGATATAAAAATAACACTTATGTCGGGAAGA
>FR887325.1:0-27859 GCA_000436755.1 Clostridium sp. CAG:253 | reverse complement strand
CGGGAAGAGCACATGAGAAACATACCGAGGGCGGTGATTTCAGACAGGCAACGTACAGGGCCATAAGACAGGGGCTTATGAATGCACAAAGTGTGCTGTTAGAGCCTTATTATTCGTTCAGGCTTGAAATCCCAAATGACTGTGTTGGCAGGGCTATGACTGATTTTGACAGGATGGGAGCAAAGTTTGAAGGGCCTTTTCAAAAAGGTGAAAATTCAGAGTTTACAGGAATTGCACCTGTTGCCCAAATGAGTGGTTATATGATGCAGGTAAATTCATATACGGCAGGAAACGGAAGACTTTCATGTACACTTAAAGGCTACAGACCATGCAAAAATCAGGATGAGATAGTAGAACAGAAAATGTATGACTCGGAAGCTGACTTAAACAATCCGACAGGTTCAGTATTTTGTGCACATGGTTCAGGATTTTATGTACCTTGGTATGAAGTGCCGAAATTTATGCATCTTGAAGCGTCTGTACCTATGGATACGGATAAAACGGAAACTGAGACATCGGATGATGAGATATACAAGACGGCAAAAATCTGCAGCGGTGCATTCAGGGGAAGTGAGAGTGGTTCAGTCGAGGAAGATAAAGAACTTGAAGCAATCTTTGAGAGAACATTTGGAAAAAGTGCATCGGGAAAAGGCAGTGGAAGTGACACTGATGGAAGATTTGGCTATGAGAGGAAAAAATGGTCAAAGAAACCAAAAGAGACGGTTTATGATGTGGGCGGCGCCGAGTATTTAAAAAGACATGAAAAAAGTACAAAATCCGGCAGACAGTATCTTCTTGTAGACGGATATAATATTATTTTTTCATGGAAAGAATTAAATGAGTTGTCTAAGGAAAATCTTGAGGCGGCAAGAACAAAACTCATGGACATTTTGTGTAATTATCAGGGCTTTAAAGGATGTGAACTTATACTTGTGTTTGACGCATATAAGGTTAAGGGAAACCCGGGAGAAGTGTCAAAATATCACAACATAAATGTTGTATATACAAAAGAAGCAGAAACAGCAGATATGTATATAGAAAAAGTAACACATGAGATAGGAAAAAAGCATAATGTAACGGTGGCAACCTCAGACGGACTTGAACAGATGATAGTCATCGGCTCAGGAGCATATAGAATGTCAGCGAGAGAATTTGAGCAGGAGATAAAAAAGACGGAAAAAGAGATTGGGGAAATGATTGAATAGTGTACTGTAGTTCTCGTTTCGGAGAACATAAAAAAAGATGATAGTTTATTAAAAGAAGATAAACTATCATCTTTTTTGTTGACATATGACACCTTGTCATATATAATTGCGTCTGTGATATGACAGGGTGTCATGTCTGCTTCAGAAACCTTAGAGAAAGGAAACGCAAAGATTATGACAAAAATGTTTGTTAAAAAACCGTATCTTACTTTGGTAGCGATTGTTATAGTTCTGGCATTTGGTGGTGTCAGCCTTAGTAAGATGCAGACAAATCTTATGCCGGATATGGATATGCCATATCTTGCAGTTATCACTACAGAGATTGGCGCATCACCGCAGAAGGTACAGGATAATGTAACCAAACCTATTGAGGATGCACTTGGAACGATAAGCGGTGTGAACAAAGTATCAAGTACATCAAGCAGCAATTATGGAATGACAATGCTTGAGTTTTCTGATGATACTGATATGGATGCAGCTCTTGTAAGAGTGTCAAAAGCCTTGAACTCACTTGACCTGCCTGATGACTGCGGTACACCGAATATTATGGAGATAAGTGCTGACATGCTTGCTACAATGTCAGTAAGCGTAGGCTATGATGGCAAGGATATAAAAGATGTTACTGCATTTACAGACAAAGTTGTCATTCCTTATTTAAAGAGACAAAATGGTGTTGCAAGTATCACGGAAACAGGAAATATAAATGATACCATAGAAGTACGTTTAAATCAGAAAAAGATAGATAAGGTAAACAAGGATATTCTGACGCATACAAATAAAAAATTAAGAGATGCACAGAAAAAAATAGATAAAGCTCAGAAGAAGTTAGACGAGGGAAATTCAAAATTAAAAGAGCAGGAAGGAAATTTAAGCAGTAAGCAGGATGACACGACAAGTAAACTTGCAAAAGCTTCTGTTGCTTTAAATCAGGCTCAGGCGATGAAGGCTTCATATGAGTCAACGCTTACAAGTTTAAAGGCAAATAAGGCAGCACTTTCTGCAGAGAAGAAAGCGTATAAGGATGCCAAAATTCTTGATACATACAAGTCATTAAATACAATGTTTGCCACATTTAATGAAAAACTCGGTGAAGCAGCAAAAATGAGCGAGATTATTATACCTTCAGATGTTAAAGATGCAATAGACAATCCGAGTGAGTTTAACGAATTTAAAACATGGCTTACAAAAATGGGACAGGGAGATTCTGTTAAGAAACTTACTGTTGCATCAATGAAAAAAGTTTATAATATTGCTGAAGTAAGAATGCCTCAGATAGATACTGAGCTTGCAAACTTAAAGACAGAGATAAAAGTTGCACAGGCTATGGTAGATAAGATAAATCAGAAGATGAAGGGTATGGACAAAAAGCAGGAACAGGCAGTTGCCGGTGGTTATCAGGCATCAGCCGGTTTTGGCTCAGCTCAGGCTCAGATGCAGGCAGGAAAAAAAGAGATAGAGAATGCAAAGAAAGAACTTAAAAATGCACAAAAGCAGCTTGATGAATCGAAAGACGCAGCACTTGAAAATGCGAACTTAGATGCACTTCTCACTCTTGATACATTGTCACAGCTTATAACAGCACAGAACTTCTCAATGCCGGCAGGTTATATTGATGATAAAAACGATGACCAGTGGCTTATACAGATTGGTGAGAATTATGAGAGTGCAAAACAGATTAAAAATATGGTTCTCACAAAAGTAAAAGGTGTTGGTTCCATAAAAATTTCTGACGTCGCAAATGTAGTCACAGTGGATAATGTCGGGGATCAGTATGCAAAGATAAATGGAAAAGACTCTGTTATGCTTGCAATCTATAAATCAAGTACGGCAAGTACAAGTGATGTTACAAATGCACTGACGGATTCATTTAAGGAATTGGAAGGAAAGTACAAAGGTCTTTCAATAACACCTCTGAGCAACCAGGGTGATTTTATCAAGAATATTATTTCAAGTGTTTTAAGCAGTATAGTTATGGGTGCGATACTTGCTATTATTGTGTTGGCATTGTTCCTTAAAGATGTAAGACCGACTGTAGTTGTAGCGTTCAGTATTCCGTTCAGTGTACTTTTTGCACTTGTTATAATGTACTTTACGGGAATAAACATAAATGTAATGTCACTTGCGGGTCTGTGTCTTGGTATAGGTATGCTTGTTGATAACTCGGTTGTTGTTATGGAGAATATATACAGACTTAGAAATAAGGGGCTTTCAGCACCGAGAGCAGCAGTACAGGGAACAAAACAGGTACTCGGACCAATTATAGCGTCAACTATAACAACAATATGTGTATTCCTTCCTATGGTATATACATCAGGAACAGTAAGCCAGATGCTTATTCCGTTCTCATTTACAATATCATATTCGCTTATAGCATCATTACTTGTAGCCATAACGGTTGTACCGACTATGGGTTCCATAATGCTTAAGAAAGTCAAAAATCCTAAACATAAATTGTTTGATAAGATAAAGGATGCATATGGAAAATCACTAGAGTTCTTCCTTAAACATAAGATGATTCCGCTTGTGATTGCTGTAGCATTGCTTGCGGTATGTGTATGGAAACTTTCAGGCATGGGTCTTGTAATGATGGACAGCATGGAGAGTAATCAGATTTCGGTCAGTCTTGAAGTAGACAAGAAAGAAAGCAAGCAGAGTGCTTATAAGACTGCCGATAAGGTAATGAATGCAATAATGAAAGTCGATGGAATCGACAAAGTCGGAGTAACGGACGGAAATGCAAGTGCCATGTCTGGTTCGCTTGGCGGGGCATCGGATAATTATACAAGTTTTATATTCAATATAATTACAAAGAGTAACATTAAGACTACAAAGCAGTTTAGAAAGATAAGAAAGACAATCGAAAAAAACACTAAGAACATAAAGTGTAAAGAACTTACTGTTTCATCATCAGCACTCGGCAGTATGGGAAGTATGATGGAACAGGGGCTTGAGGTCAATATATACGGTGACGATATGGATAAACTTGTCGATATAAGTAATGACTTCAAGAAAATGATGAATGATATTGACGGATGCAACGGTGCAAAAAACGGTCTTGAGGATGCAGGCAAACAGCTTCACCTCACACTTGACAAAAATAAGGCTGCAAATGCAGGACTTACTGTTGCAGGAATATATCAGCAGCTTGCAGCACGTATAAATACAGATAAAACATCAATAACATTAAATGTTGATGATACGGATGTTGATGTTAAACTTGTAAACAAAACAAATGAGCTTACTTATGAGAATCTTATGAAAGCAGAGATTACTGCTACGACAAAAGATTCAAATGGAAACGACAAGAAAAAGACTTACAAACTTTCAGAATTTGCAAAGAAAGATGAAGGAAAGACAGCGCAGACTCTCTCAAGAGAAAATCAGTCACAGATGATTACGGTTTCTGCAGATGTAGATGAAAGCGAGAATGCAACACTTCTTTCAAGACAGCTGCAGAAAAAGATTGATAAATATAATATGCCTGAGGGATATTCAGCCGAGATAGGCGGTCAGGCAACACAGGTTAAAGACATGATGATACAGCTTGTTCAGGCACTTGCACTTGGACTTCTGCTTATATATCTTGTTATGGTTGCCCAGTTCCAGAGTCTGCTCTCACCATTTATCATTATATTTACAATTCCGCTTGCGTTTACAGGTGGTATGCTTGGACTTCTGTTATTCGGTCAGTCAATCTCAGCAATGTCAATGATGGGATTTATGATTCTTATGGGAACAGTTGTAAACAACGGTATTGTGTTTGTTGATTATGCAAACAGACTTAGAATCGGTGGCGTAGAGAAACGCAGGGCACTTGTGGCTACAGGTAAAACACGTATGCGTCCTATTCTTATGACTGCACTTACGACAATACTTTCAATGAGTGTAATGGTATTCTCACAGGACGCAGGAAATGCGATGCAGCAGGGTATGGCTATTGTCGTTTGTTTCGGTCTTATATATTCAACATTTATGACACTTTATATTGTGCCTATAATGTATGATATTCTCTATCGCAGACAGCCAAAAGATATAGATACCGGAAGTGATGATATGGATGATATTCCGGATGAGGCACAGGACTATTTGACAGACGGAGAGTAAACAGGATTAGCAGAATGGAGTTTTAGTATGCCAAAAGAAACATTTTACAGGCTGCCTGATGAAAAAAGAGAAAGGATAATGGCTGCTGCCGAGCGTGAGTTTCTTGAAAATTCATTTGAGGCGGCATCCATAAACCGCATAATAAAAGAGGCGGCGATACCAAGAGGAAGTTTTTATCAGTATTTTGAGGATAAAAAAGATATATTTCTTTATATTGTAAATACACATAAAAATGAAGCATTCGGTTTTGTGGAAAGCTTTATCAAAGACAGTGATGGTGACGTATTTTCTTTTATGAGAAAAGCGATAGATTTTATGATTTCTGCCGAATGCAGTGAAAAGGTAGAAGGCATGAAAAGAATATTTTCACAGCCGTGGGTGTTCGATATGATTGTCAGTGATACAATGAAGGGAAAGCAGGAAGAAGCCAATATGCCAAAGGGAATAATGTTTAAATATATTGATAAAAATCAATTGAATGTGGAAAATGATGATGAGCTAATCGCACTGATAAATATATTTGCTTCTATAAGTCTTGGATTGTTCTTTAAGATTTTTATTATGGGAAAAAATATGGAAATCGATAAAGAAAAAATACGGAAAAACATTTATGATGAAATAGCAACATTGGAGAAAAAATATAAAAAATAAATGGGGATAATTGATACATTGAGCGGTTTGTAAGTTTTACAAATATACCGCACGATGTATCAATTTTTTATTTTATTTTTTAGTGTATCCAGAGCAAATGAAAAGTCAATACAATTATTTTTCATTATTATTCTCCCTTCTTTTGGAAAGGTCTGTTCAATATAAAGCATACTCTTATGATGTTTTTATGTCAAGAAAGGGCAGAGGGTGTCCTAAATAAATAAAATTCTTTGACAAAACAGACATAATGTACTAGGATAAGTCTATCGTAATAATTTAACAGTATTGACATCGTGAGTTGTATGACATTATTTACTGATAGTAAAAAGGAGTATTAAAATAATGAAATTTAAAAGTGCGGTAAAATCAGGACTCAACATTATCATTGTAGGATGCGGAAAAGTTGGAAATGCATTGGTAAGACAGTTGAGTAAAGAGGGACATGATATTACCATTATAGACAGAAATCGTGAAAAAGTTATGGAGATAGCAAATCAGTACGATATTATGGGGCTTGCCGGAAACGGAGCAAGCTACAGCGTACAGATGGAGGCTGGTATAGAAGCTGCCGACCTTCTTATCGCAGTAACAGATTCAGATGAATTAAACCTTTTATGTTGTACTGTTGCAAAACATGTCAGCCGGTGTGACACTATCGCAAGAGTAAGAACACCTGATTACAGTACCGAGGCAAGTTATTTAAGGGAAAAACTTGGTCTGACCATGATAATAAATCCTGAACTTGAAGCTGCTATTGAGGCTACAAGAATTCTTTGTCTTCCGACGGCACTTGAGGTGAACTCATTTGCCCACGGACAGGCAGAACTTATCAAATTTAAGATTTCAGAAGGAAATATGCTTGACGGAATGTCAATCCAGGAATTTGGCAGGAGAGGAATTGCCAATGTTCTTATCTGCATGATAGAAAGAGATGGAGAAGTTTATATTCCGTGGGGCGATTTTGTGATGCATCATGGTGATGTTTTGTCATTTGTTGCGCATAGAAAAACAGTAAAAAGTTTTATGCAGAAGTTTGGGTTAAAAACGAAACAGGTAAAAAATACAATGATAGTAGGCGGAGGAAAAGCAGCATATTATCTTGCAAATCAGCTTATTGCGATGGGAATATCAGTTCAGATAATTGAGCAGAATAAGGCAAGATGTGAGGAACTTAGCATACTTTTGCCAAAAGCTATTATTATAAATGCAGACGGTTCGGACGAGGAAGTGCTTTTTGAGGAGGGCATAGAAAATATTGAGTCATTTATACCTCTTACAGGTATAGATGAGGAAAATATAATGCTCACACTTCATGCGAAACAGGTTTCAAATGCTAAAGTTATTACAAAGATAACGAGGACAAACTTTAAAAATGTAATAAATAATCTTGATCTTGGAAGTATTATGTATCCGCAATATATTACATCAGAAGCCATAATAGCATATGTAAGAGCAAAGAATGCATCAAAGAATAACCATATCCAGACACTTTACCAGCTTTGCGATTCGAGAGTTGAAGCAATTGAATTTTCTGTTGAAGAAGCGTCGGCAGTTACAAACAAAGCAATTATGGAGCTTAATATTAAAAAAGGAGTTCTTATTTCATTTATAAACAGAAACGGCAGAATTATCATTCCGACAGGACAGGATTTCATACAGGTAAATGATACAGTCATGATAGTGACGACACAGACAGGATTTAATACTATTCTCGATATTTTAGAGTAGATCGGGCTTAACGCGAGGGATGATTCATGAATGAAAGTCAAGAAGAAAAATTGTAGTAAAAATTCAGGGAGATATTAAAAAATGAACAGGTCGATTATAAGATATATATTAGGCAGTGTTTTAAAGATTGAAGCAGCATTTATGCTGCTTCCGTGCATTGTTGCGGTTTGTTATGGAGAAAAACAGGGCTTTGTTTATCTCGGTGTTGGAATTGTTACTTTTTTACTCGGTATGCTCATGACACATAAAAAAGCAGGCAGTTCAGTTTTTTATCTGAAAGAGGGATGCGTGGCAACTTCCTTAAGCTGGATATTTATGAGTTTTTTTGGTGGCATTCCATTTATTTTAACAGGAGAGATACCATCACTTATAGATGCACTTTTTGAAACTGTATCAGGATTTACAACTACGGGAGCAAGTATATTAAGTGATGTTGAGGCATTGTCGCATTGTTCACTTATGTGGAGAAGCTTTACTCACTGGCTTGGTGGAATGGGAGTTCTTGTATTTCTGCTTGCAATAATTCCTCTTGGTGGAGGTTCAAGAATAAATCTTATGAGGGCAGAAAGCCCTGGACCTTCAGTTGGAAAGCTTGTGCCAAAAGTGAAACATACGGCACAGATATTGTATATTATATATATTACATTAACTGTAGTACAGATAATATTCTTACTTATAGGAAGAATGCCACTGTTTGATTCGCTTGCAATGGCATTTGGAACAGCCGGAACAGGTGGATTTGGCATAAAAAATGACAGTGCGGCAAGTTATTCGCCATATATACAGTGGGTGCTTACTATATTTATGATACTGTTTGGAGTTAATTTTAATGCCTATTATTTTATTCTGTATAAACAGTTTAAGAAAGCATTTAAGATGGAGGAAGTAAGATATTATTTTCTCATTATTATAGCGGCTGTAGGCATTATATGTTTTCATATAATAGACACGACAAAATCGTTTTTTGAAGCATTAACACAAGCATCATTTCAGGTCGCATCAATTATAACGACAACAGGATTTTCAAGTGTCGATTTTGATAAGTGGTCGCAGACATGTAAGACGGTACTTATATTTTTGATGTTCTGCGGTGCATGTGCAGGAAGTACAGGCGGTGGAATTAAGGTATCGAGATTTATCATACTTGTAAAAACAATTATAAAAGACCTTGAATCGTATATACATCCAAAATGTATAAGAAAGATTCAGATTGACAAAAAGCCTGTAGAGCATGAGGTTGTCCGCTCAGTAAATGTATTTTTTATAACATTTTTCATTATATTTGCAGCTTCGATTTTTATATTGTCATTTGAGGGTAAAGACTTTATCACTAATTTTACGGCAGTAGCGGCAACGATGAACAACATAGGACCGGGACTTGCACTTGTGGGACCTACATGCAGTTTTGGGCACTTTACGGTAATATCAAAACTTGTACTTATATTTGATATGCTTGCGGGCAGATTGGAATTATTCCCACTGCTTATTCTTTTCCATCCGGCAATATGGAAGGAAATGTTTAAGATTAAGAATAACAGAAAGTGTATGAGAGAATAGAGAAAGATTTAAATTTAAAAAGAGAGGAACAAGAGTTTTTTAATTATGAAAGAGATAAGAAAACCTAAATTTATGCAGGCAGCAGCAGTAAAGAGAGGGCATGGAATATTTGGAGAGATTTGTATTGCTATAGTGTTATTCATAGTAGGTTCTATGGCTGGTGGAATTATTCAGGTTCCGGCTATGATGTTTAATATGCTTGGAAATAATGAGTATATAAAGATGATAACTTCCGGTCAGCCGGACATAAATAAAATGATGCAGCTTATATCGGATATGCCTGAGTGGATGACGATAGTCACACTTATCTCAGAGTTGTTGATTATTGTAATTGTATGTCTGTATTGCCGGTTTGTGGAAAAGAGAAAATTAAACACACTTGGCTTCAAGAAAAAAGGCGCTGTTTTAAATTATTTAAAGGGAATGTTTTTTGCACTTGTGATTTTTTCAGTTGCATATCTTATCTGTATTGTGACAAAGAGCATCACTTTTGACGGTATTACACAGAATATTCCGGTAGTTTATATCGCAGGTTATTTTATCGGATATATGATTCAGGGAATGGCAGAAGAGGTTCTTTGCAGGGGTTATCTTTTCGTTTCACTTACCAGAAGATACCATGTAATAAATTCTGCAATATTTAGTGCAGTATTTTTTGCAATGCTTCATGGAATGAATGTGGGAGTAGACGGATTTGCAATATTTAATCTGTTTTTATATGGTCTTTTTGCCGCATTGCTGTTTGCTGATTGTGAAAATATATGGATAGTTGGAGCGTTCCACAGCATATGGAATTTTGTTCAGGGAAACCTTTACGGAATAAGTGTCAGTGGCAATAAGATTACAAGTTCAATATTTACATCAACAGCAGCTGATGGAGGAGCTACAGTAATAAACGGTGGAACATTTGGCATGGAGGGCGGTTTTGCTGTTACAATAGTGCTTATTATTGCTATTGTGGTGATTGGAAAACATCTTGAAAGTAAAGGAAAACTTATAGAAAAGAGTGAACAGCCAAGCCAGAATGAAATTGAGTTTGAGGAACTTAAAAAAGAAATGGAGAGCCAGCTTGGAATGTCTGATGATGATATTTTCGGCAATCCAAATGGATACGATAAGAATAGAGATGTAAAGGATATATTTAGCAGTAATCCAAATAGCGGGAATGCAGGCAGTAACGCAGCATTTACAAAACAGGAAAATTCAAATCAGTATCAGAAGGCAAATGTTAAGGAGGAACAAAAAGAGAAGAAATCTGAAAAAACAGGATTTGACAGCAATTATTTTGGGTCATAGGGCATCTAGCTGGAAATATATTATTGATTTTGAATTTATTCCTGTCATAAGTAGTCAGAAAATTGGTGAAAAGATGATGAGAGAATATGAATAAAATAGAGATATATAGTTATTTAAAGGAGCAAAATATAGAGTATGAAGCTGCTGAACATAAGGCTGTTTTTAATATGAAGGAGCTGGAAACCATTGAATTGCCTCACCCCGACAACACGGACTGCGTGCTTTATCATTTGCGTCTCTGGAAGAGTTATTGAATATCATGCAGTTAACGCCGGGGGCTGTAACACCATTTGGAATTTTAAACGATAGTGAGCACCGTGTATATTTTTATTTAGATAGAGAATTTATGAATGATAAAATAGGCGTACATCCGAATGATAATACTGCGACTGTTTGGCTGCAGGCAAACGATTTGATAAGATTGATTCAAGACAACGGAAGTGAAGCGGAGTTTACGGAAATTTTATTTGACATTTGAGTTTAAAGCTGTAAAAAAGAATTTTAACTGAGGAAAGTTTCAAAGCCTAAATATTTCTTTAAGCCTTGTATTGTAGGTATGTTTTTTTCTCACCGTATCAAATCCGTGCCTTGCAATTGCAATTCTTTTTTCGTCATGTTTTAAATAGTAATCCGTTTTTTCAAGAAGATCATCGAGTCCGTCATAAATTTCTAAATCTTTTCCGATGGTAAAACAATCTTTTAAATCTTCCCGCCAGTCAGTTATGAGAAAACCGCCTGCACCAAGAATATCAAATACTCTAAGAGGTATACCTGTTTCGATATTTGGTGCTGTCATATTTATGTTTATCTTGGAATGTGCAAATACAAATGGAGCCTCTGAAAAGTAGTCTGCGCCTTTGTGTGTCACAAGTGCAGGAAACAGTGGAGAGGTATCACTCGTTGTGAAGAGGTGGACTTTTCCAGGATATTTCATTGCAAGGCTGTTAAGTGCCATAATACGCATTTTAGCCGCTGTTTTGTGCGCAAGTACACTTGTCACAAAATGAAATTTTAAATCAGCATGTGACTGCGTACTGGCTTTAACATCGGTATATTGTGACAGCATATCAATAACTTCGGGTGTGAGCATGTTTTTTAAAAGATTTCCGCCGTTTACATTTAACTGTGCTTCGATTGCCGCATCCATATATCCGCACAGATAGTCGGGTAGAATATGCATGGTATCATCATATCTGTTTTTATCGTATAGATTTCCGACAAAGGAAATATCATAATTATATAGCAATGGTGAATTTTTAAAAAAATCAGTTGTTTGATTGTTTATATTATTATCCGCTTCATGTGCCGTTTTTTCAGAGCTGTTTAGAAGCATCTGCACACGTTCAACATTTGTGCAAAGCGGCATGTAATAAACAGTATCTACACCATTGTTGTTAAAATCTTTGGCTTCTTTGCTGTCAAATGTGTATATATGATTGGTTTTATAAATTATTGACGGATGCTGCATATTTAAAAGCGGGGAATCAACATTATAGCATATATACTGAATATTAAGTCTGTAGCATACCTTGGCTATATAAGAGAAGTAATTAACAGAAAAAACTGCATCATATTTTGAAGTGATTTTACATTCAAGCTGTTTTGAAAATATTTTTATTTCATCATCACTCATTTTTATTGCAGAAAAATCAAGGACATCAAAAAGATGTCCCTGATTTTTTAAAGTATCTAATATATCAGGATATACGAATATATCCCATCTGCATACAAGTATATTCATTAGAAAACTCCATTTTTAAGCTGTTTCTTCATTGTCTTTTGACTCTGCATACAGATTTTCTGTTTGCAGATTTTTTCCTGCTGTTGAGAGCATAAGTTTAATTCTGTTAAGCTGATTTACTTCACTTGCACCCGGGTCATAGTCAACAGCAACGATATTTGAATCGGGATACTGATGACGGAGTTCCTTTATTACTCCTTTACCTACCACATGGTTAGGCAGACAGCCAAATGGCTGTGTGCAGACGATATTAGGAACACCTGATTTGATAAGTTCTATCATTTCACCTGTGAGGAACCAGCCCTCACCTGTCTGATTGCCGCAGGATACGATAGGTGAAGCATATTCTGC
This sequence comes from Clostridium sp. CAG:253, assembly GCA_000436755.1. GTDB lineage: Bacteria > Bacillota > Clostridia > Lachnospirales > Lachnospiraceae > Butyribacter. The sequence goes on along the minus strand of FR887325.1, from coordinate 15,226 downwards.
AAGCTTCTGAATAGGAACAGTAGGGTGGAAGCGTTTGCTTGCCGCAAGTGCATCATTTGCACATTTGCGATATTTCTCGATAAACCAGATAAGGAAATTGTTTATCTTTGCACTTGATTTTTTCTTGCCGAGATATTCAGCCTTAAAGTTCGCATTGTATAAACTGTACATAAAGAAATCGATAAGGTCAGGGCATACGGCTTCTGCACCTTCTTCTTCCAAAAGCTCAACTATAAAGTTGTTTGCAAGTGGCATGAACTTAACAAGAATTTCACCTACAATACCTACTTTTGGTTTCTTTATATCGACAAGTTCAAGTTCATCAAATTCTTTAACAATATTTTGGATGTTTTTCTTGAACTGTTTTTTGTTGGCTGTTTTTACCGACTCTATCGCAATTTTTTTCCATTTCTCATGGAGTAAATTTGCAGAGCCTTTTACTTTTTCATAAGGTCTTGTTTTGTAGAGAACACGCATAAATACGTCACCGTATATAAGTGCCTGCAATGCCTTATTTGCCATTTCAAGATTTATCTTTAATCCCGGATTTTTTTCAATACCGGCACTCATTGAGATAACAGGAATATACCCCATGCCCGCTTTTTCAAGAGCACGTCTGATAAATCCTATATAATTTGTCGCACGGCATCCGCCGCCTGTCTGAGTGATAATCAGTGCAACCTTATGGAGGTCATATTTACCAGACAGAAGTGCCTGCATAAACTGGCCTACAACGATAAGTGAAGGGTAACATGCGTCATTGTTTACATATTTAAGTCCATAATCTATACATTTGCTGTCTGCTTTTAGCACTTCGACATTGTAACCGCATGAAGCAAGAGCAGGCTCCAATATCTCAAAATGGATAGGAGACATATCAGGAACGAGAATTGTGTAATCCTTTCTCATCTGTTCGGTGAATATGACTCTGTGATGCGCCGTATCGATACGTTTAGCCTCAATCTTTTTGCGTTCTCTGTCTTTTACGGCGGCGAGAAGCGAACGGATACGGATTCTGGCTGCACCTAAGTTATTTACTTCATCTATTTTCAATACGGTATATATTTTATTCTGTTTTGTGAGAATATCACTAACCTGATCTGTTGTGACAGCATCAAGACCACAGCCGAATGAGTTGAGCTGTATAAGGTCGAGATTGTCATTCTTTGCGACAAATGAAGCTGCCTTATAAAGTCTTGAGTGATACATCCACTGATCCATAACGATAGTAGGACGGTCAACCTCAGAAAGTTCAGATATACTATCCTCGGTAAGAACAGCTACACCGTATGAGGTGATAAGGTCAGGAATACCGTGGTTTATCTCAGGGTCGCTGTGATATGGGCGGCCTGCAAGTACGATACCGTGGCGACCTGTTTCTTTGAGGTATTGAAGGACTTCTTTACCCTTTTTGCTCATATCGTCACGTACAGCCTGCATTTCAAGCCATCCCTCATGTGCTGCAGCTTTTATCTCAGCAGCAGGAATACCGTTTTCTTTCCGGAAGAAATCTACAAGACGTTTTGTAAGTATCTCTTCGCTTTCAAGCGATATAAACGGATTCTGGTATTTTATTTTATCGTCACGAAGTTCCTCGATGTTGTTTTTAATATTTTCACCGTATGATGTGACGATAGGGCAGTTGTAGTGGTTGCCTGCATAGGGTACTTCAACACGCTCGTAAGGAATACAAGGATAGAATATGTATTCAAGTCCCTGTCTTATAAGCCATGTTACATGACCGTGTGCAAGTTTTGCCGGATAACATTCTGATTCACTTGGAATTGATTCAATACCAAGTTCATAAATTTTTCTGCTTGAAACAGGTGAAAGTTTTACGCTGTAACCAAGCTTTGTAAAGAATGTAAACCAAAACGGATAATTCTCATACATGTTGAGAACACGTGGTATACCGACAACACCTCTAGGTGCATCAGCCTTTTTAAGTGGTTTATAATTTTTGAATACGCGTTCATTTTTATATTCAAAGAGATTTGGAATATGGTCTTTGTTCTTTTCAAGCCCCAGACCTTTTTCACAGCGGTTTCCCGATATAAATTTACGATTACCAGTAAATTCGTTTACAGTGAGCAGACAGTGATTTATACATCCCTGACATCTTGTCATTGATGTTTTGAAACGAAGTTCGTTTATCTCATCAAATGAGAGCATTGTGCTCTTTTGACCGGTGTATCTGTCCTTTGCGATAAGAGCAGCACCAAAAGCACCCATGATACCTGCAATATCAGGTCTTATTGCTTCACAGCCCGATATGCGCTCAAAACTTCTGAGAACTGCATCATTGTAAAATGTACCGCCCTGAACCACGACCTGTTTGCCAAGGTCTTTAGGGTCTGTAAGTTTGATAACTTTAAGCAAGGCGTTTTTGATAACAGAGTATGCAAGACCTGCTGAAATGTCAGCAACACTTGCACCCTCTTTCTGAGCCTGCTTAACTTTGGAGTTCATAAATACAGTACATCTTGAACCGAGGTCGATAGGGTTTTCGGCAAACAAAGCGATTTTTGCAAAGTCCGCTACCTCATAATTAAGCGATTTTGCAAAAGTCTCAATAAACGAACCACAGCCTGAAGAACATGCTTCGTTTAACTGTACCTTATCAACGGAATTGTTTTTTATCTTGATGCATTTCATATCCTGACCGCCAATATCAAGAATACAGTCTACATTTGGGTCAAAGAAAGCGGCGGCAGTATAATGGGCAACTGTCTCAACTTCGCCTTCGTCAAGGAGAAGTGCTGATTTAAGCAGAGCCTCACCGTAACCTGTAGAGCATGAACGCACGATTCTTGCACCCTCAGGCATCTTTGAGTAGATGTCTTTCATGGCTTTAAGGGCAGTTTTTAACGGACTTCCGTTGTTACTGCTGTAAAATGAATATAGTAGAGAACCGTCATCACCTATAACGGCAACTTTTGTAGTAGTCGAACCAGCATCAATACCTAAGAACAGGTCTCCTTTATAAGAAGCAAAATCCCCTTTTTTGACATTGTGTTTATTATGTCTTTCAGTAAATTCCTCGTAATCTTTTTCAGAAGCAAATAACGGCTCCATTCTTGTTACTTCAAATTCGAGTTCTATTTTATTTGAAAGTTTATCTTTTAATTCACCGAGAGAGGACTGCACATCGGCATGGGCATTCATTGCGGCACCTGATGCGGCAAAAAGATGTGAATGGTCAGGTGCTATTATGGCATCTCCCTCAAGTCCCAGAGTTCTTATAAATGCTTGTTTAAGTTCTGTAAGGAAGTGAAGCGGACCTCCTAAGAATGCAACATTTCCTTTTATAGGTTTACCACAGGCAAGTCCGCTTATAGTCTGATTTACGACAGCCTGAAATATAGAAGCCGAGAGGTCTTCTTTTGTTGCACCTTCATTTATAAGAGGCTGTATATCGGTTTTTGCAAATACACCGCATCTTGCGGCAATAGGATATATGGCTTTGTAATTTTTGGCATATTCATTAAGACCTGCGGCATCAGTTTTTAAAAGTGTAGCCATCTGGTCGATAAACGAACCTGTACCACCGGCACATATACCGTTCATTCGCTGGTCTATACCGCCTGTAAAATAGATGATTTTTGCATCCTCACCACCAAGTTCAATAGCAACATCGGTTCTTGGTGCATAATCTTTAAGTGATGTTGCGACAGCAACGACCTCCTGCACAAAAGGAATCCCCATATGTTTTGAGAGTGTAAGTCCGCCGGAACCCGTTATCATAGGTGCGACAGGCATATCCCCAAATTCCTCGTATGCTTTATCTACAATTTTAGCCAAAGTTTCCTGAATATTGGCATAATGTCTCTGATAATCTGAAAAGATTATCTCACCGTTTTTGTTTAATATAGCAATCTTAACAGTAGTTGAACCAATATCAATACCAAGTGTATTAAAATCTAATTTCATCGTGTACCTCTTTCTATATCATAGCTAAAAAATCGCCACATTCTGCTATTATATGACAATTACTTTCTTATTTCAAGTAGCTTTGCTTTGAAGCCTTCTTAAAATTTTTGTGTCAATATTAAATTACGGTGAATATAATATAAAGAAAGTTTGAAAATAAAATATGATATTCCTATTAAATATGTTAGAAGCGGTCGATTTATTACGCATTTTAGGGAAATCGTATAAAAGAGGTTTTAAATGAATTATGATAATTGTGATGGAATGACATATACAATAAAACAGGGGGATACCTTATATGGAATAAGCAGAAAGTATGATGTACCCCTTGCAATGATACTTCATGCAAACCCATATGCAGATGTTTACAGACTTAATATCGGAGATACTATTTGTATTCCTGTTAAAAATAAAAAGAAATGCTGCAATGATAAGAATAGCAGTTCAATGAATGATAAAGCTGACAGAATGGAAAACTTCAGGGAAAATCAAAATGTCCGTGTATCTGAAAATACAGGTGAAAATTCAGAAATGTCATTTATGGAAGATATGGCAGATAATATGAATCTTCCCGATAAGGTACAGGACGTGTACGTGGAGGCATCTGACGAAAATATGCAAAGAAGTGTAAATGCGGATGACGATAAATGGGTAAAATATGTCGCGCAGCCGGGTGATACGTTATTTGACGTATTTGAAAAATCAGATTGTGATATTGAGGAATTTTTAAACAAAAACGGTTTAAAAGGCATTTACATTTTGCCGGGTCTGGTTTATTTTGTTAAAGAAAAATAATGAATAAATAAACATACACACAAATATATTTATTTTATATAGTAATGTCATGCCCTGTAGCTTGCTGCGGGGTATTTGAATGTTGTCAATGTTTTGCGGAATAGTTTGACAAAGATGTAAACGATAACTATAATCAAATCATGATGTTATTATCATGGGTAAAAAGACCGTAAAAATTTATAGTTTGAAAGGATTTATTAGTTTTATGGACAATTTTCTTAATAAACTTGAGAGAAAGTTTGGCAGGTATGCTATACCTGATTTGATAAGGTACGTTATTATTTTATATTGTGCGGGTGCAGTCATAGGCATGATAAATGAAAATATTTATTATGAGTACCTTTGTCTTGATATGTCGGCAGTATTCAGAGGTCAGATATGGAGACTGGTTACATTTCTTATTGAGCCGTATGGTTTTTCAAGCGGTATGGGAATGTTACTCAGTATTTTGTTTTTTGTAATTCAGGTTCAATTGTTCTTTTTGTTTGGACGTTCACTTGAACAGGCATGGGGTACATTCAGATTCAATATGTATTTCTTGAGCGGATATCTGTTTAATATTATTGCGGCATTGATATTATATTTATCACCGCTTCACAGTCAAATTTATTATTCAGGTTTCCAGTATATTTACTGGTCAATGTTTTTTGCGTTTGCGGCGTTAAATCCGGACATGCAGTTCCTGTTGTATTTCATTATACCGATAAAGGTAAAATGGCTTGCTATTCTTGATGCAGCCTATATGCTTTATCAGGTGGTACAGAGTTTTTACTATGGAATAATGCTTTACAGCCAGGGGGCGTCAGGCAGCGGTGCAGCATATATATCAATGGGAATTGCCATTATTGTGGCTATGGCGAATTTCCTTATATTCTTTTTCTCAACGAGAAATTACAGGAGAGTTTCTCCGAAGGATATACACAGACGAAGGGCTTTCAAAAAGCAGACACAGACTTCAAATTCAGGGCCGAGACACAGATGTGCGGTTTGTGGAAGAACGGAACTGGATGATGAAAATCTTGATTTCAGATTTTGCTCAAAGTGTGATGGAAATTATGAATATTGTTCAGACCATCTGTTCACACATCAGCATGTTAAAAAATTTATGTAAGGAGAAGAAAAAATGGCAGCTATTAATATTGTTGCGATATTGGGTTTTGTAATAACGCTTTTGTGCTGCAACCCAATAAGCAGCCTTATTAGAGAAAAAGGAAAGGAAGAAAACAGTCAGGACAAATCATATTTAGTCTTGCTTTGGATTATATTCGGAGCGGCATTTGTTGCAAGAATTATTGCGGCAGCAGTTTACAAGGGAAATGATACAGATATGAATTGTTTCCTTATATGGTCACAGAATGTATTTGATGAGGGGATCTCAAAGTTTTATTTGTCTGATTCATTCCATGATTATCCGCCGGGATATATGTATATACTTTATGTAGTAGGTGCTATAAGAGCCCTGTTCTCATGGACTTGGGACAGTAAGGCGAGTATAGTTCTCACAAAACTTCCGGCGATAATTGCAGATATGTTTACAGCATATCTTATCTTTAAAATAGCATCAAAGAGATTGAAAAAGAGCGGTGCAGCATTTTTGTCTGCTGTTTATCTTTTCTGCCCGATGGTTATTCTTGACAGTGCGGTCTGGGGACAGACAGATTCGGTGTTTACCGTATTTATGGTTCTTATGTGCTATCTTATCACTGAAAAGAAACTTATACTTTCGTACTTTGTGTTTGCAATCGGAATATTGATAAAACCACAGTCGTTGTTTTTCACGCCTGTACTTATATGCGGTATAATTGACCAGGTTTTTCTCGAAGATTTCAATTGGAAGAAGTTCTTTAAAAATCTTGTACTTGGTGTGGCTGCAATTCTTATGATAGGAGTTCTGATGCTGCCGTTTGGCTTTTCTCAGGCATTAAATCAGTATACGGGAACTTTGAAATCATATGAATATGCGTCGATAAATGCATACAACTTCTGGAATATGCTTGGACTCAACTGGGCGAGCCAGTATGACAAGCTGCTTGGAGTACAGTATAAGACATGGGGAACTATAGCAATTGTTTTAACGGTAATAATTTCAATTATAATAAGTTTACGTTGCAAGAAAAATGCAGGCAAATATTATTTTATCGGCGGATTTGTTGTGACGACAGTATTTATGTTTGCCGTTCGTATGCATGAACGTTATCTCTTCCCGGCAATGGTTATGTTCTTACTTGCTTTTGCGGTGAGACTCAGAAAAGAAATTTATATGCTGTATGTATTGGTATCTACTGTTGCATTTTACAATGCGGCGCATGTGCTTTTTGTATACGACAATACTAATTTTAATTCCAAAGCACCGATACCTATTGCGATTTCAATAGGTTTGCTGCTCACAGTTGTATTTATGTTTTATGCTGCAGCAAAGCTGTATTTTAAGCCGGTTGATGACAGTGAAGAAATATCTGATATTATGGCACAGATAGAGAAAAAGAATCAAAAAATGCAGGGTAAGATGACAAATAATAATCCTATTAAAAAGTCAGCAGTTCTTGCAAAAATGACAAAAAAAGATTTTATTGCACTTGGTATTATCACATTGGTTTATGCAGTTATAGCATTTGCAAGACTCGGTGATATGAATGCACCAAAGTCAGAGTATTCTTTAGTCAAACAGGGTGCAGTAACATTTGATATGGGTGCTGAGGTAAATGTTGCGAAATTGTGGGATTTCCTTGGTTACAAAAACAATCCGACATATTATATCGAATACACAAATGATGTAAACGGTGAATGGACGACTCTTTGCGGTCAGGGCTCAGAATGGGATGCAGGTTCCGTATTTACATGGAATCAAAAAGATATAAATGTTTCTGCGAGATATTTCAGAATCAGTCCGTCAGCAGAAAACGGTGAGGACAGTATTTTGGAACTTGTATTTACGGATGCAGACGGAAACTTGCTTGAACCGGTAAATGCAAAAGAGTACAAAAATCTTTTCGACGAGCAGAAACTGTTTACAGGACGTTCAACCAACTTAAACGGAACATATTTTGATGAGATATATCATGCCAGAACAGCATATGAAATGATACATCATCTGTATTGTTATGAAAATACACATCCGCCACTCGGAAAAGCAATTATGGCAGTGGGAATACTTATTTTTGGAATGTGTCCGTTTGGCTGGAGATTTATGGGAACATTGTTCGGCGTGCTCATGATTCCGATAATCTACAACTTTGCTAAAAAGTTTTTTGGCGAGACATGGATATGCATTGTAACTACATTGTTATTTACGTTTGATTTTATGCATTTTGTTCAGACACGAATTGCAACGATAGATGTATTTGTCACACTGTTTATAATGCTGTCGTACTATTTTATGTATTGTTATACAAAGTTAAACTTTTACGATACGCCGCTCAAAAAGACATTTATACCGCTTGGACTTTGTGGTATAGCTATGGGACTTAGCTGGGCAAGCAAATGGACGGGAATATATTCGTCAGCAGGATTGTGTGTGATATTCTTTATACAGATGTACAAGAGATTCAGGGAATATCAGTATGCAAACAAGAATATAGACGGAAGTACAGACGGAATATCACATAAATATATATCAGATAATTTTGTTAAAATGTTTATGAAGACTATTGGTTTCTGTTGTATATTCTTTGTAGTGATACCGGTAATAATATATACATTGTCATATATTCCGTTCAGCGACGGAACAGACAGGACATTTATTACTAAGGTTATAGAAGCGCAGAAAACAATGTTTAACTATCACAGTGCATTGTCAGATACACATCCATATTCATCAAAGTGGTATCAGTGGCCGATAATGTACAAACCAATGTGGTATTATTCCGGAATCACGGCAGACAATCTTCGTGAAGGAATAAGTGCATTTGGAAATCCGCTTGTATGGTGGGCGGGAATACCTGCATTTGTCTATATGTTATATCTTATCTACAAAGATAGGGACAAAAAAGCAATATTCCTTACACTTGGATATTTATCACAGTATGCACCTTGGCTTATAGTAACAAGAACAGTATTTATATATCATTATTTCCCTAGCGTACCTTTTGTTGCGGTGATGCTTGGATATAGTTTCTATAAAATTGTTCAGAAAAATCCGCAGAGAAAGAAATGTGTATTTGTGTATACTGCGGCTGCGATAGTGCTTTTCGCGATGTTCTATCCGGTATTGTCAGGATATCCGATTACTATATCATATGCGAATATATTAAAGTGGTTTGATTCATGGGTTCTTGTTCAGACCTGGTAAAAATTAAGGAGTTATATAAAAATGAGTAATTCAATAAGACAATGTGTAAAAGCATTGGATAAAAATAAAGATGTGCGTCAGATACTTCCTGATTATGTAGACAAATGTATGCATATGAATTATGAGGATGCAAAGTTAAAACTTATGATGCATTATTATGTATATTATGAAATGGTTACGGAAGGAATAAACCCGTATATAGAGTCTGCGAGAGATACTACTGATGCTGTAAATGAGATTATAGCTGATATTTACGAAAGAGGCCTCACAAAAGAAGAGATGTCAGAGGCAGCAGACAAACTTTTGAAGCTCAGAAAAAATGTAATGGACAAAATGCAGGTACTTACTGCATATGTTGACTGTTTTGTTGTATATGAATATGTGTTAAACAGAGTTCAGTACAGATTTGAGGAGATGAAAAAACTTCCTGATGATACGGAATTTGCACAGGATGTTGTAAAATTTATCTTCGGTTCAAAAGATAATGTTGCAATAAATGACTGTATTCACGGTATTATAGGTCAGCTTCCGATGAGAATGACCAGGTCAAGATATATTGACATTATCAGAAACAGTATATCTGTTTATGACGGAAGTGATATGAGCTCACTTGAAAGTTTTGTTTATATGTTTAGAACAAATGCCATGCTCTACAAAAATGATGACATGGATAAATATTTTACAGAGTTTATTCCGGTACTTGACGAGCTTTCAAAAGTGGACTATGAAAATATTACAAAAGAGCTTTATGATATTTATGCAGAAAAGATTAGAAACAATGCAGCTAAACTAAATGATGTGTCAGACCTCTATATGCAGCTTGGCCAGATTATAAACGAGCTTTATATAATAGCGGTATCTTCAAAATATAATGAAGAAACTGACAAAGAGGCAGCACAGCAGATTGTTATTCGTGGAATAAATTCATTGTTTACAAATAGTGAAAGTGATGTCTGGAATCTTTCAGAGGAAGAATTTGAGGACGAGGAAGCAAAGCTTTACTGGCTTGGAGAGTATTTCCATGAGATAGAGGGAAAGCAGGAACAGTTATCCGAGGCAATGAATATGGCAGGTGCTGTTCTTGAAGAGACAATAGAGGCTCAGAAAGATATAATAGAAGAAATTTCTCTCACACAGGAATTTACATATTTAAAGCAGATGTCACAGCTTAATTCAAACAGTATTTTTGCTGAAATTGATGCCAAAATCACTGATAGAAAAGTGACAGCGGATGATATAATGAGAGTTTCAGATGAGCTTACAGTGGAGATAAAGGAATATCTGAAGAAAAACAGCCGTATGGTAAGACGTGCAATTATGGCAAACACTATTGATAAATTACCGGTATTTTTCAATAGTCCACAGGAAGTGGCTGATTATGTAACTATGTCACTTGAACAGTGCGATGATGAGGCAGAGAAATATGCATCAAAGCAGCTTGTTATGGAAATGATGTTTTAATGGAATGCATGGAACAGGGGATTTATGATAAAAAAGCGAAAAGGTAAAAATTCCACAGTTGTATGGAACCGTAAAATTTATATGGACGATAAAGTTTTAAAAAAGCCGGTAAAATACAGAAGAATGATAGAACGTGGAAAAGTTTTACCGGCATGCTACTGTATAGCACTTGCAGCGAACAGAGAAAACACGCTTGATATTTATTCGTCAAGAGAATTTTGGTTTAAATATCAGGCAGAGACCGGAATAGAGATTGTAGGTCTTGCTTCTGATTATGCAGGAGTGCTTGAACTGTTAAAAAAGATGGTTTCAGATATAATAAGTGAAAAAGGGGAGTTTAATTCAGAAACTGTATCAGAGTATTTCAGATAAGGGGGGAGAGTAATGTTTTTTACGATATTGGCAATAATAGCAAAAGTGTTATTAACAATATTAAAAACATTACTCTTTCTTTTTGTTTTTCTGGTATTTGTTATCGGTCTTATCCTTTTTGTGCCGGTAAGATATAAAGCGGCAGGAAGATATTATGAAAATGAAAAAACGTTCAAATTATGTTTATCCTGGATGCTTCATATAGTATCTTTCAGGGTGGAAAGTGACGGCAGAGAAGTTTCATATATTTTAAGAATATTCGGAGTGAAGGTATTTCCGGGAAAACAAAAAAGGGAAAAGAAAAATTCTGTCAGAAAAAAGAAAAGCAAGGTTAAAAAGAAAGAGAAATCAAAACAGAAGCCTGTTGAAGAAAAAAATAGTGAAAAATTTGAAACATTGCAGGCAGAAGAGGAAAATAAAGAAAAATCTGAAACACTGCAGATTGAAGAACAAAGAGTTGACAGTGCTCAAATTAAAGATAATCAAAAAAAAGAGATTAAATCTGAGCAGGATAATAAAACAGATAAAGAGAATAAATTCTCAAAAAATCAAAAAGAAGAAACAGGAAAATCAAAAAAAATATTTGATAAAATTTTAATAATAATAAAAAAGGTGTCAGGCTTTTTCAAAAATCTGATAAATAACATTAAAAGTCTGATAAATACGGCAAAGAAAATGTTACTGGCAATAAAAGCCGGAAGTGAAAAAGCAAAACTTGTAAAAGAGTTTGTTTTGTGTGATGAAAGCAGGAATATGGTTTGCTTTGTGCGTGATAATATGTTACATTTATGGAAACATGTCAAACCTAAATATCTGTATACAGACATAACATTTGGATTTGACAATCCGGAACTTACGGGAAAAGTGCTCGGTGCTGCGGCTGCATTTTGTGCTATGGCGGGGGTTAAACCGGGACTTACGCCGGATTTTGAGCAAAGTATATTGGAAGGCAAAATAGAAGTAAAAGGCAGGATAACGTTTGTTGTTCTGTTAAAAATTGCAATCAGAGTATGGCTTAGTGAAGAAGTAAAGTCATTTAGAAAAGAGTATAACAATATAAGGGAGGTATTATAATGGCAGATAATGGTTTTAATTCAACAGTACAGTCACTGTTTAAAGGACTTGAGGGTTTTTTGACAACAAAAACAGTAGTTGGGGACGCTGTGAAATTTGATGACGGAACGATTATTCTTCCGCTTGTGGATGTGACATTTGGAGCGGGAGCAGGAGCGTTTTCGGGAAATTCGTCTGAAAAGGGTAAAAACGGCACAAAGAATAACGCAGGCGGCGGTATGGGAGGAAAAATACAGCCGAGTGCGATTCTTGTCATAAAAGACGGACAGACAAAACTTGTCAATGTTAAAAATCAGGACGGAATGACAAAAATTCTCGATATGATTCCTGGATTTATAGATAAATACGCACCGTCAAAAAAAGGCAAAGCAAAGAAAAATAAGGCAGATAAGGCTGTTTCAGGAGAGGAAAAACAGGCACAGGCTGTAGAAGATGTGGTAACGGATTATGTTGAGGAGGAATAAAAAGAAAAAAGTACTTGCATTTTGTGATAAAGTTTGTTAGAATGGTCGTGTTGTGCTAATAAATACTGATTCGCAATAAATATAAATCAGGATTCAATGGATTAAATATAAGGAGGTGCTTACGATGGCAAAATGTGCAGTTTGTGGAAAGGGTGTTCATTTCGGTATTAAAGTGAGCCATTCACACAGAAGAAGTAATAAAATGTGGAAGCCAAACATTAAGCCTGTCAGAGTTAAGGTTAATGGCGGAACAAAGAAGATGCCGGTATGTACAGGATGTTTACGTTCTGGAGCTGTTGAGCGTGCGTAAGTGCATCTCGGATATAAATGGGGATCGGACAAACCGGTCCCTTTTCTTTTTTTATTTTATCTATGGAAAAAATTTTTAGATGGACAAGTTAATGCTCATATATAATATTTTATATAAATTTTTTAACAGCAAAACAGATTATATCCTAGGATAAGCAAAAGTATAATGATTATTATTGCAAGAATCCCATTTGTGACAAAAAACATGATTGTCATGCCTATGGCAATCCAAAAAAATATAAAACCTATCATTCTTTTCATGTGGTTGCAAATAAATTCCTATTATTGTATAGTAATATTATATGTTGTTGGAATAAAATGTAGTATAATAAAAAGAAATTTGTGGTATCAGTTGAGGTCAAATATTTTTTGACTTTAATATCATACTAATATAAAAACAGATAGCAGGAGGAATGTATATGAAGGGTAAGATGAGTACCGAAATGGGAGATATTATTATAGATAAAGATGTACTTGCGAAGTATGCCGGTGCTGCGACAACAGAATGTATCGGAATCGTCGGAATGGCTTCGGTAAATGTAAAAGACGGAGTGACAAGACTTTTAAAAAGAGAGAATGCCGGAAGAGGAGTAAACATAAGTATTGTTGACAACAAGATACGAATAGAACTTCATATTATTGTAGCATATGGAGTAAGTATTCGTGCCGTGTCACAGAATGTACTTGAGAATGTACAGTATAAGATTGAAGAGTTTACAGGTATGGAAGTCGAATCCATAAATGTCATTGTTGAAGGTGTTCGTATTATTGACGAGGATTAAGCAGGTACAAGGAGGAACAAGAAAGTGGCTTTAAAATCGATAGATGCAGTTATGATACAGAAGATGTTTTTGTCAGGAGCAAAAGCATTGGAGGCAAAAAAAGAGTATATTAATGAACTTAACGTATTTCCGGTACCGGATGGAGATACAGGAACAAATATGACAATGACTATCATGTCTGCGGCAAAAGAGGTTACCAACCTTGAAAAGCCGAGTATGGATGAACTCGGAAAAGCTATATCCAGCGGCTCATTAAGAGGAGCAAGAGGAAACTCAGGCGTTATAATGTCACAGATATTCAGGGGATTTGTGAAAGAGATAAAGGGAAATGATACACTTGATGTGACAATTATCGGAAATGCCGTACAGCATGCTGCAGAAACAGCATATAAGGCGGTTATGAAACCCAAAGAGGGTACAATCCTCACTGTAGCAAAGGCCGGTGCTGAAAAAGCAGAGGATATGCTTATAAACTCAGATACAGATGATATTATAGAATTTTGTGATGCAATCGTTGCAAATATGGAGGATACACTTTTAAAGACTCCTGATATGCTTCCAGTATTAAAACAGGCAGGAGTTGTAGATTCCGGCGGCGAGGGTCTTATGACTTTTTTGAGGGGAGCTATTGATGCACTTAAAGGCAAGGTATCAGACTTTACCGTAAAGGTTTCCGGAACATCAAAAGTTGTGAAGGCAAGCACTACAGCAACAGAAGAAGCAGACATAAAATTCGGATATTGTACAGAATTTATTATTATGCTTGAGAGAGAGCAGGATGTTGTGGAACGTCAGCTTAAGGAATATCTCCAAAAAATAGGTGACTGTGTCGTAGTTGTAGCAGATGATGATATAGTAAAAGTACATGTTCATACAAATGACCCTGGACTTGCTATTCAGAAAGCACTCACATACGGTTCGCTTACAAGTATGAAGATTGATAATATGCGTGAGGAACATCATGAAAAAGTTATAAAAGATGCTGAGAAGGCTGCAAAAGCTGAAACAGAAGCAAAGAGTGAGCCTGAAAAGGAAGTAGGATTTATAGCAGTTTCAGCAGGAGAAGGCTTATCTGATATATTTAAGGATCTTGGTGTTGACTTTATTATCGAAGGCGGTCAGACTATGAATCCAAGTACTGAGGATATTTTAGAAGCAGTTGACAAAGTTAATGCTAAAAATATTTTTGTACTTCCAAACAACGGAAATATCATTCTTGCGGCTGAGCAGGCAAAGCAGCTTACAGAAAACAAAAACCTTATCGTTATTCCGTCAAAGAATATTCCTCAGGGGATTTCGGCAATGNNNCCTCAGGGGATTTCGGCAATGATAAATTATGTGGCAAACAAGTCTGTTGATGAGAATGAGAAGAACATGTCAACAGAAATGCTGAATATAAAATCAGGTCAGGTAACATATGCTGTCAGAGATACAAATATGGACGGCAAAGATATAAAACAGGGTGATTTTATGGGACTTACCGATAAGACTATAGTAGCTGTTGAAAAAAATGTTGATGATGCGGCCACAGCTCTTATTGACAGCATGATAGATGATGATGCAGAACTTGTAAGTCTTTATTACGGTGCAGATGTTGATGAGGATGGTGCCAATAAACTTGCCGACAAACTTGCTGACAAATACGAGGATGTAGAATTTGAAGTGCAGTTTGGAGGACAACCGGTATATTCTTATTTCATATCAGTGGAATAAAACCGCTTTTTAATGGAATAGGAAAATGCTCGTAACAT
>FR887324.1:30770-58790 GCA_000436755.1 Clostridium sp. CAG:253 | reverse complement strand
GGCAGGGACTGCCCAAATTAACGCCTGTGGAGATAGTAGGTTACGAGGTCGATGAAGCAGGAAGCCAATTGGCTTAAGACAATGGGTAGTTCACGACTTTTAGTTAGGTAAATCGTTTATGTAAAATGGAGGGGATTGACAGATGAATTATATCGAACAACTCGGTGAAGCTGCAAAGAAAGCAAAAAAGAGCATTGCAACGGCATCGACAGCAAAGAAAAATGAAATTCTTGAAAAAATAGCACAGAATTTGAGAAAAAATATTGATGTTATACTTAGTGAAAATGAAAAAGATACGGCGATGGCGAAAGAAAACGGTATAACAGATGCCATGGTTGACAGATTGCGTCTTACACCTGAAAGGATAAATGACATAGCAGATGCATGTATTTATCTGACGGGATTAAATGACCCTGTAGGTGAGGTTATCGAGGGATACACAAGACCAAATGGAATGAGAATCACAAAGACAAGAGTTCCGATGGGTGTCATTGGTATTATATTTGAGTCAAGACCGAATGTTACAGTGGATGCGGCAACTCTCTGCATAAAAAGCGGAAATGCAGCTATACTCAGAGGTGGAAAAGAGGCTATAAATTCAAACAAAATTCTTATGGATATAATGAGAACTTCGGTAGAAGAGTGTGGTATTCAAAAAGATATAATTCAGCTTGTCGAGGATACTTCAAGGGAAAGCTCGAATCAGATGATGAAGGCAAACGGTTATATTGATGTACTTATTCCGAGAGGCGGAAAAGGACTTATAAAAGCTGTAGTTGAAAATGCAACCGTGCCTGTTATAGAAACAGGAAGCGGTAATTGTCATATTTATATAGATGAAAGTGCTGATATAGACATGGCTGTATCAGTGACAAATAATGGAAAAACACAGCGTCCAAGTGTATGCAATGCACTTGAGACATGCCTTGTACATAAATCAGCTGCAAAGGAGTTTCTTCCAAAGCTCATGGATGAGTTTAAAAAGTTTGATGTAGATGTAAGAGGATGTGACAGAACGAGAGAAATACTCGGAGATGGCATAAAAAAAGCCACAGAGCTTGACTATGCCACAGAGTTTGATGATTATATAATGGCTGTGAAAGTTGTAGATGATATAGATGAAGCTATTGAGCACATATCAAAGTATTCTACGGGACATTCAGAATGCATAATCACAAACAATCTTAAAAATGCCGAAAAGTTCCAAAGGGAGATTGACAGTGCATGCGTATATGTAAACTGTTCGACAAGATTTACGGACGGAGGCGAATTTGGATTTGGAGCTGAGATAGGAATATCAACACAGAGGCTTCATGCAAGAGGTCCTATGGGACTTAGGGAACTTACGACAATGAAGTATCTTATAAATGGAGATGGACAGATAAGAAAATGATTTAAGAAAGAACAGGATAATAGGATGGAATTGAAAATTGAAAAGCTTGTTAAAAGTTTTGAGGAAAAGAGTATTATTAGGGGAGCAGAGTATTCTTTTGAAAAAGGAAAGATATATGGTCTGCTTGGAAGAAACGGAGCCGGAAAAACAACATTGTTTAACTGCATAAGCGGTGAGATGGATTTTGACAGCGGAAAAATATATATTCAGGATGAAGAAAACAATGAAAGCATGGATTATGAAAAGATAGGATATGTTTATTCAACACCTATACTTCCAGAATTTTTGACGGGCTATGAGTTTATAAAGTTTTTTACTGACATAAACAAAAAGAAAATAAAAAATATTAAAACACCGGAAGAATATGCTGACATGGTTTGTCTTGAAAGAAGTGACCTTGACAAACTGATAAAAGGTTATTCGCATGGGATGAAAAACAAGATGCAGATGCTTGCGACAATTATTACAAGTCCTGATATTATTCTTCTCGATGAACCACTTACTTCACTTGATGTTGTTGCTGCACATGAGATGAAGGAAATGCTCATGGATATGAAAAAAGATCATATCATCATATTTTCTACACATATACTTCAGCTTGCGAAGGATTTATGTGATGAGATAGTGCTGCTTCACAGAGGAAAATTATCAGGTGTGGCAGAAGAGGTTTACCACAGTACGGATTTTGAAGAAAAACTTATGGAGATGCTCAGTTCAGATGCAGATATAAGCGATGATGTTAAAGAAAATCCAGTTGATACTATAATGGAAATAGGCAGGACAGTAAAACAGCCGGACATTCAGACCACAGATACGGATTATGACCCGTATGATTATGATTAGGAAGAGTGCAGAACTATTTATCAGATAGTGAAGGGGGAGTCTGAATGTTTGAGTTGATGTATCAGCAGATGCAGATATCATATGCTGAAAAAATAAACAGATTTATATATACTATTAAAAGAATACCGTTTTTTGGAAAATACATACCGGAAGAATTTTATGCAAGAATATCATTAAAAAGAACACTTGCTGTATTTATAGGAATTTTGTCATTGATTGAAGATATATTTTATAAGTTTATCTATTTTTTTGGTGCAGTTCTTATGGAAGTGATTATAATTGCTGCTAAGTTAGAGGAGGATAAATTTGTTTTTGATGAAGCCGGAATTATGATATTCTGGATATTTTTCTTTATGAACTTTCTGCTTGGTTCATTTGTGAACAGCAGAATATGTGCATGTGATGAAAACGATTATCTTATGGTGGGACTTTTGAGAATAGATGCCAGAAAATATTTTCTGATAAAGATGTTTAAGTCACAGATAACGCAGATTATATATTACACGGTGTTTATGCTTGTGGCACAGCATATATTTGATGGAAATATAAAAACGACACTTCTTTATATGTCAGGATTTGCAGCATTTCGTTTTATAGGGGAAGCTTTAAGACTGTATTTAAATGACAGGTTTGGAATGCCATTTACAGATAAAAATAAGGTATTGAATGTTTTATATAATGCTTATGTCGGCATAATGCTTTTTGCTGCATATGGGATTCCTTTTATACTGCTGTTCACAAAATATGTGCTCGAATATAATGTAGCAGTATTTCCGGATATATCTGTTATAGCTGCCAATCCTGCATTTCTTTCAGCATCAGTTATTTTGGCGATAGCATCGATAAGATATATTGTGACTTACAAAAATTATCCGTTTGTTGCAAAGAGACTTGCAGGATTTAATACGATAATGCAGCAGAAAACCGTCGCAGAGAATGTCTCAAAAGTCAATAAAGATGTTGAGGCAGATGATCTTACGGAAAAAGAGACAGGTAAAAGAATTTTTGAAGAAAAACAGGGATATGAATATCTTAATGCGATATTTTTTGAGAGACATAAAAGGATATTTTCAAAGCCAAGAAAGATAAAGACTGTTATATCATTTATTCTGATGGCTGCCGGTATAGTGGCAATTTTTATATTCAAGGCAGGTTCGACGGCAAAGGAATTTAATGCATTTGCAGATGATTTATGGAAAGCAATGGATAATATAATAACAATTCTGGTATTTATTATGTATTGCATAACATCAGGAAGAAATATAACAAAGGCATTGTTTTATAATTGTGACTATAGTCTTTTGAAATACGGATATTACAGAAAACCGGAAGCTATTTTGAAAAATTTTAGGATAAGGCTCAGGTTTATGCTGAAAAATGAGCTTCCAATGGTTTTGGTTTTATGTGTAGGATTTGTAATAGATACATTCCTGCTTGGCAAGATTGACCAGTGGGCGAAGCTTCTGTCAATAATAGGATGCATAGTATTGTTAAGTATTTTTTACTCAGTGATGTATCTGTGTATGTACTATATATTCCAGCCATACACAGAGGGTGGAAAGGAGACGGGAGTCGGATATTCGATATGTAAAGGCGTGATATATATCGCATCGTATTCTTGTTTACAGATAGACACGATTCCACAGTATTTCGTAAGCATAGTTCTGGTGGTAACGGTTGCAGGTCTTATCGCAGGTTATGCACTTGCGTATCTTATGGCACCTAAGCATTTTGTACTGAAATAGCTTATCATTAGTTATATATGAAAATGATATGGGAAAGGGAGTAATAATGGCTAGAAATAAAAAATACTACTTGAATGTGATATTTATGGCAGTGCTTTTGGCGGCAGTATTTTATGTGCTTTTAAAAGATCAGGATTTAAATGACATATTAAATGCGATGAAGGGTGCAAAGAAGTTTGATATGGTTCTTTCAATGCTTGCGGCACTTGTCTATGTGATAATGGAGGGATTTTCCATGCAGATAATACTTTATTCTCTCGATTTCAAAAAACAGGGATTAAGGTGTATCAAATATTCATTTATAGGGTTTTTCTTTAATGCGATTACACCGTCAGCATCGGGCGGACAGCCAATGCAGGTTTACTATATGCATGAAGAAGGGATAAATGCGGGAGCATCTTCCGTGACACTTCTTTTCTGGACTATAATATATAAAGTAGTCCTTGTGGTATTTGAACTGTATGTATTTTTATTTCATTTTAATTTTGCCGTAAAATATATCGGCGGATATATGTGGCTGTTTATTGTCGGAATGGCAGTAAATGTGATTTCGATAGTTTTGTATTCCATAATAGTTTTTTCAAAGACGGGTGCAAAAAAACTCGCTTATATGGGAACAACACTGTTACATAAAATAAGGATAGTGAGACATAAGGAAAAAGCAGAGAAAAAACTTGATGCTCTTTTGGAGTCATATAAAGATGGTGCAGAGTATATGCGTACTCATGGAAAGGTTGCCGTTGTTGTATTTTTTACAACCTGTGTACAGAGAATTTCATATTTTGCCGTGACGTGGTTTGTTTATACGGCATTAGGCGGAAAAGGCTTTTCGGTATTGGAGATTATTATGCTTCAGAGCTTTGTATCTGTATGCATAGATATACTTCCATTTCCGGGTGGAGTAGGTGCAAATGAAGGATTTTTTGTGGCTCTTTTTGCACCTGTTATGGGACACAGCATGGCTGTATCTGCAATGCTTCTCAGCAGAGGATCAAGTTTTTATGTGTTAGTTATAGTAAGTGCGGCAGTATCAATGTTTGCACAATTTCAGAATGTACGGAGGAGTAAATGTCAGAATACAAAATAGTTTATGAAGGCGGAACAGGAGAAATTGTTGAAAAAAAATCAAGATTTATAGCAAATGTTTTTAAAGTGGAGAGTGAGGATGAAGCTCTTGAAATTATAGAACAGACAAGAAAAAAATATTGGGATGCAAGGCACAATTGTTTTGCGTATATCATTGGTGAAAACGGTCAGACGAAAAGGTGCAGTGACGACAAAGAACCGCAGGGGACGGCAGGAAAGCCGATACTTGAAGTGATTGAAGGTGCAGGAATAATAAACATTCTTGTCATTGTCACAAGATATTTTGGAGGAACGCTGCTTGGCACGGGAGGGCTTGTAAGAGCATATTCCGGAGCGACGAAAGAGGGGATTGCAAACAGCAGCATTATCACTAAGGAGCAGGGAAAGAAATTTGTGGTTGACACAGATTATAATGGTGTAGGCAAATTGCAGTATATTGCTGCAAACATGCAGATAACGATAATGGATACACAGTACACAGATAAGGTTATAATGATACTTATAGTACCGCTTGATAAATGTGAGGAACTAAAGAAAAAGATTGTTGAAGCAACGGCTGGCAAGGCAGAGATTAATGACGATGAAGAAATTTATTTTGCAATGCTTGACGGTGAGCCGGTAATCTTTTAGAAAGGCAGTAAGTTAATGGATTTATTTGAATATATGCGGGAACAGAGCAAAGAAGATGAATCGCCTCTTGCATCAAGGCTTAGACCAAAGACGCTTGATGAAGTGGTTGGGCAACAGCATATTATCGGAAAAGGAAAACTTCTGTATCGTGCCATAAAAGCAGACAAACTTGGTTCAATAATATTTTACGGACCTCCGGGAACCGGAAAGACAACACTTGCAAAAGTTATTGCCAATACTACAAGTGCTGAATTTTTACAGATAAATGCGACAAGTGCCGGAAAAAAGGATATGGAAGAAGTTATTGAGAAGGCAAAAAACAATGCCGGCATGTATGGAAAAAAAACTATTCTTTTTGTTGATGAGATTCATAGATTTAACAAAGGGCAGCAGGATTATCTGCTTCCGTTTGTCGAGGACGGTACTATTATTTTGATAGGCGCAACAACAGAAAATCCATATTTTGAAGTGAACGGCGCTCTTATATCAAGGTCGAGGATATTTGAATTAAAATCATTACAGACAAAAGATATAAAAGAACTTATTCTAAGAGCAGTCAATGACAAAGAAAGAGGCATGGGTTCATATAATGCAAAAATAGATGATGATGCCCTTGAATTTCTTGCGGATATGGCAAACGGAGATGCGAGAGCAGCGTTAAATGCAATTGAGCTTGGAATACTTACAACCGACAGAGGTGAGGATGGTATTATTCATATAACACTTGAAGTTGCAGGAGAATGTATTCAGAAAAGACCGGTAAGATATGATAAAACGGGTGATAATCATTACGATACAATATCAGCATTTATAAAAAGCATGAGAGGTTCAGACCCCGATGCAGCCGTTTATTATCTTGCAAGGATGCTGTATGCGGGTGAAGATGTAAAGTTTATTGCGAGAAGAATAATGATATGTGCGGCTGAGGATGTATCAAATGCCGACCCGCAGGCACTTGTCGTAGCAGTAAGTGCCGCACAGGCAGTTGAGAGACTCGGAATGCCTGAGGGAAGGATAGTGCTCGCACAGGCAGCGGCATATGTGGCATCTGCACCGAAGAGTAATTCGGCAATAATGGCTATAGATGATGCGATGGCATCTGTTCAGAATGAGAAGATAAGCGGAGTGCCAAATCATCTTAAAGATGCACACTACAAGAGTGCAGGAAAACTTGGCCATGGCAATGGTTATAAATATGCGCATGATTATCCAAATCATTATGTAGAGCAGCAATATCTTCCAGATGAACTTGTTGGAAGAAAATTTTATGTACCGTCGGAAAATGGCTATGAGAAGAATATCAGAGAATACTTTGATAAAATAAAGAATTAGGTTTTCAAGTTGAGCATTTGTTAAAAATTGAAAACTAAGATTATTAGGAATTGTGAGGTGAATTGAGTGAAAAAAATAAAACAGATTGCAGCGATTATAATGTGTGTAATACTGGTTGGCATGTATGTGGCTTCGTTTATTGCGGCAATTTTTGCTAAACCGCAGGCGCATGGTCTTTTTATGGGAAGGCGCATGGTCTTTTTATGGGAAGTGTTGGTTTGACCATTATGCTGCCACTGCTTCTTTATGCGTACACTATTATATATAGGGTACTTCATCCTGACATATCTGATGAAGAAGAACCGGATATTTATGGTGATGACGAATATGCGGAAGACGAATCAGATTTTGACAGTAACGACGAGGATGCGGACGAAGACGAATCAGATTTCGACAGTGATGGCAATGATGCGGATGATGATGTGGCTATCGAGGAAGATGATAACGATTTTTAGCGGTAGAAAAAATAGGGATAAGGGAAATTCGACTATGAGAGATAAAAGAGATAATATGAAAGATAAAACCGGATTTGCAATATGGTATGAAAAAACGGTTGGGAAACTGATACCAAAGCAGACAGTTATATCACTTATTTCATGTTTTGTATTGAATTCAGTGATATATACGGGAACACAGATACTTATGAAAAATGCGAAACATTACGATTTATCAACGAAGTTTGATAAGGAACTTCCGTTTGTAAAGGAATGGATATATGTGTATCTTATATGTTTTGCATTTTGGGCTGTGAATTACATAATGATATCGAGAACAAAAAAGGAGCATTGGTATAAATTTGCAACAGGTGATTATCTGTCAAGAATTATATGTGGTGTGTTTTTTATATTGCTTCCAACGACAAATGCAAGACCAGAGGTTACGGGAAACGGACTTTCGAGTATACTTATGAGATTTATATATACGGTTGACCCGGCTACCGACCTATTTCCGTCAATACACTGCCTTGTAAGCTGGATGTGTTTTATTGGTATAAGAAAACAAAAACATATACCGGCATGGTATAAAGCTTTTTCAGCGGTGTTTGCAATAATGGTTTTCGCTTCAACACAGTTTACAAAGCAGCATTATATTGTTGATGTGTTTGCGGGTGTGGCGATAGCAGAGCTATCTTATTTTATAGGAACACATACAGATCTCTACAAGAAAATATGGAAAGTGTTTGACAAAGTAAACTATATTGTATTTGGGAGAGAATAAATGTCAGGAGCAAAGAAAAATATTTTTAACGCAGCATTTTTACTGCTGGTTCTTATTATTACCCTATATTCAGTATTTCACGGTGAAAATCTGTCTGAGCTTTTGATGTACTTAAAGCAGGGTGATTTCAGATACTGGATACTTGGTGCAGTGTTCGTAGTCGGATTTATCGAATCTGAATCATTGATAATATATTATATGATGAAAGTTCTCGGTGAAAATGTAAAACTTACTCATTGTTTTTTATATTCGTTTGTTGGATTTTTCTTTTCACTCATAACACCGTCAGCTACAGGAGGTCAGCCGGCACAGCTTTATTTTATGAAAAAAGATAAATTGTCGTTGCCGACATCTACGATGGTTTTACTCATTGTAACAATAACATACAAATTCGTTCTGGTAGTGCTTGGGCTTTTGGTGATGATATTAAGACCGGAGCCGGTATGGGAACTTTTAAAACCTATATATGGGTGGTGCTATTTGGGAATTTTCTTGAATGTTGTGTGTGTTTTTGGTATGCTTATACTTGTATTTCATCCTACGCTTGCAAGCAGAATAGTATTATTTTGCGTGAGACTGTTTGACAGGATGTTTAAGACAGACAAGGAAAAAAAGTATGGAGAACGTCTTGAAAGAGCGATGGAAAAGTACAGAAATGCGGCAGAATTTTTCTATAAAAATATAAGAGTTATAATAAATGTTTTTTTGATAACATGCGTACAGCGTTTTTTGCTGTTTGCGGTTACATATCTTGTATATAAGTCATTTATGCTTAATTTTACAAGTGCAGGAGTTGTAATAACATTACAGGGAATGATATCGGTTGCGGTTGATATGCTGCCGCTGCCGGGCGGACTTGGAATAAGTGAAAAATTATTCAAAGACATATTTGTGCAGGTATGCACAAAGAAATATACATTGCCTGTTATGATAGTGAGCAGAGGACTTAGTTTTTATGTTCAGCTCGGAATAAGCGCAGTTATGACAGTGGTTGCATATCTGCGTATTGGGACAAAAGATAAATAGCGAAAAGGGTGGCAGATGAGAAAGACAACAGAATTGTTGTTTTCCGGAAAGAAATGAGGATAGTTATGAAAGAGAATGTTAAGGAAAAGAAAATTACAGATAAGCTGATAGGAGTTTATGATTATACGGTTATACTTACATATATCAGTCTTTTTATATCTGTTATAGGTATGACACAGGCAATGAACGGCAGATTCAGGACTGCAGTTACATGTCTTGCACTTTCAGGTCTTTGTGATATGTTTGACGGAAAGATAGCGAGAAGTAAGAAAAACAGAACAGATGATGAAAAATTGTATGGTGTCCAGATAGATTCACTTTGTGATGTTGTATGTTTTGGAATATTTCCGGCACTTATATGTTTTCTTATAGGAGTGAGAGGGCCTGTTGGAAATCTGGTTATAGGTTATTATTGTATATGTTCAGTTATAAGACTTGCATTTTTTAATGTGTTGGAGACAAGAAGGCAGCAGGTAGAGGAAGGGGCAAATAAGTATTATCATGGACTTCCGATTACATCAATGGCAATTGTACTGCCACTTGTCTTTATGCTTCAGGTATTTATAAGTGATTGTGTATTTGTAATTGTATTATACTTTGCGCTTGCAATAGTAGGAACATTGTTTATAGTTGATTTCAAATTAAAAAAACCTGACAATAAGACACTTGTATTTTTGGTATTATTAGTGGCAGCTGCAGTGATAATAGTAGTTGTGTTCTCAAAATATAAAGTGCCAAAACCGCATTTTTTTGAGAAACCGCTTTGGAAGTTTTTTAAATCATAAGGAATATGGATAATAATATAAATGCTAAGTCATTGTAAATATATTGACTTAGCATTTTTCACTTGCTATCCTATAATAAATAAGTAAATATAATGATGTTAGGGTCAAAAGGTATTTTGATCACAATTAATGCCACGGATTGCTTCATTGCTGTGCAATTTTCGCAATCCTGCAAACACCTCCAATCCCGCATATTTGCAAGCAAATCTGCTACTTGTCGGTGTTTGGCGGGTCAAGCCACCAGATAGCAATTTGTATGTAAACATACATTGCTATCTGCTTTTGACCCTTGCATCATATCATATAAGAAATGGGGATTAAAATGGAATTTGAAAGAATAAATTGCTGCAAAGAACAAAACAGTCAGGATAAAATTCTTGAAAAAATGTATAAGAGCGAAGCCGGAAGGCTGCTTTTAAAATTTCTTACAAGTAAAGCAGTATCGGAAATTGGCGGCAGATTTATGGACAGTCCGCTTTCGGTGCCTGCTATAAAACCGTTTATCGAGAAAAACAATATAGATATGTCGCAGTATGAGAATAAGAAATATAAAAGTTACAATGATTTTTTTACAAGAAAAATTAAAGATGGTGAAAGAGTATTTGATATGACATCTGAACTGCTTTGTTCGCCATGCGACAGCAAACTTACGGTTTATAAAATAGATGAAAAGTCTGAGTATGAGATTAAAGGTACAAAGTATTCATTTGAAAGTCTTACAAGAAGCAGTAAACTTGCAAATTATTATAATGGCGGTTATATGCTTGTTTTCAGGCTTTGTGTGGACGATTACCACAGATATGCGTATGTAGATAACGGTAAGCTTGGTCCGATAAGAAGAATAGACGGCGTTTATCATACCGTAAATCCTGCAGCGATTGAGGCGGGGTACGATATATATAAGGAAAATACAAGGGAATGCAGCGTTTTGCACAGTGAAAACTTTGGAAAAATCCTTCAGATTGAAGTTGGCGCCCTGATGGTTGGAAGAATAGTCAACAATGATGAGAAATGTAATGTGTCGAGAGGACAGGAAAAGGGACGTTTTGAATTTGGAGGTTCTACGGTTATACTGACATTTTCAAAAGACAGCATAAAGATTAAGGATGAGATTATCAATAATTCAAAAGAAGATTATGAAACTATTGTAAAAATGGGAGATGTAATCGGAGAAAAATTTTAGAAAAGAGGAATCGATGGATACGCCAATCTGTGATTTTGTAAATAAATATATAGACAGTGATTTTTCAAGATTTCACATGCCGGGACATAAGGGAAAAGAATTTATAGGATGCGAGAGACAGGACATAACGGAGATAGATGGTGCGGATGTATTAAGCCACGCTGACGGAATTATTAAAAAAAGTCAGGAAAATGCTGCAAAACTTTTTGGAAGCGGAGCATCATTTTATTCAACGGAGGGTTCATCACAGTGCATAAAGACAATGCTTGCGGCAGTTTTTATGGATTACGAAATAAGACAGGAACAAAAAAGTTCTGAAAGTACAATAAGCAGCACAAAACCATTCGTGCTTGCAGCAAGAAATGTACACAAGTCAATGATAGATGCACTTGCATTGCTTGATTTGAGTGTGGAATTTATGTATCCAAAAGATGCTGACAGTATATGCGTAAGCATGGTCACACCTGATGATGTGAAAAGTGAACTTGAAAAAAAACAAAAGCCGATGGCTGTATATATAACTTCACCTGATTATCTCGGAAATACAGCAGATATAGAGGGAATATCAAAAGTTTGTGAAGAATGTGATATTCCTTTGATAGTTGATAATGCACATGGAGCGTATCAGGCATTTTTGGACGAAAAAAAGTATGGGACAGTACATCCTATACAAAGCGGAGCTGCCATATGCTGTGATTCGGCTCACAAGACACTGCCTGTTCTGACAGGCGGAGCGTACATTCATGTGTCAGAGAAATACAGGGAAAGACTGGCACCTCATATTGCTTCTTATATGACAATATTTGGTTCGACAAGTCCGTCATATCTTATAATGCAGTCGCTTGATATGTGTAACAGGTATCTTGACGGGAAGTTTAGAGCTGAACTGGCTGACTGCATTAAGCGTATAGAAAATACAAAAGCTGTTCTTGCAGAAAATAATGTAAGCCTTATGGAAACTGAGCCGCTTAAAATAGTGATTGACACGGCGGCAGCAGGCATGGAGGGTGATGAGCTCGCAGATGAACTTAGAAAATATAAAATAGAATGTGAGTATGCAGATAAATATTTTGTTGTACTTATGATAACTCCGCAAAATGATGAGAAAGATTTTGAAAGACTTGAAAAATGGGCGTCAGATACTAAAGATTTCAGAAATAAAAAAGGAAAACTTGTACCCAAAAAGCTTGTTTTAAGCATGGCTGAAAGAGTGATTGGAATAAGAGAGGCAGTTTTTTCACCATACAAAAAAGTAAGAGTTTCCGATGCCTGCGGCAGAATATGTGCATCACAGACAATAGCCTGTCCTCCGGCTATACCAATAGCTGTATGTGGGGAGAGAATAGACGAAAATATGATGAAAATTTTTAAGGAATATGCAATAGAGTATATAAACGTAGTTGATAACAGTTATATATAAATGTAATGGAAAAGTTTAATATAATATAGAAAAAATAAGAAGTGTATAAATATAAAAACTGAAATACGGTTTGTGAAAGGCGGATAAGGATATGAAAATATTATTTCCAACATGGAAAAGTTTCGGAGTAGAGGATATAAAAGAGACATTTGAAAAATTGGGGCATTCGGTATTATTGTATAAAAATGAGCCAAAGAATTACCGAATTGATCCAAAATATAAATCAGAAATAAAAAAATATATAAGAGAAAACAGTGTGGATGCAGTATTTACATCAAATTTTTATCCGGTTATATCAGACGGATGCAATGATATTAAAATTCCGTATCTTTCATGGTGTTATGACAGTCCGCTTATACTTACATATTCAAAATCAGTTTTTAATGAAGTGAACAGAATATTTATATTTGATT
Source organism: Clostridium sp. CAG:253 (assembly GCA_000436755.1). Taxonomy (GTDB): domain Bacteria; phylum Bacillota; class Clostridia; order Lachnospirales; family Lachnospiraceae; genus Butyribacter. The sequence continues at coordinate 45,716 of FR887324.1, read as the reverse complement.
CCCTTATGGTTCAGGAACTTAGAAATCTTGGTGTAGAAAATGTCTGGTATATGCCTATGGCGGTAAACGAAAAAAGACTTGAAAAAATGAGTATTTCGCCACAGGATAGAAAGATTGTAGAAAGCGATGTATCATTTGTCGGAAGACTTTATACAGAGGAACACAATCTTTATGACAGAATGGAGCCTAAACTTGATGATTACACAAAAGGCTATCTTGAAGGAATAATGGAGTCACAGAGGCTTATATACGGTTATACATTTATTGAGGAACTTCTGACACCTGACATTGTGGAAAAGATGATGGCAGCAATGCCGGTAAAAATTCAGGAAAACGGAATGGAGAGTATAGAGTATATCTATGCCAATTATTTTTTATGCCGCAAGATGACGCAGCTTGACAGAACGGAAATATTTAAATATTTAGGAGAAACACTTCCGAACATAAAGCTTGAAGATGGAAAAAGTATATCTCCAATGAAACTTTATACATCAGAGCCGACACCATGGTTGAAAGGTATAAAAAATATGGGCGAAGTTCACTATATGTATGAAATGCCGCTGGTATTCAAGTATAGCAGGATAAATCTTAACATTACGCTTAGAAGCATAAGAAACGGAATACCGCTTCGTGCAATAGACATAATGGGTGCAGGAGGATTTTTGCTTACAAATTACCAGAGTGATTTTGCGATGCACTTTGTTGATGGGGAAGATTTTGTGAGTTACAGTGACAGAGAGGACATGCTTGAAAAGATAAAATATTATCTCGTACATGAGGATGAAAGAAAAGCAATTGCGGAGAACGGCTGTAAAAAAGTAAGAGAGGAACATACATATACACAGAGATTGTCCGAAATAATTGGGAGCATTTAAAGAGGAATGTTGATTTCCAAAACTGTAATAAAATTCCTAAAACTGCAAAAAGTCTTGAAATACGAGAAAAAAGATGATACCTTTTGAAAAAACAGGAGGTACATAGGAATGTTAGATAAATATTTAAATTTATTAATAAATAATGGAATTATGCCACAGAGAGAAGTGGATATATATAAATACAAACTGAATTGTTTACTTGAAAAGATATTTACGATAAGTGTAATGATACTTATAAGTTTGTTTTTTAAACAAACGATAGGCATAGTTATATTTATCGTATCTTTTTTTTCGCTTAGAAACAGAACCGGGGGATTTCATCTGAGTTCATTTAAAATGTGTTTTTTTGGTACAATGGCAATAGAAATGGTAGTAATACTTTGTATAAAATTACAGGTTATTCCACTTACAATATCAGGAATATTGTCTGCAATAGCTACGATTATTATTTTAATTTTAGGAGCAGCAAATCATCCTGATATGGACTATGAAAAGGAAGAATTTAAATTTAATAAAAAATATGCAAGATTAATTGTAATAATAGAATTTTTGATAGTTGTTTTCTTTAATAAAATCAAGGTATCGGGAATGTATATTCAATCTATAGAGTTTTCTATTATCCTTGCATCTGTTTTACTAATAACAGCATTTGTTACGGGACAGCATAAAAAAATAATGTAAAAATCGACAAAATATTTCTAAAACTGCAATAAAATTTCCAAAACTGCAATGCGCATTGAAAAGTAAAATAATAAATGATATTTTCTAATTGTTGTTAGAACTAACAATAGTAAAAATGGAAGGAGGAACAGGCATGAATATTAAAGAGAAAGCAGTAGAGGTTTCAGGTTCTGTACTGAAAAAAATGGTTGAGAAAGAAAAGCAGGGAAATTCTAAATGCTGCGCAATTTTACATCAGCCAAAAAGACCAACAGCTTTAAAAAGAAGCGCAAAGTAAGTTTAATTATTGAAAAGAATAGTAATGTTTTATAATAGGGAAAATATTGGGAACAAAAATCTCTCACTCTTTAACTCTACCCAGGGTGAGAGATTTATTTGATAAATAAATGGAAAAAATGAACGGAGAGAATGAATATGAATAATAAAATAAAAAAACTAATGATATTTTTTATGTGTATTTGTCTATTAATAACAAACAATGTACAGGTATTGGCAGCAGGAAAAACGATTGGTGCATATAAAAATACAACTTATACCGTAGATAAAGGCTCAGATGCGAAAACGATATACGATGGAGTTATAAAAGAAGATAGTAATTATTCAGGTATCTACAAAGATGTGAAAAAAAAAAAATGACAGAAAGTGACTTCTATGATAAAACAAAAACTATTAAATATTGGTCGAGTCATGGTTCGGTTACTGGACAATTGTTTGGAGACAGCAATAATAGCTGTAGTTTTAATATTTTTAGCAAAGATAATTTTACATGGGCAGGTGGAAATTTGGAATTTGTTTTTTTGGCAGCGTGTAATCAATTGAATAAAGAATCAAAGAATCCTTTGAAAAAATATGCTAAAGCAATGCTAGGAAATAAAGCAGTCCGAGTTATTTGCGGGTATCATGACAAAGCACCTGCAATAGCTGACAATAAAGTTGCTAATAAATTTTTAGATTTTGCAAAAACGGGAGAGTCAGTAAAATCGTCATGGATTAAAGCAAATGAGTATGTGTATGCTCATAACGGATATACAAATGCAAAAAATTATGCAGTATTAACTCATACAGGAAATGTACAATATTCTAGATTTCCAGGTTTTTCAGGCAATACTTATGCACGACCTAAATTGGATTCTAAAAAAATATTACGCTTTCGTAAAAATGTAGAAAATGGAGAAACAGTGATAAATACAGCAAGTGTAAAATTGAGAAAAAAAATTGTGAAAGAAAAAGATATAAAACCTATAAAATTACAGATATCACCTAAATGTGATGATTTTATCATGAATAATGGTAATAAAATAAGTATAGATGGCGGCGAAATTACCGAAAAAGAAATTGCAATCGGTAAAATGGATTTATATAAACAGATAGCTAGATATGTAAAGCAGAATATATTAAATTCAGAAGATATTGATTTAGAAATGAAAAATATGAAAATTGAATCAATTGTTGCTGATGATGCACTTTCAGAAATAAAAGATGATAAGATTGTGTCGTATGTAGTATCATTTGCACATATTGAAGAAGGATATGGATTCCTAAATGATAAGGCAACTTTTATTATTGATAGTGATGGAATAAAATATATTACGATAAATTGGAGCAAATTGAAATAAGAAATGATTAAGATATTGGTTATTCCAAATTGACAAATCGCCAATGGTATATGCAGAAAAATTGAAAGAACTTCACCAGTAATGTGAACAATACGGCAAAACAAGGTATGTGTCTGAGTAAATTAGATTTTCGTGTAGCAATGTAGGTCAGTAAGAACAAAACAGACCAGACATGGAAAGTTCATTATCATAGTTAAGCACAGGGTTAATAGCCTTTATAAAACAAAAGAAAATGATGCTTTATTAGGCAAGTGTACCTTGATTTGCCTACTCAGTATAAGTTACTGTGACTATTCTACACTTTTTGCTCATTTGTTAGAGGTAATAAAGTAAATAAAAAGTTTGACGAATAAAGATTTTTAGATTTGATATTATGGGAAGGAAAAATAAATGAATAATAAAAGACTTTTTTTATATAGAGTTATAGTTATATTAACTGTGTCAGTTATGGGACTTACAGGGTGTAAAAACACAAATACGAAAGAAAATAGTGAACCTGAAATTGCAACAGTTGCACCAACTGAAGGTAATGTTAATAATAGAGAGGCTAATGAATCTGAAAAAGATGCAGATAGTACAATAACAAAAGTAAATACAGTTTCGGAATATTATTTGGCGATGGGAGTATTTTCGGAGAATATTGTTTTGAACGGTGCTAATCGTGATGAGGCTGAAGTAAGTGTTGTAAATGAGAAAATATGTTTGCCACAGGGGATGCTTCGAGGCATTGCGGTGGCAAATCAGGCGAGAAAATGTAAAGGATATCGGGTGTCAAGGGATGAAGCAAATGAATTTATAGATATTATGGAAAATGCTCAAATTACTGAAAAGGATAAAGCTATTAAAGGGAGGAATATTGAGGCTCACATGGTTTACTTAAATAGTCATAGTGAGTTTAGAATAATAAATTTGGCTTTTTATAAAAATGGATTTTTTAGTGTAGATGTTCAGGCAGATGATGAAAAAAAATTTGCGAAGGACATGAAAATAAAAATACAATCAGAAAAAAATAAGAAACAGATTTATTTGAAAAGCAGCAAGCTTGAAAATTTAATAAAAAAATGGATAGGTTATAGAGAAACTGCTGCAGAAGAATTTGAACAAATTAAGAGCGTAGTTTATGAAAATGAAAGCATAAATAAAAGTGTCGAATTGAAAGAACAACAAATAAGTGAATTGAAAAAGCTGACACAAAATAATAAAATCATCGATGGAATGCCGTGTGATACCAATAATTATTTTGTGTGCACATTGTCAACAAACAAAAAATTATATTTTTCAATTTCTTCTGATGGAGATTGTTTATCAACAGATGACCATGTATATATGCTAAAAACTAAAAAGGCAGCATATGCAAGAGAGTTTGTAAAGTCGCTTGTCGCACAACATTAAAAAAGAATTTCGCTATGTTTCTTTACAGCATTGGTGGTTTGAGATACAATTTTATATAGGATTTAGGAGGAAATTTGTGTGAAATCTGATGTTATTAGAATTGCCATATGTGATGATGAAAAAGTCATAGCTGAAAAAATCAAGAAATATGTAGAAGATTATATTAATAAAACAGAATTACCTTATATAATAGATATTTACCGGTCAGGAGAAGAATTTATCCTGTTGAAAAATGCAATGACAGAATATGATATTGTATTTTTAGATGTAAGTATGAAAGAAATTGATGGAATAAAAACTGCATATGAATTACGAAAATACAGTGATAATACATATATAGTTTTTGTGACGGGATTTATTCAATATTCCTTAGCCGGGTATAAGGTTAATGCAATAAGATATATTATAAAAGATAACGATACCATAAAATCTGATATAGAAGAGGCTTTGGATACTATATTTGAAAAACTCGGTAAAAGAAGTGATGAGGTAATTTATGATTTTGTTGAGGAAAAATCGAAAAAAGTAATGATTTCAAATATAGTGTATATAGAAAGTTCATTGCATAGAATAAGTTTTCATGTTTATGAGGATGGAAGAGATAAAATATATACAATCTATAAAAAGATGGATGATATTGAAATAGAATTTAAGGCAGAGGAATTAGTTAGGGTTCATCAGAGTTTTATTGTTAATATGAAATATGTATGTGATATAAAAAGGTATTGTGTTAAGCTGATAAATTCTATTGAAATTCCTGTTTCAAAACAGAGATATAAAAATGCTATTTTGGAATATGCAAGGCAAAAGGGAGAGATTTAATGAGTGTATATCAGAACTATGTGATGATATTTATTGAGATGTCAAGTTTTTTGATATTTAACACAGCTTTTTCGGAATTTAAGTTGAGATTTCCGAAATGGGTACATATCATATGGCTTTTTGTTATGTCATCAGTGGGATTTGTTATAGATGGTGTATTTGTACAAAATTTTTTTTTAAAGCAAATGGCAATTATTATAGTTTTTATAATTGGAAGTATTGTAATTGGAAAGAAAAGTTTAAAAAATGCAGTTATTATATCAACATTATTTGATTTTATATTTTTAGCTGCTGATATGATTACTATATTGATAGACAGAGATGTATTTCAGATTGATATGAATGGACAAAGTCATATAGATGCATTTGTAACATTGATGAGTAAGTCTGTGTTGCTTATATTTGTGCTTATATTCAAAAAAATTGGGAGTAACAGATGTTTTCATATCAGTGGAGACAGAGATGTCTTATTTTTTTCGGTTTTTCCCTTAATATCATCAGGGGCAATTGCAGGTGTACTTAAATGCGGAGTTGGTTTGAAGTCAGAAAGTGAAATACAATTTGCATGGGTTGTGTTAGTCAGTCTTATTGCAATGAATATTCTTATAATTTTTTTTATGGATGACCTTGCTGAAAAGGCAATGCTGAAACAGGAAAGACTTATATTTGAGATGGATGCAAAAAGACAGCAGGAGATGTATAATTCATGGGAAGAAAAAATTATGCAGCAAAGAAGTATTTCACATGAGTACAGAAATAATTTGCTTTACATGAGTGCGTTACTTGAGCAAGGGGAATACAGAAAGTTATCTGATTATCTAAAAGAAGCCAGTGGTGCAGATATGAGGGGAATGGACGTAATAAATACAAACAATTCGGTTATCAATGTTATAATGAATACTAAATATTATGAGGCAAAAAAAGCAGGGGCATCATTTATATGTAAGATTAATAATTTATCAGGAATTACAATGAAAGAAACAGACATTATATTATTGTTATCGAATTTATTAAATAATGCGATAGAAGCAGTAGAAAAATGTTTGGATAAGAAAATGATAAAAGTTAAAATAGTCATAGAAAATAATAAATTTATTGTTTCTGTATGGAATACATTTAACGGAGAGATAAAAAGAGAGGGAGACATATTAAAAACTACTAAAAAAGAAAATGCAGTTTTTCATGGTATAGGTCTTAAAAATGTTGTGAGAATTGCAGAAAAATACAATGGATTGTATTTATTTGAACCTCGTGGAGAAGAGTTTAGTGCTATTGTCATAATACCTATGGATATTCATTACTCTGAAAACAAAAGCCGGTAGAATTTATTCTACCGACAATTCACTAAACAGGAAACTATATATTTTTTCATTCTTTTTTTTGAAATTTTCACAGACCTGAAGTGCTTCTTCCTCTGTCGGGACATTTATTGCAACTTCCAAAAGAGTGCTTCCACGTTCTACCAAAGAACAGCGTGCGATGTACTCTTTATTTTTTACATGAGTGTAATCAGTGTGAATAGATGTACTTTCGACAATATTTACCCTGTTTTCAGAAAGATATTTTCTAATCTGTGCTTTTGTGTCGTCAGGAAGCTGTTTCCCGAAAAATGTAAGAATTTCCTGACCGGCAGGCATTATCTTATAATATGATGTTGAGTGTGTCTGCTCGCTTTCTATCATATTGTCTTCAAGGAGATTTGTAAGAGTTTCCTGAATTGAAAAGTAATCAGTATAATTATTTCGTAATATAAAATCAGAAATAATAGCGTTTGACATTGGCTGTCTTGTCAGACTTAAAAAATAAAGTATTATAAGTTTATACAGCTTGCGTGATTCCGGTGTCATTAAAACCCTCCATTTCTTTTAGATGTACTCTTGAAATTCTTAGTCCAGAAGATTCCGGGAGTACATTTGTTTTTTGAGTGAGATTATATATTTTTGACAGATTACATATAGTTTTGTCCCTGATAAATTTCACGTATCTTTAATTCGTGGCTAAGGGTATTTAAAACCAATCGTTTGTTTTTGCTCCATTCGGGGGCTATAAGCAAATCTTTTGGTCCGTCTCCGGTTAGTCTGTGTATTACGATGTCCGGGGAGAGCCTTGTTATACATTCACATAATATATCAATATATTCATCTGGTGTTAATATCTTAAAATTTCCCATCATATCAGCAAGTGCGGTATTTTTTAAAACATGGAGAAGCTGCAATTTTATTCCCTGAATATCCATTTTGTTAAGATAATCAATCGTTTCATATAAATCCGTTGCTTTTTCGCCGGGAAGTCCTATTATGACGTGGACAATAACAGTGATATTTCTTTTCCTTAGTTCGTGAACAGAGTTTTCAAATACACTCAGTTGGTAGCCTCGGTTTATAAGTTTTGCTGTCTTTTCATGTATTGTCTGGAGACCAAGCTCTACCCAGACAGGTTTTATCTTGTTTAACTTTTCGAGAAGATTGTATATATCTTCATTAAAACAATCTGGTCTTGTTCCGATTGACAAAGCACAGACTTCAGGATGTTTTATCGCCTGTGAAAATATATTTTCGAGATATGTGACAGGGGCATATGTATTTGAAAATGACTGAAAATATGCAATAAATTTTTTGCCGACATATTTATTACTTGTCTCAAGTTTTTTTATGGCTGTATTGATTTGAACGGTCACATCATTGTTGGCATTTTTCAGNNNCATCATTGTTGGCATTTTTCAGGGTTGCAAAATCACCTGAACCGCCATTGCTGCAAAATATACAGCCGCCTGTGGAGACAGTGCCGTCACGGTTTGGACAGCTCATGCCTCCGTCAAGGGCAACTTTATATGTTTTTTCGCCAAATGTTTCCTTTAAGTAATAATCAAGAGAGTAATAAGGTTTTTCACCCCATCTTTTGATTGATTTATTTTTTCTCATCAGATTAGATATTTGCCTTTACTGCTTCAGAAACTACTTTTGCAACACGAGGGTCAAAGGCTTCAGGCATGATGTTGTCCTCATTTAAGTCTTTTTCATCTACAAGACCTGCGATTGCAAGAGCTGCTGCAAGTTTCATTTCCTCAGTAATCTGTTTTGCGTGGCCTTCAAGTGCGCCTTTGAAAATACCTGGGAATGCAACAACATTGTTTACCTGGTTAGGGAAATCTGAACGGCCTGTTCCGACAACTCTTGCACCTGCCTTCTTTGCAACGTCAGGCATGATTTCAGGAACAGGATTTGCCATAGCAAAGAGAATTGCATCTTTATTCATGCTTTTAACCATTTCTTCGGAAACGATACCTGGAGCCGATACACCGACAAATATGTCTGCACCTTTAAGGGCATCTGCGAGAGTGCCTGTCTTGCCGGTAAGGTTTGTGACTTCCATCATTTCTTTCTGCATCCAGTTGAGTTCATCGCTTGTTTTGCTGAGAATACCTGATTTGTCACACATCACAACATCTTTAAAACCATAGCGGAGAAGAAGTTTTGTGATTGCAACTCCGGCAGAACCGGCACCGTTTACAACAACATGGCATTCTTCTTTTGTTTTTCCGACAACTTTAAGACCATTGATTATACCTGCGAGAACAACGATGGCAGTACCATGCTGGTCATCATGGAAAACAGGAATATCAAGAGCCTCTTTTAATCTTGTCTCTATCTCAAAACATCTTGGAGCGGATATATCTTCAAGGTTGATACCGCCGAAAGCAGGGGCAATATTTATTACGGTTTTAATAATTTCTTCTGTATCCTGAGTATCAAGGCAGATAGGGAATGCATTGACATCACCAAACTCCTTGAATAAAACAGCCTTCCCTTCCATAACAGGCATAGCAGCCTCAGGACCTATATTGCCTAAACCAAGAACAGCACTTCCGTCGGAAACAACGGCGACGGTATTAGATTTGATGGTATAGTTGTAAGCTTCTTTTTTGTCCTTAGCAATTATTTTACAAGGCTCAGCAACACCGGGGGTATATGCGATAGCAAGGTCTTCTCTTGATTTCACATGACATTTAGGTGTCGTGTCAATTTTTCCGTTCCATTCTTTGTGAAGTGCAATAGCTTTTTCGCTGTTTGTCATTTTTTATATCCTCCATTTGGTTTTATTTTATCAGGCAGCTGCCTGATTTTTTTATTTGTGTATAGGAAATCTATTTAATATAAGAATAACATATTTGAAATATTTGGTCAAAAATATAAAAGAGTGTTGACTTTTTTTGAAAACTGTATTACAGTATTATTGTACTAAGCGAGTAATACAATAATACAACGAGAGGAAAGGAGGATATATGATTGGTTTGGAAATTTAATGATGAACAGCCTATTTATCAGCAGATAATCAGTCAGATAAAAGAGCGTATAGTAGCGGGGGAGTGGAAAGCTGGAGATAAATTAAAGTCAGTCAGGGAGCTGGCACTTGAGGCTGGTGTAAATCCGAACACAATGCAGAAAGCACTTGCAGAGCTGGAGAGGGAAGGTCTTGTTTATTCTCAGAGAACAGCGGGGCGTTTTGTTTCGGACAGTAAGGAAAAGACGGATAAATTGCAGGAGGAGATGACCATGGAATGTATAAAGACATTTGTTGTCCAAATGGAAAAGATGGGATATGCAAAAGAGCAGATAATAGAACTTCTCAAAAAATATATAAGTGAGAATTAAAAATGGGGGTGGAATAAATGATATTGGAATGTGAGAATTTATCAAAAAACTATGGCAGTTTAAAAGCGTTGGATGAGTTGAATCTTAAACTGGAAAGCGGAAAGATTGTCGGATTGCTTGGGCCGAACGGTCACGGCAAGACAACACTTATAAAAATATTGAGTGGACTTTTGCGTCAGGATAAAGGGACTGTTTTAATAGATGGCAAAAAGGTGGGAGTGGAAACGAAAAAAATTGTATCATATCTTCCGGAAAGAAGTTATCTTTCTCCGGGGATGAAAATTAGAGACGTAGCAAAATTTTTTGAAGAGTTTTATGAGGACTTTGATATTAAAAGAGCAAATGCAATGATTGATGAACTCGGTCTTGACAGGGAGAGCAGACTGAAATCACTTTCAAAAGGAAATAGGGAAAAAGTTCAGCTTATTATGGTCATGAGCAGAAAAGCAAAATTATATCTTCTTGATGAGCCGATGGGAGGCGTTGACCCGGCAGCAAGAGATTATATTTTAAAGACGATTATAAGTAATTATTCCGAGGATGCTACTGTTATTATATCTACACATCTGATTCAGGATGTTGAACAGATACTTGATGAGGTGGTTTTCTTAAAAGAAGGAAAAGTGATGTTCCACAGGGATGTGGATGAACTTAGAATGGAAGAAAAAAAATCAGTTGATGCTTTGTTCAGGGAGGTGTTCTCATGTTAAGAAAACTTATAAAATATGATATAAAGTCAAATATAAAAATTGTTGCAGGTACTTACAGTTTTATACTGCTATTAGCAATTTTACACTTGATAATGGATAAACTTACTAAGACATATCCGGGAGCAATTCAGTGGATGGCGTTGGAAGAGCTTACGTTCGTGCTGCATATTTTAGGCATAGCAGCCGGATTTGGAGTTACAATGGTGGCATGTGTTTTACATTTCAGAAAAAACATGTTTAAAGATGAAGGATATCTGACACATACATTGCCGGTAAGTGAGGGAGAAATATTTACTGGAAAATTCTTATCAACACTCATATTGTTTCTTGTAAATGTGGCAGGAACCTATATTACAGTGGCGGTATCGACAGGTAAATTATCATGGTGTTTTACAATCCTGAAAAAAATGACGGAAAGCATGAGAGAAAGCGGATTTGACACTGCTTGTATGTGGCTTACTGCAGCTTCGCTGACAGTAGGAATGGTATATGGTATAAGTCAGATATTTGGAGCTATAACAATAGGATATTCATTTGGAAAGAAAATGAATAAAGATATACTTTCGTTTATTGTATACTTTGCAGGTTATCTGATCATGCAGATGATTTCGATAGTACTGCTTGCAGCAGTATCAATATCCAAAGGATTTGTTGGCGCTGATACCACTGATATAGTTAATGTCGGCGCTTATGTAAAAGATGTGCTTAGTGGAAGCCTTGTTATAATGATAGTGATGACTGTAGTATATTATGCGGTGAGTGTATTTCTGTTAAATAGAAAACTTAATCTTGATTAAGTTAAATCAGCCGCAGCGAAAATAATTCATTTAAAGCTGTCCTTTACAAATACGAAAAGATTGTGTATATTGATATTAAATGTACTAGCTAAAATTATTCAGACACTATCGTGAAATTAAAATCCCGGAATCGTCAATATAATTTATGAAAATCAAATAAGAAATCAAAATGTATTTGTAAAGGAGCAATGAAATGGCAGATTTAGAAAAAATGTCTCTTGTTGAACTTAGAGTTGCCGGACGCAAAATGGGCGTTAAGAATGTAACTACATATAAAAAACGGGAACTTTTGGAATTGCTTTTAAGTATTCAGGAAAGGCAGGCTGAGGAGACAGAAGAGAACACAGAAGAAAAAGACGAATATGTTGTTGTGGAAAATACGGCAAAAGAGGAAGTCTTAGAAGAGAGTGTTCAAAAAAATGATGAGGAAAATGATGAGGAAATACAAGCGGAAGAAAAAAGACCGCAGAATCAGGGTTCATATGTAAAAAATAATGATTATTATAGTGAAGACCATAGAAATACATACAGAGCCAGAAGGGAAGGCGGCTATCAGTCCGGGTATCAATATCAGGGAAGAACAAACAATGTTCGTGGCCAGCAGAGAAACAACGGAAGAATAAATTCAAGGCAGGGAAACAATCCGTATTCAAATCAAAACATGGGATATTCGTCAAACGGCAACAATTCATATCAGTCAAATTCAAATCATGGTGGATATCAGAACAATTATAATCAGAATAACGGCTCAAACGGTTATTCACAGAATGGGTACAATTCCAATAATGGGTATCAGAATAATCAATATTCAAATAATAATTATCAGAATAATTATAATCAGAATGTTTCAGAACCGGAAAAGCAGCTTGATATAAGCCAGCTTGACAGTGGGGAGACAAGGGAAGGTATTCTTGAAATAATGGCAGAAGGCTATGGTTTCATAAGATGCGACAACTTTCTGCCGGGAGATGATGATGTATATGTATCACATGCCATGATTAAGAAATACAGACTTCGCACAGGAGATATACTTAAAGGTAATCTTAAGATAAGAAGCCAGACAGAAAAATTTGCGGCAATGTTATATGTCACTACGGTAAATGGTTGTCCTGTCGAGGAACTATTGACAAGACCGAAATTTGAGCAGCTTACACCGATATTCCCAGATGACAGAATAAGGCTTGAGACAGATGGCAGCAGCATTTCAATGAGAATTATGGATATAATCGCACCTATCGGTAAAGGACAGCGTGGAATGATAGTTTCACAGCCAAAGACAGGAAAGACAACACTTCTTAAACAGGTGGCAAAAGCGGTTAAAACAAATTATCCAAAGATGCATATAATTGTTCTTCTTATTGATGAAAGACCTGAGGAAGTTACTGACATCAAGGAATCGATTATGGGTCACAATGTCGAAGTTATATATTCGACATTTGATGAACTGCCTGAAAATCATAAGAGAGTTTCGGAGATGGTTATTGAGAGAGCGAAGAGACTTGTAGAACACGGAGAGGATGTTATGATACTTCTCGACAGCATCACAAGACTTGCAAGAGCATATAACCTTACGGTGGCACCTAGCGGAAGAACTCTTTCAGGAGGTCTTGACCCGGCAGCACTTCATATGCCTAAGAAATTTTTCGGAGCAGCAAGAAATATGAGAGAGGGCGGAAGTCTTACAATTCTCGCAACTGCACTTGTTGATACGGGAAGTAAAATGGACGATGTTGTATTTGAGGAATTTAAGGGAACAGGTAATATGGAACTTGTTTTAGACAGAAGTCTTTCTGAAAAAAGAGTGTTCCCTGCTATTGATTTACCGAAGTCAAGCACAAGAAGAGATGACCTTTTGCTTACACAGGATGAGAAAGATGCCTCATATAGAATAAGAAAAGCATTTGCAGCGATGAGAAATGAAGAAGCGTTGGAAAAAATTATAGATTTGTTCAGGAAGACAAGAAATAACAGGGAATTTGTTGAAATGATAAGAAAAATCCATTTCTAGAAAAATCCATTTCTAAAAAGATTTGGTCAGAAAAATTGAGCAAAACGTATATAATTCTGGAATTTCAAAAAGATAAAATATATACTTGCGTTTTTTAGCACAATGTGTTACACTAATGTAGTTGTGTTGAAAATTGAAATCGAAAAGATACAGTCCTACATGCTGGGTGTGATCTTTTTCGTGATATGTATTTGCTGTCAGTGTGACAGCGGAATGGAGGTCATAAGACATGAGAGAGGGAATTCATCCTAATTATTATCAGGCTAAAGTTGTTTGCAACTGTGGTAATGAGTTTGTAACTGGTTCTACAAAGGAAGAAATTCACGTAGAAATCTGTTCTAAATGTCATTCTTTCTACACAGGTCAGCAGAAATCTGTTAAGGCTCGTGGTGCGATTGATAAGTTCAACCGTAAATATGGCATGCAGGCAAATTAGTATCTGTATAACTATAACGTAAGATTCGGTCTTATAGATGGTCACAGCAACCAAAAGGGGGCTGTGACCATTTTTCATATATTATAGCATAATGTACATAGTATAGCGGAAATCTGAGGTTTGCCATATGAATAAAAAATTAGTTGTGAAACCGTCAGGCATAGGAGGTCAGGCAGTTCTTGAAGGAGTTATGATGAAAAACAGGGACAGGTATGCCGTTGCCGTGAGGAAACCTGATGGAGAGATAGAAGTTGAAAAGGGACATTGCCAAAGTTTAAGAGATAAATATTTTGTTTGCGACCTGCCTATAATAAGAGGTGTGGTTACATTTGTGGAGTCTCTTGTTCTCGGAATGAAAAGCCTTACTGATTCTTCAAAGTATTATGAAGACGAGGAAGAGGAAAACAGACAACAAATGGATGATGCCGCAAAGGAAAGGCATGAGAAGATAGAGACAACATTTACAGTCATATTGTCGATTGTTCTTGCAGTTGGAATTTTTATGGTTTTGCCGTTTTTCATATCAGAGTTATTGAAAAGTATTATTAAATCTGCAAAAGTGCTTGCAGTTATCGAGGGAATTATAAGGATAATTCTGTTTATAGGTTATGTTTTTGCGATTTCTTTTGTTGAGGATATAAAGAGGGTATTTATGTATCACGGTGCTGAGCATAAAACCATAAATTGTGTGGAACATATGCTGCCACTCACTGTTGAGAATGTGAGAAAACAGTCGAGAGAACATAAAAGATGTGGAACGAGTTTTATTTTTATTGTATTATTTATAAGTATAATCTTCTTTATTTTTATAAGAGTTGACAACATGTGGCTTAAAGTATTATACAGAATAGTGCTTGTGCCTGTTATAGCAGGAGTATCTTATGAATTTATACGTCTTGCCGGAAAATCAGAGAATGCGCTTGTAAATATATTGAGCAAACCGGGAATGATGTTACA
>FR887324.1:0-30744 GCA_000436755.1 Clostridium sp. CAG:253 | reverse complement strand
TTACAAAAGCTTACAACAAAAGAGCCTGATGATTCAATGATAGAAGTTGCTATAGCGTCAGTTGAGGCTGTGTTTGACTGGAAAAAATTTCAGGAGGACTCAAAATAAATATGTTCACATATAAAGAATTATTAAAAAAAGGCGAAAATGAACTTTTGGCATCGGATATTTCTGATGCTGCGATTGATGCCTGGTATCTTTTTGAATATGTGACAGATATGTCGAGAGCATCATTTTTTATCAGAAGAAATGAAGAAATTCCGGAAGAACAGGCAAATGCTTATATAGAAGTTATAGAAAATAGGAAGAAGCGTATACCACTTCAGCATATAACAGGAAAACAGGAATTTATGGGACTTGACTTTTTTGTGAATGAAAACGTTTTAGTTCCAAGACAGGATACGGAATGTCTTGTCGAGAATGTCATATCATATGCGAATGACAAAAAAATTCTTGATATGTGTACCGGTTCAGGATGTATTATAATATCTGTCAAAAAGTTTGTTCAGACGGCTGAGTGCACCGGTGCGGATATATCGGAAAAAGCACTTGAAACTGCACTGAAAAATGCAGATTTAAATAATGTTCCTGTTTCTTTTATAAAAAGTGATATGTTTGAAAATATCTCAGAAAAATATGATATTATAGTATCAAATCCACCATACATCAGACCTGATGTGATAAAAACTTTGGAACCTGAGGTAAGAGAACATGACCCTTGGCTTGCCCTTGATGGAGGGGAGGACGGTCTTAGTTTTTACAGGATTCTTGCAAAAGAAGGAAAGAAACATCTTAACTCTCAGGGAATGATTTTTATGGAAATAGGTTATGATCAGGGACAGGCAGTAAAAGAAATCTTTGAGAGTGAAGGTTTCGTGGATATTGTCATAAAGAAGGATTTGTGCAAAAATGACAGAGTGGTTATCGGAAGAATAATATAAATGGAGGGAAAATAATGTTTGACAAATTAGAGGAACTTGTAGGGCGCTTAGAAGAAATAAATATGATGCTTACAGAGCCTGAGGTTATAAATGACCAGAAGAAATACAGAGAGCTTATGCGTGAGCAGAATGAACTTACACCTATTGTAGAAAAATATAAAGAGTATAAGGCTGCAAAAGACGGAATAGAGGACAGTCTTGCAATTCTTGACGAGGAAAGCGATGAGGAAATGCGTGAGCTTGCCAAAGAGGAACTTAATGAGTGCAAGGAGACTGTTGAAAAGTGTGAGCAGGAATTAAAGATACTCATGCTTCCAAAAGACCCTAATGATGAAAAGAATGTTATCGTTGAAATTCGTGGTGGCGCAGGTGGTGATGAAGCAGCCCTTTTCGCAGCAGACCTGTTCAGAATGTACTCAAAATTTGCGGAGGCAAACCGATGGAAAGTTGAAGTGATGAGTGCAAGCGAAAACGGAATAGGCGGTTTCAAGGAAATAGTATTTATGGTAATAGGTGCAGGCGCATATTCAAAACTTAAATATGAAAGTGGTGTTCACCGTGTACAGAGAATACCTTCAACAGAGTCAGGCGGAAGAATTCATACGTCAACAGCAACTGTAGCTATTATGCCGGAGGTTGAGGAAGTTGATGTGCATGTAGACCCTAATGACTGTAAGATAGATGTTTACAGAGCATCAGGAAACGGTGGTCAGTGTGTAAATACAACTGACTCGGCAGTGCGAATTACACATATACCTACAGGAATTGTTGTAACATGTCAGGATGAGAAATCACAGCTTAAAAACAAGGATAAGGCTATGAAAGTTCTTCGTTCAAGAATTTATGACATGGAGCAGGAGAAAGCAAACAGTGAGCAGGCAGCAGAGAGAAGAAGTCAGGTAGGAACAGGTGACCGCTCAGAAAAAATCAGAACATACAACTTTCCACAGGGAAGAGTTACAGACCACCGAATTAAATATACAAGTCACAGACTTGGGGAAATTCTTGACGGAGACATAAACGAACTTCTTGAAAATATCATTGCGGCAGACCAGACAGCAAGACTTGCCAAGATGAATGAAGAATAGGACGCAGGAGGAAACTTTGTTAAATGTCAAAAGAATCGATAATATCAAGTGAATCAAATGGGCAGATAAAAGAGATTATCAAGCTTCAGAAACAGGCGAGAGAAAGAAAAAAGACAAAAAAATTTGTTGTTGAAGGAATAAAAATGGTTCAGGAAGCAATAAATTTTAAGAAACTTGATAAAATGTATGTATCTGAATCTGCACTTGAAAAGACTGCACAGAGTATCGGAAAGAAAATTGAAGAAATACCGTATGAAATTGTAGCTGACAATGTATTCAGACAGATTTCTGATACAGTTACACCACAGGGGGTGTTAGCGGTTGTAAACATGCCTGAATATGATATAAAGGATATATTATCAGATGACAGGAAGTCATGGATTCTTTTAGATGATTTGAGAGACCCGGGAAATCTTGGAACCATAGTGAGAACATCTGAGGGTGCCGGGATGTCGGGAGTCATTATGAGCAGGGAAAGCGTTGATTTGTTTAATCCCAAAGTAGTCCGTTCTACGATGGGAGCGATATTCCGTGTACCGTTTTGCTATGTGCAGTCACTTACAGATATTATAGACGAGATAAAAGGTGCAGGATATGAAGTTTTTGCAACTGCTATGGAGGGCAGTGAAGTTTATGACTGCATAGATTATACAAATGGTGCCGCGTTCATTATAGGCAACGAGGCAAACGGTGTATCCGATGAGGTGTTTGAAAAAGCTTCAAAGCGGATAAGAATACCTATGGAGGGCAAATTGGAATCACTTAATGCAGCGGTATCCGCAGCTATAATAATGTACGAGATTGCGAGACAGAAAAGAGGAAAATGATATCAGTTGACAAAAATAGTCATTTGAGCTATATTTAGCGCATATATGCGAAAAAAAAACGCATAAATATTGGGAGAGGAGAAGAGGTATGGAACCGATGTATTGGCTTATAGCCATGGCGGTACTTCNNGGCTTATAGCCATGGCGGTACTTCTCATTATAGAGAT
This sequence comes from Clostridium sp. CAG:253, assembly GCA_000436755.1. GTDB lineage: Bacteria > Bacillota > Clostridia > Lachnospirales > Lachnospiraceae > Butyribacter. Next base: position 27,721 of record FR887324.1, on the reverse strand, counting down.
AATCACGATGGGACTTACTAGCATATGGTTTGCGGCAGGAGCACTTGTAGCGGTGGTTGCAGCACTCTTTCATGCACCGATTGCCGTGCAGTTTGCATTGTTTGGCATAGTATCTGTTATATTGTTTTTGTTTACCAGACCTGTTGCAGAAAAATATTTAAACAACAGCAGAACCAAGACGAATATAAATAGTATTATCGGAGAAGAGGCAAAAGTTACAGAGGAGATTGACAATTTCAATCAAAAAGGTGCAGTCGTTGTCAGGGGGCTTGAGTGGACGGCGAGAAGTGCTGATGAAAAAGAAATAATACCGGAAGGTTCAAAAGTTAGGGTAAAAGAAATAAAAGGTGTGAAACTTATAGTTGAAAAAGAGATTTGGTAGAAAGGAATTGAAAAAATGGAATTTTTAATAGCAGTAGTAGTCATAATGGCTATCATACTTTTATCATGTATCAATGTAGTGCCACAGGCAAGAGCATATGTTATTGAGAGACTTGGAGGGTATCAGGGAACATGGGGAGTCGGAATACACTTCAAAATCCCTTTTATCGACAGAGTTGCAAGAAAAGTTGATTTAAAGGAGCAGGTGGCAGATTTCCCACCACAGCCGGTTATAACAAAAGATAATGTTACTATGAGAATCGATACAGTTATCTTTTATCAGATAACAGACCCTAAACTTTACACATACGGTGTGGAAAATCCGATTATGGCAATCGAAAATCTTACAGCCACAACGCTTAGAAATGTAATCGGTGAACTTGAACTTGATGAGACCCTTACGTCAAGAGAAATAATAAATGCAAAGATGCGCTCATCACTTGATACAGCAACTGACCCATGGGGAATCAAGGTAAACAGAGTTGAGCTTAAAAATATTATTCCGCCGGCAGCAATTCAGGATGCCATGGAAAAACAGATGAAAGCAGAGCGTGAAAAGCGTGAAGCAATCCTTCGCTCACAGGGAGAGAAAGAGTCTGCGATACTTGTGGCAGAGGGAAAGAAGCAGTCGGCAATTCTTGATGCGGAAGCAGAAAAACAGGCGGCAATTCTTAGAGCAGAAGCTAAAAAAGAAGCAACTATCCGTGAAGCAGAAGGTCAGGCACAGGCTATACTTGCAGTACAGCAGGCAAATGCAGATGGAATAAGAATGCTCAATGAGGCAGCTGCTTCAGATAATGTAATTAAATTAAAGAGCCTTGATGCATTTGCGAAGGCAGCAGACGGAAAAGCTACAAAGATTATAATTCCGTCTGAAATTCAGGGACTTGCAGGGCTCGCAAAATCTGTTACAGAGATTGCAAAAGAGTCATAAAACAAAAATACATGAACAGCAGTTTTTAAAATTTTAATAGATTAGAGTCTGTCGAGGGCAGACTCTATATGCATATAAGAAAAAGAAATGGAGGACATATCAATGGCTATCAATTTAAAAGGACGCAACTTTCTTACTTTAAAGGATTTTACACCGGAAGAAATACAGTATATGATTGACTTGTCGGCTGATTTAAAGGCAAAAAAGAAAAACGGAATATCAATTAAAAACTACACAGATAAAAATATTGCACTTATATTTGAAAAGACAAGCACACGTACACGATGCTCTTTTGAAGTGGCAGCACATGATATGGGGATGGGTGTTACATATCTTGACCCGTCAGGTTCTCAGATAGGAAAGAAAGAGAGTATACCTGATACTGCAAGAGTTCTCGGAAGAATGTTTGACGGAATCGAGTACAGAGGATATGGACAGGACATAGTTGAAGAACTTGCAAAATATGCAGGAGTTCCGGTTTGGAACGGTCTTACAAATGAGTATCATCCAACACAGATGCTTGCAGATTTACTTACAATAAGGGAGCATTTAGGAAAAATTAAAGGAGTGAAACTTGTTTATATGGGTGATGCCCGTTATAATATGGGAAATTCACTCATGATTGCATGTGCAAAGATGGGAATGCATTTTACTGCATGTACGGCAAAAGAATATTTCCCAAATCAGGAGCTTGTTGAACAGTGTCAGGAATATGCGAAAGCGTCAGGCGGTTCAATCACACTCACTGAGGATGTTGAAAGTGGAACAAAGGGAGCAGATGTTTTATATACTGATGTATGGGTATCAATGGGTGAGCCTGATGAGGTATGGGCAGAGAGAATAAAGGTTTTATCTCCATATCAGATAAATAAAAAAGTTATGGAAAATGCGGGCAAAGATGCTATATTTATGCATTGTCTTCCAGCTTTCCACGACCTTAAGACAAAGATTGGCAAAGAAGTTTATGAGAAGTTCGGAATGAGTGAACTTGAAGTGACAGATGAAGTATTTGAATCTGAACAGTCAGTAGTCTTTGATGAGGCAGAAAACCGTATGCATACAATAAAAGCAGTAATGGTAGCAACACTTGGTGAGAGATAAGAATAATAGCACTGCAGAAAAATGGTGATTAACATGAAAAGCGAAATATTACGCATACTGCGTACAGCAGGAGAAGAGTGTGTATCAGGGCAGAGATTGTGTGAGATATTTGGCGTATCAAGACAGGCTGTTTGGAAAAATATTTCACAATTAAAAGAAAAAGGATTTGAGATAGAATCCGTATCAAATAAGGGATACAAACTTATAAGTGAGCCGGATATATTAAATTCATCAGCTATAGAGAGTTATCTTTCAAAGGAATGTATCTGCAAAAAGGTAGAAGCTTTTGAAACTGTAGATTCTACAAATACAAAAGCAAAACAGCTTGCTGAACTTGGTGAGGAAGAAGGAACACTGATAATATCGGATGAGCAGACGGCAGGAAAGGGAAGAAGGGGAAGAAGCTGGTGCTCGAAAAAAGGAGCCAATGTATTTATGACCCTTCTGATAAGACCGAGAATTGAGCCTAAATATCTTTCGGGAATTACGCTTCTTGCGGCAATGTCAGTAGCAACAGCCATAAAAGATATATGCGATACAGAAGCAAAGATTAAATGGCCGAATGATATTGTTATCAATAAAAAGAAGATATGTGGCATACTTACTGAGATGAGTTCTGAGATGAACTATGTCAACTATGCAGTCATCGGTATAGGAATAAATGTAAATGATGATGAGATACCGCAGGAAATAAGAAAAAATGCATCATCCATATATCTTGAAACGGATAGAAAAGTGAACAGAAATGAACTGGCGGCAAAGGTTGTAGAAAAGTTTGACAGCTATTATAAAGAGTTTCTCAAAACAAATGATTTGTCGGCACTTACAGACGAATATAATTCCATGCTTATAAGCATGAACAGTGAAGTAAAAGTGCTTTACGGCATGGCGGAGACAGCAAAACCGGAAGATGAAGAGATTGGAATAGCAAGAGGGATAGATGTGGATGGCTCTCTGTTAGTTGAAACAAAAGAAGGTATAAAAAGTATAGTGTCTGGAGAAGTATCGGTAAGGGGGTTATACGGTTATGTATGATGAGGCAGATATAAACAGTGATGCCGTGATATTATGTGCAGCGAATGCTTATGAACAGAAATATTACCTGAATGAAAACTTCAGTTCACTTCCACAGGCTATAAAGGACGAATTACAGATTATGTGTGTGCTGTATACGGCTGAAATAGGCGGGATTTTTTCATTACAATATGATGAAGACGGAAATCTTTATATGAATGTTGTAGCCGAGGATGACGACTTTTCATTTGATGAGATAGGAAGTGCATTAAAAATAAAAGCACTTCAGAATGAAAAAAGAGATTTACTCGAGTCACTTGAAAAATATTATAGAGCAGTGATTTTGCACCAGACAGACGATATAGAAATGTGAGGATAGAAGCATGTTATTAGCAGTAGATGTTGGAAATACAGATGTGACATTTGGAGTATTTGATGGAGAAAAGCTTGCCGCAAGATTCAGATTTACGGTACAGGTACCAAGGACATCGGATGAATACGGAGAATTATTATGCAATATATTGGAGCAGAAGGGATACAAACCTGATGACATAACTGAAGTTATAATTGCATCAGTTGTACCTAAAATGATGTACTCCTTTACAAGCGGAATAATAAAATACCTTGACTGCCATCCTATAGTAGTGGGAGCAGGGACAAAAACAGGTATAAGGATTGATACGATGAATCCTAAAGAGATAGGTCCTGACAGAATAGTAGATGCCGTGAGTGCATTTGAGCTTTACGGAGGTCCTATAATAGTAGTAGATTACGGAACCGCCACAACATATGACCTTGTGACAGCCGATGGAGCATTTAAGGGTGGGGTTATAAGTCCAGGAATAAGAATTTCGGCAAATGCACTTTGGAACAACACAGCTAATCTTCCTGAGATAGAAATAAAATGTCCGGGAAATATCATTGCAAAAGAAACCATTTCAGCCATGCAGGCAGGACTTTTTTATGGAACTATAGGTCAGACTGAATATATAATAAGAAAAATCAAGGAAGAATCAGGACTTATGAATGCAAAAGTTATTGCAACAGGCGGACTTGGAAAAGTAGTATATGAGAATACAAAGTCTATTGAAATATATGATGGGGATCTCACATTAAAGGGATTGCAGCTTATCTACAGCAAACAGAAAAAATAGAGAGAAATATGAGTGGATTTTATATTGGAAATGTAAAGATAGACGGTGACCTTGCATTGGGGCCGATGGCGGGAGTCACGGATATGCCGTTTCGTACCATATGTAAAGAGTTTGGAGCAGATTTGCTTTATACGGAAATGATAAGTGCCAAGGGTATTTATTATAAAAATAAAAATACGGAACCATTGTGGCAGATAGATGACACAGAACATCCGATAGCATTACAGTTATTTGGCTCAGAACCTGAACTCATGGCAGATATGGCAGAGCAGATAGAGAAAAGAAATTTTGATATATTGGATATAAATATGGGTTGTCCCGTACCGAAGGTAGTAAACAATGGTGAGGGTTCGGCACTTATGAAAAATCCGGAACTTGCCTCTAAGATTGTAAGAGCAATATCAGACAGAATTAAAAAGCCGGTAACAGTGAAATTCAGAAAAGGCTTCAATGATGACAATATAAATGCTGTTGAATTTGCAAAGCTGATGGAACAAAGTGGTGCAAGTGCGATTGCGGTACACGGCAGGACAAGGGAACAGTATTATTCGGGAAAAGCAGACTGGGAGATTATAAAAAAAGTAAAAGAAACGGTGACAATTCCGGTTATAGCGAGTGGTGATATATTCACACCGGAGGATGCAGTCAGATGTAAAAAAGAAACGGGCTGTGACGGACTTATGCTTGCAAGAGGAGCAAGAGGAAATCCGTGGCTGTTTAGACAGATAAAAGAATATGAAGAAACAGGTGAATATTCTGAAAAGCCGTCGTTTGATGAAGTTGCTGCCATGATATTAAGGCATACAAAACTACAGATAGAATATAAAGGTGAATATCTTGGAATACGTGAGATGCGAAAGCATGTGGGCTGGTATACGGCAGGATACAAAAACTCATCATCGATACGAAGAAAAGTAAACGAAGTAGAATCTTATGAGCAGCTTGAACAGCTTATAAGCAGCTGTATAGAAAATAATTAAGGCAATAGCCGATGAATCCTGATATATTACTAAAATGAAATGGAGATAAAAATGGAAGAACTTATTCAAAAGATTGAGAGATTAAAAAAAGAAAATGATTTTGTTATATTGGCACATTATTATGTAGATGGTGCTGTTCAGGATATAGCAGACTATGTAGGCGACTCATTTTATCTGAGCAAAGTTGCTACAGAGGTAGAGGCAAAAAATATATTATTTGCCGGAGTTTCATTTATGGGAGAGAGCGCAAAACTTTTGAATCCTGAAAAACATGTATATATGGCAGATGTGACAGCAGATTGCCCTATGGCTCATATGGTTACTGTAGACCGTATAAAAGAGGTTAGAGAGCAGTATGACGATGTGGCGGTAGTCTGTTATGTAAACTCGACAGCAGAGATAAAGGCTGTGTCAGATGTATGTGTAACATCCTCAAACGCAATTAAGGTAGTAAAGAATATAAATAATAAAAGAATATTCTTTGTCCCTGACAATAATCTTGGAAGATATGTTGCAAAGCAGCTTCCTGAAAAAGAATTTATATTTAACGACGGTTTCTGTCATGTCCATAAGAGTATTGACCCAAAACTTGTTGCAGAAGCAAAAGAGCATCATCCTGATGCACTCGTACTTGCACACCCTGAATGCACGGAGGACGTGCTTGAACTTGCCGATTATATAGGAAGTACAGCAGGAATACTTGATTATGCTACAGAGAGTGAGTGCAAGAAATTTATTATCTGTACAGAGATGGGAATTTTCTTTAAACTCAGTAAACAGAATCCTGATAAGAAATTTTATTCAGTAGGTCACAGACAGTTCTGTCCGAATATGAAGAAGGTAAGTCTTGAAAAAGTGGCAGCAGTTATGGAAAATCCGACAGAGGAAGTGCTTCTTTCTGATGATATTATGAATGAGGCATGTAAACCGCTTCAGAAAATGCTCGAATTGGCAAAATAATGATAAAAGTTGTTAATTAAATTCTAAAAAAATCCGATATTATTAATGGATAGCAAAAAGGTAAAATACTTACTCAAGAAGTAAACATGCGAAGGTATTTTCAGATTTGAAGAAGTGGCCGTACACACATCCGGGGGTTTGAAAATATTGGACATGATTTGCTATATCTGTGTATATCGTATACCGGGCCGTACACCGAAGATTATGATATACACAAAAAAATAACACCAATCATCATCAAGTGATTGGTGTTATTTTTTTGTGAGGTTATGATATTGGGGTCAAAAGGTATTTTGACCATTGCATCATTTTATGACTGTACAGTTTCAGCAGATTGTTCTTTATCTTTTTTTAAAGTGTAATTGATACCAAGTCCCATACCGATTAAAGCATAGAAGATAGGAGCTACTGCGATGCATGAATCGTTGGTGAGAGCGATTATAAGATAACCTATAACTGCAACGAATATGCTCACACCGATTTTGGACATATAACCGTTAAAATCATGTTTCCAGTAGAGTTTTAAGTTGCTTACCAGGTACCATATAAAGAAAACAAGCAATGCAATCAGCGAAATGACACCAGTCTGGACACCTATCTGCAGGAACATGCAATGAGGTTTTGTGATGATTTCATTAGTATGGCCTGAGTTGTATAGTCCAACTGCATCATTGTTAGGGAATGCAATGATAAAAGTATCAGGACCTGAACCGAGGAAGAAATACTTCTTTAAAAGAGGAATTGTTCTAGCCCAGATATAACCACGCATGTTAGCAAAATGGTAGTGCTTTTCGAGGAAAGGAATTGAAGTATCCTGTTTGGTATATTTCATGATGGCACCGTTTGACATTCCGTAATAACTTGTATCATTGTCTTTCATCATGTTTGTAAAGTACCACTGTTTGTCATCAATAGTAACCTGAAAACCATTGAAGCTATCGGAACGAACGGAAGTAAATGAAAAAGGAAATCTTTCATCATTTATAACGTAAGCAGACTTATCTTCGTTAAGTGAATAAGAAATCTCATTGCCTGCTTTGTCAGAAAGTTCAAATATATCATTTCCGTTTGAATCCTGTGAGCATTTAACAACAAGAGTGTTATTGTTGTAGACGATTGAAACGTTGTCTTTGTTTGTTGTAATCTCACTGAGCGGATGGGATTCAGCCTCACTGTTGAACATTGTTTTTAAACGATTGATAAGAATACCATGATTTGCAACATTTATCCCGATAAATGCAATTATAAACAGTATCACCGCAATAATAACTATTTTAATATTCTTGATAAACACCTTTCTCATACAGAGAAGCATTACTATAAGTGAGAACATAAGTGCAAGAATACCGGCACGTGACTGTGATGCAAAAAGTATTACCATGAGAGCTACTATAAGGAAAGTACATCCAAGTCTTGCCCAGACTTTTTTACATGTAAAGATGAGAGCTGCAAGGATTGGAACCACAAGACATACATAAAAGCCAACATAGTTTGGATTATATAAAGAAAGATATGTACGTCCCTCCTCAAAATTGAATTTGAATTTATTTCCGGTGTAGTTTGACGGTGTCATAAGCTTAAAACCTAAGTCTGTACGGAAAAAGTCATGTTTGAATGCCTGTGACAGACCGAGGGCAGTCATGACTGATATGCCGGCAACAAACCATGGCATAATACGCTTTACGGCTGCTTCCGAACGCATAATGAAAAAGCAGTAGTATGCGGTAAGACAATAACCCATGAGAGCCCATACAGGTTCAAACTGTTCGTAAATTCCGGAAAAAGAAAATGATCTGTATTTAGATGCAAGAGCTGATATAAAAGTGATACCACAATAAATAGCAAGCGGTATCAGTTGTTTAGTCCATGCTGCCTTCTGCTCATCTGCAAAGATTACATAGATAAGACAAAAAATAATATAGACACATGCAATGATGAACCAGACAAGCTTTGTATGAAGGAAAAAGTCAAGTGTTTGTGACGAACCCTTAAACCATTCAAAATTTTCCAGTTTTGTATAATATTTATACATATAAGTAATAAGCGGAATCACACCGAGTATAGCAATAATTGGAAGTAAAAGTCCCAATGGATATTTTTTTTCAGCAGATTCCTGATTTTTTTTAGCATTCTGATATGCCATAATAGTCCTCCCTAAAATAAAATTGTTGCTGAAAGTCAGTAACATATATATTATACATACATTTTTGAAAGAAACAACACTAAAGTTGACATTAAATAGAGAAATTAGTAAAATGGTTAGTATTGATTTACTGTATGTACGCAAGCCTGATATGATATGTCAGACAGATAAGTATTCGTTATTGTAAGAAATGAGGATAAAAATGAAAAATTATGACCCATACAAAAAAACTATATTGTTTTTTGCGTCACTCATAAATATAGTATTGATGGCACTCGTGTTTTCATATGCATGGTATCACTATTATGCGGGAACTATGTTTGTTACAACATTCTACCGCAGAGGACATTATGCAATCATCGGCTTGTATGCAATGATATTGTTTTTCTTTTCAACGATGTATGGAAGCATGAAGATAGGACAATACAGAAGGCTTGAAGTTATGCTGTCACAGTATCTAAGTCTTTTTTTGTCGAATGTAGTTATGTATTTTATTATATCACTGCTTGCATTCGGATTTGTAAATCCTATTTATCTTGTGGGTATAATGGCAGTAGAAATGTTGGTTTCAACAATATGGAATTTTCTGATTATACATTTTTACAACAGAATATTCCAGCCGTGGAAGATATTATTGATATATGGAGACAGACCGGCGGCTGACCTTGTATATAAAGTTGAGGCAAGAAGGGACAAGTATGCAATATATGATGCGATAAACATAGATGAGGGCATTGACAAGATAGCAGAGAAAATAAAAAAATTTCAGGCAGTAATTATAGGTGATATATCGGCAGAAAAAAGAAATGACATGTTGAAATATTGCTATGCAAACAAAGTGAGAGCGTATGTAATACCAAAAATTTCAGATATTATACTTATGGGGGCAGACAGGATTCATGTATTTGATACACCGTTTCTTCTCTCAAAAGGATATACATTAAGCTTTGACCAGAGATTATTTAAGAGAGCATTAGACCTTATTATAGCTGTACCTATGACAATTATAGCATCACCGGTTATGCTGTTTACGGCGGCAGCAATAAAACTTTACGACAAAGGTCCGGTGTTTTATAAGCAGATCCGTTGTACGAAATATGAGAGAGAGTTTGAAATATATAAATTTAGGAGTATGATAGTAAATGCAGAGGGTGACGGTGTTGCAAAACTTGCAAAGGAAAATGATGAGCGTATCACTCCGGTAGGGAAATTTATCAGGGCAACGCGTGTCGACGAATTGCCACAGTTGTTCAATATAATAAAGGGAGATATGTCATTTGTGGGGCCAAGACCCGAGAGACCGGAGATAATGAAACAGTATTGTGAGGAAATGCCGGAATTTCCGTTTAGGACAAGGGTAAAAGCAGGACTTACCGGCTATGCACAGGTTTATGGAAAATACAACACAACACCATATGACAAATTGAAACTGGATTTATTTTATATTGAAAACTATTCATTGTGGACAGACATAAAACTTATACTTATGACAGTAAAAACAGTACTGAAAAAAGAGGCAACAGAGGGCGTGGCAGATGACCAGACTACGGCAGAGAAAAATGTGGATGAAAATGCAGAGTCAGTGGAAAAGATAGTTGAGGAAATTGTAAAAAATGAGCAGTAAAAATAAAAAAGCACTTCTTGTTACAAGAGTGAGCGGTTTTGTGCCGCAGTTTGAGATGAATAATGTAAAAATATTGCAGGAAATGGGATATGAAGTGCATTATGCATCAAACTTTGATACTATAGTATATGGAAATGACAATAGCAGGCTGGAAGGAACGGGGATAATCTGTCATCAGATAGATTTTGAGCGTTCGCCTTTTTCAAAAAACGTAAAGATTGCCTATAAACAGCTTAAAAAGTTAATGCTTGATGAAAAATATGATTTTATACATTGTCATATGCCTATGAGTGGTGTTCTGGCACGAGCAGCGGCACAAAAAGTAAGAAAGGAGACAGGAAGAAATGTACCTGTTATATATACGGCACATGGTCTGCATTTTTACACGGGAGCACCTATAAAGAACTGGGTGTATTATCCTATAGAAAGATATTTGGCAAGATATACGGACAGATTGATACTTATAAACGAGGAAGACTATAAAAGAGCATCCAGGTTTCCGGTGCGTGGAAAAGTTGAGCGTACAATGGGAATAGGTATGAATCTTTCAAAATATAAAAAATATGATGAAAATCCAAAAGAAAAAAGTAAGAGAACCATATACGAAAGATTTGGAATTTGCAATAATGACGATATAATTGTTAGCGTAGGAGAGCTTAGCAAGAGAAAAAATCATATATGTATCATAGAAGCAATGGCACTGCTTAAGGACATGAATATATCATATCTTGTATGCGGTACCGGAGCAATGGAACAACAGCTGAGAAAGAAGGCAGAAGAACTTGGAGTAGAAAAGCAGGTTATTTTTGCCGGTTATGTAAAGGATGTACCGGATGTACTCGATGAATGTGATTGCTTTGTATTTCCGTCTTTTCAGGAAGGGCTGCCGGTCGCCGTTATGGAAGCAATGGCAGTGGGACTTCCTGTAATTGCTTCTGATATAAGAGGTGTTAGGGAACTTGTTATACATGCAAAGGGCGGATACCTTGTAAATGGTCACGATTCAGAGGATTACGCTGTTAAAATAAGAAGGATGTTTACGGAAAAGTATGGAAAGAGTGCTGTTCCAAGAANNNNGAAAGAGTGCTGTTCCAAGAAATGAAAGAAGAAGGCAGATGGGCGGGTTTAATATGGAAAGAGTGAAAGATTTTTCGATTGAAATAGTGGAAAATAAAATGAGAAATATTTATAAGGAAATTGATGCGGATATTAAATAGTTTGTTATATTTTTGGTATATATAAAGTGATATAGGGTGATAAAATGAATTCTAAGATAACAAAAGAAAATATGTTTTTTTTGTCTAATATATTTTTTTATTTATTTGTTTATACAAAACAATTTTATATTATGAGATCAGGGACATTTCAAATTGCTGATTTATTTTTTATGATATCGTTAATGATGCTTTTAATAGGACTGTTAAAGGAAAATGGAAAAAGTAAGGTATTGAAAATATTGTTTTCAAAAAATAATATAGTTTTTGTGATATTTGTGTTCTTTGTATTTGTAATTAATATAATTAATTATTGTGTTTATAAAGATATACATTTGCTATTGTCAGCAATTTATTTTTTATATAATATAGCTGCAATCATTACATTTAGATGTTTGGCTGAAAATAGCAGCTTCTTGACAAATGTTTATTATGTATTAAGAGTGAATGTATTTTCGCAGTTCGTTTTTTTAGTTGTTGGAATAGGAAAATACAGATTTGAACATAGATGGTGTGGAACATTTAATGATCCAAACCAATTTGCCTTTTTTTTGATGTGTTGTTTGTTTATATCATTTTATATAGCTGAAATAAATGGAAGACATTTAAAAAGCGAATTATTAGACTGGCTGATTGGAATTGTACTTTTAGTTTTGTCTAAGTCAACAGGGATAACGGCGGGATTTTTAGCTTTTATTTTTTGTTTTGCAGTATATATGTTTATAAGCAGAGGCAGAAATAAAACTATGAGACTGCATATAGTAGCAATTATAATAGCAGTTTTAGCAGTGTTAATTATTGGAGTTACATTTATTGTAAAACAGCAGTTAAATAGTGGTGATAGTTATAATTTGGTAACAAGGTTGATAGAAAAAATTAAATTAGTCATGAATGGTGGCGTAAAATCAATTTTAGCAGACAGGGGTATGGATAAGCTTTGGATTGAACCTTTAAACATACTATACGGTGCAGGAGATGGTGCTTTTTCAAGATATGCAGATTATACTACAGCAATCTTAGAAATACATTGTACACCTATAGGTTTGCTGTATTCGTATGGCATTATACCTTTTGGAATTTTATGTTATTGGGTGTATTTAAATATAAAAAAATTGCCTGGTATTGCATATGTAATATACATATCTCTTTTTGCAGAATGTATGTTTTTAGTTAATTACAGGCAGCCATTTTTTTGGATTATTATAGTTTTAGGAAGTATATGGCAAACAAAAAGAGCAAAAGAAGGTGAACAATTTAAATGAGAAAAATTCAAATTTTAATGTCTGTTTATAATGGAGAAAAGTATTTAGAAACTCAGATAAAATCAATATTGTCACAGGATTGTGAAAGGAAAAATATCGCAAAAGTTACTTTATTGATAAGGGATGATGGATCAAGTGATAATACTCATGAAATATTAAATAAATATTCAAAGTTATATCCTGATTCTATAAGATGGTATAAAGGAGAAAACATAGGTGTTATAAATAGTTTTTTTGATTTAGTAGAACATTCAGATGAAGTTGATTACTATGCGTTTTCAGATCAAGATGATTATTGGTTGCCTGATAAATTAAGTGAGGAAGTAAAAAAGGTTGTTAAAAGAGAGGATATGACTACATCAGAAGAACCTATATTGTATGGATGCAGACCTAAATTAGTTGATGTGAATTTAAATGAAATTAAGTCAGAAATAAAAATTCCAGTTGTACAAACCGGTTTTGGAAATGCATTGATTGAAAATGTTATTACGGGCTGTACGGCAATAATTAATAATAAATTGAAAAAAATAATAATGAATTATTTACCCAAATATACAGTCATGCATGATTGGTGGTTTTATATTGTTGCGACATATTGCGGACATGTTATTTATGATGAAAACTCGTATATATTATATAGGCAACATGGAAATAATGTTTTAGGTAGTGCCACAAAATATGGTAGTGAATTAAGAAAAAGAATTTTTAGCTGGAAAAAAGATTGTACTAAGGCAAGCCGTCAGGCAAAGGCATTTATGGATGTTTTAGAATTTAACAAATTAAAGACACAAAAAAATAATTTTGAATTATTAAAAGAATTTGTTAATGGAAAAAGTTCAATAAAACTCAGATTTAAGCTTGCATTAAATAAAAACCTGTATAGACAAAGGAAAATTGATAATATAATGTTCAAAATTTTAATATTGTTTAACATTTATTGACATAACATAAATAATAAAATTTAATTGAAATATCTAAACTTTTGTGATACAATGACAGATTAGTGAAAATGAGGAGAGAATAGTGCATGTTAGAAACATTAAAAGAAGTATTTAGGTATAGAGAGATGATCTATAGCATGGTTAGAAGAGATTTACGGGGACGTTATAAAAAATCGGCATTGGGATTTCTTTGGACGTTTATAAATCCATTATGTCAGATAGTTATATATACTGTTGTTTTTTCAGTAATCATGCGTGCGGGAATTGAGAAATTTTATTTATATCTTATAGTAGCAATGATTCCATGGATTTTTTTCAGTTCTTCAATAACAGGTGGTTCAATGTCAATAGTTTCACAACAGGATATGGTGAAAAAAATTTATTTTCCAAGATTGGTATTACCTATTTCATATGTTACGAGCTGTTTTGTTAACATGTTATTTTGTTTTGTGATTATTTTTTTGGTTATTTTTGTATCAGGAACTGGCATCAGTTTGGTACCATTATTATTTTTGCCTATTACTATGTTGTTAGAGTATTTTTTTGCGTTAGGGTTAGCAATGATTGTTTCAGCGTGTACGGTATATGTTCGTGATTTGGAACACATACTTGGGGTTATAACAATGGCATGGATTTATTTAACACCAATTATGTATACAATGGATATTGTGCCGGAAAGGCTTCGTTTTGTGTTTTATATGAATCCTATGACATACATAGTTAATTTATATAGAGCGATATTGTATTATAAAACAGTTCCTGGTTTGTTAGATTTAGGGATTTCTTTTATTGTTGCATTGGTAGCAATGGTTGTTGGGATGCTGGTTTTTGACAGACTACAAAGAGGATTTGTAGAAGAATTATAATTTAGTACACATAAATAATGCTATAGTATATAGGATTGGAGATTTATATGGAACAAGAAATATCAATAGAGGTAAAGGATTTAAAGAAAAGATTTAAGGTATATTTAGATAAAGGTCATAGTTTAAAAGATAAAATATTGTTTTGGCATCGCAATATTTATGAAGAAAGATGGGTGTTAAAAGGAATAAGCTTTAATGTGCATAAAGGTGAAGCAGTAGGTCTTATAGGAAAAAATGGTTGTGGAAAAAGCACGACATTGAAGCTATTGACAAGAATAATGTATCCGACATCAGGCAGTGTTAAACTTAAAGGAAGAGTTTCGAGTTTGATTGAATTGGGCGCAGGATTTCATCCAGATATGAGTGGTAGAGAAAATATATATATAAATGCTTCTATTTTTGGATTAAGTAAAGAAGAAATAGACAAAAGAGTAAATAGTATAATTGAATTTTCGGAATTGGAAGATTATATAGAAAATCCTGTTAGAACATATTCATCTGGGATGTATATGCGTTTGGCTTTTGCTGTTGCAATAAGTGTAGATGCTGATATTTTACTAATAGATGAAATCCTTGCAGTTGGAGATGTAAATTTTCAAACAAAATGTTTTGAAAAACTGATGGAAATAAAAGCAAAAGGGACAACGATAGTCATAGTATCACATGAGATGGGACAAATTCAGAAGATTTGTGATAAAGTTGTATGGATAGAAAATGGTCTGATAAAAGAAGAGGGACCAGCAGCATTTGTGGGGGAACATTATCTTGGCTCGATGGAGGATAAAAGACTTGAAAAATTGCAGGACAAATTTGAAGAATATCAAAATGGTAAAATCAGTCAAACTTTTGAGGAATTAAAGCATGGGATACCAAGTTTTTGCATGAAAGGTGCCACAAGGCACGGTAATCACAGGATTGTTTTTAAAAATCTGGCTATGAGTGGAGAGGATGGCAAAGAGAAATTTATTTTTAAGGAGGGTGAACAAATTCAAATAAAAATGGATTATCTGGCTGAGAAGGGACTAGATATGAATTTTACCGTCAGCATTACAAGAGAAGATGGTGTGTATTGTTTTGGAACTTCGGCTTTGTCGGGGTGCAAAAATGTCGAGCTAATATCAAAAGAAGAGGGAAGTATATCAATGTATATTGATTCAAATAATCTTTTAACAGGAAATTATCTTTTAGATATTGGTGTGCAGAGTATTAAAGAAGAACCTTATGATTATATAAATAATGCATATGAGTTCAGAATTATTGATGGAGAGAGTAATGCAAGAGGAATTGTAAATCTCGACAGGCATTGGAGTATTGATGGAAATGAGTTATAAAAAGGACGAAATGATGGATAAAAATAGATTAGAATCAGAAGATATAGAAATAACAAATATGATAGTGGAAGAAAATGGAATATTTTGGAAAGCAGTTGACATTGTTTTTCCTATAGGAAGCATCAGAAGAGTTTTTGCAAAAATTTTATGGAAATTTATAAAACATCCGGTTCAATTTGTGAAAAAGATAACCTTTTTTAGAATTATAAATATGTTTAGGGAATTAAAAGAAAATGGTCTGAAAAGTGTAATAAATCACTTTGATAATTGTATGAATGTAGGTGGATTGCAAAAAATTCAAATTGAAATTGAAAAAGGGAAAACAATTACTTCAATAAATGATTGTAGTAAGATTCCATTTGTAAAATATAGTAATCCTAAAGTATCCATTATAATTCCTGTATATAACCAATTTCAATATACATATTATTGTTTGAGGTCAATATTTAGAAATACGGATGAAATTGAATATGAGATAATTATTGGTGACGATTGTTCGAATGATTTGACTACAGAGATAAATAAGATTGCAGAAAATATTATTGTAGCCAAAACAGAAGAAAACCAGCGTTTTTTGAAAAATTGTAATAATGCTGTTAAATATGCAAGTGGAGAATATATTCTTTTTTTAAACAATGATACTCAGGTACAAAAGGAGTGGCTTAGTTTTTTACTAAAATTAATAGAAGATGATGATAAGATTGGCATGGTAGGGTCGAAACTGGTATATCCAAACGGACTTTTACAAGAGGCAGGAGGAATACTTTGGAAGGATGGCTCTGCATGGAATTATGGAAATAGACAGAATCCTGATATGCCGGAATATAATTATGTGAAAGAAGTGGATTATATTTCAGGTGCTGCGATAATGATTAGAAAAAAATTATGGGATGACATTGGAGGCTTTGATGAAAGATTTGCACCAGCGTACTGTGAAGATTCAGATTTAGCTTTTGAGGTGAGAAAACATGGTTATAAAGTAGTTTATCAGCCAAAGTCGGTAGTTGTTCACTTTGAGGGGATTTCAAATGGTACCGATGTTTCAAGCGGTGTGAAAAAATATCAAGTTGAAAATCAGAAAAAGTTCTATGAAAAGTGGAAAGAAGAACTGGAAAAGGCATATCCAAATGGAGAAAATGTTTTTCAGTCAAGGGAGAGAACTCAAAATAAGGAAACAATATTAGTTATAGATCATTATGTACCTGAATATGATAGAGACGCTGGTTCAAGAACAACATTTCAGTTTATTCAGATGTTTGTACAAAAAGGATATAATGTAAAATTTATTGGTGATAATTTTTTATATAAGGAGCCTTATACTACTGCTTTACAGCAAATGGGTGTAGAAGTATTGTATGGAACATACTATATGGATAATGTTAATTTGTGGATTAAAACAAACAGAGAGCAAATAGATTATGTTTATATGAACAGACCACATATAACAAAAAAATATATTGATTTTATAAAAGATAATACAAATTGTAAGATTATATATTATGGACATGATTTGCACTTTCTGAGATGTATGAGAGAATATGAGTTGAATGGTAAGAAAGATTCTAAGATAGAAGCTGAGATGTGGAAAAAGACAGAATTTGACATATTTAATAAAGCAGATATTTCTTTTTATCCATCGCAACTGGAAGTTGATGCGATACATAAGATAAATCCGGAAATAAATGTTAAAGCAATAACAGCCTATACTTTTGATAAATTCAAAGAAAATATAAATAAAAATTTTGACAAAAGAAAAGATTTGTTATTTGTAGGAGGATTTGTTCATAAGCCGAATCTCGATGCTGTTTTGTGGTTTGTTGATGATGTTTTGCCAAGAATAAGAGAAAAAGTTAATTTAGAATTTATAATAGTAGGTTCTCATGCACCAGAAGAAATAAAAAAACTTGATGGAAAAAATGGCGTTATAGTAAAGGGGTTTGTATCAGATGAAGAATTAAATAAACTGTATTCTGAATGCAAAATGGTTGTTGTTCCATTGAGATATGGTGCAGGAGTAAAAGGAAAAGTAGTCGAAGCCATATATAATGGTGCACCAACAGTAACTACATCAGTTGGAGCTGAGGGTATTCCAAATGTAGGAGACGTATTATGGATAGAAGATGATGCTGAAAAGTTTGCAAATAGGGTAATAGAGTTATACAATAATAATATTGAATTAGAAAGTATAGTTGACAAAACGCAATCATATATAAGAAAATACTTTAGTATTGATGCAGTTTGGAATGAAATTTCTGATATTTTTTCAAAATAGTTAAATTGTATGTATAAATTTTAGGAGGGAAAAATGATTATTACAAAAACACCATTTAGAATGTCATTTTTTGGTGGTGGAACAGATATGCCGGAGTTTTTTAATGAACATGGAGGATCAGTAATTAGTACGACATTTGATAAATATTGTTATGTAAATGTCAGACATTTGCCACGTTTCTTTGAATATAAGACAGAATTGGCATATTCAAAAATGGAACGGGTAACAAATATAGCAGACATTATTCATCCTGCAATTAGGGAAGCTATGAAATTTCTAGACATGCATGAGATTCGTTTGACTTATGAAGCTGATTTACCGGCAAGGTCAGGCTTGGGGACGAGTAGTTCATTTGCAGTTGGAATGTTGAGTGCATTTTATGCATTGAAAGGAAAATATGCAGATAAAAAGAAGTTAGCAGATGAGGCAATTTATCTTGAAAGGACACTTTGTGATGAGGCTGGCGGATGGCAGGATCAAATAGCAGCATCATTTGGCGGATTAAACAGAATTGACTTTTCGGATGGGGCATATAATGTAAATCCTATCATAATTGCACCTGAGAGAAAAAAAGCTTTGAATGAAAATTTAATGCTGTTTTTTACGGGATTTACTCATTTTTCTGCAGAAGTTCAAGAGGCTAACAAGGGAAATGATAAAACAAAACAAAAGATAGAGATGCTTAAACTTGTAGATATAGCACAAAACATTTTAACTGACAAAGAAGTTGATTTAAATGAGTTTGGAAAATTGTTGGATTTAACTTGGAAATTAAAAAGACAAACAGGTGCTAAGATTTCAACCGATTCGATTGACTATTTGTATAACAAAGGGATAAAGGTTGGTGCATTAGGAGGAAAACTGCTTGGAGCCGGTGGTGGTGGCTTTTTATTGTTTTATGTTGAGAAAGAAAAGCAAAAGAAAGTTTTGGAAGCAATGTCTGATTTGATGTATGTTCCATTTGAATTTGAAAATGCAGGAACAAGAGTTATTCATTTTTCACCTGAAGATTATATTCCTGTTAATTTAGAGAAAAAATAATGGAGGATTAGATGAAAGTAGTAATTATGGCTGGGGGAAAAGGAACAAGAATCTCTCCTGTGGCAAGCGATATTCCAAAACCAATGATAAAAATTGATGGAGTTCCTATATTAGAAAGAGAAATAAAATGCCTTAAAAAGCAGGGATTTAAGGATATTATGATAACTGTTAGTCATTTGGGAGATATAATAATGAACTATTTTGGGGATGGTTCGAAAATATCTCCCGTGACAGGTAAAAGATTTGGAGTATCTATAAGTTATTATTTTGAAAAAGAACCTTTGGGAAATGCAGGTGCATTATATAAAATAAAAGAATGGTTAGATGACGATTTCCTTTTATTAAATGCAGATGCAATGTTTGATATTGATTTTAACAGATTTGTTGATTATCATAAAAGAATGGGTGGTCTTGTCACATTATTTACACATCCTAATAGTCATCCATATGATAGTGGTCTGATAATTGCAGATAAAAAAGGAAATGTCGAAAAATGGCTTACAAAGGAAGATGAGAGAACCGGGTTTTATCAGAACCGAGTAAATGCTGGATTACATGTGATTTCACCGGAAATTTTGGAGTATGAGCCCCAAAGCGAAAAGGTAGATTTAGACCGCCAACTTTTGAAGCCTTTGTGTGGGACAGGAAAAATGTTTGCTTATGACAGTCCGGAATATGTTAAAGATATGGGAACACCTGAGAGGTATGAAGCTGTTTGTAAAGATGTGCAGAATGGCATTGTAAATAACAAAAATTTGAAACATAAACAAAAAGCAATTTTTTTAGATAGAGACGGAACAATTAATAAATATGTTGGTTTTTTGAGGAAAATTGATGATTTTGCTTTGATAGATGGTGTGAGTGAGGCTATAAAGAAAATAAATGTAAGCGGATATTTAGCAATAGTTGTTACAAATCAACCGGTTATTGCTCGTGGTGAGGTGACATTTGATGAGTTAGATGAAATTCACAGAAAAATGGAGACACTTTTAGGCAAAGAGGGGGCATATATTGATAAAATATATTACTGTCCACATCATACAGATGGAGGATTTGCAGGTGAAGTAAAAGAATTAAAAATAAATTGTGAATGCCGTAAGCCTAAACCTGGGATGTTGTTGCAGGCAGCAAAGGAATTTAACATTGATTTATCAAAGTCATGGATGATAGGAGATGGAGAGAATGATATTAAAGCCGGAAAAGCGGCAGGATGCCATACAGTGTATATTGGAGATAAAGAAACAAATGTAAAATTTGATGTGAGATCAAATTCCTTGAGAGATGCAATAGATAAAATAATGGAGATTGAAGATGTTAAGTGAGGAAATGAATAAACATATTAAATTATTAACTAAAAGATATCCGATGTTATGTTGTTGTCAGGAGGCTATAGCAAAAGCATTTGAGATAATGGAAAATGTTTATGCTGCTGGTGGCAAGATGCTTATTGCTGGGAATGGAGGAAGTGCAGCAGACTCAGAGCATATTGTCGGAGAACTTATGAAAAGTTTTAAATTGCCAAGAAAAGTATCTGATGTATTTATAGAAAAACTGAAAAGTGTAGATAAAGAACGGGCGGAAAAACTTGCAAATGAACTTCAAAATGGACTTCCGGCGATTGCTTTAGATGGGCATATTGCGCTTACAACGGCACATCTTAATGATGTTGATGGTGTTACAGGCTTTGCACAGCAGTTGTATGGATATGCGAAGAAGAATGATGCATTTATGGGAATATCTACATCAGGCAATTCCAAAAATATAATGTATGCTGCTGTTACAGCAAAAGCATTAGGGTTACCTATAATTGCTTTGACAGGAGAAACAGGTGGAGAAATAAAAAATATTGCAGATGTTACTATAAAAGTTCCAGAGAGGGAAACATATATGATACAGGAATTACATTTACCTGTTTATCACTGCTTGTGTTTAATGTTGGAAGAAAGATTTTTTTGGTAACATAAGAGATTGGAGATTTTATGAAGAGTAAAATAAATGTTTCATTTATGTTGAGTTTAGTCATAGTTTTTGTTTTACATATTATTTATTTATCTAAATCGACATTGAATGTACCGATAATGGATTATTGGAAATATATAAATTATTTTGAAACGGATATATTTGGGGACAAAATAAATATTTTGCATTTATGGAAAAATGATGGAATTCATCGTTCTCCCTTACAATTTATCTTTTTTATTTTTAATGTTAAGATATTTTCTTGGAATACTCAGATTGAGATTTATTTAGGTGCAGTGGTGATGGCTGTATATACAATTCTAATATATAAATTTCTAATGATTGAATTGAAATTCAATGATATAAGTTGTCAATTTAATATTTTATTAATTTTATTACCGATTGCGACATTTAATATAAATCAGTATGAAATGATAACATTAGAATTTGCATTTAGTTTTGGATGCAGAATGTTATTATTTATTTTGTGCTTTTATTTTACAGGTAAGCTTTTGAGTGAAAAAAAAGAAAAGCAGAGTGCATACATATTGTTAGCGTTATTATACATTATTACGATTTGTATGGTTGGAGGTGGATATTTTCCAGCATTTGTTGCATCAATCTTTTTTACCATTATTGGGAGAATTTTTACAAGTGATAAGGCTGAAAGAAAAAAGTATATAAAAGGATATACCATATTGATTAGTGGGTTGATTTTAGGCACAGTCTTATATATGTGGGGGTTAGATTTTGGTGATTCAGATGTAGGAAGTTTTACAAGCGTAAATTTAAAAACAATAATTAAATTAATAAGAGGCTTTTTTATAGTATTAGGAAATAGTATTGTTGGGGGACAACAATCATTGAAATTATGTTATATAATAGGTATTCTGCTATTTGTTTTTTATTTGATGCTTATATATATATATATATATAAGAAACTATATGAGATATCTTGGTTTCCTGTGATTTTATTTCTTTATGTTTTTAATGTTATTGGACTGATTGAACTAGGAAGATTAGGCAGTTTTGATTTATCATATTTACGAACATCAAGGTATGTATGTGAAAGCGGAATGGGGTTAGTCGCAGCAATTTATATCTTATGCATCATATATAATTATAAGGGTTCGTTGAAACAAAAAAATGTTGATAAAAGAAATATTGTAGTTCTTAGTGTTTTTTTATTAATTGGTTTATTTTATATTAAATCTTATTCGATTGAATATAGAACTGCTCCATTTAGAAAAGAATACGATAATGAGTTGGTTAAAAAAATTGATAATATTGAACATTATAAAGATGAAGAATTAACTGCTTTTCAAGCAGATCCTTTTTATGTTAGAAATGGTGTTAAGATTATGAAAAAACATAAATTGGGACAGTTTAATAATTGAAAGGAGTAAATATGATAAATTTTAATATTCCGCCATATGTGGGAAATGAAATAAATTATATAAAACAGGCTGTAGAAAATAAAAAGATTTGTGGTGATGGCGAATTTACAAAAAAGTGTAATTTATGGTTAGAGAAAAGATTTAATGCTCAGAAAGTTTTATTAACAACAAGTGGAACAACTGCTTTAGAGATGGCGGCAATATTATGTAATCTTAAAGAAGGGGATGAGGTAATATTACCTAGTTATACATTCTCGAGCACAGCTACATCTATTGTTTTGACAGGAGCAAAATTGGTATTTGTTGATATACGACCAGATACCATGAATATTGATGAGAATAAAATTGAAGATGCTATTACAGAAAGAACTAAGGCAATTATTGTAGTTCATTATGCAGGAGTAGCTTGTGAAATGGATAAGATAATGGAGATAGCAAGAAAAAATAATTTATTTGTAATAGAGGATGCGGCGCAAGCTGTTATGAGTACATATAAAGGGAAGGCATTAGGTACAATAGGTGATTTTGGATGTTATTCATTCCATGAGACAAAAAATTATTCTATGGGTGAGGGCGGCGCATTAGTAATTAATAATCCTAAGTATAACGAAAAAGCCGAGATTTTAAGAGAAAAAGGTACAAATAGAGCGTCATTTTTTAGAGGACAAGTCGACAAATATACATGGGTTGATTACGGCAGTAGTTATCTTCCAAGTGATTTAAATGCAGCATACTTATATGCACAGTTTGAAGTAGCTGATGAAATAAATGAAAATAGATTAAAAATATGGAATAGATATAAGGATGAACTTTCGATTCTAGAGAAGCAGGGAAAAATAGAATTGCAGTATATACCTAAATATGTTGAACATAATGCACATATGTTTTATGTAAAATTAAAAGATTTGAATGAGCGAACAGATTTTATATCTTTTTTGAAAAAAAATTCAATTCAGAGCACATTTCATTATATTCCATTACATTCGGCACCAGCAGGAAGGAAATTCGGTGTTTTTTCTGGTAATGACATTTATACAACAAAAGAAAGTGAAAGATTGACAAGGTTGCCAATGTATTATAATTTGGACGAGCAAGATCAGAAAAAAGTAATTGAAACTATTTTTAAATTTTTTATGTAGATGGGAAAAGGAAAGAAAATGGATATTTCAGTGGTTATACCAGTATATGGATGTAGAGCAGCTTTATCAGAATTACATAAAAGGTTGTGCGAAAGTTTGGAAAAGATATGTTCTACTTTTGAAATAATTTTAGTGGATGATAATTGTCCGCAGAATTCATGGGAAGAAATAGAAAAAATATGTTCAGGAGATAAGAGGGTTGTCGGGTTGCATATGTCTAGAAATTTTGGGCAAATAAGAGCTATTACAGCCGGACTTGATAAATGTAAAGGCGATTGGATAGTTGTTATGGATTGTGATTTACAAGACAGACCAGAGTCTATTCCAGAATTATATAAAAAAGCTTTAGAAGGATATGATGTTGTTTTTGCAAGAAGAGAGGGCAGAAAGGATAGTTTTATAACAAAGTTTTTGTCAAAGAGTTTTTATAAAGTATACGATTATTTTACAGATGGAAATTTTGATAGTTCAATTTGTAATTTTAGCATTTCAAAAAGAAAAGTAATCGATGCTTATTGTATGATGCGTGAACAAAATAGAGCTTATACAATGTTTATAAGGTGGCTTGGATTTAAGCAGACAGCAATAGACATGAGTGCAGATGAGAGATATGAGGGAAAGTCATCTTATAATTTAAGAAAAAAAATTAAAATGGCATTTGAAATTATTACATCACAGTCTAATAAGCCATTATTATTTTCTATTAAAGCAGGTTTTATTATTGCTGCCTTTGCACTGATTTATATTATTTATTTGATTGCAAGATATATTTTAGTTGGTGATATTGTTGTAGGTTGGACAACTATTGTTGCATCAATTTATTTGATGGGAGGAATATTATTATCTGCGATAGGGATTGTAGGAATATATGTTGGGAATATATTTAATGAAGCTAAGAATAGACCTTTATATGTAATTGATGAAAGTATAAATTTAAATATAGGAGAATAGAGAGTTATGGTAATAGTAATAGGAGCTACAGGGTTTATTGGAATGTATACTGTGAAAGAATTGATAGAAAAGGGGGAAAAAGTTGTTGCTACAGGAAGAAATAAGAAATTAGGAGAAAAACTTAAAAATTTGGGAGCGGAATTTGTTGAACTGGATATTACAAATAATGAAGATTTTAAGAGGCTTCCGACAGATGATATAAAAGGTGTAATTTTACTTGCAGGATTATTACCAGCAAATGCTAAGGCTGATTTAAAAAATGAAGAAAATGCAGCTGATTATTTTAATGTAAACGTTATTGGTGCAATTAATGTTTTGGAATACTGTAGAAAGAATGGAATTAAAAAAGTTATTGGAAATTGTAGTTATAGTGATGTGTCGGGTGCATGGGATGGAGGATATCCAATAACAGAAGAGGAACCTAGAAATTTTAAATTCTCTGGAGATCATGCTGTTTATGTTATTAGTAAAAATGCTTGTAACGATGTAATGGAATATTATAATCAACAACACGGAATGCAGTGTGCGTGGTTTAGATTTCCTCCTGTTTATGGTGTAGGCCCTCATGGAACAATATATGTAAATGGTAAAGCATATAAGTCAGGAATTGCAACATTTATCGATAATGCTAAAAAAGGCATGGATATTGAAATATGGGGAAATCCGCATATAAAAAGGGATATAATTTATGTAAAAGATGTGGCAAGAGCATATTATTTGGCTTTAGAGAGTGATAAAACATACGGTCTTTATAATATGACGAGTGGAACTCAGTTAGACTTAGAGGAACAAGTAAGAGCTGTTATTGATGTTTTTTCAGAAGATAAAAAAAGCAATATAATTTATAAACCAGAAAAAAATAACAATACCCCATCTTTTTGGTATAGCATGAGTAAGGCACAGAGAGATTTTGGCTTTATACCTGAATATACAAATTATCATGACATGATGGTCGACTATAAAAAAGAACTCGAGAGCGGAAATTGGGATAGTTTGGTTGATTCTGGAATTAAGTAGGAGTTAATAGAATGATTAAATTAGCAATTATAGGGGCATCATATTTACAACTTCCTTTAATAAAAAAGGCGAAATCGATGGGAATAGAAACACATGTATTTGCCTGGAAAGTGGGAGATGTAGGAGAAACAGAAGCCGATTTTTTTTATCCTATTAGCATAGTTGAAAAGGATAAGATTTTAGAAAAATGTGAGCAAATTAAAATAGATGGAATTTGTAGTATAGCTTCAGATTTGGCAGCTATAACAGTTAATTATATAGCAAGCCAACTTGGGCTTAACGGTAATTCAAGTGAATGTACCATGATATCAACAAACAAACATTTAATGCGAAGAGCATTTGAAATGGGGGGAGATCCATCTCCTAAAAGCATTCTTGTAAATTCAGTAGAGGATTTAGAGGGAAATTCTTTTGAGTATCCAATAATAGTAAAACCAACAGATAGATCAGGCAGTCGTGGAATTACAAAACTTGAAAATGCGAACGGATTAGCAGAGGCAATAGAGAATGCGAAAGAGCAGGGATTTGAAAAAAAAGCCTTAGTTGAGGAATATGTGACAGGTGATGAGTACAGTGTTGAGTATATATCATATCATGGAAAACATACTTTTTTAAGTATGACAAAAAAATTTACTACGGGTGCTCCACATTTTATAGAAACAGGTCACATTGAACCTGCTCCTATTGATGACAAAATTTTGAATAAAGTAAAAAAAATTGTAACACATGCACTTGATACATTGATGATAAAAAATAGTGCATCACATTCAGAATTAAAAATTTCAAAAACTGGTGATATTAAGTTGATTGAAATAGGTGGAAGAATGGGTGGAGATTTTATAGGAAGTAATATGGTTCAATTATCAACAGGAGTTGATTTTGTGAAAGCAGTAATACAGGTTGCTTTAGATAAAAAGCCTGATATAACATTTAATAATTTTGTAAGAACAGCAGGTGTCAGATTTATTTTTGGGCAGAAAGATATAGAAATATTGAAAAAAATAGAGAAGGAGCATCCTGATTATTTGGTTTATAAAGAGGTTCATGAATGTGATGGAGAAATTACGGATAGTGCAAGTCGTCACGGAGTATTTTTAATTAAAGCAAATATGTTTTCCGATATAGAGAAGTATATGCCGAAGTAAGTAGTGGGGAGGATGAAATGAAACATTCAAATGCTAAGATTATCATCTTATTGAATATTATGTTGATGATATATTCGATGAGTGGTATATGCAGTAAGTTAGCTGCAAAAGAGAAGTTTTTAAGCAAAAATTTTTGTATTTATTATATGGTAATTATTGCATTATTGGCCTTATATGCAGTTGGCTGGCAACAAGTTATTAAAAGATTGCCATTAACAACAGCATTTGCTAATAAAGCAGTCACGATAGTATGGGGTGTGATATGGGGAGCGATTTTTTTTGGAGAGGTTGTAACAATAGGTAAAATTGTTGGGGCATTATTTGTTATTACAGGTGTGGTTATGTATGCAAAGGAAGATGGTGTAGAACGAGATGAATAAGACGGTAATTTTATATTCAAGCATATTGCTTGTAGGAGTTTTTTTGAGTGCAATATCGCAGGTAATGTTAAAAAAAGCAGCCTTAAAAAAATATGATTCCGTAATAAAGGAATATTTAAATCCTCTTGTGATTATGGCATATTTTATTTTCTTTTTAACAACATTTTGCTCAATAATTGCTTACAAAGGTATTCCATTATCCATGGGACCGATTTTGGAAGCAACAAGTTATATTTATGTGACAATTTTTGGAGTGAAAATATTTAAGGAAAAAATAAATAGAAAAAAATTAATTGCACTTATTTTAATTATTTGTGGAATAATGATTTATTCTTTTGCGGGATAACTTTTATTTGTGGATTGGAATGACTAATTCATTGAAAGCAAAAGTATATATTTTTTTATAGAGTATGAATATGAAAAATATACCTCAGATGGAATCTTGGATTAATTTTTAGAATGATAGAAGTCATTACACCACTTTACAATTTTATAAATGATACCCATGTTTCCTA
>FR887323.1:35756-36418 GCA_000436755.1 Clostridium sp. CAG:253 | reverse complement strand
AATATACAGTAACAATGATTAAGGAAAGGCAGAGATTATGAAAAAGAACATATTTAGCGTTATTATTACGGTTTTGACAGTAGTTAATGTTGTGTTGACGGCGATAATGTTTTTTGTAATGGTTCCAACATTCAATAAAACAAATAACCTTATAACACAGGTTGCATCAGTGCTTAATCTTGAACTTGATGGTGATTCGGATGCAAGTGCAGATGCAGATTACAGTATGAAAGATCTCGAGGATACACCTGTAACATTTGATTCTCAGCAAACAATTAACCTAAAGACAGGTGCTGATGGTTCACAGCATTATGCTATGATATCAGGTTATACAATCTCAGTAAACAAAAAAGCAGATGATTATAAAGACTTTGGAACAGATGCAGTTACAGCTAAGTCATCTGTATATACAGATATTATACGTTCTGTAATTCAGTCTCACACAGAAGATGATATTTCTGAAGATATAGTAAAGAAAGAAGCGTTAGAGCAGATTCAGAAGAAATTTGATACAAAAGCAATTGTAGGAATCACATTAACTAACTTTATGTATCAGTAGTTGATTTTATCTAAAAAACTACTTTGCATTTTAGTGAAAATGTGTTATGATTACTATGGTTTATAAAAACTGAAATCTTGTATATCTTTTTGTGTTAGCATAG
>FR887323.1:15054-35604 GCA_000436755.1 Clostridium sp. CAG:253 | reverse complement strand
AAAAACAGGTAAAGAATTATGATTTTGCCAGACCGTCAAAGTTTTCAAAAGATCATCTTCGTACTTTAGAGATTATTTTTGAAAACTATGGAAGACTTTTATCTACAAATCTTCCGGCATATCTTAGAAAAAATGTTCAGGTCGAGGTTGTAAATGCTGAGGCGAATACATATTCAGAATTTGCAAATGCACTTTCAAATCCGGTTCTTTTAGGTGTTGTTAATTTTTCTCCATTAGAAGGAAACATTATTGTTGAGCTTTCAGCAAATCTTGGATTTACGATAGTAGACCGAATGTTAGGTGGTGGCGGGGCACCACTTGAGAGAAACAGGGATTTTACTGAAATTGAGCTTATTATTCTGGAAAGAATTTTGGAAGTATGTACAAACCTGCTGGTTGATCCGTGGGAGAGTGTTGTATCTATTGAACCCCGGTTAGAGAGAATAGAAACAAATTCACAATTTGCACAGTTTATTTCTCCAGGTGAAATGACAGCTATTATTACTATGAGTGTAAAGATAGGTTCTGTCGAGGGACTTATGAATATATGTATTCCATATTCATGTGTAGAACCTGTCATTGATAAGCTGAATACCAAGTATTGGTATTCAAGTATGAAAGAAAGTGATTCAGGTGCTTATCAGGAAGTTATCGAGGACATAATAGATTATGCTAAGATACCTGTGAAAGCGATGTTAGGCAGAAGTTCTATTTCTGTGAATGATTATATTAATATCCAGATTGGAGACATTATCAAACTGGATACTAAAGTTAATGATGAACTTGAAGTTTATGTCGGAAACATAAAGAAATTTACTGCACTCCCGGGTGCGACGAGTGATTCTTATGCCGTTCGAGTTACATCAGTAATAAGGGAGGAGCAATAGACCTATGGATGGAATGTTAACTCAAGAAGAGATTGATGCGTTGACGGGTGGAGATACGTCAGGCAGTGCCGGAGCACAGGATGCATCGAAAGTAAGTGAGGGACTTACTGATGCGGAGAGAGATGCGGTTGGAGAAATTGCCAACATAAATATGGGTACTGCTGCAACTACATTGTCAACACTCTTAAATAATAAAGTAACTATAACTACTCCTAGAGTGTCATATGTTACAATGAATGAATTATCTGCACAGTATGACAGACCGTGCGTATTCATACATATTTCTTATATCAGTGGAATAGACGGAAACAATATCCTTATTCTTAAAGAGCATGATGTTAAAGTTATCACAGATTTGATGATGGGTGGTGACGGTACAAATACTGATGGTGAATTATCAGAACTCCACCTTAGTGCGATAAGTGAAGCTATGAATCAGATGATGGGTTCAGCGGCGACTTCACTTTCATCTATGCTTGAGAAAAAGGTTGACATCAGTCCACCGATTGCAAGCCTTGTTGATTTAAATGACACAATAGATGATAGTGAATTGTCTAATTTCCTTGAGGGAGAGATAGTTCAGGTTGCATTTGATATGAAAATCGGTGATTTGGTCGACAGTCAGATTATGCAGTTGTATCCATTTGAGTTTGCAAGAGAATTATACAATAAATTCATCGGAGCAGAGCCTGAAACGGCAGCGTCAGAAGCAGCATCAGCTGTTTCACCTCAGCCGGCAGCGGAGCCTGTTGCAGCAGCACCGACGCCAACACCGGTACAGCCTGCACAGCAGCAGACACCGCCACCTGCCATGCAGCAAATGCCACAGCAGCCTGTTATGAATGCAGCACAGATGCAGCCACAGTATGCTATGCCGATGCAGAATGTAAATGTTCAGTCTGCACAGTTCCAACCATTCAATGCAGGTGTAAGCCCATTGATGCAGGAAGAAAATATAGACCTTGTGCTTGATGTGCCTTTGGAGGTTACGGTAGAGCTTGGACGTACCAATAAATCAATAAAAGAGATTTTAGATTTTTCTCCGGGAACTATTATAGAGTTGGACAAATTGGCAGGAGAGCCTGTTGATGTTTTAGTAAACGGAAAATTTGTAGCCAAAGGTGAAGTTGTTGTTATTGAAGAAAACTTTGGTATCAGACTTGTTGAAATTTCAAAGTAAAAATAATTTAATGCTGGAGGTGTAGATATGTTGAGTTTGATTACAAAATATTCTACATTTACCGGCATTTTTAAATTGATTGTTCTCATTATAATCTTTGTTGCTATACTGTTTTTGTCATATGTTGTTACGAAATGGTATGCAAATTCGGGTCTTGTGAAAAACAAGACAAACAATATTTCCATAATTGAAAATTTTCAACTTTCTCCCGGAAAGACGATTTCAATAATAAGAATCGGAGAAAAATATGTTGCTGTAGCACAGAGTAAAGAAAAAATTGTAAAATTGACGGAATTGACGGAAGACCAGCTTGATTTTAATGAGAAGAATGAAATTCAGGATACTTCGTTTAAGGCTGTATTTTCAAGTTTGATGAAGGAAAGAAAGAAGAGTACAGGTAAGGACAAGCATTTTTAAGAGGAAAGTAAATGTTTAGTAAGATAAATAAAAAGAGACTTAAATCTATAATGAGCAGTTTTATGTTAATAGGAGTATTCGTACTTCTATTTGCTGTATCACGCCCGGCATTTGCAGCGGGAAAAGGGGTAGATTCAACAACAAAGGAGCAGATAAGTGCTGAACCAGATGTAGATGACAATACTTTAGATTTAAATATATCTTCAAATGCAGGCAGTATGAAGCTTGAATCGACATTGCAGATATTGATAATGCTGACAATATTGTCATTGGCTCCATCAATTCTTATAATGGTAACGTCATTTACACGAATAGTTGTTGTATTTCATTTTTTGAGAACAGCTTTGGGAACTCAGACGACCCCGCCTAATCAGGTAATAGTTGGACTGGCTTTATTTATTACAATTGCAATAATGTCGCCTGTTTTTACAGAAGTAAATGACAAAGCTGTAAAACCGTATATGTCAGGAAGTATTAAGCAGGAGGAAGCTATAAATAAAGGTTTATCTCCCCTTCGTGAGTTTATGCTTAAACAGACGAGAGAAAAAGATTTAAAATTATTTATGGATTTGAACAAGAAATCATCTGATGATGTAAAGAGTTATGATGATATTTCAATAACTATTATTATACCTGCGTTTATCATTAGTGAGCTTCGCACAGCATTTATAATTGGTTTTTTGATATATCTTCCATTTATCGTTATAGATATGGTTGTTGCATCAACGCTAATGTCAATGGGTATGATGATGTTGCCGCCTACGACAATATCATTGCCATTTAAGTTATTGTTATTTGTATTGGCAGATGGCTGGAATCTTGTTATTGGTCAGCTTGTTAATTCGTTTAATTGATATTGGATGGAATGTGTTAAATGATTTATTGTTTTATACAAATGGGGGATTATTATGAATGAGGCTACAATTATTGATTTGACGAGAGAGACCGTGCTTACGATAGTGGAGACGTCTATGCCTTTACTGTTGATTTCATTGGTTATCGGTCT
Organism: Clostridium sp. CAG:253; assembly: GCA_000436755.1. Lineage (GTDB taxonomy): Bacteria > Bacillota > Clostridia > Lachnospirales > Lachnospiraceae > Butyribacter. The sequence continues at coordinate 32,114 of FR887323.1, read as the reverse complement.
GATAATAAGTATATTTCAGACTATTACATCTATTCAGGAACAAACTTTGACTTTTATTCCTAAATTTATTGCCATTATGCTTGTTGTGGTATTATGCGGCAGTTGGATTATGAATAAATGTGTCGGGCTTTTTGAATCATTGATGGCAAACATTCCAAATTACATAAAGTAGGGGTGAAATAGGTGAAGTTTACTGTTGAATATCTTGAGTGTTTTTTACTGGTTATGGTAAGAGTATCTGCAATGATATTTGTTATGCCGGTCTTTAGTGACAGAAATATTCCTATCAAGGTGAAAGCGGGAATATCATTTTTTTTAGCTGTTTTTGCATGCACTATAGTTGATTATAATGCTGTATCTTATACAGGTGTTATAGGATACAGCATTCTTGTTGTTAAAGAAGCAATAACAGGCTTGCTTATAGGAATGGCTGCAAATCTTTGTTTATATATATTGGATTTTTCAGGTCATATGATGAGTCTTGAACTTGGATTGTCTATGGCAACTGAATTTGACCCTACATCAAATATGCAATCGACTGTGATTTCTAATTTTTTGAAATATGCGTTCATGCTGATGTTTCTTGTTACAGATATGCATTATTATCTTATAAAAGTATTGATTGAGTCTTTTAAGACAATTCCTGTAGGAGGAATGAAGCCAAATGGCGGTATCGTATCATCTATGGTCAGATATATAACAGATTATTTTGTGATAGGATTTAGAATTTTTTTGCCGGTTTTTTCGTGTATTCTTGTAATAAATATTGTTTTGGGTATTCTTGCAAGAATTGCTCCGCAGATGAACATGTTTGTTATAGGTATGCAGCTTAAGATATTTGTCGGCTTGGTAGTGCTTTATTTTGTTATGAATCTTTTGCCGGGATTGTGTGATTTTATTTTTCAGGAGATGCAGGATTTGACAGATATGTTTGTAAAATCAATCACGCCATAGTTGCCATAGTTTTATATTTGCTATTTTATGGCAAATGGTTTATATTATTTGATAAAGGGTGAAAGTATATGAATGAAAAAAACTCTTTAGAATTCATTTTTAGATATGATTTGCAGTTGTTTGCAAAAGATGGTCCTGATGGCGAAAAAACAGAAGAACCGACAGCTAAAAAATTAACGGATGCCAGAAAAAAAGGTCAGGTTGGAAAGAGTAAGGAAGTTACGACAGCAGCCATGCTGTTGACACTTTTTGCTATGCTTAAACTGTGCTTAGGGTATGTCGGAAATCGTTTTATAGGCTGCTTTGAATATACATTTAAACATATTGCAGATTATGGGAAGGATGAATTTACAATACCGCTTTCAAATGCTCTTGTGGGGGATATGATTAAGTATATTCTTGTTACGGGACTTCCGTTTTATGCTGTTATATTTGCAGTAGCTTTTATATCACAGATAGCACAGATTAAATGGAAAGTTTCTTTTGAGCCGATGAAACCAAAGCTGTCAAAATTTAATCCCATAAGCGGTGTTAAAAGAATATTTTCAAAAAATAAACTTTTTGAGACTTTATTTGACATGGCAAAACTTATTATTCTCGGTGCTGTAGTTATCAGTTATCTTAAAGATAAGTGGGATCTTGTTATGAAAATGTATTCATATACGCTTATTCAGGCTATAGAGCTGATAGGAAATATCATTATAGATATCGGAATGCGTATAAGTATGTGGTTTGTTGTTATAGGTGCCGCAGATTTTGCATATCAGAAGTGGAAATTCCATGATGACATGAAAATGTCAAAACAGGAGGTTAAGGACGAATATAAAAATTCAGAGGGTGATCCTAAAGTTAAGAGTCAGCAGCGCGCACGTATGCAGCAGGCTTCAAGAAGAAGAATGATGCAGTCACTGCCGCAGGCAGATGTTGTAATAACAAACCCGACTCACTTTGCAGTTGCAATCAAGTATGATAAAAATGAGCATGAAGCTCCTATTGTACTTGCGAAAGGTGCAGATTTCCTTGCTCAGAAAATCAAGGAAGCTGCAGCAGAAAATTCTATTGAAATAGTAGAAAATAAGCCACTTGCTCGTATGCTTTACCATAATGTTGAGATAGGTGCGGAGATTCCGCCTGAGTTGTATCAGATGGTTGCAGAAGTGCTTGCTTATGTATATAATTTAAAAGGGAAATCTTAAAAGGGTAATACAAATACTTAAAAAAGTATTTATTGAAAAAATAATGATAAAAGTATGGAGGTATGTATGAAAAGACAGGATATATTTCTAGGCTTATATATCTTGGTACCGGTTGTGTTTTTGATTGTGCCGATTCCAACATTGCTGCTGGATATTTTGATTTTATTTAATATAGGTATTGCGTTAATAATTTTGTTTAATGCTTTATTTTCTAAAGAGGCATTAAACATGTCTATTTTTCCAACGCTGCTTTTGATGACCACACTTTTTAGAATGTCATTGAATGTAAGTTCTACAAGAAACATTCTGTTAAATGGATATGCGGGAAATGTAGTAGAGACATTTGGTCAGTTCGTTGGTGGTGGAAATCTTGTTGTTGGTATGGTTATATTCTTTATATTGATTATTATTCAGTTTATAGTAATCAATAAAGGTTCAGAACGTGTATCTGAGGTAACGGCAAGATTCACACTTGATGCTATGCCTGGTAAACAGATGGCTATTGATGCTGATTTGAATACCGGTGCCATAGACGATGCAGAGGCAAAAAGACGCCGTGAAAAGATTCAGGATGAATCTACTTTCTTTGGTGCCATGGATGGTGCTACAAAGTATGTTAAGGGAGATGCGACAGCAGGTCTTATTATAACGGCCATAAATCTTATTGGTGGAATTATACTCGGCGTTGTAGTTCAGGGAGTTGATATAAATGAAGCTCTTTCTAAGTACACAATCCTTACAATCGGTGATGGACTTGTTTCACAGATACCGTCATTGCTTATATCATTATCAACAGGTATCATAGTTACAAAGGCATCTAAGGAGTCTGATCTTGGAAACGTACTTATAAGGCAGTTGTTTTCAATGCCAAAAGTATTATACATAGTTGGTGGTACTATGGCATTCCTTGGTATTTGTACACCGCTTAATACTTTACTCTGTCTTATCTATGCAGTGATATTTATTGCGGCAGGAAGAGCGATACAGTCAAGTGTTGAGGAGGCAGATATTGAGGAGGAAGTTGAGAGTGAGGAGCAGTCAGCAGAAGAAATAAGAAGACCGGAGAATGTTGTTTCTCTTTTGCAGGTAGATCCTATAGAACTTGAATTTGGCTATGGAATCATTCCGCTTGCCGATGTAAATCAGGGAGGAGATCTTCTTGACAGAGTTGTAATGATTAGAAGACAGATAGCGTTGGAACTTGGATGTGTTGTGCCGATGATTCGTCTCAGGGATAACATACAGCTCAATCCAAATCAATATGTTATAAAAATAAAGGGCGTTCCGGTCAGTGAGGGTGAAATATTATTTGACCATTACATGGCTATGAATCCGGGGTATGTTGAGGAAGAGATAACAGGTATTCCTACATTTGAGCCGTCATTCAATCTGCCTGCCATCTGGATTACCGAATCTCAGAGAGAGAGAGCCGAGTCTCTTGGTTATACAGTTGTTGACCCACCTTCAATAATTGCTACACATCTTACGGAAGTTATAAGAAACAACCTTAATGAGCTTCTTACGAGACAGGATGTACAGAATCTTATCAATAACATACAGGAGGCAAACACAACACTTATTTCTGAACTTGTACCTAAGATGCTTAGTGTCGGTGAAATTCAGAAAGTTCTGCAAAATCTTCTTGAGGAAGGCATTTCAATCAGGGATCTTGTTACGATTTTTGAAACGCTTGCAGACAATGCGGCAACTACCAGAGATACGGATGTGCTTACGGAGTATGTGCGTCAGAGTCTTAAACGTGCTATTTCAAATAAATATTTCCCTACAAATGAGATGACAAGTGTTGTTACCCTGGATCCGAAGATTGAGCAGGAAATAATGGGTTCCGTAAAACAGACTGAGCAGGGAGCATATATAAATCTGGCACCTGAAAAGACACAGAGTATATTAAATTCGGTTAAAGAAGAAGTTGATAAAATGGAGGAGCTTGGAAAGAATCCTATCATAGTAACTTCTCCGATTGTACGAATGTATTTTAAGAAGATTACATCGGAACAATTTAAAGATCTTATCGTTGTTTCATACAATGAGATTGATACAGATGTTGAATTACAATCTATAGGGATGGTGACAGTATAGTGGTTATAAAAAAATATATTGCAGCAACCGAGAATGAAGCGATTGCACTTGCAAAAGCGGAACTCGGTGAAGATGTTACAATAATGAATATAAAAGAGAATAATCCGAAAGGGTTATCTAAACTGTTTAAAAAAAGCAGTGTTGAAGTTACCGCTGCGGTTGATGATGTGAAAAAAGAGCAGGTACGGCCTGAGAGTAAACCTGTTGCTGCGGATTTTGAAAAGCTGCAGCAGGCACTTAATGCCGGCAGATTTAAACCGGCATCAGATTCAAAAAGTGCAAGGATTGAAGAAAATAAAGAAAGACTTGTCAGAAATAATCAGATAATAAGAGATAATGTAGTTGATATAGTAAGTGATAAAATTGATTCAAATAATGAAATTGAACAAAAGCTTAATACGCTGCAGGATCTTATTGAAAAGCAGATGGCGGTATCGGTAAAAGATGAGCAGCAAAAATATGACAAGAAAGAAGATAAAAATAAGGCGTATCTCAATCTTATAAGGAGACAGCTTCTTGATAATGACGTGGAAATGTCATATATAGAACAGATAATTGATGATATTAAGGGGAGCATAGGCAGCAATTCTTCGCTTGACAATATTTTAGCGGGTGTATACCAGAAGATTGTTTTAAAGATAGGTCAGCCTCACTTGATTGATACACAGAACAAAAAGACTAAGTTTATTTTTTTTATCGGCCCTACAGGTGTAGGAAAGACAACTACAATAGCAAAGATTGCTTCGACAATGAAACTTTCCAAAAAAGTTAAGGTGGCACTTGTTACATCTGATACTTACAGGATTGCGGCTGTAGAGCAGCTTAGAACATATGCAAATATTTTAAGTATACCGCTTAAAGTTGTATATACTGCTGAGGAAATGGAAAATATCAGGGACGAGCTTATCGATTATGACCTTGTCCTGATAGATACAGCCGGACGGTCGCACAATAATGTTGAGCAGAAGGAAGATCTTATAAAACTGCTAGGTGCTATACCACAGGATGAACAGGAAGTTTATCTTGTGTATACCACAGGATGAACAGGAAGCTTATCTTGTGCTTAGTTCTACAACAAAATATAAGGATCTTGTCAGAATATCACAGACGTACTCAGAGATGACAAAGTATAATCTTATATTTACAAAATTAGATGAAACAGATACTATAGGAAATATATATAATCTTCGTGTATTAACATCTGCACCGTTATCGTATGCAACATGGGGACAAAATGTACCTGATGATATCGGTAAATTTAATGCACAAAAGATTGCTAAGCAGCTTCTTGGAGGAAATGGTTGATGGATCAGGCACAACAGCTTAGAAATATCATTAAACAACAGAATATGCAGCAACAGCATCTTGCAAGAGTTATAACCGTTACAAGCGGAAAAGGTGGTGTTGGCAAATCCAATATGTCAGTTAACATGGCAATACAGTTAAGCAGACTTGGCAAAAAGGTTATTATATTGGATGCGGATTTTGGTCTTGCAAACGTGGAAGTAATGCTTGGAACAAGGCCAAAGTACAATATGGCAGATATGATATTCGGAGGGAAGGATATCAGGGATGTTATATGCAAAGGACCTGAAAATATAGGTTTTATCTCCGGCGGTTCAGGAATAAAGGAGCTGTCAAATTTGTCAAAGGATCAGATATCCGGGATTATCAATATGATGTACGGACTTGATTCTTTAGCAGATATTATTATAATAGATACGGGGGCAGGCATATCAGGTGCCGTTATTGATATGGTTTTGGCAAGTTCGGAGGTATTGCTTGTGACGACACCGGAACCTACATCCATAACAGATGCGTATGCGTTATTGAAAACAATAAACAAAACTCCCAAATTCAACGCTGAAAATACCAGAATAAGAATGATTGGAAACAGGACATTAAATATGTCAGACGGATATGATTTGTATAACAAACTGAATTCTGTGGTTGAACGGTTTTTAAATATGAAAATGGAGTATTTAGGAGCTGTACCGTTTGATGTAAATCTCACAAAGGCTGTCATGAGACAACAGCCGGTTTCTATCGCTTATCCGAATACTCCGGCTGTGAAATCTATCAAAGCTATGGCTAAGACATTGATAGATATGGAGCAGTCAGAGACAAAATCGGTTCGTACCGGTTTATCTGGACTATTTTCTAAGATGTTTCACAACAGAAAAAAATAAAATTTAGGATTATTTAATTCGGAATGGAGGCATTTATATTGAAAAATATATTAATTATAGATGATTCTGCACTTATGAGAAGAATAATATCTGATATAATTAACTCAGATGAAGAATTACATAATGAGCGATTTGCAGTTAATGGACTTGAAGGAATTGCTTTGCTTGAATCCGGATTTAGATTTGATTGTATTATACTGGATATCAATATGCCTAAGATGAATGGTATAGAGTTCCTTAGAACCATGAACAGAAAAGGTATAAAGCAAAATGTAATCATAGTCAGTACGATAGCAAAAGAAGGTGCAAGGGAGACTATAGAAGCTCTTGAACTTGGGGCATTCGACTTTGTGACAAAACCTGACAGCCTGTCAGAGGCAAAAGGTCCTGAATTTTCAAAAAGACTTATCCGTATGCTTTATGAGGTATGTAAGATTCCTATTCAGAATAAGATGGCTAAAGCAGCAAGAGAAGTAAAAAAAGAGTTAAGCAGGACAGCACCGAAAAAACAGCCAGTTTTAAAGTCAGACAGAACTTTGCACTCAACCGGGACGCTTGGCGTAGGAAAAAGCAAACTTGTAGCACTTGCATGCTCAACCGGCGGACCAAGGGCATTACAGTATGTTATTCCGTTTCTGCCTGAAAATCTTGACGCACCAGTAGTTTTGGTACAGCATATGCCGGAAGGATTTACGGCGTCTTTAAGTACAAGACTTGATGAACTTAGCAGAATTAATGTAAAAGAAGCTTGTGATGGAGATGTTCTTCAGAAAGGAACAGTATATATTGCCAAAGGCGGTTCTCAGATGAGAGTCAAAAAAAGTGCAGGAGGATATATGCTGTCAGTTACCGTTGAGGCTGCCAGAAACGGCTTGAAACCATGTGCAGACATAATGTATGAGTCACTTATGAATACAGGATTTGAAGAGATAATCTGTGTTGTTATGACAGGCATGGGAGCTGATGGTACTCAGGGAATATTGCAATTAGAAAAAACCAACAAAATTTATGTTATCGGTCAGGATGCAGAAAGCTGTACCGTATATGGAATGCCTAAAGCCATTGCAGATGCGGGTGCAGTAGATGAAGTTGTTTCATTAAAAAAGATTGCTGATGCGATAACAAAGCATGTGGGGGTGCGATAAAATGGATGTAAGCCAGTATCTTGAAATTTTTATTGATGAGACAAAAGAACATTTACAGACTTTAAGTGATCAGTTGATGATCCTTGAGCAGGAACCTGAAAATACGGACACAATAAACGAAATATTCCGAGCAGCACATTCGCTTAAAGGAATGGCAGGAACTATGGGATATAAGCGCATGCAGAGACTTACGCATGACATGGAAAATGTATTTCAGGAAATCAGAAGCGGAAACATGAAAGTAAAACCTGAATTGGTTGACGTATTATTCCGTGGTCTTGATGCACTTGATGCTTATCTTAACAACATTGTAAATACTGCCGATGAGGGTACAGAAGACAATGAAGAGATAATCAATGCATTAAATACAATAGCAGAGAATGCTACGGGAAAGAGCACAAGCTCCAAACCTGTTGAGTCTAAGAAGGAGACAACGGCTGCCGATGCAACGGCGCCTGCACAACGGCGCCTGCAGCTGATGCAGCAAAATATCAGTCTATTCAGATATCAGACTTTGAGAGAAATACATTTGAAAAGGCTAAGAGCCAGAACCAGAATATATTCGGTATTACTGTATATCTTCAGGATTCATGCATCTTAAAAGCTGCAAGAGCATTTTTAGTATTTAAGGCTCTTGAGGAACTTGGTGAAGTTATCAAGGCAGTACCAAATGTTCAGGATATTGAGGACGAGAAATTTGAATATGATTTCAGTCTCGTATACTTTACAAAGGAAAGTCTTGAGACAATAAAAGAGGCTATTGAAAATGTATCGGAAGTCAAGGAAGCAATTGTAGGTCCGTTTGAAGGAGAACTTGACGAATCTGCAAAACAGGCAGAAAAAGAAGAACAGGAAAAGAAAGCTGAGCAGGAAAAAGCTGAAAATGCAGCAAAGGCTAACGAACAGAAAGGTCAGGCAGCGACTAAGACAGCAGTTAAGGCAGAAGCAAAGAAAAAGCCGGCAGCAAATGCAAAGAAGACAGCAAAACCAGCAGTCGGAAGAACAGTACGTGTTGATATTGAAAAGCTTGATGTACTTATGAATCTTGTAAGTGAGCTTATCATAGCAAAGAACGGACTTGTATCTATCAGTTCTTCTGAGAGTGATACAAGAAATGATACAGGATTCAATGAGCAGATAGAATATCTTGAGAGCGTTACAACAAATCTTCATGAGTCAGTCATGAAAGTACGAATGGTACCTATTGAGAGTGTATTCAGCAGATTCCCAAGAATGATTCGTGATTTGACAAAGAAGCTTAACAAAAAGATGGTTCTTCATATGACCGGTGAAGAGACAGAGCTTGACAGAACAGTTATCGATGAAATCGGAGATCCTTTACAGCATCTTCTCCGTAATGCGGCTGACCATGGACTTGAGTCAAATGAGGAACGTCTTGCATTAGGAAAAGAAGAGGTTGGTAATATTTATCTTGATGCTTATCAGGATGGAAACAATGTAAATATCGAGGTGCGTGATGACGGTGCCGGTATAAACATTGAAAAAGTCAAGAACAAAGCTATAGATTCTGGTGCAATAACACCGGAGCAGGCAGAGAATATGACTGATAAGGAAGTTATAGACTTGCTGTTCAGACCAAGTTTTTCTACTGCTGAGAAGATTACTGATGTATCAGGCCGAGGTGTAGGTCTTGATGTAGTTAAGACAAAGATTGAAGAACTTGGCGGAAATATAGAGTGTAAATCAGTGCTCGGTGAGGGAAGCAGCTTTATTATTCGTCTTCCTCTTACACTTGCAATCATTCAGGCATTGATGGTTGAACTTGGAACTGAGAAATATGCAATTCCTCTTGGAAATATTCAGACTATTGAAGATGTGCTTGTTTCAGATGTTAAATATGTACAGACTAAGGAAGTTATCAATCTTCGTGGTACTGTAATTCCGCTTATAAGACTTGACCAGATACTTGATGTTGAGCCTGTTGGAGAAGAAAATGAAAATCTCACTGTTGTAATTGTAAAGAAAGGTGATAAGTTGGCTGGTCTTGTTGTTGATAATCTTATCGGACAGCAGGAAATAGTTATTAAATCAATAGGAAACTATATCAACTGCAGCAAGATGATAGGAGGTGCTACTATCCTTGGAGATGGTGAGATAGCACTGATTCTTGAAGTAAATTCATTGGTATAGGGAGGGTCTGACAATGGAAGATATGAATGATGTACAGAATATAGAAACTGTTAGTGAAGGCAAACAGTATATTGTTGTTAGAATCGGAACAGAGCAGTATGGAATAGATATTAAATACGTTGACAATATCGTAAGAAATCAGCGTATTACAAGAATACCAAAGGCTCAGCCGTATTTTAAAGGTGTAATAAATTTAAGAGGTGATATTATACCTGTTATGAGTTTAAGATTAAAATTTGGTCTTGAACCGGACGAGTATACAAATACCACCCGAATTATAATAATTAAACTTGAGCCACAGTCTGCTATAGGAATTATTGTAGATGAAGTAAAAGAGGTAGTGACTTTAGGCGAAGAATCAATTGAGAAACCAAATGTTTCAGATGCAGCTGATCCTATGGTTCAGTATCTTAGCGGTATAGGTAAACATGGGGACGGATTAGTTTCTTTACTTAACATTGCATCTGTAATAATTGAAAAAGAGAATGTTTAGGAAGAAATAGCAGAGGTGAAATAAGTGCAGGAAAATAATAACAATTCAGCAGAAAAGGATATCGAATTTGATGTCCTCACCGAAATAGGAAATATAGGAGCGGGCAATGCAACTACTGCATTGTCCCAACTGATAAATGCCCGTATCGATATGTGTGTTCCAAAGGTAGATTTACTGGGCTTTTCTGAACTCGCAGAGATAGTGGGTGGAGCGGAAACGCTTGTTGCCGGTATATTGTTATCACTTGAAGGTGATGTAGATGGTATGATGTTGTTCGTACTCGAAAGTTCAGCTGCTCATCTTTTGGTTGATCAGCTGATGGGATGTGTATCTGGTGAAAATAAGGGAGACTTTTCAGAGATGGAACAGTCTGCGTTAATGGAGATTGGAAATATTATTGCCGGGGCATATTTGTCATCAATTTCAGAATTAACTAATATGAAAATAACATCTTCGGTACCATATCTATCTGTAGATATGGCTGGAGCTATTTTAAGTGTTCCAGCTATTGAGTTTGGAAAACTTGGTGATAAAGCTTTGTTGATTGAATCTAAGTTTAAGGATCTTGATGTAGATATCAGCGGTTATTTCATACTGATACCGACGCTTGAGTCGTATGGACAGATTTTAACATCATTAGGATTATAGGTGATTTATAATGGCAAAAATGATTAAGGTTGGAATGGCAGATTTAAATATATGTCATACGCCAGATGCGATAACAACACTTGGACTTGGTTCATGTGTTGGAGTTGCTTTATACGATAAAACAACTAAAATAGCTGGATTAGTACACGTTATGCTTCCTGACAGTACAAAGGTAAGACAAAATCAGAATAGAGCTAAATTCGCAGATACGGGTATTGATTATCTGATAGAATTGCTGGAAAAGGAAGGTGCAAGAAAAAGTTCGCTTACGGCAAAAATTGCAGGCGGGGCACAGATGTTTGCTTTTAGTTCAAACAATGATATGCTACGTGTAGGTGAAAGGAATGTTGAAGCGGTTAAAGAAAAGTTAAAAAGTATAGGAATACGCATACTTGCGGAGGATACAGGTTTAAATTATGGTCGCACGGTTGAGTTTTATCCGGAAACCGGTGATTTTGTTATAAAGTCAGTTGGAAAACCTGTAAAAACTATTTAAAATGGGGGGCATCTTGTGAAAACGGAGTTTATACCGAAATTTATAACATTGCTGGCAGGAGCCGTAATATCGATAGTATGTATTGTGAAAGATGTTGAGGTTACACGTGCACTTGAGATATTACTGGCGACACTGATATTGTTTTATATAATCGGATGTCTTGTCAGAAGGCTTATAGAAAGGGTTCTTATAAGTAATAGTGTATTAAGAAAAGAAATAGATAAACAGACAGATGAAGATATTGAGGCAGAAGATAAAGAAGAGTCAGATAAGGATGTCTCAGAGAGTGAAACTGAAAAAACAGACCAGGATGAGAATTAAGTGATATATTAAGCGGTAGAGGAAGGAAAAATATCTATGGATGAAAAAAGCAAAAATGAGCTGTGGGAAGAATACTCGCAGACAAAAAATCCTAAGATTAGAGAAAAACTCATATTAGAATATTCAGGTCTTGTTAAGATAGTAGCAGGGCGTTTGGGAATGTATCTTGGATACACGGTTGAATACGATGATTTAGTAGGATATGGAATATTTGGTCTGATTGATGCTATCGATAAGTTTGAGTTGACAAAAGGAGTGAAATTTGAAACATATGCAAGTCTAAGGATAAGAGGTTCCATTCTTGACCAGATAAGAAAGATGGATTGGATACCGAGAACTTTGAGACAGAAGCAGAAAAAACTTGAGCAGGCAATGCATGATTTAGAAGCCGAATATGGTCGTGCTGCAACAAGTGATGAACTGTCAGAAAAGCTCGATATGTCTGAAGAAGAACTTAAGGGTCTTGTGAATCAGACACAGATTGCCAGTCTTGTTTCACTTGATGAATACCTTGAACAGGGAAGTGATATAAGCCCGGAGGGTAACAATAAATCTTGTTTTGAAAGTCCGGAGCAGGTAGTAGATCGTCAGGAATTGAAGAGGACATTGGCAGAAGCAATTGAATCTCTAAATGAAAATGAGCAGAAAGTTATAGCATTTTATTATTATGAGGAGCTTACTTTAAAAGAGATAAGTAAGGTTTTGGGAGTATCTGAATCAAGAGTGTCCCAGCTTCACACTAAAGCATTAAAAAAGATGAGAGATAAAATCGGAAAAGAAAATATGGGCATTTTTAGCATATTGAATATATAAGCACAGGCATTTAGGGTTTGTGCTTATATGTGTATATAGAAAAAGAGTGGTGTATTTGATATGTGTACAGGTTGCAAGGAGGAGAAGGGATATGAAGAGAAATGCATTTTTTCAGTTAATTCAAAAAGATGACGGTATGTATTTAAAAGCCTATCCTGAAGTTGACGGAGGAGAAAAATTAAGCGTTGAAGATGTCTTAAATTATTTAGACAAAAAGAACTTGAAGGATGTGGATTCAGGTATTGTAAAATATTTTGTTGAAGATGCAAATTCAGGTAAAAAAGACGTATTGGTCAAGGTGTTGGAAGGAAAACAAATTCCGGAAAAGGAATTTGGGCTTGTATCAATTGACAAAAAAGGTTATCTCGCTAAAATTAGATTGTATCCACCTTCAGATAAAGGTGCAAGGCTTTCGACATCTGAATTGAAAAATCTTATAGAGCAAAATGGTGTGAAATATGGAATTATAGAAAAAAATATAGAGATAGCATTGAAAGCAAGATTGTATTGTATGGATATACTTGTGGCGAAAGCAAAACTTCCCGTAAATGGAAGTGATGCCGAAATAGTCTATTCATTTAATGCCGAAAAGACATTGAAGCCTACAATGAGTGAAGATGGAAGTGTTGATTTCCATAAACTTGATATGATTGAGAGTGTAAAGGAAGGTCAGCTACTGGCTACACTGATACCTATAGATTATGGTGAACCGGGAAAAGATGTTTATGGAAACATGATACGTCCTAAAAAAGTCAGGAACAAGAGACTGCGTCATGGAAAAAATATACATTTGTCAGATGACAAATTGCAAATGTATTCTGACGTTTCAGGAAATGTCACACTTGTAAATGATATGGTATTTGTAACAGATACATATACGATAGAAGGGGATGTTGGACCGTCAACGGGTGATATTGACTATGACGGTGCAGTCGAAGTTAAAGGAAATGTAATTACAGGCTATACAGTGAAAGCAACAGGAGACATAACGGTTAATGGAGCTGTTGAGGGAGCTATGCTTATATCAGAAGGCAAAATTGTACTAAAAAGAGGAATGCAGGGTATGGGCAAAGGTGTGATGGAAGCTAAGGGAGATGTAATTTCAAACTTTATTGAAAGTGCAACGGTAAAATCAGGTGGTGCAATTTACACTGATGCGATAATGCACAGCAATATATCAGCGAACGGTGACGTTATCGTAAATGGAAAAAGAGGTCTGATAGCCGGGGGCAGTGTGAAGACTACAACAAAAATCGAAACAAAGGTTGCAGGGTCAACGATGGGAACCCAGACTGAATTGGAAGTCGGGTTTGATACAACTTTAGGTGAGAGATATAGAAATATAGAAAAGCATATTGACCAGATGACTGATGAGAAAGATTCAATAGTAAAGAATTTAAAAATTTTGCAGAAACGTATGCAGACAAAGGGAAAACTCGAACCTGAAAAAATGAAACTGATAAAAGAAGGAACAGAGAGAATAAAAGTAATAGACCAGACTATAGAAGAAGAAACAGAAGCATATGAAAGAATAGATGAGGAAATGCAGAGAACATCGGATGGAGGTAAGGTCAGAGTTGAGAATATAGCATATCCGGGAGTAAAGATTGTTATATCTAATATCAGTACATTTGTTCATACGGAAACTCACAGATGTACCTTTATAAGAGAAGGTGCAGACATCCGTGTAAAGTCATATTGATTTTAGGAGAGGAGGAGAGCCATGTCATTAACCGTAGATTATATAACAATGCCGCCAAAATCACAGGAAGTGTCACAGATTCAACAGACGGACACAGTTAAGCATGAGGGTGAACAGCAGCAGATTGTAGCCGGATTTGAGCAGAATGTTCAAAAAGAGATGAAAACCACGATTGCAAGAAGAAAAGCAAATAATGATGGACTGAAGAATGATGAGAAAGGCGGAGGAAAAGGAAAATACAAAAAGCAGAACAAGAAGGGGGCAGATGATAAAGGCAAGGAACAAGAGAAAAAATTGAACCCGGTTGAAGGCGGGTTATTTGACATAAAGATATAATCATAAAGATATATAAGATAAATATATGTCATACATTTATAGCGTGTATTTATGATAAAGAAACGAGGAAAGAGATACAATGATAGTAATAGAAATTATAATGATACTCATTGGATTGGGAGCAGTGATAGCAAGTTTTCGTTTATCCAATGACAACAAGAAAAATGATGGTGTCAAAGCGGAAATTGATTCTGAACAGATAGATGAGAAAATCAGGGAAGCAGTTAAAAAGACAGAGGAAGAAATATTAAATAAGGCGGATGAGAAATTCAGCCAGATATCTAATGACAAGATAATGGGATTTAATGAATACTCAAATGAAATATTCGACAAAATAGAGAAAAATCATGAAGAGACTGTATTTTTATATAATATGCTGACTGAAAAAGAAAAAGAAATTCAGAATCTGATACACAGCGTAGATACTACTAATGCGGATTTGCGTGATGAGACAGCAAAAGCTTATCAAAAGGTTAAGAAACAGCTTTCAGATGTTGACAGTGCACTTAAACAGATGGAAGTTGAGAATGTTAAAGATGATACAATGAAATTTCTTAAAGCCGAAGAAATAACAACATTGTCTGAGAACGGCAAAGAGAATGTTTTTGAAAATGATGAAGTTTCAAAGTCTGAAAAAAATACGGTTCTTGATGAGGAAGAAGCCAAGGCTATAGCTGAGATTACGAATGAAGCTTATATCTCACATACACAGGACGATAACATTTTTGAGGAAAACAACAAGAGTGAAAACAAGCTTAACTCAAACAGCGAAATAATCGCATTATATAAAAAAGGAAGAAATGTTTTGGAAATATCTAAGATGTTGTCTATCGGTCAGGGCGAGGTTAAACTTGTAATAGATTTATATAATGCAAGATAGTGAACAATTGATTGGAGATAAATATGAATAAGAAATCTTTTTTAAGAGGATTTGGAGCAGGTGTTTTGTTTGTTACGGTTATTCTTGGAATATCTTGTCTAATAAGAACATCTGATTCGGCTGTTATTACAAGAGCAAAGAAACTGGGAATGACATTTGCAAGCAGCAACAATACAATTTATGATAATACAAAAACAGCTTCAGGTTCTTCAATTTTAGGAAACGAAAACAATACAAAAAATAATTCCGACACAGAAAGTACACCTGTACCAACTTCAAACGCATCTGACAAAAAGAAAAAGGACAAAACTTTTGAAGAAGAAAAAAAGAAGATGGAGAAGAGTATAAAAGAGGAAAAGAAAAAGCTCACAATAAGCAGCGGAGACTGGGCAAAAAAAGTAGCAGATAATTTAGAAGATGAAGGTATAATATCTGATTCCGGCAAATTTGTTGATTATATGAAAGAAAACGATTATGCAAGCAAGATAAGACCGGGCGAGTATGAATTTTCCATAGATGATGATTTCAGTGATATTGCAAAGACTATTACAAAACAAAAATAAGTGGAGGATATTATGAGGTTCAGACCATGTATAGATATACATAACGGCTCCGTTAAGCAGATAGTAGGAGGGTCACTAAGCGATAAAGATAATCACGCTGAGGATAATTTTGTATCACTTAATGATGCAGGATTTTATGCACAGATGTATAAAAATGACGGGTTAAAAGGCGGGCATATAATAATTTTGAATTCTGCACAGAGCGAATATTATGAAAAGGATATTGAACAGGCAAAAAAAGCACTTGAAGCATATCCGGGAGAGATGCAGATTGGCGGAGGTGTGAATATTGACAATGCAGAGAGATATCTTAATCTTGGGGCATCTCATGTCATAGTTACATCTTATGTGTTTAGAAATGGTATTATTGATTATGACCGACTTAAAAATCTTTCTTATTTAATAGGAAAGAACAGACTTGTTTTAGACCTTAGCTGCCGCTTTGACGGATATGAATATTATGTAGTGACAGATAGATGGCAGAAAATGACAAAAGAAAAGTTTGACCTTGAACTTATTGAAAAATTAGGTGGTTACTGTGATGAATTTTTAGTACACGCCGTAGATGTAGAGGGAAAATCTGCCGGAATAGAAAAGAGAATTGTTGAAATGCTTGGCAAGGTTGAAAAACATGCCGTTACATATGCGGGCGGCATACATTCGATGAATGATGTAGAATTTATAAATGACAGGGGAAATTCAAAAGTAGATTTTACAATAGGGAGTGCATTAGACATTTTTGGAGGTAATATAAAATATAAAGACGTTGCATTGTACAATATGTAACATTATGCATAATGTAAGAAAATCTGTAACAAATTTGTAATAGATTATGGTTGAAAAATAAATAATTATTTTTTTTGATATTTAAGAGACATTATTTTTGTCATATTAGACAAAAATAATGTCTTTTTTATATGAAAAGTATACTATTTGACATAAAAAAGAAAAGTTTGTTGAAAAGTGTCTGTATAATTTTTTTCAGAAGGGTTGAAATTATTTAAAACTATGTTATAATATGTTACATAAATATTAAATAAAGTTTTAAAAAATGTTTCATTGATTTAAATCAA
>FR887323.1:197-15037 GCA_000436755.1 Clostridium sp. CAG:253 | reverse complement strand
AATCAATTATAACATTTAGGAGGTTATTTTTTATGAGATTCAAGAAAGCTGCTGTTATGGTGCTTGCAGCATCGCTCGTCATGACACCGTTTACAGCGAATTCTTCATATGTATCAGCAAACGAGACAACAAAAGTAGAGATACAGGGACTTATATTTAAAGATATGAGTGAAGATGATACTACTGATAACAAAACTACAGTTGACAACAGTTCTGTAAATGTATCATCACAAACATCAAAGACAAATACAAGTTCAAAGGAAACAAAGAAAGAAACTACAACTACAAAGAAAAAAAGTAAAAAAAGATATTCAAAGGCTGATTTAAGACTTATGGCAAGTATCATAAATTGTGAGGCAGGTTCAGAGCCTTATCAGGGAAAACTTGCAGTTGGAATAGTTGTCATGAACAGAGTGAGTTCAAAGTCATTTCCAAACAGCATTAAGGGAGTTATTTATCAGAAAGGTCAGTTTTCACCTGTAAGAAACGGTTCATTAAAGAAAAGACTTAGACAGTATGATTCAAAAAGAACAGGTTCAAAGCAGTGGAAAAGCTGCATCAGTGCAGCTAGAAAGACATTGCAGGGACAGAAAACAATACTTTACAAAGGTAAGAAAAAGAATATGAAAAGTTACCATTTCTTCAGCGTGTACCTTTCAGGTGCGAGGATGAAGCTTGGCGGACACAAATTTAAATAATCATAATATACATTTGGAGCGTATCACAATGATATGCTCCATTTTTTATGGATAAAATACAGAAATCAAAAAAAACTTTTACATTTGTGAATTTTATGTTAGAATATATGACAGTATTTTTAAATATAACATCGAAGGAGGAGACAAAGTTGAGTAGTCCGGTTGATATTAGAGAAAATTCAGAAGAGGAAAAGGAAAAAGTTTCCCGTAATTTCATTGAAAACATTATAGATAAAGATATTGAGGAGGGACGCTGCAAAAAGGTAGTTACACGATTTCCACCGGAACCAAACGGTTATCTTCATATTGGACATGCAAAGTCTATTATCTTGAATTCAGGACTTGCTAAAGAGTACGGAGGACAGTTTAACCTTCGTTTTGATGATACAAATCCTACAAAAGAAAAATCAGAATTTGTTGATTCCATTCTTGAAGACGTAAAGTGGATATGCGGTGACCTTGACATGGAGCATGTTTTTTATGCATCAGATTATTTTGATATGATGTATGAATGTGCCATCAAGCTTATAAAAAAGGGAAAGGCATATGTGTGTGACCTTTCTCCAGAAGAAATCAGAGAATATCGTGGTACATTGAAGGAGCCTGGAAAGAACAGTCCTTACAGAGACAGAAGCATTGAGGAAAATCTTGATTTGTTTGAGAGAATGAGAGCAGGCGAATTTGAGGATGGCAGCAAAGTGCTTCGTGCAAAGATTGATATGAGTTCACCTAATATAAATATGAGAGATCCAATAATTTATCGTATTGCAAGAATGCATCATCATAATACAGGTGATAAATGGTGTATTTATCCTATGTACGATTTTGCGCATCCTATAGAGGACACTGTGGAGGGTGTTACACATTCTATCTGTACACTTGAATTTGAAGACCACAGACCACTTTATGACTGGGTTGTAAATGAAATAGACATGGAGAACAAACCAAGACAGATAGAGTTTGCTAAATTATACCTGACAAATGTTGTTACAGGAAAAAGATATATAAAGAAACTCGTTGAGGACGGAATAGTAGACGGATGGGATGATCCGAGACTTGTTTCCATTGCGGCACTTAGAAGACGTGGTTTTACACCTGAGTCAATAAGAATGTTTATTGAGCTTTCAGGAATTTCAAAAGCGCAGAGTTCATCAGATTATGCAATGCTTGAATACTGCATAAGAGAGGATTTGAAGATGAAGAAACCTCGTATGATGGCAGTGCTTGATCCCATAAAGCTTGTTATTACAAATTATCCTGAAAATGAAATAGAATATCTTGATGTTTCAAATAATCAGGAAAATCCTGAAATGGGAAGCAGAAAAGTACCTTTTGGAAGAGTGTTATATATTGACAGAGAGGACTTTAAGATAGAGCCTCCTAGAAAATATTTCAGATTGTATCCGGGTAATGAAGTCAGACTTATGAATGCATATTTTGTGACTTGTACGGATTACATTACTGATGACGAAGGAAATGTTACAGAGGTACATTGTACTTATGACCCTGAAACAAAGAGCGGTTCAGGCTTTAATGCAAGAAAAGTTAAGGGAACTATTCACTGGGTTTGCGCTGAAACGGCGGAAAAATGCGAGATAAGGCTGTATGAAAACATTGTAGATGAGGAAAAAGAGGTGTATAATGAAGATGGTACGATAAATGTAAATCCAAATTCATTAACTGTTCTCAAAGACTGTTATGTAGAGCCTGCGCTTGCTGATGCTGAAGCAAATGATAGTTTCCAGTTTGTAAGACATGGTTATTTTTGTGTTGATTCAAAAGACTCAGAAAAGGGAAACATGGTATTTAATCGTATCGTTTCATTAAAAAGTTCATATAGACCAAAATAAGGGGGATTAATCATGGGTTTATTTTCCGGATTAGAAAAGATGGGACTTGGCAAGCTGAATAAGCTTGAAGTATTTGAGGAAGATACTGCAAAGAAAGGTGCAAAAAAGGGTGAAGAATCTCAACAGGCAAGTAAGCCAAAGGTTACGGAAGAAGATTTGTTGTTTGATAAATCATATACCTGTCCTGTTTGCAACAACGAATTTCATTCAAAAATGATTAGAACAGGTAAGGTTAAGCTTTTATCGGCAGATACTGATCTTCGACCGAAGTATCAGCTTGTAGACTCTCTTAAATATGATGCGCTTGTATGCCCTAGCTGTGGCTATGCGGCACTTAGCAGATTTTTCAAATTTATGATGCCTGCACAGGCAAAGCTTATTCGAGAGAATATTACAAAAAATTTTAGTGGGCTTCCGCAGACAGGAGGCACATATACATATGATGATGCGATTTTACGTCATCAGCTTGCACTTGCAAATGCTATTGTTAAAAAAGCAAAAAACAGTGAGAAAGCATATACATGTCTGAAGATGGCATGGCTATTCAGAGGAAAGAGAGAGACACTTCCTAAGGAGACAAAAGACTATGATAAAGTCGTAGCTGACCTGAAAAAGGAAGAGGATGATTTGTTAGGAAAAGCATATGAGGGATTTATGACAGCATTTTCAAGAGAATCATTCCCTATGTGTGGCATGGATGAGATGACAGTCACTTTTCTTGTAGCCGAACTTGCGAGAAGAACAGGTAAATATGAGGAATCGGGAAGATGGATTTCAAAAGTCCTTACATCACGTTCTGCAAATGAAAGAATTAAAAATAAGGCAAGAGATATTAAAGAACTTCTCAATGAAGATAAAAAGCGTGCAGGAATTGAATAATTAACTGCCGTTAAAAAAACTCATGTATTTTTATGTACATGAGTTTTTGGTTTTAAATGTTAAACTTTATTAAATAGTAGACTTTGTATTAAATAATAGATTTAGATAGTACAAATATATCAGTTTATCCGCCTGATTTTACTCTTCAAGAAATAAACCGTTAGTTTTTAAGACACTTCTTTGAATGGCATCTTTAGAATTTTTCCACGGTTCGTTTTCGTTTTTATAATCAAATTTATCTATGAACCATTCCAAGTCATCTGTGACACGCTTAAAATTATCAATATATAAAGTGTTTAAATCAGAAATAAATTCGTTAAGTTTTGAGGAACTTAGAGTTTTTTGAGCCTCCTCATATAACATGCCGTAATGTTTTGTGCATAGACCGTTTGACTTATTAAATTTCTTTTTAAAGTCGTCATCATGTGTATAGCAATGGATAACAGTTGTTATGTATCTTTTGAAGATATTTTCAACCCTGTCACATACATAGCATGAACTCTCAATATTATTTATATAATCTGTGATAGGACTGATTTCTTTTTTAAACAGGCTCTTTTTTGCAGCAGCTGATTTTTTCTGCAGTTTTTCAATCTGTGAAACAGTATGTTTCATATGTGTATGAAGCATAAGGGCGATACCTAGACGGTTTTGTCCATCGTAAAGCTGCTTTATGTGTTTTGCACAGAAACCTGTTTTGTCGGTTGCCATTCTGATGTCGTCTTCCATATAACTTGGTCCAAGCATAAAATCAATGGATTCTTTCTCAAGTTCATCATACATCTGGCAGAGGGGGCACTCACATTCTTTTTCAAATGCGTCATTGACAGGAATAGTATATAATTGTTCTTTCATTTATATCCTCCGTTTATCTGGGTGATTTGGTATCTGTTTATGAAATTGCTTTTAAACTATAGTAATTGCATAAATATTTATCTTAGAAATTATATTATATGTTATGGGATGTGTCAAAACGTGATATTGTTAAAAAATATTAAAAGTGAGTATAAAAGAGAAAAAAAGAGCAAAATAAAGAATTACAGAAAAATAGCCTGTTTTTTCATGATGAATAATATTGCAGAATATCATTAAATGAAATATATTAAGACTATGGTTAGCACTCGGAATGAGTGAGTGCTAGTAAATCAAGAAGTGTAAGGAGGATATTGACATGAAATTATCACCATTAGGAGACAAGGTTGTATTAAAACAGTTAGAAGCAGAAGAAACTACAGCATCAGGTATCGTATTACCGGGAAATGCTCAGGAAAAGCCACAGCAGGCAGAAGTTATAGCAGTTGGTCCGGGAGGAGTTGTTGACGGCAAAGAAGTTAAAATGCAGGTCAGCGTAGGTGACAAAGTTATCTATTCTAAGTATGCAGGTACAGAAGTTAAACTCGGAGATGATGAGTTTATCGTAGTTCGCCAGAATGACATTGTTGCAATCGTTGAGGACTAATTATAATTAAATAAATGTTTATATTATAGATTAAAAAATATATTGTTGTAATAGATTATTAGGAGGTTTTTATAATGGCAAAGGAAATTAAATTCGGCGCAGACGCAAGAGCAGCTCTTGAAAGCGGCGTAAACAAACTTGCAGATACAGTAAAGGTTACACTTGGACCAAAAGGAAGAAACGTAGTATTAGATAAATCATTCGGTGCTCCGCTTATCACAAATGACGGTGTTACAATTGCGAAAGACATCGAACTTGAAGATGGTTTTGAGAACATGGGTGCACAGCTTGTAAAAGAAGTTGCAACAAAGACAAATGATGTTGCAGGTGACGGTACAACAACTGCTACAGTTCTTGCACAGGCAATGGTAAATGAGGGAATGAAAAACCTTGCAGCAGGTGCAAATCCTATCATCCTTAGAAAAGGTATGAAGCAGGCTTGTGATTGTGCAGTAGAAGCTATTGCAAGCATGAGTTCAAAGGTTACAGGAAAAGACCAGATTGCAAAGGTTGCAGCAATTTCAGCAGGTGATGAGGCTGTTGGTGAGATGGTTGCCGATGCAATGGAAAAGGTTTCAAATGATGGTGTAATCACAATCGAAGAGTCTAAGACAATGAAAACAGAACTTGACCTTGTTGAAGGTATGCAGTTTGACAGAGGTTATGTTTCAGCATATATGGCAACAGATATGGATAAGATGGAAGCAAATCTAGATAATCCATACATCCTTATCACAGATAAGAAGATTTCAAATATTCAGGAAATCCTTCCATTACTTGAGCAGATTGTACAAAGCGGTGCAAAATTACTTATCATTGCTGAGGATGTTGAGGGTGAGGCTCTTACAACACTTGTTATCAACAAACTCAGAGGTACATTTAATGTCGTAGCTGTTAAGGCACCTGGTTACGGTGACAGAAGAAAGGCTATGCTTGAAGATATTGCAATTCTTACAGGCGGTACTGTTATTTCAGAAGAAGTTGGTCTTGAACTTAAAGACACAACTATCGAACAGCTTGGTCGTGCTAAATCAGTTAAGGTTCAGAAAGAGAACACAGTTATCGTTGACGGTGCAGGTGATAAAGATGCAATCGCAGCAAGAATCACTCAGATTAGAGCACAGATGGAGGAGACAACATCAGACTTTGACAAAGAAAAACTTCAGGAAAGACTTGCAAAACTTGCAGGCGGAGTTGCTGTTGTCCGTGTCGGAGCTGCAACAGAGACAGAGATGCAGGAAGCAAAACTTCGTATGGAAGATGCTTTGGCAGCAACAAAGGCAGCAGTAGAAGAGGGAATCATCTCAGGTGGTGGTTCAGCTTATATTCACGCTTCAAAGGAAGTTGCAAAACTTGCAGCTACACTTGAGGGTGATGAAAAGACAGGTGCAAATATCATTCTTAAAGCACTTGAAGCACCTTTATCAACTATCGCTCATAATGCAGGACTTGAGGGTGCTGTAATCATAAACAAAGTTCGTGAATCAGAAGTTGGAACAGGATTTAACATTCTTAAAGAAGAGTACACAGACATGGTATCAGCAGGTATTGTTGACCCTGCAAAGGTTACAAGAAGTGCACTTCAGAATGCTACAAGCGTTGCATCAACACTTCTTACAACAGAGTCTGTTGTATCTACAGTTAAGGAAGATACACCTGCTGCAATGCCGGCAGGCGGAGCACCAATGGGAATGATGTAATCACACACTTATAGTGCTTAAGCTTAAGAAATTAAATTTGAAATTATTTATGCAGAGGGTTTCATATGCGGGTGGAACCCTCTGTTAGTTTTAAAAAGCAATGTAAAATGATGAGTCAATATCAAAACTCTGTCTTGAAATTAAAAAGTGTATGAATTATAATATCAGATGTGTAAATAATTAAATGTTTTAGGATGGATTTTGACAATGAAAGAGAGAATTGGATATGTAGATGCGACAAAAGGGTTGGGAATGTTATTGATTATGTTTGGTCATGTGACTGAATATGATAATCCTGTTGATTTGTGGATGTCATCATTCAAGGTCGTTATTTTTTATATAATGTCAGGTTTTTTGATGAGTTATTCGGGTTCTATAAAAAAGAGGTCCTTTGGTGTATTTATGAAAAAGACATTTATAAGTCTTGCTGTTCCGTATATTTCTTTTAGTATTCTCGGGATAATGTTTAAAGTGGGATGCGTATATGTGAAGATGAAGCCTATGTCTAAAATTACAAAGGTATTTTGGGAATATCTGTGGGACAGTGTATTTTTAGCAGGTATAAATTCAATGTGGTTTCTGCCAACTATTTTTTTCGGGGAGATAATCTTTTTCTTTCTTATAAGAGCACCTAAGATTATTAAACTGCTATATGCAGTTGCCGGACTTTATGTGATTACTGCTGTAAATAACATTATAGACTATGTGGGGACTTCCATGCAGGGAAGGATGGATCAGATAAGCATAGATAATATTTCAAATCTTATCAGTGCAGTAGGAAAAGGTTTTATGGCGGCATGGTTTATAGGTGCAGGATATATCATATACATTTTCTATCAGAAAATCAAAGATGACAGGATAAAACTTTTGGGAGGTTTAGGTCTTTCAATATTAAATGTTTTGTTGTCGCAGTTAAACAGTCATATTGATATTCATATGCTTAAAGAGGGAGAAAAGCCTGCATTATTTTATATATGCGGTATTATAGGTTCTCTTGGAGCTATCATGTTGTTGGATTTTCTGTCCGAGAGATTTAATCTTTCGGGACTTGATTTCTGGGGAAAAAATTCATTGGCAGTTATGTGTACACATACGGTTTTCGGACTTCGTTCAGTAGCGTATTTTGGCTGGCAGAAAGTATCATATTTTCCGTCGGTTGGAAGTACAAAATATGTCTGCCAATGTCTTGTGGCTATGGCTATTCTTATGATGATAGAATACAGCCTTGTACTAATCATAAACTCTAAATTCTGGTTTTT
Organism: Clostridium sp. CAG:253; assembly: GCA_000436755.1. GTDB lineage: Bacteria > Bacillota > Clostridia > Lachnospirales > Lachnospiraceae > Butyribacter. The sequence continues at coordinate 7,192 of FR887323.1, read as the reverse complement.
ACTTGGAAAGAAAAAAAGCCAGATTGTTTCATAAAAATAAGAGAGAGGAAGCATACAATGGAAGAATTATATTCAGAAACTTATTTGAAGGCGAAACCATCGCCTAAAAGAACGGCAGTCAGATGGGGACTGATTTTCTTATGTTTATTTTTGGTAGTATTTGATTTAATGGTTTTAAAGAGTTTGTATCTTTTGATATTTGTTTTTATTGTTGATGCAATGATTATTTATTTTTTGCCAAAGAAAAATGTGGCGTATGAATATGTGTTTGTTGATGGTCAGATAGACTTTGATTTAATAATCAACGGCGAGAGAAGAAAACACAAAAAAAGAATTGATATGGAAAAAGTAGAACTGGTTGCACCGGAGGAAGCACCTGTTTTATACAATTCAAGAAATCTTCCTATGGAGGACTATTCTTCGAGAATGCCTGGAGATAAGCATTACATTGCAGTTGTACTTGGTGACAAGGGAAAAGAGAGAATTAGATTTACTCCTGATGAAAGAATGCTTGAACTCATGAAATTGAAGGGAAGAAGCAAAGTGCAGGATGTATAAATCATTATGGTTTGGTTTTTAATATAAAGCAAAGTCGATATTGACAAGCATAAAAATAGTGTTATATACTAGTACAATACACCATTGGCAATTTAGTCAGTGGTATATTGTACTATTTAGAATATATGAATATACAAATTAAATAAGGAGGATATTAAGATGGGTAAGATTATTGGTGAAGGCATTACATTTGATGATGTGTTATTAGTGCCACATTATTCAGAGGTAATTCCTAATCAGGTTTCTTTAGCAACTAATCTCACTAAATCAATTAAGCTCAACATACCTATGATGAGCGCAGGAATGGATACTGTTACAGAGTATCGTATGGCAATTGCAATGGCAAGACAGGGTGGTATAGGAATCATCCATAAAAATATGTCAATCGAAGCACAGGCTGACGAGGTAGACAAGGTTAAGCGTTCAGAGAACGGTGTTATTACAGACCCATTTTATTTATCACCTGAGCATACTTTAGAAGATGCAAACAACCTCATGGCTAAGTTTCATATTTCAGGTGTACCTATCACAGAGGGAAAGAAGCTTGTAGGTATCATTACAAACAGAGACCTTAAATTTGAAACAGATTTTACAAAGAAGATTAAGGAGTCTATGACTTCTGAGGGGCTTATCACAGCACAGGTTGGTATTACTCTTGAGGAGGCTAAGAAAATTCTTGCAAAGTCAAGAAAAGAGAAACTTCCTATTGTTGATAAGGACGGAAATCTTGCCGGACTTATTACTATAAAGGATATTGAGAAACAGATTAAATATCCTTTGGCAGCAAAAGATTCACAGGGACGACTTTTATGTGGAGCAGCTGTTGGTGTTACTGCAAATATTCTTGACAGAGTTGCGGCACTTGTAGAGAAACATGTTGACTGTATAGTAATTGATACAGCACACGGTCACAGTGCAAATGTATTAAAGGTTGTCAAGATGGTTCGTGATGCATATCCTGACCTTCAGATAATTGCTGGAAATGTTGCTACAGGTGCAGCGACAGAGGCTCTTATCAAAGCAGGTGTTGACTGCGTAAAAATTGGTATAGGACCTGGATCTATCTGTACAACACGAGTTGTAGCAGGAATTGGCGTACCACAGATTACAGCAATCATGGATGCTTATGAAGTTGCAAAGAAATATGATATTCCTATTATTGCAGACGGCGGTATCAAATATTCAGGAGATATGACTAAGGCTATCGCAGCAGGTGCAAGTGTTTGTATGATGGGAAGTATTTTTGCAGGCTGTGATGAAAGTCCCGGAACATTTGAACTTTATCAGGGACGTAAGTATAAAGTATATCGTGGAATGGGTTCTATCGCTGCTATGGAGAACGGAAGTAAAGATCGTTATTTCCAGACAGGCGCAAAGAAACTTGTACCGGAAGGTGTAGAGGGACGTGTTGCATATAAGGGTACTGTAGAAGATACAGTATTCCAGCTTATGGGCGGTCTCAGATCAGGTATGGGCTATTGTGGAGCTCCTGATATAAAGACATTACAGGAGACTGGTGAATTTGTTAAGATTAGTTCTGCATCGCTTAAAGAGAGTCATCCACATGATATACATATCACAAAAGAAGCTCCAAACTATAGTGTAGGAGATAACTAGGATATATGAAGAAACTTTCAAAAGCGAAGCGTCGCCGCAGATTGAAAGTATTAAAAATGTGGGGTACGGCTGTTGTTATATGCATTATAATGACAGTCGTATTTATGCTTGTAAAATCTGCAATTACCCAAAAAAGCGGCACCAAGAGCAGCAGAATAAATTATGAACAGTATGTCGTTCCAAAACCAAATGTGAAAAAGGCATTGCTTACTGTAAATAAAAATTCAAGACCGGGAATAAAGCTTAGAAAAATAAAAGGTATAGTTATACATTATACGGCAAATCCGGGAACCGATGCGATGGCAAACAGAAATTATTTTGAGAGCAGAAAAAACTTATCTGATGATACGGCAAATAAAGTGAGCAGTCATTTTATAATCGGATTGGACGGAACTATTATACAATGTATTCCGTTAAATGAGATTTCATATGCTTCAAATAATAGAAATTCAGACACAATATCTATCGAATGCTGTCATCCGGACAGTTCAGGTAAATTTTCAAAAAAAACGTACAACTCTGTTATAAAGCTTGCGGGATGGTTGTGTGCGAAATACCAAATTGAAAATTCTGACATTATCAGACATTATGATGTTACAGGTAAACTCTGCCCGCTTTATTATGTGAACAACCCGGATAAATGGAACAGACTTAGAAATCAGATTAAAAATTATATTTTGAAATATAGAAAAGAGTAAAACTGTTTTAAATTATCTAACAGTGATACTCTTTTTTGTATACGGATTTATTTTTTTATAGTGATAATTTATATATGTATACAGTGAAATTAAAATTTTTGGACTTTAAACTTAAGTGTATATAGTTTATACTTAATATGTTATTTGTTAAAAACAACACAAGTGTAGTATATTTGACATTAGACGGAGGGATAAATGAGATCATATGTAGGGATTGGAAAAGGAAATGTTAAGGATGCAGTTAGGGACGCTGTTAACGGGATTGGAAACCCGTCAGCGATAATATTTTTGAGTTCATTTTCTCAAATAAGAGAGACAGCAGAGATTTTGGCACAGAAATTTCAAGGTATACCTTGTATTGGAACTCTCGGAACAAAACTGGCAAACGGAGAGTATGGGGATGATTCTTTAGTAGTGCTCGGTTTATATGATGATGCCAAAACAGAATGCGGTGTTATAAGGGATATAAGTTTATGTCCGGTTGCAGCGATAGGAGAGATAAATGAAAAGGTAAACAGGGTTTCTCCAGGCAGAGAAAATACCGTATGTATTGAATTTTGCACCAATGATGAGGAAAAACTTGTCACGACATTCAATTCATGTCTCGAGAAGAGGGGAGTAAAACTTGCCGGAGGTACAGTGTTTGGTGTACCCGACGGAAAGAAGCCTGTTGTTGCATACAATGGCAGAGTTTTTGAGGATGCATGCGTCTATGCAATTATCAAAAACACGACAGGAAAAGTGGGTGTATTTAAAGAAAATATATATGAGAAAAAGACAGATAAATATCATTTTGCAAGTAAAGTTGATACTTTAAAGAAAGCGGTTATAGAGTTTGACGGCAGACCGGCTGCCGATGTATACAGCAATGAGGTAGGAGTTCCAAAGAACAAGATAGTTGAGAATGTTTTTAACAATCCGATGGGACGTGCTGTTGGAGAAGAGGTTTATATTTCTTCTATGATGGATATGGATTCAAGAGGTGCATTGTATAATTATAAGAGAATTAACAAAAATGATTGTATATATTTCCTGTCATTAGGTGATTATAAGGAGATTGAGCAAAGTAACAGAGAGAGCATAAAAGCTTCATTTTCAAAAATATCACTTGTATTTTCAATTGATTGTATATACAGGTATTTGTTATATCAGCAGGAAAAATATTTTGATACATATGTACATGATATGGCAGAACTTGGAAATCATGTCGGAATTATAGGCGGTGGAGAACAGTTTAATAATCAGCATGTAAATCAGACTATGGTTTGTGCTGTATTTGAGTAGAGAAAGATATAGGAAAATTTATCTAAATAGCTATGTAATTATTGATAGTAGATGAGTATTTGATTTATGGAAATGAGGGTTAAAAGTATGTTTGGAAGAAAGAGAAAAATGGAAAAAAATTTGCCTGAATTAAAAAATGATGGCGGTGCAAATGCACATAATGTGAAAACAGTGGGAAAAGATGTAAGTGAATATCTTGATTCTATGGAGTATCTGAGTAGGGTTGTGCTTGAAAAGAAAGAAGCTTTGGCTGATGAGGAAATCAAATCAATTACGGAAATTGACAAAGTTAAACAGGCTTATGAGGATGTGCTTAATGATAATAGAGCATTTCATGAGACAATTTCAGATTTTGGAGACGAATTTATTAACATTGAAAATATGTCAGGTGATTTTAATGATATGATAAATAATATCAATGAACAATCCGAAAATGCACGTGATGACATGAATTTACTCATAAGCAGCACAAATGACGTGGAGGATGAATTTAAGAATATTTCTGCAATATATGATGAGTTCAGAGCACGTTTTGATGAGATAAAAACAGCCATGGCAGGAATTATAGCTGTCGCTAACAAGACAAACCTGCTTGCTTTAAATGCATCTATTGAAGCTGCAAGGGCAGGTGAACATGGCAAAGGATTTGCGGTTGTTGCACAGGAAGTTACAGGGCTTTCACATAATATAAAGGAGCTTGTCGCGGATGTTGACAAGAGCATAGAGGGACTTGAAAGCAGTTCGGAAAGACTTACTGATTCGATAAAAAGTGCAAATGAGACATTAGATTCAACAAAGAGTCAGATGAACAAAGCCCAGGATGTATTTATGGATATAGTTGATTCTGTTTCAGAGACACAGACTGCGAGAGCGGGCATTACACAGGCTGTTGAAAGATGCAGTACACAGGTAAATGACATAAGAAATGATATGGAATCAAATAATGAAAGATATGAAAATGTAATGCGTAAGATAGACGGCTTTAAGAGCATGACTACCAAAAAGGGATTTTTATATGAAGATATATCAAATATGATGGAGCAGGCGGGACCTCTTGTAAAGAAAATAAGAGATGAACTGAACTAACATGTATAAATTATTATGAAAGTGGAATACTATAATGCAAGGGGTAAAATATTTTTTTGACCCCAATATCATAATATTTATATAATGAAGTTTGGAGGAAATATAATATGAATGCAATTGTATCGCAGGATGTCTGCATAGGATGCGGATTGTGTACAAGTACGGTTGATGAAGTTTTTCGGATGAATGATGATGGAAAAGCGGAGGTATACAATACTGTTTCAGAAGAAACAAAGGATGCTGTACAGGAGGCAATAGATTCCTGTCCGGTAAATGCGATAGAATGGGAGTAAAACACAGCAGGTAATACTAATTATATACAGATTGGAAAGATTTACGGTTTTTAGAAGCTGTAAATCTTTTTTATTGTTATAGGCAGTGACCGTCCATGAGACGGAAAGTTTATGTCAATTTCTGCGTTAAAAAGCCACAGCGAAAATAATTCTACTTTGATATTTCTTGACATGATATAAAAAAAGAATATAATAATTGGTAGAACCAATTTAGAATGATTAAATTATTCTAAACAAACTAAGAAAAAATAAAAAGGAGAAATGATGAAGTATTTAAAACAGTTTCTTATTATTATCGCAATTTCAATGATAGGAGAGGTTTTGAAGTACCTGCTTCCGCTTCCTGTTCCTGCCAGCATTTATGGTATGGTTATACTTTTTGTGGGTCTTATGACAGGGATTATAAAACTTGAGAGTGTCAGAGAAGCAGGAAAATTTTTGATTGCGACAATGCCTGTTATGTTTATACCTGCAGGAGTGGGACTTATGTCATCCTGGGGAGCGTTAAAACCTGTTCTTATTCCTGTGAGTATAATAACAATTGCGTGTGTATTCACGGTTATGGGTGTCAGCGGAGTGGTGACTCAGTTCCTTATACGATTAAAAAAACAGATGAAGGAGGCTCATTATGAGCATTAAATTAAATGAATTTTTTGAAATATCAGCATTTGCCGGAGTAACTTTAAGCCTTTTGGCATATGCATTTGGAATGTTTTTGAAAAGGAAAACACATCTTAGCATATTTAATCCGCTGTTGGTGTCTATAGCAGTTACTATTGTTGTGCTTGTTATCGCTGATGTCGACTACGACACATATAATAAAGGTGCAGTATATTTAAGCTGGTTTCTCACACCGGCTACAGTCTGTCTTGCCATTCCATTATATGAGCAGATAGAGCTGTTAAAAAAACATTGGAAAGCAGTTCTGACCGGCATTTTGTCCGGTGTTTTGACAAGTCTTTTGACTGTATTTGTTTTGTCAAAGCTGATGTCATTATCTCATAAGGAATATGTTACAATGCTACCTAAGTCTATCACAACAGCAATAGGTATGGGAGTTTCTGAGGAGCTTGGAGGTTATGTTACTATTACAGTTGCTGTAATTATCGTAACAGGAGTTCTTGGAAATATATTAGCTGAGTTTTTATGTAAGATTTTCAGGATAACTGAGCCAATTGCAAAGGGGCTTGCGATAGGTTCAGCGTCGCATGCCATAGGAACGGCAAAGGCAATGGAGATGGGAGAGATTGAGGGGGCAATGAGCAGTTTATCAATTGCCGTAGCCGGAATTATAACTGTTGTCGGAGCTTCAATCTTTGCCAATTTTATATAAAAATTTTTGATTTAAAAAAATGGAAGTGGCTTTGTGCCTGCGGGTCAAAGTCTGTGGTTTGGGAAAGGAGTGAATTACTATGATAATAACTATCGGAAGAGAATGTGGATGTAGGGGAGATTCTGT
>FR887323.1:0-184 GCA_000436755.1 Clostridium sp. CAG:253 | reverse complement strand
GTAGGGGAGATTCTGTAGGAAAAGCACTTGCCAAAAAATTTAATATACCTTTTTATGATAAGAATGCTATAAAGGAGCTTGCAAAAAAGAGTGGGGCATATGATAAATACCCGAATTTTTTTGCTGAAAAGCCGGTTAATTCGCTTATTTATTCTATTGCTATTGAAGAGAATGTTGCTACGCA
>FR887322.1:8175-10170 GCA_000436755.1 Clostridium sp. CAG:253 | reverse complement strand
AATATCTTGACATAAGTCCGATTTCGGACTATAGTGTTTTGAGTACGAAATCAGACTCATTTATATGAAAGGTACGGTGATTTATATATGCAGGAGAAAATTTATAAGCAGGACTTTTTTTCGGATGAAGTACCTACAATAAGCCATGCTCTTGCCGGCTTCAATAAATTTTATAAAGAAATAAATGATATTTATCACGAAATCGCACTAAATGCCGGTTTATCGGACAGTTCATTTGATATTTTATATTCTATTTTTGAACTGGGTGACGGCTGTCTTCAAAGTGATATACGAAAAATATCATTTTTACCAAAACAGACAATAAACTCATCCATACATAATCTTGAAAAAAAAGGTTATATATATTTTTCAAATGGTACCGGTCGTGCAAAACACATAAATCTGACTGATGAAGGTAAAATACTTATACGTGAAAAAATTTATCCTATCATTAAATGTGAGAATAATTCCTTCTCATTATTGACTGAACAGGAGCAGACTTTTGTACTTAATATATTTGATAAATATATACACTCTTTACACACTGAATTTAATAAACTCAAAAATTTACATCGGAGGTAGTCATGGCAATTCAATTATCAGAACATTTTACATTTAAAAAACTATTAAAATTTGTATATCCGTCAATAGTAATGATGATATTTACATCCATATACAGTGTTGTTGATGGATTGTTCGTATCTAATTTTGTCGGCAAGACAGCACTTGCTGCCATAAATCTTATACTTCCGTTTGTTATGGGATTAAGTGCTCTTGGCTTTATGATGGGAACAGGCGGAAGCGCAATCGTTGCAAAAACACTCGGAGAAAAGAAAAGTAAGAAGGCAAACGAATATTTCTCGTTGATTGTATACACCACAATTATAGGCGGACTTGCTTTCTCCATACTTGGAGCAATATTGGTGCGCCCGGTAAGCATTGCGCTGGGTGCAAACGGAAAACTTCTCGAAAACTGTGTATTATATGGAAGAATCTCTTTTATCTCACTTATGCCATTTATGCTCCAAAATGTTTTTCAGAGCTTTTTTGTAACCGCTGAAAAACCAAAACTCGGCCTTTTTGTAATCATTGCCGCCGGAGTAACCAACATGGTACTTGATTATATCTTTGTTGCCCTATTGGGATTTGGTTTAGCCGGAGCCGCAACTGCAACTGTATGTGGAGAGTGCATCGGAGGTCTTCTGCCGCTTTTTTATTTTGCCCGAAAAAATTCAAGTCCTCTGAAACTTGGAAAAACACATTTTTATGGAAAAGTTCTTTTAAGAACATGTACCAACGGTTCCTCTGAACTTATGACAAACCTTTCAAGTTCAATCGTAAATTCACTTTATAATTTACAGCTCATAAAATTTGCCGGAGAAAACGGTGTAGCCGCATACGGAACAATCATGTATGTCAACTTTATTTTTGTTGCGATATTTATAGGATATTCTATTGGAAGTGCACCTATCATAAGTTATCACTATGGTGCCAAAAATCACGATGAGTTAAAAAATCTTTCTAAAAAAAGTTTAACTCTCATCTGTATATGGGCTGTGTCCATATTTGCACTCGCACAATTACTTGCAGCACCTGCTTCAAAGTTATTTGTCGGATACGACCAATCTCTATATAAAATGACTGTTTCAGGATTTAGAATTTACTGTCTCGCATTCCTTATAAACGGCTATAATATATTTGGTTCGTCATTCTTTACAGCTTTAAACAACGGGCCTATATCGGCAGCTATTTCATTTTTAAGAACACTTGTATTTCAGCTTTCTGCCGTTTTGTTGCTGCCTGTAATTTTAGGCATAAACGGTATATGGCTGTCTGTTGCCGTTGCCGAGCTCTTTACGCTTTGCGTTACAGCAACTTTCTTTATCAGAAAAGCAAAAGATTATCATTATATATAACGATATCAGAAGCAAAAGATATTTTGACCCTTGCAGCATATAATATGATGAAACAAAAAAACAAATTCTTTAAACAAAA
>FR887322.1:0-8127 GCA_000436755.1 Clostridium sp. CAG:253 | reverse complement strand
TGATTAGTGTGATAACCCACCTTCGTATTTAATCAATCTGTCTTATAATTTTTTATTTATAATCTAAATCCGGTCGGTCATTATTATTTTGCATCCTTTTTCTTTTTAAACATGACAATCATTATCACAGCCGCTGCAATCGCAACTGTCGCAGATAATACCTGCGAAACCGCAACCTGCGTCCCCAGTATAAGAAGCTGGTCTGTTCTAAGCCCTTCTATCCAAAATCTTCCGGCACCATATCCCAATAAATATATAAGGAACAACTGACCGTCATATTTTTTCTTTTTAGTATAAAATAGAATTATCAATAAAACTATCACATTCCACAAAGACTCATATAAAAAAGTCGGATGAACCTGTATATAAGATACTCCATCGATATCAACAATATGTTTAATAATATCATGCGTGATATTCGACTGACTAACCTGAGTTCTTTTTATCTGCATTGCAAATAAGCTGTCTGTGTATCCTCCAAAAGCTTCTCTGTTAAAGAAATTGCCCCATCTTCCTATTATCTGGCCAATCAAAAGTCCTCCACAGGCAGTATCCAAAAGTTTCATAAAAGAAACTTTTCTAACCTTTGAAAACACAAATGTTGTTATTACTCCAGCTATGACACCGCCGTAAATGGCAAGTCCACCGCCTCTTGTATTTATTATCTCTTTGAGATTTTTACTGTAATAATCCCAGCTGAATACAACATAATATACTCTCGCACCTATAACAGCAAATATAATATCCCACAATGCAAGGTCAAGATACATTTCTTTGTCCTGACCGGTTCTCTTAGCCTGCCATGCCGCTACGAGATAGCCGCAGACCATGCCAAATGCTATTATAATTCCGTAATATGCAATCGAAAAGCCTCCTATAGAAATGCTCTTGCCAAGCTTCTCAATTTCTATCCCTAAATGTGGAAATCTGATGTCAGCTCCCATCTGCCATCCCCCTTAAATTTAACTATATATACTAAGTTTGCATAAAACCAAAACTTTATACATTAAATCTGAAAAGAACAACATCTCCGTCCTGAACAACATAATCTTTTCCTTCTGAACGAACAAGCCCTTTTTCCTTAGCAGCATTCATACTTCCCTGCTCTACGAGATTATCATAACTTACAACTTCAGCTCTGATAAATCCACGTTCAAAATCAGTATGAATCTTACCTGCTGCCTGAGGAGCTTTTGTTCCCTCGGTAATCGTCCAAGCCCTTGTCTCATCCTCACCTGTTGTAAGGAAACTAATCAAACCTAAAAGTTTGTAGCTTGCTGCAATCAGTTTGTCAAGTCCTGACTCAGATAATCCAAGATCCTCCAAAAATTCTTTCTTTTCGTCATCCTCTAATTCTGCAATTTCCTGTTCAATCTGTGCACAGATTACGAAAACTCCTGAACCCTCTTTGTCTGCATATTCTCTTACCTTTGCAACATATTCATTAGACGCTGCATCATCAGCTAAATCATCCTCTGAAACATTTGCTGCATAAATCACCGGCTTATATGTCAAAAGATTGAAGCTTTCCAATAATGCTTCTTCATCCTCATCTTCCGCCTCATATGTCTTTGCAAGATTTCCATCCTCCAAATGTTTTTTCAGCTTTTCAACAAGCTCAAACTCCTTCACAAGAGTTTTATCATTTTTGACACTCTTCACGAGTTTTGAATATCTGCGGTCCAAAATCTCCAAATCTGAGAATAAAAGTTCCAAATTGATTGTCTCAATATCACGCAATGGATCAACACTTCCGTCTACATGCACAATATTACTGTCATCAAAGCAGCGAACCACATGTACAATAGCATCTACCTCACGGATATTAGCTAAGAACTGATTGCCAAGTCCCTCTCCTTTAGATGCTCCTTTTACAAGTCCTGCAATATCCACAAATTCAATAACCGCATGAATTGTCTTTGCAGAATTATGCATCTTTGTCAAAACATCCAATCTCTTATCCGGTACAGGTACTACACCTACATTAGGCTCAATAGTACAAAACGGATAATTTGCTGCCTCCGCTGCTCCTGCCTTTGTAAGTGAATTAAATAATGTACTTTTTCCAACATTTGGAAGACCAACAATTCCTAGTTTCATTTTTCTATCTTTCCTTTCTTATCTCTTATAATCCCTGCTGTTGCGGGCTTTACGGCTTTTAGTATCTCTGCTATGTACTAATTTTTGAGAGCAAAAAAATTAAACCACTTTCAAAGTCTCCGCAATCCGGTCGATTTCTTTTTGTTTTATCAATATTGCAGCTACTTTCACACAAAAAAAGCCTCAATACTCAAATTTAATCATATCATAAAGAGGCTCAAATGTAAAATCTTATATTTCGATATTATTATTGTTCTAACTCTTTTATTGCAGGATTGCATTTCAAAATTGTTAATGCTGCAATTCCGACTAATCCTGCAATAACAAATATCAATCCTATTCCTGAGCCATTTTGTCGTCCAACAAAAAAAGTTATAATATTTTTACCCAAAAACATTTTTTTCATTAATGGCTCAAAAATATAATCAGCCAACATTCCGCCACCTAAAAAGCCTAATGGTGTTAATGCTTGTGTAATCATACCTTGTAACGAAAAAACACGCCCCTGCATAGATGCATCAACTTTTTCTCTTATGATTATTGTCTGATATGTATGATATATAGGACTTCCAAAACAACCGATAAACACGACAATGCACCACCAGACAAGACTTCTCCCCATTCCAAACAATGTAATTCCAATCAGGCACATATAACTGCCAAAATACATTATTGGCAACTTTTTCTTTGGCTGTTCCATCATTGACAATATGACACTTGCCACTATACAGCCTATTGCCATAAATGATGAAACAATTCCCACTATTGTTTCATTATTGTTTGTTTTCGCTAAAAGAAGTGGTGTAAACATGCCATCAAATGAAATTGCACCTATAAATTCCAAAATACAATACATAATTAAAAGCATCAAAATCGGTCTATTGCCACTTATAAAATCAATTCCTTCTTTCAATCCATTCCATATTTCCGAAAATGATGATTGACTATCAGAAGCGATTTCATCAGGTATCTGCACAACAAATAATAACACTAAAAATGCAAATATAAATGTACATAAATCAACTATTAAAATCCATTGCAACCCCAACACATTAAGAATTGTTGTTGCCAAAATCGGCTGAAATATCCCAACCAATGCTCCCATTGTCGATTGAATCCCACCAATTCTTGCATNNTTGAATCCCACCAATTCTTGCATAATCTTTTTGCTCAACCAATAATGTAACAGCAACTTGAGAAGCAGGATTTTGAAATGCATTCATAAATCCATTTATTATATTTACCAAACACAATACCCATAACTGTAAATATCCCAATATGTAACACCCCAAAAGCATTACAGAACCTGCTGCCGCAATTGAATCACAAATAAGCATAATTTTTTTCTTATTCATTTTATCAACAACCACCCCTCCCAAAAGACTTACAATTAAGTATGGAACTGTACTGCAGATAGCAAGTAAAGATGATGACATAACCTGTCCACTATTAGAATACATCCAAATAACAGTTGCAAAACCAGTCATTGAAGTTCCTAATTCTGATACTGTCTGGCTAATAAAAAAAATCATAAAATTATACATCTTATTTTCTGTTTTATTCATATTTTGCCCTTTCGTTTTCTACAACTACATTATTACAGAATCTGCTGCATTTAATTACAAAAACTCACTCTGTTTAATGTTTAATTATTATTACCATATCCCGCCTTTTCTATATTCACTTTTGCCTTTAAGCTCATTATATCAATTAACTACGACAACTAGCTGTCGTAATTAGATAAAAATTTTTCTGCAGTATCAATTAACTCTTTTTTATATTCTTCTGGTGCCACTACTTTTACACGATTTCCAAAACTTAATAAAAGTGCCCTCCATAAACGTTCCTTTGCCGGTACACTAATAAAAATTCTGCACATTCCATTAATCATTTTCTCTATTGGACAATCCGGAAAATACTCTTGTATCAAATTACTTTCCTGCTCTTTAAAATGGACTTCTATGTTTATACATGTTTTATAATAATTTTGTTCACTTTCTTTCATACGAACTTCGATATCTCCATGGTCTATAAAAGATTTTCTATTTAATATTTCAATATTTTCCATTCTTGCAACTTTAAAAGTATAATATTGCTCTTTTTCATCATTATACGCAAAAAGATACCACGCATACCATTTGTAATGTATTGCTAAAGGTTCAACCATCAAATCAGCTTCTTTTCCACTGGCGTTTCTATAATGAAAATAAATATATCTTTTGTCTGTTATTGCATGCTCCAATATTTTATTAACATCTTGAACCCGTTGATTCTCTTTTGTCACACCAAAGTCCCAAAAAATCTTTTGTCCACCTTCTTTTCCAATAATCGTATTATATTTTTGAATTATTGACTCCAATGTATGATTAGTATATGAAGTTGATAAACTTTCCAATGCTTTAATAATTATCTGCTGTTCATCACTTTTAATATTGGTATTTTTCAATTTATATGTAGGTAAAATAGAATACCCACCATTTTTTCCATTATCTGAATATATAGGTATGCCGGAAGAAGCAATATTTACCATATCCCGCTGTACTGTCCTGACAGACACATTATATTTTTCAGCTAAAGTTTTCGCTGAAACCTTGTCATGATTTAAAAGATAAATTATTATTCCAAGTATTCTGTCGATTTTCATTTCTATTACCTAATATGAAGAAATTCCTTGTTGATAGTACACTTTCAAGAAATCACTGCAAATTATTCCTTTCTAAAAAAAATATATAATAATTCTAATTCATATTCAACATTGCAACAACACCAATTTTATTTTTCCTGACACATGCGGCTTAAAATATTGAGGACTTTGCCCAAATGCTTAAATGCTGCTTTTAGTGTACTGTATCAATCGTTTCCAGATATTCCTGAAGAATATAGTATGACTGCCTTAAATGATGCCGATATGATGCATGTTCCCAGCTATCCCATTTAAACTGTTTTTCACCTATATTTTTATTTGCTGAAATGTATCCTATATTTATTCCGTCTACCTTTAATGTAGTATTTTTAGAAGAATAATTGATTTCCTTAACCGACGGTGCACTAAATCCCAATAATCCCCACGGAATCCTCACCTCAAATACATGCTTTTTATAGTAAAAGTCAGTTAATACATCACCTATATCATCATCTACATCCACTTTTCCAAAATGAAGCAGACCTGTCTCACTCTTTTGAACCGGTAAGCGTTTCTTAGTCTGAGGATATAGCAGGCTCTTATCCGTAATAAGATAAATTCGATGAAATGAATCCTTTTTATCTTTAACAAGATTGAGTTTCTCCCAGTCCGGCTCAGCACGGACATACGAGTCTGAGTCCGGGTCAACCAGCAGACGTGTTTTATTTTTTCCCTCTATGTGTAAAATAAAGTCCGCATCTGACGACAGCTTTATATCACCATAATTTCCACAGCCTGTATTCGGATTTATGTCAAAGTAAAGATTATTCCCCTTTTTATCAAAATCGGCTTTCTTATCCTGAATTGCTATATATACATAGGTACTGTCACACTTTACATATATTTTAGTATCATTTTTTTCAAAAATTATATCTTTTTTGCTCCATTCATCCAATTCTCCATCCAAAACAGGTATAAGGTCACATTCTGTTGATATATATTCAGCCAGTCCAAAATGCTGTTCACTTGTTTGAACATCATTCCAATATGCACGATAATCACTATTTGTATAGTCCATTGTATTCCATGTTCTTTTAAACCACTCATCTTCCCATACAAACACAAGACCACCTGCGCATTTTGACTTTTTTATGTCCTTAAACATACTTACAAGCATTTCTCCCTGCTGCCGGGCACTGACACCGCCCTGATTAAACCCCGTGATAGGATTAACATGAGTAACACCTCTGCTTGCCGGGATTCCAAACTCAGCTATAAGCACGGGACATTTGTTATGTGCAATTAAATTTTTTAAATATCCCAAATAAGTATTTATTTTTCCGCTCTCATCCTTATAACTGCAATACGGTTCCTCGCTAAACATAAAATTTGGATAATACGAATACACATGATAACTCGCAAATATTCCCGTCTTAAATTTATTCTGTGCATTCAAATCATCTACCGTAAGTGAAATTGCATCCTCTTTTGACAAAGGCTCATTCGGATGTTTCATGACATCAGCCGTTGGCCAGTTAGAATAACTTACCGGTCTTTGCATATGATATTTTTCATCTTCGTATTTTAAAGCATAATCACCAATTTCACACCAGAATACTTCGTATGGCTCAACTTTTTCGCATGACAAATAATCTCCCGAATAAGAAGTAACATGCTTATTTGCATCCCTCGTTCCTTCTACAAGCGACTGGTCGGACTCTATTCCAAGTATCCATCCGATAACATATTTTGAAATATCTCTGGTATAATTTCCGTAAGCGTGTCCTACCCTCTTTTCAACTTTCGCATTTCCGTGAATAATATTTACCAAATCCCTCAAATCCTTCTTTACATCTTTTATATCCGAAAATGCATCCTGCGTAACACCCAGTTCTCCCGGAAATGTATTCGGTTTGCTTGAACCTATATTAACCCCTTTAATATAATAATCCTTAAACTCACTGCCGTCATATTTCTGAAAATATTTTCCTTCCACTCTAAACAGATAGCTTGTATTACCATCATCATACAATGTTTCCTCTTTTATCTCAGTTGAACCTTTGCCACCGTGAGCAAAATCTTCATTTTCTCCAATTCTTCCACGACCCATCAAAGTTCCTGCTAAAATCGTTAAGATTAAAATCTTCAATAACAACTTTCTTTTCATACCTCTCCCCTCTTTATTCCCCCTGAAATATGCTTATAACATCATAATTATAACACAAATGTGCTAAAAGTATTTCTGTCTGCTAAAAATTTTTACATTTATAAAAACAAACAGCTTTTCAAAAATAGTTCTGTTTTATAACACTTAAAAAAGGGGCACTTCCTGCGCTAGTACACCACTACATTACAGCAATTTCATATTCCTAAAAAAAAGCGGCTGTCATTAAATAAACAGCCACTTCTTTATTGTCTCCTGATTTTGTACATACTTTCTGCACATAACAAAGTTTCTCTTAATGTGCTTTATTATAATCAAGTATCGCCTGCACTATTGCCTTTGCCACATCATCTCTGCGCTTTTTGTATAGTGCCGCATCGTCAGGATCTGATACAAAACATACTTCAATCAGCAATGCCGGCTTTGTAGTTTTATTTAAAAACCATAAAGCAGAAGTTGTTTTTACACCTCTGTTTCTAAATCCTACCTTTGATATGCGGCCACATATTCTTTTAGCCAGCTCCCCTCTTATTGCTGAAGTATTTTTTACCCATACCTCAGTTCCCATTGTCTTTCCATCACGTTTTCTCTGATGGTCAGCAGAATTGAAATGTATGGAAATATCTATATCTCTAACCTTTGAATTACATTTTGCACATATTTTTCTAAGCACATCCAGCTGGCTTGTTCCGTTATTTACCGTACAATCATATGCTTTAATCCCATTCTTTTTCAGCAAATGTACTACCTTCTTAGTGACAATTCTATTCTCTCTGCTCTCATCAATATAATCACTGGCGCCACTGGCAATTTTCCCTGCCGGATTGTGACCGCCGTGTACTGTTACAGCTTTTATCTTTGCCATACTCTTTTCCCACTTTCCCCGTAAATTTAATCCTTACACTTTACCTCCGGAATTCCTGCAACAGATGTCAGAATACTTACAACTCCCGCAACAACTGCTGAAGATGCCGCAAGTTTCCAATCAACAGCCTCCAGAGTACTCCCAACCGCAATAACTGAAACAGCTGTCTGTGCCATTGTTTTGACGGCTCTTATCGCAGCAGAAGCAAACCATTTTTTTGTATCAATATTTCCTTTAAAAACACAGTTCTTAAGCATAGATTTAATCTCTTTTTATTACTATTATTAGTAAAATCGGGATGTGTGTGTATTTTTTGTGGGAATTTCTGCTTATTTCTCCACAATCTGTCAGTGAACTACCCATTGTCTTAAGCCA
>FR887321.1:16694-27912 GCA_000436755.1 Clostridium sp. CAG:253 | reverse complement strand
GAGACAATGCACAGTCAAAATTCTGGATAAATACATCAAGATTTGCCGGATGATCAGGCAGGTATCAATATTCGTAATTACATTATTATGCTCAATATTAAAGATGCTCTTGCGGCACACGCCGAGTGCGACCGCAAGGTCATCCTGACTGAGATGTCTTTCTTTGCGTATTTCCGAGATATTGTTTGTTACCATATAGCGCCCTCCATATTGTGATCATAAGTGGAAATCATTTCTGTGAAATAGTGCTGAGCCGGGGAAGAAGAAAGGACCGGACTTAGATACTGTCTTTATTATATTCTATATGTTGTCCGATAAACAGGACTATCAGCATACTACTTTTCCAAAAATCTTAAAACTATTATTTTTTGTGATCTGGATTGGATGAATCTTGAGCTGTAATCAATCAGAGAAAAATATAATATTGAATAATTAGGCTTTATAGCGTAAAATAAAAAAGTACCCTGTTCAAAACGAGTGCGTTGTTAAAATGTTATATCATTTTTATAATGTATAGCTGGCATCTCTGTTTTATTTACATTTAGACCAGTGCAGGAGGAATGCGCGGCTGCAGGGTATTTTTTTGATGCAAAGAATGCACAGAAGTGAAAGTGAGGCTCAAAATGAGATTACATCCGATTATTACATCATTGCTTGAACAGGATATGTATAAATTTTCAATGGGACAGGCAATATATCATCAATTTTCCGATTATAAAACGACATGGACATTTAAATGCAGAAACGAGTATGTTTATTTTACGGAGGAAATGGTAGAAGAGATAAGGGAGCAGATTAAAAATTTCTGTAAGCTCAGATTTACAGAGGAAGAATTGGAATATTTAGACAATATAAAATGGATAAAAGGTTCATATGTTGATTTCCTTAGATTATGGCAGCCGAGGTATGAGGATTTTTCGATTACAACTGACGGAGACAGAGGACTTTCAATAGAGACAGCAGGGACATGGTTAAATACATCAATGTATGAGATACCGACACTTGCGATTGTGAATGAAGTATATTTCAGAATGGCATACGATTATGAAAGTCTGTTTAAAAGCTTTAAGGAGAGACTTCTTGAGAAAAAACGGATGCTTGAAAGTGGTGGTTACAAACTTGGCAATTATTCGGAATTTGGACTTCGCAGGAGACTTTCAGCAGAGGCACAGGAGTATGCTATCGATGAATTAAACAGTGCCAAAACAAAAGAGTCGGTGTTTGTCGGAACGTCAAATGTGTATCTTGCAAAGAAGCATAAACTTACACCTGTCGGAACAATGGCACATGAATGGATTATGTGTTCAGGTCAGGGAAATAAAAAACATAACCCGGCATATTCAAACTGGTATGCTCTTGATGCATGGGTAAAAGAGTACGGTGTGTTAAACGGAACGGCACTTACCGACACAATTACAACAGATTGTTTTTTGAGAGATTTCCAATTGACATATGCAACTCTTTTCAGTGGAGTGCGTCATGACAGCGGAGACCCTGTAGAATGGGGAGAAAAAATGATAGCCCACTATAAAAATCTAGGTATTGACCCGGAGATGAAAACACTTTTGTTTAGTGACAGTCTAGATTTTAAGCGTGCGGATATGATAAGAAAACATTTTGAAGGGAAAATAAAAGTTGCATTTGGAATAGGAACTTACATTTCAAACGATACGGATGTTGATGCACTTAATATTGTTATGAAAGTTACAAAGTGCAATGCGACAGATGTTGCAAAAATATCTGATACTCATGGAAAAGAAATGTGCCAGAATCCGGAATATGTCGATTATCTGCAAAGATGTATTGATTGGAGAATGAAAAACGAGTAAAAAGACAGAAAAGTGTGAAAAATAGATTTATGTGTTAAGCAGTTAAGCCATAACCACACAAGAAAAAAATTACAAAAATATAATGATAAAAAGTATCAATATACATTCTTGACAAGATACCCCCACAAGGTATATATTATGAAAAACGTGATATATACCTTGTGGGGGTATTGTGTTATTGTTTTAAATAAAAACCGGAAATTTACAAACATTTTGAAAGGAATGGTGATTTATTATATATGGAACAAAATCAGATAGCTGGGGATAATGATATTGAAATGCCTGATATTGCCGATACTTCAGAAAAAAAATGCTGTTGCTGCGGCAACACAAAAAAAACTGAGCGTGCCCAGACGGACAAAAAGAAACTTATGAACCGCCTTAGCCGTATCGAAGGGCAGATTCGTGGAATTAAGAAAATGATTGAAAATGATGCTTATTGTAATGACATACTTATACAATCAGCGGCTGTGAGTGCGGCGGTAAACGCATTTAACAGGGAACTCTTGTCAAATCATATTCATTCTTGTGTTGTAAGAGACATAAGAGAGGGAAATGACGAGGTTGTAGATGAGCTGATGGGGACATTGCAGAAGCTTATGAAATAAATAGTTTGAAAAATTATGGGAAATGGAGGATAAAATGGAACAGTTTAAAGTTGCTGGAATGCACTGTGCTGCCTGCAGTGCCCGTGTAGAAAAAGCCGTTTTGAAAGTGCCCGGTGTGACTTCATGTGCAGTCAGCCTTTTGACAAATTCAATGGGTGTTGAAGGTGATGCGGATGCACAGACTATTATATCTGCTGTAAAACGGGCGGGATATGGAGCGTCATTGAAGGGTGAAAATGAAAGCACGGAGGCGGCAGAGGCAGGACTTGAAGATACGGATACGCCTGTACTTAGAAAACGTCTTATAGCTTCGATAGTTTTTTTAGTTGTTTTAATGTATTTTTCTATGGGACATATGATGTGGGGCTGGCCGCTTCCTAAATGGTTTGATGGAAATCATGTTGCTATGGGACTTTTACAAATGATTCTTGCGGCGATTATTATGATAATAAACCAGCATTTTTTTATAAATGGTTTTAAAGGTCTTATAAATCGTTCGCCTAATATGGATACGCTTGTAGCACTGGGCTCAATGGCATCGTTTGTGTGGAGTGTGTATGTATTATTTGCCATGACGGGAGCACAGGCTGCTGGGGATGAGAAAGCTGTCATGGATTATATGATGGATTTTTATTTTGAGTCTGCGGCAATGATTCTTACACTTATAACAGTGGGAAAAATGCTTGAAGCACATTCTAAGGGAAAAACAACAGATGCACTCAAGGGGCTTATGGACCTTGCACCTAAAACGGCAGTAATAGTAAAAGATGGCGAGGAAAAAACTGTTGCTGTAAAGCGTGTGAAAAAAGGAGATATTTTTGTTGTTAAACCGGGTGAGAGTATTCCTGTAGACGGGGTTATAACAGAAGGCGGCAGTGCCGTAAATGAATCCGCACTTACAGGTGAAAGCATTCCTGTAGACAAAGAAGTCGGAGATATGGTATCGGCGGCTACGATAAACCAGTCGGGATTTATTAAATGTGAGGCAACAAGGGTAGGAGAAGATACAACATTATCACAGATTATAAAGATGGTTAGTGATGCGGCTGCAACAAAAGCTCCGATAGCAAAAATTGCCGACAAGGTATCAGGTGTATTTGTTCCTGTCGTTATTATTCTTGCAATCATAACGACAATCGTATGGCTTATAGCAGGAAAAGAAGTCGGTTATGCACTTGCCAGAGGTATTTCAGTGCTTGTTATCAGTTGCCCTTGTGCACTCGGACTTGCTACACCGGTTGCGATTATGGTAGGAAACGGTGTGGGAGCAAAAAACGGTATTTTGTTTAAGACGGCAGTTTCAATTGAAGAAACGGGCAGGATAAAAATAGTTGCCCTTGACAAAACAGGTACGATAACAAAGGGAGAACCTAGAGTAACAGATATAATTCCGATGAGAGAATATGATGAGGAAACTTTGTTGAGACTGGCATATTCTCTTGAGATAAAAAGCGAACATCCGTTGGCAAAGGCTATTGTTAATGAGGCGGAATGCAGAAATATAAAAGCAGATGCTTTAGAAGAGTTCAAAGTGCTTCCGGGAAATGGTCTTACGGCATCACATAACGGAAACAGGATTACAGGAGGAAGTTTTAAATTTATAAGTGAGCAGGCAGAAGTATCGGATGAATTTGGAAAAAGTGCAGAAAAGCTTGCAGAGGAAGGAAAAACACCGCTTCTTTTTATGCAGGATGATAAAGTGTGTGGTATTATAGCCGTAGCAGATATAATAAAAGAAGACAGTCCGGCAGCAATCAGAGATTTAAAAGATATGGGAATTAAGGTTGTCATGCTCACAGGTGACAACGAGAGAACTGCAAATGCAATAGGAGCACAGGCAGGAGTTGATGAGGTAATAGCAGGTGTTCTTCCTGATGGAAAAGAAAGTGTGATAAGAGAACTTATGAATCAGGGAAAAGTTGCAATGGTTGGAGACGGAATCAACGATGCACCGGCTCTTACGAGAGCCGACGTAGGAATTGCAATCGGTGCAGGTGCCGACATAGCTATGGATGCGGCAGATGTTGTTCTTATGAAGAGCAGATTAAGTGACGTTCCGGCAGCAATTAGACTCAGCAGATATACAATAAAAAATATTCATGAAAATCTGTTTTGGGCATTTATATATAATATTATCGGAATACCGCTTGCGGCAGGTGTCTGGATACCGATATTCGGCTGGACATTAAACCCGATGTTTGGTGCTCTGGCAATGAGTTTATCCAGCTTTTGCGTTGTGACAAATGCATTGAGGTTAAACTTTGTAAAGATAAAAAATTAAAACAATAGACATTCATTATCATAAATAAAATAGATATTTATTGATAATGATGCAGACAGGAGGAAAAAGCTATGATAAAGACAACAGTAGGAATTGATGGAATGATGTGTGGAATGTGTGAGAGCCATGTAAATGATGCTATAAGAAAATCATTTGATGTAAAAAAGGTATCATCTTCACACAGCAAGAAGAAAACAGAAATAATTTCTGAGGAAGCAATAGATGAAGATAAGCTTCGTGCTGTTATAGACGAAACAGGATATACAGTATTATCGGTAGACTCAGAACCATACAAGAAAAAAGGATTTGGATTTTTTAAATAAAAAATGTTTATCTAAAAATCACAAAAATAAAAAATCATAAAGTAAAAGTGACGAAAAACAATGTTTGTTGCACTGTATGTATGAACAGTAATCAAATGCGTTTTTGGTCACTTTTTTCTCGTTTTGTGTCACTTTTTTTCTCGTTTGGTTGACATGTGAAAAGGGGTAAATTATAATAGTAGTATTAAGGTTCTCAGGGTGCAGTGCGCCTTTTGGATTAAAAAATATAAACAAATTTTGCATAGGCAAAGTGATTTTATAGGGAGGAAGAGTATATGAATCGAAAAAAGAAGAGTATGAGAAAGCGGATTTTGGCATGGGCACTGGCAGCCGGAATGGTTGTGTCAGGATACAGCGGAAATGGTTTTGTGATGACATCATTTGCGGCAGAGAGTGCGGCAGTTGAGACAGGGAAGTTCGGAAATAAGAGCGAGTTTACATATACAATAGAAAAGAATAAACTGACGATAAAAGGAAATGGGGATATGCCTAATTTTGACAGTGGGGCTGCTCCGTGGAAAAGCAGACTTTCATCGACAGGCAGTGATGGCATAAAAGTCATTGAAATAGATAAAGGAATTACTTCTATAGGAAAGAATTCCTTCAATGTTGCAAGTGGTTCAAGCATCAGCGAAAAGAATTCTGTCAGTGAGGTAATATTACCACCTACGCTTAGTGAGATTAAAAGTAAAGCATTTGCTAATTTGAAGAAACTTGACACAATTATCATAGGGACTTCAGGTACTATTGCAGTTGACGCATTTGAGGGTTCAAAGTCTCCTGCAAAATGGTGCTATCTCGGAGATGGTATTTGTCCGACAGATTTTGGTGGGATATCGTTACAGGATGAAAGTGGAACAAAGGATGTTACCATTACCATGACAAAACATTATTATGACAGTGAGGGTAAGGCAGAAAGCGGTAGTGCCACTACAGATAAATGCATACCAAAAGATATAGCTGAGGGAACTTTTTATGATGGTACATCGTATAATATAAAAAATTTCCCGAGCGGAAAAGATAGTGAATATACATGGTATACTGATGAAAAGATGACAGGAACTGCATTTAAATATACGGATATTACACAAAATGGAGTGAGTCTTAACTTATACGGAAAGAAGAAAACCGTTTCGCCATCGACAGCATCGACTGCGACACCAGCACCGACTAAAGATCCGGTTTCGCCTAAACAGCAGCCGGTTATCGGAAATGTAACCTGTGTAGGAACTGTTTCACCTACAACGAGTTATGATAAGGTTACCTTGACAAGAACGGACAATACGGTTCCGGGAACATTGAAGTTAAAGCCAACTGATTTTGGCAGAAGCGGAAGTAATCAGTGTGATTATGTATTTACACCGACAGATACAAGTAAATATGCAGAAGTTACAGGAAAAGTCTGGGTAAATGTTGAGAGAGACACATTGACATCTATAGTTGCTGATGGTACTTTACAGAAAGGTACTTATAAATATGGAGAGAGCTTTGATATAAGCGGGTTGAAAGTAACGGCAATCTTTCAAAGCGGAAAGTCGAAAGATGTTACAAATTATGTAAAGGCAACTGAACTAAAAGTAGGAACCACAAGTGTTGATATTTCATATACTTTTGACAGTATTACAAAGAAAGTTACATATACAGGATTTGTAGTTGGAAAGGGCGATATTCCTTCAGGAGCACCTAAAGATACTGAAGTGGCAAATACGATAAAGACTGTGAGAGCAGCGTCAACGACAGTTTTGGGTGCAGGAAGCAGATGGTACTTTGATTCAACAAAATCAAGTACAGTAATTCCGGCAGGCGGCAATGTTGAGGTTACGGCAACATACGGAGGAAGCGATGCTTCAAGCTATACAACTATAACAAAAACTGTAAAGATAAGCAGACAGCCATGTGTCGACGACAATAAGATTGTTTATACCGGAAATGGAGAAAAAGCACCTACATGTACAACGGCAGGCGTAGGTCATACAGTGTGCAGTAAATGCGGTGACGTTATGAGAACAAATATAGCGGTAGCGGCACTGGGACACAATATAGAGTATGTGGCAGCAAAGAGTGCAACATGTGTAGAAAAAGGAAATGATGCTTATTATAAATGCAAAAATTGTGGAAAGACATATGTAGATTCAGCAGGAAAAACAGAAATTAAACCTAAAACATATGATGCATTAGGTCACAAATTTGACGGACAGACACCGACATACACTTGGTCATCAGACCATAAGAGGTGTGACGCTTCAATAACATGTAAAGTGTGCAATAATAAAGTGACAGAGACAGCACAGAGTGTTTGCACAACATTGCAGGAAGCTACATGTCAAAGTGAGGGTGAAGCACTTTATATGGCTGATTTTAAAAATACCGCATTCAGTGTACAGTTTGAATATGGAAAACTTCCAAGAACAGGTCATTTTCTTAAAAAGATAGAGAGAGTGGAGGCTACTGACACAACAGAAGGCAATATTGAATATTATGAATGTACAGTATGTCATAAGCTGTTTTATGACAGTACAGGTTCAATGGAGATTACTGATAAGTCAAGTATAGTAATTCAGCCTAGTGGAGTGACACCTACTTCGAAGCCGGCAGAGACAGCGACTCCAGCAGAGACACCAAAGCCGTCACAGGTTACGCCAAAGCCGGTTGATACAAGTGTCCGTGATACATCAGGGGCAATTTACAGGGTTACAAGCTCAGATTCAAAAAAACCGACAGTAGAGTACAAGAAAACAACGGCTGGGGTAGAGTACAAGAAAACAACGGCTGTTGTAGGGGGAAGTGTCAAGATAAAAAGTTCCGTAAAAGTATTGGGAATTACCTATAAAATTACTGCCATAGCTGCCAATACATTTAAGAACAACAAAAAAATCACAAGTGTGACAGTTGGAAGCAATGTAACTTCTATAGGAAAAAGTGCATTTGAAAAATGTAAAAAATTAAAGAGCATAACGCTGAGCAAGAATGTTGAAGATATTGGAAAAAATGCCTTTAAAAATTGTAAAAATTTGAACACGATTACTATTAAATCAACTAAACTTGATGTTGATGGTGTTAAGAAAGGTGCATTTAGCGGAATCGGCAAAAAAGTTGTTGTGAAAGTTCCTAAGAGTAAATACTCTGCATACAAAAAGTTATTAAGGGAAAAAGGTCTTAATAAAAAAGTCAAAATAAAGAAAATATAGAATATTTATATAAAGTGATTGTTAAAAAGCCGGACAATTAAGAAGAGATAATTGTTCGGCTTTTGTATAAGGGCAAGCGAGAGAGAATGTTGTAATTATTAAATTTATATATGAGAATGAAGGAGTGCTTTTATTATGAAAAAGATAAAAATTGTTTTTATGTCGGCAGCAAACAAAAAGTCTGATTATGGCTATGTGGTCAAGAAGATTGTATTAAAAAAGATAAAATAAAGGAATCTTAAAATGAGTAAAAAATATATTATAAAACAGATAGTCGAAGCAGATTTTGGATGTGAGGGACGACCGGATGGATATGTACCGATGGTAAGAGTCTATCTTGGTGATGAAAATGGTGTGGAATCTATAGTTGAAATGGAAGATGCCAAGATGTATGAACGGCAGCTTGATGAGGGTATGGAGGTTATAATAGGAAATGATGGGACATTGATGAATACATTAGAGAAAATGGAGGAATAGAATGTTAAATTCACTTACAAGGATGAAGCTTAAATTTTTATCTAATCATCCCAAGTTTGCATTTTTTGTTAAAAACATATTTTCAAGAAAGATAGAAGCCGGGACAATTATAGAGATAACGGTAAAAAGACCGGGGGAAAATCCGATTACTTCAAATATGAAAGTGACAGAGAGTGATATTGAACTGTTTGAGAATGTGAAAGATATAATAAAAAAGTAGGGATAGGGGTAAAGTAAAAAACAAAAAGGCGAAATCATGTAGAGATTTCGTCTTTTTGCTTTTTTGCTGTAAATGCGAAGTATATTTTATTGGTAAATGGAAGATAATGTAACAGGGATTATTTGTCTGGTGTTTTGGGTTAGTATAATACACTAGAGAATAGTCCGGGTAAAAAAACAAAAACTGTTTAAAAAGCAGTTAAAGAAATGAGTTTATGGAAGGGGTAATATATGGAACAGACAGAAGTGAAAAAGGAAACCGTAAAAAATGATAAAAAAACAAAAATGTTTTGTTATCAGTGTCAGGAGACAGCCGGAAATAAAGGCTGTACGGTATCAGGAATGTGCGGGAAAGTTCCCGAAGTGGCAAATATACAGGATTTGCTTATATATGTAACTAAAGGACTTTCGGCAGTAACCACTAAATTAAGAGAAAAGAAAATTGCAGTTGACGATGATGTTAATCACAGAGTTACGTTTAATCTTTTTACAACAATAACAAATGCAAATTTTGATAAGACTTCAATCAAGAACAGAATTAAGGACACTTTACTTGAAAAGGAAAGACTCCTTAATAAACTTGGGGATGATGAAAAAAAAGAACTTCCCGAGGCAGCATTATGGAACGGTGATGAGAATGAATTTGAGAAAAAAGCAAAAGAAGTGGGGATTGTACAAGCGGAGGATGAAAATATCCGTTCGCTCAGAAGTCTTATAACCTATGGGATAAAGGGAATTGGTGCATATTCAAAACATGCAAATGCACTTTTAAAGGACAATCCTGAGATAGATGCTTTTATTCAAAAAGCACTTGCGGCTACAATGAATGATGATATGTCTGTGGACAGTCTGGTGTCGCTTGCACTTGAAGTCGGAAAAAACGGTGTGGCGGTTATGCAGCTTTTGGATAAGGCAAACACGGCTGCATATGGAAACCCTGAGATTACAAAAGTAAACATAGGAGTGAGAAAAAATCCTGCAATTCTTGTATCCGGACACGACCTTAGAGATCTGGAGATGTTGTTAGAGCAGACAAAAGGAACAGGCGTTGATGTGTATACACATTCAGAGATGCTTCCTGCTTGTTCATATCCTGCATTTAAAAAGTACCCTAATTTTGTAGGCAATTATGGAAATGCATGGTGGCAGCAGAAAGAAGAATTTGAAAAGTTTAACGGGCCGATTCTTATGACGACGAATTGTATTGTTCCGCCAAAGGAGAGTTATAAAGACAGGCTTTATACAACGGGAGCTACAGGCTATCCGGGCTGTAAGCATATTACGGGAGGATATGGGGAAAAGAAAGATTTCAGCCAGATAATAGAGCATGCTAAAAAGTGTCCTCCACCTACAGAGATAGAGAATGGTGAGATATATGGAGGTTTTGCGCATGCACAGGTTGTTTTGCTTGCAGATAAAATAGTTGATGCTGTGAAATCAGGAGCGATAAAGAAATTTGTAGTGATGGCAGGTTGTGATGGACGTGCAAAAAGCAGGGAGTATTATACAGAATTTGCAAAAGCACTTCCGAAAGATACAGTTATACTTACAGCAGGATGTGCAAAGTACAGATATAATAAACTCGACCTTGGGATGATAGGAGATATACCGAGGGTGCTCGATGCAGGTCAATGCAATGATTCATATTCATTGGTAGTTATTGCGATGAAATTAAAAGAAGCATTTGGACTTGATGATATAAATGAACTTCCGATAATCTACAATATTGCGTGGTATGAACAAAAGGCGGTACTTGTGTTGTTGGCACTTTTATCACTTGGAATAAAAAATATTCATTTGGGGCCGACACTTCCGGCATTTTTAAGTCCGGAAGTAGTGGATGTACTTGTTGATAAATTTGATATTGCAGGGATTACAACTGTTCAAAATGATATGAATATATTCTTTGGTTTATAGTTATTAAGCGGAATATGTTATTTATGGAGATTTTTCCTGTATTTTGCCGGAGTAATGTTTTGGATTTTTTTAAACTGTCTTATAAAATGCTCGGTATTTTTGTATCCGCAGAGAAAGCCGATTTCTTCAATAGGTTTATTTGTCGAAGATAAGAGTTCGCAAGCTGACTGAATACGGCTGTTTATAACATCGTTAATACAGGTTGTATGAAAAAAGTGCTTATATGTATTATGCAGATGACCACTGCTTATATTTAATGATTGTGCCATATCATCTATTTTCCAGTCATTTTGCGGAGTGGAATATATTTTTTCACGAAGAGATGTAAGTTTATAGTAAATATCAGGAAAAGCTGAGATATTGCTTTCATCAATAA
>FR887321.1:0-16682 GCA_000436755.1 Clostridium sp. CAG:253 | reverse complement strand
TTGCTTTCATCAATAATTTTTTTTATAAGTGCATCGGTAAGAGAATTTAATATGGTGTTTTTGTGTGGAGTATTTCCATAAAATTCACTATTAATCAGATGAAATAAATTATAGAAATTGTCAGGGTTGTGAAGAGGGACAGGCATTCCAAATGGGAAAGTATCAGGGAATGTAAGAGTTGCCTTATCTATGTGCATCCAGCAGTCAATATAATCATTTTCATCAGCCTTGTACAGGTGTTTTTGATAGGGCTTAAATATCACTGCACAGTTTTTGGGAATGGCATTAAAACATTTATCGGTATAATTGTTAGTAATGCTGCTGGAACCACCTTCTGTGTTAATGAAAAATAATGATGGAGTTTTAATTAAAAGCAAAAGATAAGCGGGATGTCCAAGTGGTCTGTTAACGATAAAAGTGGAATCATGTAAGGCATTTTCGCCCATTTTTAATATTTTTATCATACGTTTTCTTTCCTTTCAATGGTGAACACAATTGTTCTTGATATCAGAATATATCAATTTCTGATAAGTATAAATCATAGAATAAGTAACGTCAATCAGATAAAATAAATAACATGATACAAGAGTCAAAAACAGACAGCAATGAAGCAATCCGTGGCATTAGTTTGGGTCAAAATACCTTTTGACCCAAACATTCATAATATTACAATACAAAATGAAAGGCGGTTGAAAAGATGATAAGAACTTTTAGAACACATAATATTAGAAAACAGCAGGAATTAACAGGAAGATACTGGGAGTTTTCGGCTTGCAGCGGTGAGTATGCCGGAGAAAAATTTAATGTTTTAACTCCTTGCTGCTGGGAGAGTCATCCTAAATTTGCGGGGTATCGTGGAGAAGGGGAATATACAACTACATTTGAAACGGGTGGAAATATAAGAATTGAATTTAAAGGTGTAAGTCATACAGCAGAAGTATATCTGGATGGCAAAAAGATTACAGAACATTATAATGCATATACGCCGTTTGATACGGTATGCCACAATTTGCCATATGGTGAACACACACTGATGGTAAAGGCTGACAACAGGTTTAGCAAAAAGAGTGCATTACATATACCAAACGATTATATGTCATATGGGGGTGTCAGCCGTCCGGTTGTACTTGAGAATATATCAGATGTATATATTAAAAATGTTCATGTGACACCGTATAAGGAAAATGATAAGTGGAGAGCAAAGATAGAGATTTATATTGAAAATATAGGAGTAGCCGGCGAAACAGAAAACAGCAGCTCAGATGATATAATGAAAAGTAAAACTGAAGAAATAGATAAGAATAAGAGTGAAAATATTAACATTGAAATAAATACGGCAGGAAAGCATATCATTTTGGAAAATATTGATACCTTAAGACAAAATAAGGTGACAACAGAAATAGAATTTGAAAGTGTGCGCGAGTGGATGCAGGAAACGCCGAATTTATATGAGATAGAAGTAAAACTTTTAAGAGATAAAAATGCTTTTGACGATTTTATTGACAGATTTGGTTTTAGAGAAATAAAAATAGCAGGAAAAGAGATTCATTTAAATGGAAGAAAAATAAGGATAAAAGGAGTCTGTAGGCATGAGGACCATCCTCAATTTGGTTGTGCACTTCCGATGGCTGCGATTGCAGCAGATATTGAACTTATAAAAGATATGGGAGCAAATTCAATAAGAACATCTCATTATCCGAATGATGAAATTTTTCTTGATATATGCGATGAACAGGGAATATTGGTCTGGGAAGAAAATCATGCAAGGGGATTAAGCGAGGCAGATATGAGAAATCCCAACTTTGAACCTCAGGCTGAGAAAGTTATAGAGGAAATGATACCGGCACATTACAATCATCCATCAATTTATATCTGGGGTATATTAAATGAATGTGCAAGCGAGACAGAGTATGGAAAAGAGTGCTATAAAAAACAATTTGATATTATAAGAAAACTTGATACATCAAGACCATGTTCATTTGCAAGCTGTAAATTTAAAACGGATGTATGTTTGGGACTACCGGATGTGGTTTCATACAATATTTATCCATTATGGTATCATGATACAGCACCGGATGAGTATCTTGATGCTTTGTATAAATGGGTACAGAATGAAACAGAAGGAGCAGGAAAACCATTTATGATAACAGAAATAGGAGCAGGTGGACTTTATGGATATAGGAATAATTATGATTCAAAATGGACTGAGGAATATCAGGCGAAAGCACTTGAAAAACAGCTTACGGCAGTTCTTGACTATAAAGACTGCATAGGTGTTTATATATGGCAGTTCTGTGATATAAGAATAAGTGACGAATGGTTTGGTGGAAGACCAAGGACAATGAATAATAAAGGAATTGTGGATGAGTTTAGAAGAAAGAAGTTGGCATATAATGTGGTAAAGAAGATTTTTGGTGAAAAAATGTAAAAGTGTAAAGAAAAATTTCATATTTGAGGTAATTACGTTTTTTTGTTATAATTGTTTGGAATAGCTTTAGTAAGAAATTTTTAGCAAGAGCATTGCTGTACAGTAGACTTTTTAGCATATATGGGATAGCATGCAATATTAAAAGTTGTAAAGTTATGGTTCAAAAGGTGACTTTGGAGGATAAATAATGAGTTGTAATAATGTCATTGATGATTTGAAAAATGGAATTGAGACTGTATGGATAAATCAATATAAAGAAAACGTGGGTGAGCGTGAAAAAATAAACGGTCACGGTTTTGTTGAACTTAAAGCTGCACAGAACAGACTTATGCGTTTTATGCCTTATATTGCAAAGGTTTTTCCTGAAACAGCAGACAGAAAAGGTATAATAGAATCTGAACTTGTAAAAATAGATAAAACAAAACAATTTTTAAATGAAAATGGAGCCGGGATAGAGGGGACTCTTTTACTGAAAAAGGATTGCAATCTGCCTATATCAGGCTCTGTAAAGGCAAGAGGCGGGATTTATGAAGTGCTTAAGATTGCTGAGACTCTTGCGGTAGATAAACATATGCTTCACCCGACAGAAAATTATGAAAAGATTGACTCGGAAGAATTTAGAAGATTTTACGGAAAATATACTATTCAGGTTGGTTCAACAGGTAATCTTGGACTAAGTATCGGGATAATGGGGGCAAAACTCGGTTTTAAAGTCATTGTTCACATGTCAGCAGATGCAAAACAGTGGAAAAAGGAAATGCTTAGAAGCAACGGTGTGACGTTGATGGAATATGATACCGATTATACGGAAGCGGTTCAGGCGGGAAGAGAAGCATCTGAAAAAGATGAATACAGTTTTTTTATAGATGATGAGAAATCGGTTGACTTGTTTATGGGATATGCGACAGCGGCAATGAGACTTAAAGTGCAGTTGTTTAAAAATGGAGTAGCAGTTGACGAGAATCATCCGTTGTTTGTCTATATTCCGTGTGGAGTGGGCGGTGCACCGGGCGGAATAACATTTGGTCTAAAGCAGATGTTTGGAAATTTTGTTCATTGTTTTACTGTAGAACCTGTACAGGCACCATGTCTTTTGGCAGGACTTGCAACAGAAAAATGGAATGATATATCGGTAAAAGATTTGGGATTGTCAGGTAAGACAAAAGCGGACGGGCTTGCGGTATCAAAGCCTTCAGGATTTGTATGCGAGATGATGGAGCCGCTTTTATCAGGAGCATTTACGGTTAAAGATGAGAGACTTTTATCATATTTGAAGGAAGTATATGAAAAGGAGAATATATTTTTAGAACCGTCAGCGTGTGCAGGATTTTTTGGAGCAGAAAAACTTATGCAGAGTGATGAAGGAAAAAATTATATTAGGGAAAACGGACTTAAAGAGCAGATGAAAGATGCGACCCATATTGTGTGGGCAACAGGGGGAGGACTTGTACCTCAGAAAGAAAGAGAAAGATATATAAAAGGAGAATCTTATATCGCACCAAGTGCTGATGTAATTGGAGATGTTACTTTAGATGAAAATGCTAATGTATGGTATCATGCTTCAATAAGAGCAGATGCAGATAAAATTTATATAGGAAGAAATTCAAATATTCAGGATAATTGTGTAATTCATGTTGATGAGGGGTATCCGGTTTATATTGGCGAAAAAGTAACCGTCGGGCATGGTGCGGTAATACACGGTTGTGAGATTGGGGATTGTTCTCTTATAGGAATGGGAGCTGTTTTACTAAATGGATGTAAGATAGGAAAAAATTGTCTGATTGGAGCAGGTACACTTGTGACAGGAGGTACTGAGGTGCCTGACGGTTCGGTGGTGATTGGAAATCCGGGCAAAGTTGTTAGGAAAATAAAGGATGAAGAACTTGAGGCGAATGTAAAAAATGCAGTGAAGTATGCGGAGGAAGCAAAAAACGGATTTGGAAAATAAGTTTGTTGAAATTACATGAATTTAAAATAGACAAAATCGAATTCTGATTTTGTCTATTTTCTATCTTTAATAACTTATAAGAAACTTTTAAGCACCTGCAATACTCCGTTTTCGGTATAAGGAGCACATGTATGTTTTGCAGCTGAGATAACTTCAGGCCGTGCATTTGATACGGCGTAGCTTGTACCGGCATTTTTAAGCATTTCAATATCGTTTAAATTGTCACCAAAGCAGCAGACTTCATCGGGGGCGATATTGTATTTGCACATCAAAAATGAAATTGCAGTCCATTTGCTTATACCGATTGTATTGCAGTCAACCCATTCCGTTCCGGCAGAAGTGACATGAGCTTTGTCTTTCCATGAAGGAATGAAGTGAGGGGAGCAAAGTTCTTCACATGCGGTAGGATGGTAGACAGTGAACTTTATAATGTCATCGTTTTCAAGTTTTGTAAGGTTTTCAAGTTTTGTAAGGTCGTCAACTTCACGCATTTCAAAACCATAAGAATCTCTTAGTCTGTGAAAAATCGGGCTTGCACCGTCTTCAGCATAGCAAAGGTCAGGAGTTGCGGCAAAATAGTCACATGCGGGAAGTTCGTCTCTTACCATGCGGCACATATCTTTCCAAAGAGCAGCCGACATGGGGTAAGTTTTTAAAATCTTGTCCGGTGTACGCACAACAGTACCACCGTCAGTGATATACATTAACTTGTCTTTGATAGGAGCAAAAAGTTTTTGCTCGCTGGAAAACTGTCTGCCTGAACATACAGTAAAAATAATTCCCTTATCGATAAGTTTACTTATTACAGTCATATATTCAGGGTCTATTATAAGAGTGCCATCTTTAACAAGGGTGCCGTCAATATCAGTAGCAATCAATTTTATCATAAAAACAAAACCTCATTTCTAAATTTTAAAATTAAATAATGTAATATAGACCAATGCAATTATATATTAGAAACATAAGTTATGCAATGGAATCAGTGTTGCTTTTTCCATTTTCCCGGAGTTATACCGGTTTATTTCTGATATAGTTCCTGTTATACTGGGAAAGACAGTAGGGGCAATGCTTTTTTTAGCACTTCCTTTATATATTGTTAATAGAAGGAACAGGGGATAAATAAATCATGTGGAAAGGAGATTTAGTAATGGCATCAGAAAAAAGCAATACATTATATAAAGAATTATTAAAAAGGGGATTTCATGAGGAACTTTGTAAGGAGATAGCATTTAAGTATATGAATACGGACTATACGGCAACAAGAATGCTTGGTTATCTTTATCGAATAAATTATCTGAGTGAGGAAATGCTTATTGACGAAATGCTGGCGATTTTAGAGGACCGCGAAAGATTTCGCAAAAAACATGAAATGGAAGAAGCGCAGGCGTCTATAAACAAAGTTTATAATGAGGGAATTTAGTAGAGTTTATAATTTAAAAACTAAAGGATATTTTAGAAATTTAAGGATGTTATTCAACTTTGGATGATTATTATATGTTATACTATAATCGGTCAAAGTTTTTTGATGTTATTTTGTTCTTACAATTCCTTTTAGGATAGCGTCGCCGGAAGAAAATGTTGATGATGAAGAAACATCAGGGCATTAAAACGTCCTGATGCAAAGGAAATTCCTATTATTGCAATGACAGCCAATGCATTTAAGGAAGACAGGAAAAAATGTCTTGCGGCAGGAATGAATGAGCATCTGGAAAAACCGCTTCAGATGGATATGGTTATTGAGACTATTGCGAAGTGCTGTAGTGAATAAGTTTTTAAAATTATAAAAAGAAATGGAATGATGATATGAAACTGGAATTGGCAAAGACTATGCGTAGTTATAAAAAAGAAAACATTATAAAAGATGTAATCACCGGAATTATTATTATGGCGGTTTCGATACCTATTTCAATGGGGTATGCACAGATTGCGGGACTGCCGGCTGTTTACGGTCTGTATGGTTCTGTATTTCCTATTATAATGTTTGCTTTATTGTCTACATCACCGCAGTTTGTATTTGGTGTAGATGCGGCTCCGGCAGCACTTGTCGGTTCTGCACTTATCGGATTTGGCATAGAAAGCGGTTCAGATAAGGCATTAAAAGCAGTTCCGCTGATTACCTTTTTTGTAGCGGTGTGGCTTTTGGCTTTTTATATCATGAAAGCGGGAAAGCTTGTCAATTACATATCAGCTCCTGTTATGGGAGGTTTCATTACGGGGATATGTACTACAATAATATTGATGCAGGTTCCAAAATTACTTGGCGGTTCTGCCGGGACAGGTGAGTTTTTTGAACTTGCAGAGCATATTGCAGAGACTATGCATAATATAAATATACCGTCTGTAATTCTTGGAGTTCTGGCATTGATTATATTGTCTGTATCTAAGAAGATTGTGCCAAAGTTTCCTATGGCTGTAGTGCTTATGGGAGTGGGTGCGGTTATGACATATTTTTTGCCAATAAGAGAATATGGAATAAAGACTCTTGACAAAGTAAATACAGGACTTCCACAGTGGACTTTGCCGGATTTTTCCGTATTGCCGTTAAGAGATGTAATTATCGTCAGTTTGTCAGTTTCGGTTGTTATTCTTGCGGAAACACTTCTTGCAGAAAATAATTTTGCACAGAAAAACGGGTATAGGATAAATGACAATCAGGAAATACTCGCATTTTCAATGGGAAATCTTGCAGCAGCATTTACGGGATGCTGTCCTATAAACGGTTCGGTATCAAGAACGGCAATGGGTGAGCAGTATCAGGGAAAGACACAGCTTATGGGAATTGTGGCAGGAATTTCAATGATGCTTTTGCTGCTATTCGGAACAGGTTTTATTGGTTATCTTCCGGTTCCGATACTTACAGCCATTGTTATCTCTGCACTGGCGGGAGCAACAGAATTTGAATTGGCATTCCGTTTGTGGAAAGTGAGCAGGACAGAATGCATGATTTTTGTCGGTGCATTTATGGGTGTACTTTTTCTGGGAACGATAAACGGAGTTCTTATTGGAATAATATTGTCTTTCTCTGAAATGATAATCCGTACTTCCAAACCTGCAAGATGTTTTTTGGGAATACAGCCGGGACACAGACATTTTCGTGATTTGCAGGAAAGCAGTCAGATACATGCTATAGATGGTGTGATTATTTATCGGTTCAGCAGCAATCTTTTCTTTGCCAATGTGCAGATATTACAGAGAGATATAGAGGACAACATAAAAGATGACACAAAGGCGGTTATTATTGATGCCAGTGCTATCGGAAGTATTGATATAACGGCGGCAGACAGACTTGCAATATTATATAAGAATTTGAAAGAAAAGGAAATAAAATTTTATATAACTGAGCATATTGCAGATTTGAATGAACAAATGAGAAAACTGGGCATAGGTTATCTTGTAGAAGCAGGATGTGCGAGAAGAACAATACATATTGCGTTAAAAGATATGGAGATAAACCGCCCGTATCCGTTGGAGGGCGGAATAGATAACGAAGAGATAAGCGTTTCTAAAAAGAGGGCGGATAACCGTGTACAGGAATTTGTATGGGCATTTGGCAGGCATGCGGAGGAGGAAATCGAGAAGCAGATAGCAAATCAGATAAAACAGCTTAAGAATAAAAACGGAGATGTAGAGAAATTATTACATGGTTTGTGGACACATATGGAGGAGCTTGACCAGGATGAATGGCTTGAACATCTTGAAGAGCATTTGAAAGAGATTGTAAATATATCGGGCAAAGACGAACAGACGCTTGCGGCGAAACTTGAAGAGCATAGAACAGAAGTTTATGAGAGAATTGCATCGCAGCATCCGGAACTTGCCAAGCGATTTAAAGAGAGACGTCATATTCTTGATGAACATTTGAAAGAGCGCAGACCTGAGGTTTACGAACTTGTTATGAAATTGCGTAGCAGGAAAGATGAGTGCTGATGAAGGTCAAAAGGTAATTTGACCGGTGCATCATAAACTTAATAAATAAAAAGAATTTTATGAAAGATGAAAGGAGAAAATTATGGGACTTATCAGAGCAATGGGGGGTGCTGTCGGGGGAACTTTGGCAGACCAGTGGAAAGAATATTTTTATTGTGAAGCTATGGATGCAGATGTACTTGTGTGCAAGGGACAAAAAAGAGTTTCAGGAAGAAGCAGCAACACAAAAGGAAGCGACAATATTATTACAAATGGTTCAGTTGTCGCAGTAAATGAAGGTCAATGCATGATAATCGTTGAGCAGGGCAAGGTAGTTGAGCTTTGCTCGGAACCCGGAGAGTTTGTGAATGATACTTCTACAGAACCGTCTATATTTGAGGGAAAACTCAGCAAATCAATAAAAGAAGTTTTTGCCACAATAGGAAAGCGTTTTACATTTGGCGGTGATACGGCAAAAGACCAGCGGATATATTATTTTAATACTAAAGAAATAATTGGAAATAAATATGGAACACCTAATCCGGTGCCTTTCAGGGTTGTAGACAATAATATAGGTCTTGATGTGGATATTTCCATCAGATGCAATGGTGAGTATTCATATAAGATAGTAAATCCTATATTGTTCTATACAAATGTATGTGGCAATGTTGAGGAAGAATATGAGAGAAGCGAAATTGACAGTATGCTTAAAACAGAGCTTCTCACGGCACTTCAGCCGGCATTCGCAAAAATATCAGATATGGGTATACGTTACAGTGCGCTCCCAGGCCATACAATGGAAATAGCAGATGCATTGAATGCTGTTCTTTCAAAGAAATGGGCAGACCTTAGAGGTATTGAGATAGCTTCTTTTGGCATAAATTCTGTTACCGCATCAAAAGAGGATGAGGAAATGATTAAGCAGCTTCAAAAGACAGCTGTTTTACAAAATCCGAATATGGCGGCGGCAACGCTTGTAGGTGCGCAGGGCGAAGCCATGAAAGCGGCGGCTTCTAATCCTAACGGAGCGATGGCAGGATTTATGGGAATGGGAATGGTTCAAAATTCAATGGGAACAGATGCACAGAGCCTTTTTGCGATGGGACAGCAGCAGAGAATGCAGCAGCAAAATGAGGCACAGCAGCTGGCAGCACAGGAACAGAGGTCTGTAGCACAGGCAGGGCAGCCGGGGCAGAATAATGCGGCAGTTTCAAATGAAGTTTCAAATGGCTGGGTATGTGAATGTGGAATATCAAATACAGGAAAATTCTGTGTTGAGTGTGGTAAACCTAAGCCTCAGCCTGTACAGGGCTGGGTTTGCAGCTGTGGCACGGTAAACAAAGGAAAATTCTGCATGGAATGTGGTGCAAAGAAACCGGCAGAAGCACCTCTTTACAAATGTGATAAATGTGGATGGGAGCCTGAGGATCCTAAAAACCCGCCGAAATTTTGTCCTGAGTGCGGAGATCCTTTTGATGACAATGATATTCAGAAATGAGGTTAATTATGGAGGATACAATAGCTTATAAATGTCCTTGCTGCGGTGCTGCTCTTGTGTGGGGAAGCAAAGAACAGGAGCTTGTTTGCGAGTATTGCGACAATACTTTCACAGAAGCGCAGTTAAAAGAAATTCTTGAGGAAGAAAATAAAAAAGTTCAGGAAGTAAATGCAGCGTGGAATGAGGAAGAACAGGAGCAGGAAGAAATTCAACTGAATGGCATGAAGGTTCATATATGCCAGTCATGTGGCGGAGAGATTATCGGTGACGAAAATTCAGTTGCTACAGAGTGTGTATATTGTGGTAGTCCGACAATTCTTACCGAAAATATTTCAGGAGTAAACAGACCAAAATATATTATTCCATTTAAAATGGATAAGAAAACCGCTAAAGAAAGATTAAAAGAATTTTATAAGGGAAAGCGTTTGCTGCCAAAAGAATTTTCTAATAAAAAGCATATTGACAGCATAAAGGGGGTGTATGTCCCATTTTGGCTTTTTGATTGTGATGCCGATGCAGATATTACATATAAAGCGAACAGGACACATTTTTGGAGTGATTCAAACTATGATTATACGAAAACTGACCATTATATGTTGAAAAGAAAGGGAAAACTGTCATTTGAAAAAATACCTGTCGATGCCTCAAGTAATATGGATGATGCTTATATGGATTCGATAGAGCCTTTTGATTATAAACAGCTTGTTGAGTTTTCAGAAAAATATCTTTCAGGTTATTATGCCGATAAATATGATGTTACTATTGAAGCGAGTGCACCAAGAGCAAATGAACGTGTGAAAAAGAGTACAGAAGACAGAGTTCGTGATACCGTTCATGGATATGAGTCGGTTTTCGCTGAAAGCAGCAGGATAAATGTAAAAAACGGAAAAGCAGAATATACCATGTTACCGGTATGGCTGCTCAGCAAGAAATACAAAGATAAGATATACACATTTGCCATGAATGGCCAGACAGGAAAAATTGTCGGAGAACTTCCTATAGATAAGAGCAAAGCCTTTAAGTATCTTTTTGGAATAACAGCGGCTGTATTTGCCGTGTTACAGATATTTGTCTGGATATAGGAGGGGATAAAGCATGGAAAATAAATTTAGAGAGAGCGTTATTAGCACAGCGTTGAAGAGAAATTTAAACTTAAAATTATCTTCATTGAAGAAGTTTATGTTTCTTGTTGTGTCTGTCTGCATTATGGTATTTTTAGTTGATTTTTCAATAAGCAGTGCAGCTGAGAAAAGCTATGTGATAGATGAGGCAGGTCTTATAAGTGCATCTGATGAGAAAAAACTAAGTGAAAAAATAAAAGAGATTCAGAAAGAAAAGTTTGATGTTGTTATTTTAACAGTTAAATCATTGGATGGAAAAAGTGCACAGGATTATGCGGATGACTATTATGATTATAACGGTTACGGAATAGACAGTGAAAAGAGCGGTGTGCTTTTTCTTGTAAGTAAGGGTGACAGAAAATATCATATTTCTACAACAGGTGCGGCAATTAAAGCTTTTACAGATTATGGCATAGAGTGCATAAAAGATGAGATTAAACCATATTTATCCGATGGAGAGTATTTTGATGCATCTGATAAATTTCTGGATATGTCTAGCGACTTTGTGCATGCCTACAAAGACGGTAAGCCGTATGATACTGACAATCCTTATATGGAAAAAGCAGATTATGTTATATTGGAAATTATAGCTTTTGTTATAGCGCTTGTCATAGCAGGTATCAGTGTTGCAATAATGAGATTCAGGATGAATACGGCTAAACCTAAGAAAACGGCGACAGAGTACATAAAAAAAGATTCGTTTAGACTTACAAGTGAAAAAGACATTTTTATGTATTCAAGTGTAACAAAAACAGCAAAGCCAAAAGATGACGGGGCTTCTTCGGGAGGAAGTACGACGCATACGAGCAGTAGTGGAAGTACACATGGAGGTGGCGGCGGAAGTTTTTAAAGCAGGGAGCCAAGAACTCTTTGACCACAATATTATTTAAAACAGAGATTGGTATAGACTTTTCGACAGACGGAAAGTTTATATCAATTTTTGCGTTAAAATGCATAAATAACAGTTCAGCCTTTCATCTCCTACATTCATAATGAATATTTTTACAATTTGATTTGACATTTTTTGAAATTTGGTATATAGTTTCTTGCTGCTTACATAGTGAATTAAATGGAGGAAAAGTAATGAAATATTTTACGGGGTATGAATTGTTGTGGATTTTCTTTGTTTACTCATTTCTGGGATGGGTATTAGAAACAGCGGCAACAACTTTAAAACAGCGTAAGTTTGCAAACAGAGGACTTGTGAATGGACCGTTTTGTGTCATATATGGAATTACCGTGGTGCTTATATCTGTAGGTTTGCAGGAACTGAGTGGTATATGGCTGCTTTTGTTCGCAGCGGTTTATGCGACTGTAGCAGAGTGGATAAGCGGTCATCTGATAGAAAAGGTATTTCATGAAAGATGGTGGGATTATTCAAAGCGAAAGAGAAATCTTGACGGGTATATATGCGTCTCAGCATCAGCTTTTTGGGGATTGCTTGGCTATATAGCGGTTCGTTTTGGAAACAGGTTTATAATTTTTCTGTTAAAAATATTACCACACATTTTTATGAAAGTATTGCTGTTAGCTTTGATAGTGGTAATGTTTATCGATATTTTTGCGTCAGTTGTGCTTTTGAGTGGAAAGAGCAGAAATCCGGAAAAATGGGCGGCGGCAGATGCAGGAATTGACAGAGTAAGTATTGGTCTGCAAAGGAAGATAAACAATTTAATAGAAAGAAGAATAAGAAAAGCATATCCAAAAGCCGTAAAGACTGAGGAAACAAAAAAAGGCGATGATGGTGTATTTGCCGGTGGATGTTGTTTCTATAAAATTGTACTGCTATTTATAGTTGGGGCGTTTTTAGGAGATGTTACGGAGACGATATTTTGCAGAGTTACGGCGGGAATATGGATGAGCAGGAGCAGTGTAGTGTGGGGACCGTTCAGTATTGTCTGGGGACTTGCGCTTGCATTGGTTACATTGTTTCTATACAAATATAAAGACAGAAGTGAGAGTTTTTTATTTTTGACAGGGACACTTCTTGGCGGTGCTTATGAATATCTGTGCAGTGTTTTTACGGAGATTGTATTCGGAAAAGTTTTTTGGGATTACAGTGGGATTCCGTTTAATCTTGGCGGCAGAATAAATCTGTTATATTGTTTTTTCTGGGGGATAGCAGCCGTGATATGGTTTAAAAAGTTTTTTCCGAAAATTGAAATGGTTATAGAAAAGATACCGGTCAAGTTTGGAAAGGCAGTTACATGGTGTCTGCTTGTGTTTATGGTTTGCAATATAATTGTGTCGTGCATGGCACTTGTAAGATATGATGAGAGAAGTAAGGAAAACAAAGTGATGCAGTCAGAACAGACAGAGAGCAGCAATGTGAAGGTCTTAGATAAAAATTTAAAATCGTGGCAGAAATGGATGGATAAACATTATGATGATGCAAAGATGAAGAAAATTTATCCGAATGCAAAACAGAAATAAACTTAACATGCAAAGAGAAATTGCAGAAATGGAGGCTATTATGACATTTTATCAGGAATTACAGTTGAGTTCAGTTGGTTCAAAACAGCTTATAAAATCAACAAAGGACAAAAAAGAAAAGCTGAGACACATATTGATTTACAATTTTAAGGTATATCTTGTTATGGTATTTTGTGTTGCAGTTGTAACTTTGTTCACAAAAATCACAGGAAGCGATAATAGTGTGGTAGGTGTTACTGTACTTCTTGCAGTGCTTGTGCTGAGACAGGCAGATTTTGGAATAAAAACGACACATGGTCTTATTTCAATAGCAGGCATATTTTTGATTCTTATGGCGGGACCCAGATTTACAAATACACTTGCACCGATACCGGCATTTGTGGTAAATGTAATCTGCATATTATTGCTGATGATTTTAGGATGTCACAATGTTATAATGTATAACCACTCTACATTTGTATTGGGGTATCTTTTGCTGCAGGGATATGATGTGACCGGTCGTACATACGCACTTCGTGTGGCAGGTTTGTTTTTTGGAATGATTTTGTGTATGTTTATTTTTTACAAAAATCAGAGAAAACGTCCTTATCAAAGAAAATTTATTGATTTATTCAAAGAATTTAATATTCACTCAGCAAGAAGCAGATGGTATGTAAGACTTTCTGTGATTGTATCAAGTGCGATGCTTATCATGTCACTTCTAGGACTTCCGAGAGCTATGTGGGCAGGAATCGCATGCATGTCGGTATGCCTTCCATTCCCGAATGATGGCATAAAGAGAGCTCCTGACAGAGGAATCTTTAATATTGTAGGATGTTTGATATTTATGGGACTTTATTTTGTTCTCCCCAAATCGCTGTATCCTTATATCGGAATGATAGGAGGAATAGGTGTCGGCTATTCGGCAGGATATGCATGGCAGACAGTGTTTAATACATTTGGAGCCTTATCTATTGCATCAGGAATTTTTGGAATGCCGATGGCAGTAATGCTTAGGATAGGAGCAAATGTATTGGGATCGGCATATACAATATTATGCACAAAATTATTTGGCTGGCTTGTACAGATTACTGACAACAGAAAAAATGTAAGTGCAGATGCAGGTGGAATATAATTTTTAGTGTGGACAAGACAATATTAAAATTTTCCTGGGGGATTGTTTATACATTCCCCCGGCTTTTTTTCATTACATATCTGTAGGCAGGAAGCAGAAACATATCTGCACAAATCCAGGCAAGGGGACTTGCAAGTACAACAAAGATATATCCGAATATCGGTACAAGTACAAAACCTGCGATGGAACGTGCTATCATTTCACAAACTCCTGCGAGTATTGCAAATCCCGGAAAACCAATTCCCTGAATCATAAAACGAACTATGTTTACAAGGGCAAGCGGCACATAAAATATAGCATTTCCTATCAGGAACATTGAAATTTTATTTATAAGAGCAGTTTCTTTACTGCTTACAAAGAGCAGAGCAAGATACCTGCTGAAGAAAATCATAAAAACAAGTATCGTAAGCGAGTAGATAACACCAAGTTTTATGCAGGCTTTAAGTCCCTCGTCAATGCGATCGTACTTAGCAGCACCTTTATTCTGTCCTCCGTATGTAGCCATGGTTGAACCCATTGCATCATAAGGACAGCATACGAACATACTGACTCTGCTTCCTGCCGTAACTGCGGCAACTATAGTTGAACCCATGTTGTTTACGGCAGTCTGTAATATAACACTTCCAATTGCAGTTATTGAATATTGAAGCCCCATAGGAATACCCATTTTGCAGAGCTGAAGTATATGTTTTGGTGAAATCTTCCAGTCATTTTTACTAAAGTCAAGATGTTTGTATTTCCTGACTGTATAGAAAAGGCATATTATTCCTGAAACAGCCTGTGCACTGACTGTGGCAACGGCTGCACCGCTTACCCCCATTCTCTTTACAAGAATGAGGTCTAGAACAATATTTAATATAGAAGAAAAAATCAAAAAAACTACAGGTGTAAAACTGTCACCGAGTGAACGGAGAATACCTGACACCATATTGTAGAGTATGGTAGCAGGTATACCCATAAAAATAATAAATATATATATGTAAGCATCATCAAAGATATTTGACGGAGTTCTCATGACAGTGAGAATATCTTTTGTCAGAATACCTATTATAATAGTAAGAACTACTGCAAACAAAAGTGAACACCATACGCAGTTAGCAATATAACTTTTCAGACGATTGGTATCTTTTGCACCAAAAGCCTGAGCTATAGGAATGGCAAAACCGTTACATATTCCTATACAGAATCCAAGTACCATAAAATTTATTGAACCTGTCGAGCCGACAGCTGCAAGAGCATCAACACCGAGCTGTTTACCTACTATTATAGAATCGACCATATTATAAAACTGCTGAAACAGCATTCCAAACAGAAGAGGAA
The DNA here is from genome assembly GCA_000436755.1 of Clostridium sp. CAG:253. Taxonomy (GTDB): domain Bacteria; phylum Bacillota; class Clostridia; order Lachnospirales; family Lachnospiraceae; genus Butyribacter. The sequence goes on along the minus strand of FR887321.1, from coordinate 914 downwards.
CGCCGAAATTAAGTATAAGTTTCATTGGATTACCGGTTGTGAGGTCTTTTGAACCGCCTAATTTTAATCTACTCATTTTATCTCCTCTCTTCATATATAATGATGTTTGTTTTAAAAGTTCTTTTGCAACTTGTATCATATATAATTTTTTGTAACGATTTTACATTCTAGCACAGTTCATTTCAAAAATAAAGTACATTTTTTACGAATTATTTTCGTTGCGTCTGCTTTGATGATAACGCAGCAGATGGAAATTTATACAAGTTATTTTACGAAATGTCAATGACACACTGGTATATGTATATTTTTTTTGATATAATGAAAAAGTGTCTTTAAAAAGACAGAATATATTTAAGAAAGAAATGAGGAATAAGTAATGAAGAAAAAAAGAGTCTTTAGTTTTTTACTTACATTAATACTTGCTTTCAACATTGGTTTTTCTTTTCAGGGAAGTACAAATGTTGACGCAGCATCAAAAAAATATGTCATTAAGATTAATAAGCAGATGAATTGTGTGACGATTTACGAAAAAAAATCTTCCGGAAAACTCAAACCTGTCAGGGCAATGGTTTGTTCAGCCGGAAATGCCACTCCTATAGGAACATTTCCGCTCGGAGAGAAGATGCGCTGGCACACATTAAACGGACCATGTTACGGACAGTATTGTACAAGAATTACAAGAGGCTTTTTGTTCCATTCAGTTTGGTATTACAGACGAACACCATCTTCTTTGGCAGTAAAAGAATACAATAAACTTGGAACGACTGCTTCACACGGATGTGTGAGACTTATGGTAGCAGATGCAAAGTGGATTTATGACAATGTTCCGTCAGGCAGCAGTGTTATTATATATAATTCATCAAATCCGGGACCTCTTGGAAAACCTAAGGCTGTAAAAATAAGCGGAAGTACAG
>FR887320.1 GCA_000436755.1 Clostridium sp. CAG:253 | reverse complement strand
TAAACACAATTTGTCAATATGTTTTTTCATATTTCTATATATTTCATAATTTCAAAATCTATTTTTTGTGTATTTTTCACAATTAACATGCAAAAAAAACGGAAAGAAAACCGTAGTTACTGTTTTCTTTCCGTTTTTTACTATAATATGATATGAGGATCAAAAAATTTACAATTCACCCATATGTTTTGTAAAAAAGTATTTCGCAGCTCCAACAGCTGACGCTTCTTTCTTATACGAACAATTTTTTAAGTATGAAACATCATGCTCAAAGCCATTATATGCCATCACTTTTTCTCCCAGTGGTATCATATAATCTGACAATACACCTCCCACATCACCTCCTAGTATGATATCCATATCATATGCCATCCGCAGATTTGATATCAAAACAGCAAGATGATCCAGATACTCATTCCATGACTGCAAAGTTTTTTCATCACCACTTTCAATTTTTTCCATAAATGCATCCAGTGACTGCCTGTTATCTTGTGTCAGTACACTTGCAGCACAATATGCATCTGCACATCCTGATTTACCACAATAACACTTTCTTCCACCGGGAACGAGTATCATGTGACCAAACTCCCCTGCTTTCTGGTTCTGCCCTCGAAACAGCTTTCCATCTATGCAGAATGCACCTCCTAAGGTGTGGTTCAAAGACAGATATATCGCATTTGGATACTTTTGTTTTTTTTCTGCAAGCATTGCAGCATTAGCATCGTTTTCAAAATATAC
>FR887319.1:48108-48576 GCA_000436755.1 Clostridium sp. CAG:253 | reverse complement strand
AAAGTTTATATCGAGGATGACATTATACTTCCGATAATGACAATCACGGCAGGAGATTTGATATACGGAGCACTGTTTTATATATTGAAGTTTCTTTTGAGAGGAAGACTTGAACTTTTAGAGTATATCAAAAATACTATACTTCCGGAATTGATATACACAGTTATAATAGGTGTGTTTGTATTTAAATTTGCACGTTTAATTGACAAAAAACTCAATCCGCCTAAGCAGGTTAATCTTGGAGTTGAGAGTGAGTTAAATGATGATTAAAATATAAAGACTTGCTTTCTGAAAGAGAGGTTTGTATATGTGGGAAACAATTAAAGATTATCTAAAAGGATTATTTAATTCCCGTATTGCGATAATCGTCATAATATATATCATATTTTTTGCCATTATTGGCAATCGTTTGTTTATGCTGCAGATTGTTGATGGTGAAAAATATACAAGTGAGGCTCAGAAGAGCAC
>FR887319.1:42436-48054 GCA_000436755.1 Clostridium sp. CAG:253 | reverse complement strand
AAGAGGAAATATATATGATTGCAACGGAGTGCTGCTTGCATATAACAAGCTGTCGCACAATGTAACATATGAGGAGACAGATGCAACAGCAAAAATGACATCGGAAGAAAAAAATGACATGATATGTAAACTTATCCGTGTCATAGAGAGCAACGGAGGAACATTATCCGTAGACTCATATTTAAAGCTCAACGATAAAGGTGAGCCTGAATTTACCGTGTCAGGAAATACTCTGCTCAGATATAAGGCAGAAGTGTACTCAATAACCGTAAGCGAATTGAAGAAAAAAGAGAATAAAGAGCTTATGGATGCAACGGCAAAGGATATATATGAATTTTTGAGATATGATATGAGTTCGCAGAGCCCGAAATTCGACATATCAGATAAGTATGATGATAAAATGGCAATTAAAATTCTTGATATAAGATATGCGATTTTTATAAACAGGTATCAGAAATATCTTCCTATTACAATTGCTCAAAATGTAAATGATAAGACTGTTGCGGCAATCAAGGAAAATAATAATGAACTTATAGGTGTAAACATAAGAGATGATACAAAGAGAGTTTACAATAAGAGCAAGTATTTTGCACATATGCTTGGTTACACCGGAGCAATAACATCCGAGAAACTTGAACAGATAAAGAAAAAGGATGCAAAGACAGATTACACAACAGATGATCAGGTAGGTATTTCAGGACTTGAAAGTGTTTACGAAGATTACCTTAAAGGAAAAAAAGGTAAAGAAAAGCTGAGCATAAATTCAAGTACAAGCCGCGTTGTCTCGGTTGATGAAACAATAAGCCCGACAGCGGGGGATGATTTATATCTGACTATAGATGCAAAACTTCAGGAGGAATGTTATAATCTTTTGGAAGAAAATCTTGCCGGAGTTCTGATAAGCAGAATAAATAACAGTTCAAGTGCCGGTTCAAAGGGAACAAACTCGACAGATATAAAAATCCCGATATATGATGTATATGAGGCATTATATAAAAACAATATTATAGATGTAACGCACTTTACTGATAAAAAGGCAACTTCTTTGGAGAAAAAGACATATCAGAAGTTTAAGAGCAAATCTAAGAGTATTATATCTGATATGAAAAAGCATCTTGCTGCTAATTATACAAAAGGGTCAAATAAAATTTCAGATGATATGAATGATTTTCTTGATTATTTTTATGAACTGCTCAAGAAAAACAGCATTGTACTTGTAAATCAGGTTGATACCACAGATTCTGTTTACAAAGGTTTTGTTAAAGGCAATACAAGTCTCAGCCAGTTTTTACAATACGCTATTTCAAAACAGTGGATAGACCAGGAAAAAATTGATATAAAAAGCGGTTATTACACATCAGAAGAGATTTATGGAAAACTCTTAGAATATGGTTTCAAAAATATAAAGAATGACACGGGATTTGCAAAACTGATTTATGGATATTTGATTCATCATTATGAACTTTCGGGCAAGGATACATGTCTTTTGCTTATGGATCAGAAAGTTGTCAAAAAGAGTGATACAGATTACACAAATTTACAGACAGGAGCGTTATCACCATATTCATATATTATAAAACAGATAAAGAAGCTTCAGATTACACCGGGAGATTTAGGTCTTGAGCCGTGCTCAGGCTCACTTGTGGTGACTGATGTAAAGACAGGTGATGTAAAGGCTATGGTCACATATCCAAGCTATGACAATAATAAGATGGCAAATAAGGTTGATTCAGAATATTACAATAAAAAGCTTATTGAAAATTCGTCATCACCGCTTTTAAACAGACCGACTATGCAGGAGATGGCTCCGGGTTCAACATTTAAAGTAATATCATCTATTACGGGACTTGAGGAGGGAGTAATATCACCTTCTACGCACATATATGACCATACTGTATTTTCGGATATAGACCACCCGGCTAAGTGCTGGAGTACGGTTTCACACGGAGACCTTACAGTTTCATCGGCTATCGAAGTGTCATGTAACTATTTCTTCTACAAAGTGGGATATATGCTTTCCGGAAAGACATCTTCCGGCAGCATAAATTATCCAAGAGGTATAGCAAGGCTTAAAAAATATGCAAAAAAATTTGGACTGACTGATAAATCAGGCGTTGAAATTCCGGAGATTTCACCTCATTTTGCAACAACAGATGCAGTAAGAGCTGCAATTGGTCAGGATACACATGCATATACACCGTCACAGCTTTCAAGATATGTGACAACTGTTGCAAACAGTGGAACATGCTATGACCTTACACTTGTAGATAAGATTAAAAATGTAAACGGAAAGACGGTTTTAAATAACAAAGCAAAAGTGAGAAACAAAGTAAATATAAAGCAGTCCTCGTGGGACGCGGTGCACAAGGGGATGAACCTTGTTGTGAACGGTTCAAGAAGTTCCATAAGTTTTATGTTTAAAAATGTAAAAGCAACAATTGCCGGAAAAACAGGTACTGCACAGCAGAGTAAATTCCATGCGAACCATGCATATTTCATATCTTATGCCCCATATAAAAAGCCGGAAATTTCAGTAACATGCGTAATTCCAAATGGATACGCTTCTTCAAATGCGGCACAGACGGCGAGAGATGTGTATAAATATTACTTTGGAAAAAAAGGTTCAAAAGCTAAGAAAAAGGTGTCAGGTTCTGTCAAAATGCCTGAATCAAGCATATCACATATAGATTAAAGAATAAGGAGGGGGAAAACAAATGAAAGAGACAGTTGTTATCAAGGGAACAAAATCAGGACTCATCCTTGCACTCGACAGTTCCATTCCATATGAGCAGTTGAAAAAAGATGTTGCAGAGAAGTTTCGTTCATCCGATGAGTTTTTGGGAGAAGCATCGAAGGCAATAAGTTTTCAGGGAAGAATACTTGATGATGAACAGCAGGAAGAGATTATTTCAATAATACATGAAAATTGTCATTTAAATATAGTGTGCATAGCACTTGATGACCCTGCAAAAGAGGAACAGTTTTCAAGGGCAGTAGAAAATAAATTTGCTATGCAGGATGCCAACACGGGGCAGTTTTTTAAGGGAAATCTCCGCTCAGGACAGGTTCTTGACGTGGAGACAAGCATAATAGTTATAGGTGATGTGAAAGCAGGCGCAAAAGTGGTGTCTAAGGGAAATGTAATAATACTTGGTTCTCTAAACGGAACGGTATATGCAGGTTCTACAGGAAACAGCAATGCATTCGTGATTGCACTTGATATGAATCCGATGCAGATTAAGATAGCAGATGNNNNAGATTAAGATAGCAGATGTGATTGCAAGGGCACCCGACAAACCGGCAAAATTAAAAAAGAAGAATAAACCTGAGACTAAGATTGCCTTTTTGGAGGATGGAAACATTTATATTGAGACATTAGATAAAGATGTAATGGACGATATAAAATTGTAATTGTAGACATAAAATGTTTTTTTTGATAAAATTATTATTAAAATATTAAATTTCTTTTAACAGGAGGAAACAAAAAATGGGAGAAGTAATAGTAGTCACATCCGGAAAAGGCGGTGTTGGAAAGACAACTACGACTGCCAATCTTGGCACAGGTTTGGCGATGGAGGGAAAGAAAGTTGTTCTTATTGATACAGATATAGGACTTCGTAATCTTGATGTTGTAATGGGACTCGAAAACAGGATTGTATACAATCTTGTAGATGTAATCGAGAATAACTGCCGCATCAAGCAGGCACTTATAAAGGATAAAAGACATCAAAATCTGTATCTGTTACCTTCAGCACAGACAAAGGATAAGACTGCAGTAAGTCCTGAACAGATGAAAAAGCTTGCAGATGAACTTAGGAATGAATACGATTACATAATTATGGACTGTCCTGCCGGAATAGAGCAGGGATTTCAGAATGCCATTGCAGGTGCAGACAGAGCATTAGTTGTCACAACACCTGAGGTATCTGCGGTGAGAGATGCTGACAGGATTATAGGACTTCTCGAAGCAAACGAAATATCAAAGACTCATCTTATCGTAAACAGATTGAGATCTGATATGGTTAAAGAGGGTAATATGATGTCAAGTGATGATGTCGTGGATATACTTGGCATCGACCTTATAGGAATTGTACCTGATGATGAGCACATTATCACATCAACAAACAACGGAGAACCTTTAGTAGGCTCTAACTGCCTTGCAGGACAGGCATATATGAACATATGCAAGAGAGTTATGGGAGAAGATGTTCCTTATTTGAACCTTGATGTTAGGGAAGGATTTTTCCAAAAATTATCAGCAATTTTCAAAAAGAATTAAATACTAAATTTTAAATTATAAATTTTATGGAGGAGCATGATGGGCATTTTCTCAAATTTTTTTAGGAGCTCCGAGAGCAGCAGCGATGTTGCAAAAAGGAGATTAAAGGTAGCCATCACATCGGACAGGGCAGTGTGTTCGCCGGAGTTGATGGAGCAGATGAAAAATGATATTATTCAAGTTATTTCAAAGTATGTTGATATTGATACGGATGGACTTGATATAAAAGTAACAAAGACGGAACTTGACGAATCATCGGGAACAGTTAATGCACTTTTAGCAAATATTCCTATTAAGGAGGGTTCAAGAAACTTCCGCAAATAAAGGAAAGGTTAGGATGAGTTGTAATGATTAACCGAATCAGGCAGTACGATTGGAAAAAGTATAACTTTTCACTTTTATGTGTAGTAGTTATACTTTGTATATTGGGATTATATTGTGTAAGAATGGCAGGAGGTACGACAAAAGGTGCTTCTCTCATGAAAGGCCAGTTAGTTGGATTGATATTGGGACTTATTATTGTGGCGATTGTGTCTGTTATAGATTACCATTTTATATGCCAGTTCTGTATTGTATACTATATAGCAGGTATTTTACTTACACTTGCCGTACACACACCTTTGGGAACTGACAATAAAACCGGAACATACAGATGGATAGAGCTTGGACCTATCACATTCCAGCCGACTGAACTTATGAAAATAATACTGATAATCACGCTTGCGGCATTGTTTTCAAAGCTACATTCAAAACTGGACAAGGTATCGACATTGGTAAAAGTCTGCGTTGTCTCAGCAATTCCGGTACTTGCAATTTTGACACAGCCTGATTTGTCGTCAAGTCTTGTCGGTGTATTTATAATGTGTGTCATGATATTTATCGGTGGAGTATCATATCGAATTATTGTGCCTATACTCATAGCGGCAGTACCGATATGTGGCTTTCTGGCGTGGTATGTACAGATACCTGGTAATTTAATATTGCACAATTATCAGTATAACCGAATACAGGCATGGCTTCATCCTGACACTTATCCGAACGCTGACAACTTAAATTGGCAGCAGAATTCAGCTATTAAGGCAATAGCATCAGGACAGCTTTACGGTAAATTTATTCAGGACGGAGGAAAAGGTCTTGAGAGCAGAACTTTTAATGGTGTAGGTATCAGGGAAAGCGATTTTATATGGTCTGTTGTAGGAGAAGAATTTGGTTTTTTGGGATGTTGTTTGGTATTATTGCTGTTTGCCATAGTTATATTTAAATGCTTTATGGTAGCGAAAAAAGCGCAGGATTATCTTGGAAAGATGATAGCAGTCGGGGTATCTGCCATGTTTATGTT
>FR887319.1:26759-42427 GCA_000436755.1 Clostridium sp. CAG:253 | reverse complement strand
TGCCATGTTTATGTTTCAGGTATTTGCAAATATATGTGTAGTAACTTTTATCTTTCCAAATACGGGACTTCCATTGCCATTTATAAGCAATGGTTTAAGTTCCATGATATCGTCTATGATAGGGATAGGGCTGGTTATGAACGTAGGTATACAGCCAGCCAAATCAAGCAAGGAAGGTTTTACCATGAGAAATCTTAATCCACCGGAAGAGGATGAGATTGATGAGATTGGGCTGGATATTTAAAATATATGGATAATAAATGATAAGATAAAAACAGGGGTGAATAAGATGAACATTGGACTAATTGCACATGATGCAAAAAAAATACTTATGCAGAATTTTGCTATTGCATACAGAGGAATTTTGAGTAAACATGATATTTATGCGACAGGTACAACCGGTCGCCTCATTGAAGAGGTTACAAATTTAAATATTCATAAATATCTTGCGGGACATCTTGGCGGAGAACAGCAGCTTGCGTCACAGATAGAGCATAATCAGATAGATATGGTTATCTTTTTGCGTGATCCTCTATCGCCAAAATCACATGAACCGGATGTTAATAACGTTATTCATTTATGTGACACATATAATATTCCGTTTGCAACAAATCTTGCTACGGCAGAGTTACTTATAAAAGCCCTCGACAGAGGAGATCTCGAATGGCGTGAAATATTAAAAAAGGAAGGATTATAGACTGATATATAAAAGGTTTATTTTCGTGGTTACAGGCATGAATGTAATAAAAAAAAGATGCAGGATTATTTCTATTGTATTGATAGCATCGTTTGTGCTGACAGGCTGTCAGACGGATGTATCAATATTTAATAACTATGATGTTATTTTGCCACATGATGGGCAAAATGCGTTCGGGACAAAAGAGCAGCAGCTTTTTTCTTCAAATATATGTGTTGTTCCAAAGAAAAAGCAGTCAGAAAAAGACTTATTTATGACCGCAGGTGCTTCTCTTATCTTTGACAATACAGACAACAAAATGCTTTACGCTGATAACATATATCAGAAAATGTATCCGGCAAGTACAACAAAAATTGTGACAGCACTTGTAGCATTAAAATACGGAAATCTTGATGATGTGGTAACAATCGGATATAATGCTACACATATTACGGAATATGGGGCAAAACTGTGTGGTTTTGCAGAGGGTGATAAAATCACTCTGAAAAAACTTTTATACTCATTTTTGATATGTTCGGGTAATGATGCAGGTATTGCCATAGCCGAACATATATCAGGAAGTGTTGAAAAGTTTGCAGAGCTTATGAATAAAGAGGCAAAGAGCCTTGGATGTTCAGGTTCAAACTTTGTCAATCCGCACGGACTTCATGATGATAATCATTATACAACACCGTATGACCTTTATCTTGTATTCCATGAGCTGTTAAATTATGATGTATTTATGGATATAATAAACCAGTCTTCTTATAAAGCGGAATTTAAAGGTGCAGACGGTTCTAAAAAGACATTATGGTTTTCGTCAACAGACAAATATCTTCTTGGAAGTGCCAAAGCACCTGATGGTGTCACGGTTATAGGAGGAAAAACAGGGACAACGTCGATGGCAGGTTCAAATCTTATATTGTATACAAAGAATGACAACGGTAAAGATTATATATCGGTTGTAATGCATGCCAGTGATTCCTTTAGTTTGTATTCACAGATGAGTCATTTGTTAGAAATGGAAAATAAATAAAAATAAAAAGCCCGTCTATATGATGAGCCTGTCAGGGACTTATATATCATATAGATGGACTTTTTTAATGTTATAGGAAACTTTTTGTTTCCTATAACATTAAAAATACTCCGTGAGGATGCATACTAATATTCTCCGGCAGAGCGTATACGACCATAATAACTGATGGCATAAAGTCCGCCAATGCCTACTGCGGCATATATAATTCTCGAAAGTATGGTCATATCTCCGAATAAGACTCGTACAAGGTCGAATCTTAAGAATCCTATAAGTCCCCAGTTGACTGCACCAATTACAACAAGTGTCAGTAAAATATAATCTAATGTTTTCAAAATATGCCTCCATTCATTTTTATTTTATTTCTATTATGCGTGATGTCTGTTTAAAATATTCATTGGAAAAAATTGTAAAAAAATTAAGAACGATTTTTGGGTTGCGTATTTTTGTTTATTAGGTGTATAATATTCAGGCGTATTTATTAAATATATTGGAAGGAAGGAAACTGTTTTGAACAAAAATAAATCAATAATATCATTGTTTCTTATTATAGCACTTATTTGTGGAAGTATTACAGACATGACTTATGTATCTGCTGATAATAAAAAAATATCAGATACTAATTGTTTTGATTTATCAGTTGTTACAGGTGGTGTGGTTACCGCTACACCTCCGGCTATAGAAGAGACACCAACACCTGAACCGACGAGTAAGCCGACCCCGAAACCAACTGCAAAGCCAACGAAAAAGCCTGTTAAAAAGCCGGCAAAAAAACAGGTGCTCACAGTGAAAGTATCTCAGCATGGCAAAAGACATGTCCGTTTGAGATGGAACAGTATAAAATATATTGACAGATATAAAATCAAAATTTCTGGAGGATTGAAAAAGACAGTAAAACTCAGCAAAAAAAAGCGTACATATATTTTTAAGATTGATGAGGGAAAGGTTTATCATGTAAGAATTACCGCACTTAAAGGGAAAAAGAGAGTCTCTAAGTCGAAGAAAATTACAATCTGTAAACCTGTAAAGGCATCAACAGTCAGATACACAAAGCTGTCAGATGACAAAGTACTTATCACATGGAAGCGTGGCAGACATACTAAAACTTTTCAGATTTACAGGCAGACAGGTAAAGGAAAATATAAAGTAGTAGGAAGTTCAAAAAAAGCACGCTTTGTAGATAAGAATATAAGTGCAGGCAAAAATTATAAGTATATAATAAAATCGATAAATATAGCTTCAAAGACAAAATACAGTTCAAATAACAGAGGAACATGTTTTACAACAAAGAAGATTGTAAATACATCACATCAAAAATATACATATACAGAAATGAGTGCGGATATATCTTTACTTAAAAGGACATATTCAAGATATGTGAGTGTAAGAACAATCGGAAATTCATGTGACAACAGAAAGTTATATGATGTGGTAATAGGAAATACCGGTTCAGGGCGTTCGATTATAGTCATAGGTGCACTTCATGCAAGAGAATATATGACAGCACAGTTATGTATGGCTCAGATAGAAGACTATCTGAAAAATCACAATAATAAAAATGCGTCTGAGGCAACAGCGGGTGTCTTGAATAAAATTGCCATACATTACATTCCGATGGCAAATCCGGACGGTGTTACAATTTCTCAGTTTGGAATGTCAGGGATAAGAAACAGCACATTGCGAAAAGCTTTAAGAAAAATGAAAGTTGTGGGCGGCACTAAATATTGGAAATCCAATGCAAGAGGTGTTGATCTGAATAAGAACTTTAATTATAATTACATTGCAAAATATGGTGGAAAAAGGGGAAGTGACGGATATACAGGTGAGTCTGTAAACAGTGAACCGGAAACCAGAGCAATAACTGCTTTTCTTGAAAAAATGAAAAATTCAGGAACATTAAAAGGCCTGATAAATTATCATGCGACAGGTTCGATACTTTTTGGTGAAGCGAAAGGCAGTGTTAAGCATGTTGTCACTAAAATGTATAATCTTGCGAAAAAAATAACAGGATATGCGGACAGCAGCAGTTATGAGGAGAACATAAATGAACATTCCAAAAAGAAAAATATCGGAAATCTGAGAGAATATGCCATGTATAAGAAGGGAATACCAAGCATAACATTGGAGATTGGAAAGAAAGCATGCCCGTTATCGGCAAATGAATTTCCTTCAATCTGGCAGAAAAACAAGAGTCTTGTTATAAAAGAAGCAAAGTTATTTACGGAATGATTTAAAAGTATTAGCAGGAAATGAGGGATAAAAATGAGATATAAACTTGCAGTTTTTGACATGGATGGAACAATTTTAAATACACTTGAGGACCTTGCAGACAGTACAAATTATGCACTGAAAGCAAATGGGCTTCCTGAGAGAACAATTGATGAAGTCAGAAGATTTGTAGGAAACGGGATAAGACTTCTTATAGAACGTGCTGTTCCTACAGATACAGACAAGAAACTTACAGACAAAGTTTTTGATACATTTAAAGAGTATTATAAGACACATTGTGCGGTGAAAACCAGACCCTATGACGGAATAAAAGATGTATTGTTAGAACTAAGGAAAGCCGGATGCCTTACGGCAGTTGTATCAAATAAAGCTGATTTTGCCGTTCAGGATTTGTGCAAAGATTATTTTGATAATTTGTTTGATTTTGCAATAGGCGAAAGAGAGGGCATTAAGAAAAAACCTGCACCTGACAGTGTTTTTGAGGTGTTATCAAAATTGAATGTTGAAAAAGACAATGCCGTTTACGTAGGTGATTCGGACGTTGATTTTGCAACATCGGTGAATGCCGGAATGGATGTTATAATGGTCGGCTGGGGTTTCAGAGATGCGGAATTTCTTCGTGAAAAGGGAGTAAAGAGAATTATAAACCAGCCGTCAGAGATACTTGATATTATTCTGGAAAAGTAATTAAAATTCAGAATAAGTTATAAGATTTATAAGATAATGAAAGATTGGGCTGTTAAGAAAAGAGGAAATCTGATGTCAGAGAAAACGAAAGGTATTTTGTGTATTATATTTTCGGCATTGTCGTTTGCATTTATGAGTTTGTTTATAAAACTGTCAGGCGATATACCGACGCTGCAAAAATCTTTTTTTAGAAATTTTGTGGCTGCAGTTGTTGCGTATGCCATGCTGAAGAAAAATCACACACCTTTAAAATGTAGTAAAGAAAGTTTTAAATATGTATTTGGGCGGGCTTTTTTTGGAACAGTAGGAATATTTTGTAATTTTTACGGTGTGGATCATTTAAATATTGCAGACGCATCAATGCTCAATAAATTATCTCCTTTTTTTGCGATTGTTTTTTCATATTTTATTTTAAAAGAACGGGTTGAGCATTATCAGGTCCGTTGTCTTATTTCTGCTATTATAGGTGCAATGTTTATTTTGAAACCGTCAGGAGATGCAATGTTATCCATACCTGCACTTATTGCAATGATAGGAGGTATGGGAGCGGGCATGGCTTACACACTTCTTAGAAAAGCTACAGGAATGGGTGTTAAAGGACCATTTATTGTATTCTTCTTTTCTGCGTTTTCATGTATATGTTCACTGCCGTATTGTATATTAAACTATACACATATGGAGCCGATACAGTGGTTTTATCTTTTTATGACCGGAGTTGCGGCAACATTTGGGCAGTTCTTTATAACGGCGGCATATTCACATGCACCGGCAAAAGAACTTTCGGTATACGATTATTCAAATGTAATCTTTGCGGGGATACTTGGATTTATAATACTTGGTGAGATACCAGATGTATTCAGCTATATCGGATGTGTACTTATAATAGCACCGGCTGTTATAATGTTTATAATAGGAAATAAAAAAGAAAAGCAGGAGGTGTAGAATTTGAAAAAAGAGTATGAGGAAATGAAAGATAATCTGATGGATATTATAAAAGAAGAGCAGGCAAAACTTGGGTATCGGAAAGAAACTATAAGATTGTATTATCCGCTAGGTTCACTGAATCATCTTTTGAAAATAAAATGTGATATATCCGGAATGAAAGAGATATTATCAGATTTCTGCAGGGAAGTAAGTGAATTTTTCGGAAATATTGAAATTTCAAATAATGGTGAAAGATTTTGCTTTAAGATACCTGATAAGGGTGCAGAATATGTTCATGATCATATGTCGAATAATGAATTTATATGCGGTCTTGTAAAGCTTGTGGCAGACCATAGCTGTACGATTGAAAAAGTAAAAGAATATTTTTTAAAGTTTAGTGATGATATACATTATGAAAAAATTTCAAATGGCGAGTTTGACTATCTTTTGTATTTTAATAAAGGAAAGCCTGACAAATATTATTACTGCTTTGCAATTGATGAATTTCATGTCATATATCATCGTTTTCTCAAGCATGATTATGAGGATTTTGGCTTTTGATAAATAAGTATTTTTAAATTATGGTTTGGCAGGTACAAAACTGCAATGCATGGAAAACAGCACAAGAATGGAGAATAGAATGATTTGGTGTGTGGAAGATGATGACAGTATAAGGGATATTGAGATATATACATTAAAGAGCACGGGATTTGAAGCGAGGGGGTTTGTCGATGGTGATTCATTTTGGAAGGAACTTATAAGTACAGACAGACTTCCGGAACTTGTTCTTATGGATATCATGCTTCCGGGAGAAGATGGAATAGCACTTTTAAAAAAAATGAGAGAATTGTCAAAGACAGAAGATATTCCGGTGATTATGGCAACAGCGAAAGGTATGGAGTTTGATAAAGTGCAAAGCCTTGATATTGGAGCTGATGATTATCTTGTAAAACCGTTTGGCATGATGGAGATGGTTTCAAGAATAAAAGCGGTATTGAGAAGATGCTCTCCAAAGAAGAAAGAACACATATATTCAAATGGAAGTATAAACATGAATATTGACGCTCATATAGTAAGCGTTAAAGATAATAAAGTAGATCTTACATATAAAGAATATGAGATATTAAAACTTTTTTTGAGCAATCAGGGAATAGTTTTCACAAGAGACCAGCTTTTGTCAGAAATATGGGGAGTTGACTATTTTGGGGAGACAAGAACCGTAGATATGCACATAAAAACACTTAGACAGAAACTTGGGGAAAGCGGCAAATGCATAAAGACTGTAAGAAATGTAGGATATAGAATGGAAAACGGTGTTTGATTATTATTTTAAACATGATATAATGAATGCATAAGTGTTTATACTAAAAATCGAGGTTGGAGGTACAAAGCATGCAAAATGAAAAAATTGAAAAAATTGCACAGGAAAGAATTGACCAGGTAAGAAATAAGGTTGAAATTATGTCAGAATTCGCCAGAAGCAACAAATTGGCTATGGGAGCACATATATTCATAGCGGCACTTATCAGTTTGACATATTTGATTGAGGTATTCAAAGGCTCAAGAAGTATAGGATATGTTGCATTCGTTATTGTTCTCGGACTTGCGTCTCCAATAGCGGAGATTATTGCATACAGCAGAAATAAGGAAGCTACATCGATTAAACACTTTATATCATTGGGATTTGGTGTATTTTACACATTCCTTGTACTTACGACACAGAATTCGCATGCATATGTATATGCGATTCCTATGATAATCATAGTAACCGTATACAATGATTATAAATATTCATTGTATATAAATCTTGCCATGATTTTTGTTAATATTGTGCAAGTTATAGTATTTGTATCAAATGGTACATATAATTTAAAAACAGACAGTGCAAGTATTGAAATCCAGCTTTTTGTCATGGCAATAATAGCAACATTCGCAGCACTTTCTTCAAGAATGCTTGATTTTAATAATCGTCTGAAGTTAAAGCAGATAGAAATTCAACATCAGGAAACAAAGGAAATGTTTGACCATATTATGAGTATATCTAAGGAGATGATTTCAGATATTGAAATAACTGACGGTCATATTAAGGAACTCGATGTTTCTATTGGGAATACAAGAGACGCAATGGAGCAGGTAAGCTCAGGTTCAAATGATACAGCAGCGGCTGTTCAGAAGCAGCTCTCCATGACAGAAAATATACAAAATAAGATAAATGATGTTACTGTTGGTACAGATGAGATTGCTCTGAGTGTGAAACAGACTAAAAATGCTATTGACCAGGGAAATCATAACGTAGATTATCTGGTGGGAAAGGTAAATGAATCTGTTGAGTCAGGAAAGCAAGTATCAAATGAAATAGCAAGCCTCAATGAGGATATGGAGAAGATGAATTCTGTTGTTGACATTATAAATAACATAACATCACAGACAAGCCTGTTGGCACTTAATGCAAGTATAGAAGCAGCAAGAGCAGGTGAGGCAGGAAAAGGATTTTCTGTTGTTGCATCTGAGATTTCAAAAATGGCAAATGAAACGCAGGATGCCACGATTAAAATTACTGATATGATTCAGGAAGTTACAGGTGCATTAGACAGAGTTGTAGAAGTTACCGGTCAAATGATTGAGATGATAGAGGGTCAGAATGAGGCAACAGAAAAGACAGCGGCAAGCTTTAAGACAATTGCTAAGAATACAGACAGTATTTTAGATAATTCAGAGTCACTTTCTGACTATGTTGAGGAACTTTCAATTGCAAATAAAGAGATTGTTGACAGTATATCAACCATATCTGCAATTTCAGAAGAAGTAGCGGCACATTCTAGTGACACATACAGCGTAAGTGAACATAATATTGAGATAGTATCACAGATAGTTGAAATAACAAGCAATCTTAAGAGACTTACAAAGCAGTTAAATAATAATTAACAACTTTATTTGTAACTACGGAGGTGTTTTTATATGAGTTTGGAGTCAGGTTTGAATGCCACACCATCAGGTGAAAGGGTACATATAGGTTTTTTTGGCATGAGGAATGCAGGAAAGTCAAGTCTTGTCAATGCATTTACAAATCAACAGCTTGCCATTGTATCAGATAAAAAAGGGACAACAACAGACCCAGTTTATAAAGCAATGGAACTTTTGCCACTTGGGCCTGTTATGATTATAGATACACCTGGATTTGATGATGAGGGTGAACTTGGAGAACTCAGAATCGAAAAAACAAAGCAGGTTTTAAATAAAGTTGATATAGCAATCTTGGTGCTAGATTCAGCTAAAGGGCTTTCGGGTTGTGATAAACAGCTTATTGAACTGTTTGTAAAAAGAGAAGTACCTTATCTTATCGTATACAATAAATCTGACATCAAAGAGATGGAAAAAAGCGATAATTCAATCAACGTAAGTGCACTGAACAAAACAGGAGTAGATGCGTTAAAAGATCGTGTTGCGACGATGATAAAGACTGAGGACACTAAACTTAGAATTGTAGGTGACTTAATTGAGCCATCGGATTTAGTTGTACTTGTGGTTCCAATAGATTCAGCAGCTCCAAAGGGCAGACTTATTTTACCACAGCAGCAGACGATAAGAGATGTGTTGGAGGCAGATGCGACAGCTATTGTGGTAAAAGAAAATGAATTAAAAGAAACACTTTCAAATCTCAGGAAAAAACCGGCGATGGTTATAACAGACAGCCAGGCATTTAAAAAAGTGTCTGAGGACACACCATCAGATGTTCTGCTGACATCTTTTTCTATACTTATGGCGAGATATAAGGGCTTTCTTGAAACAGCAATAAAAGGAGTGGCGGCTATAGATAAATTGAAAGATGGTGACAGGATACTTATTTCAGAGGGATGTACACATCACAGACAATGTGACGATATCGGAACAGTGAAAATTCCACGCTGGTTAAAAGAGTATACTGGGAAAGAACTTGTGATTGAGATATCTTCAGGAAGGGATTTTNNNNGAGATATCTTCAGGAAGGGATTTTCCACAGAAACTTTCTGAATATTCATTGATAATACATTGTGGAGGATGTATGTTAAATGAAAAAGAAGTTAAACATAGAATGAAATGTGCCATAGAAAGCAATGTTCCTTTTACAAATTATGGAATCACAATAGCTTATATGCATGGAATTCTTAAACGAAGTATTGAGGTTTTTCCGGAACTTCTTGAAAATTTTAAATAAAAACAATAAAACAGTGCAGGTTGTCATATTATTGACTGCCTGCATTTTATGGTTGAAATTAAAAATACAACTGTAAATAAAATGGAAAAAAAGTATTTGTAAACTACGAAAAACAATGTTGTAAGCAGCGCAGAAAAAAAGTATAATGATAAATAGTTATATGATTAATTTAAGTAATTGTGCAGATATGAGGTGAAAGAAGTATGAATGATGAAATAGTTATCCTAATCGTGGATGATATAGAGGTAAACAGAGTTATATTAAAGGGAATATTTGAACAGGATTACAAGGTTATAGAGGCTGATGACGGGACGACAGCCCTAGATATTTTAAACAGAGGTACAAAAGTTGACATAATACTGCTTGACATTATCATGCCTGTCATGAATGGAATTGATTTTCTCAAGGAGATAAAGAAAAATAAAAGTTACAGTGAAATTCCTGTAATAGTAAATACTCAGGCGGGTGAGCAGGAAAATGAATACAAAGCACTTGCACTTGGCGCCGATGATTTTATAGCAAAACCGTACAATCCCAAAATCATAAAACGCAGAATTACGAACATTATAGAAAAGACCATATATCAGAGAAAAAATATGAAAGAGGTTTTGGAAGATACCCAGCATCAGATGTACAATCTTATTGATACTGTGCCAGGAGGTATAGGCATTATAGAAGTTTCTACCAAAAATGAAAAGTTGAGGATGTCTTATTTCAATGATGGTCTTTCAAGCATGCTCGGATATATGAAGTCTGAACTTCAAAACATTATAGATAATGATATATATGATGTTATATATGGCAAAGATGAAGAAGTCTTAAAGGAAATCATGAATAAAGACGGAGAAGACATAATTCATTGCAAAATACGTCTTATAAATAAGGATAAAAACATATTGTGGACAGGTGTATCAGCAAAAATGCTAAATTCGGAGTCAGAGTCAAAGACATTCCATGTAGTATTCATGGATCTGACTGAGGAAATGAAGGCAGAGACAACGATGAAAAATACTATGATGGAACTGAAATACAGGGTAGAGCGTGATACACTTACGGGACTCAATAACAGAGACAGTTTTTATGCATCAGTGGAAAAACTGATGAAAAAAGACAGTGAGCATACATACGTCATAGGAATGTTAAATGTTGACAGGTTTAAAATTGTCAATGAACTGTTTGGAAGCAAAAACGGTGATATGATTTTGAAAAATATCGCCGATGTGTTAAAGAAGATGACAAAGAAAAACGGCACATGTGCAAGGTTTGAAGCGGATAGATTTGCAATCTGCACAACAGCCGAATATATTGGCGAAAATATAGGTGGGATAGAGCAGTTTCTGATTGGAAAAGATTCGTGGAACTGTCTCAATTACCCTATATTCCTGCATGCAGGTTTTTGTCTGATTGACGATAAAGATATACCTGTAGATCTTTTGTGTGACAGAGCAAATATGGCATTACAGGAGGTTAAGGGAAATTATATAACCAGATGGAATTATTATAATGACAGCCTGAAAAAATCAATGCTTATTGAACAGGAACTTATCAATGAGATGGATCATGCGCTTGAGAACCATGAATTTGTCGTATATTATCAGCCGATAGTTGATGTCAGGACAAAGAAAACCATAAGTGCAGAAGCACTTGTGAGATGGCTGCATCCGAAGAAAGGGATGATTTCACCCGGAATATTTATACCTGCATTTGAGAAAAATGGATTCATAACAAAACTTGATATGTATGTCTGTGAGGAAGTATGCAGGCATCAGAGAGAGGAAAAGGACAAAGGTAACAGTGTTGTTCCTGTTTCGGTAAATCTTTCAAGGATAAACTTCTACAATGAAAACCTCTACAAAGAGGTGCTTGGTTTACTGGATAAATACAATCTGAAATCAGAAGATATAAAACTTGAAATCACTGAAAGTGCATATGAAGATAATCCCGAGGATCTTATTATGGCAATTCATACATTACAGAAATACGGTTTTAAAGTGCTCATGGATGATTTTGGAAGCGGATATTCTTCACTTAATATGCTTAAAGACTGTTGTTTTGATATATTAAAGATAGATATGAAATTTATGGATGACCTTGAACAGTCGGAGAGAGCAGGCAATATTATATACACTATAATACAGTTGGCAAAGAATCTTCAAATAGAGACAGTTGTAGAAGGTGTTGAGAATGAAAAGCAATATGAGATGCTTAGAAGCATGGGCTGCGACAATATCCAGGGATATTACTTTTCAAAGCCTGTTCCGGAAGAGGCTTTTGTAGGCAGACTTGAAAACGAATCCGGAATGAAAGATACAGATGAGTTTTATGATGACAGAGACACAATCCTTGTGGTAGATGGTTCAGGTATAGGCCGTTTGGTATTAAAAGAGACATTATGCGAAAAATATAATATTATCGAAGCATCAAATGCAGCTGAAGCAATGGATGTTTTAAAAAAGAACTTTTCTCAGATAAGTCTTGTGATATGTGATATTTATATTCCAGAAATGTCAGGATTTGATATGTTAAAACAGATGAAAAAGATTTCTTTCCTTAGAAAGATTCCTGTGGTTATTGTGACTGCGTATGGTGATTTTGAAAACGAAGCTCACGCAATAGAACTTGGTGCGATAGAAGTCATAAATAAGCCGTTTAATACAACATTGCTGAAAAAACGAATTGACAATATTATAAATATTTTTGATACAAATAAATATGTTCATGCCGCAATTATAAGCGGTTAATAAAAATTATACTATTTTAATATTTATTTTAGTGTTTTTATATTATTAACCTATAAATATATGGTATTATAAAATGCAGGTGCTGGAACAACAAAAATTAAATCAATTATTAAATGTTCGTTATTCCGGATTATTGGAGGAGAATGTGTTTGGATATGTTCAAATAAGAAAACCTGAGTTGAAAATAAAAGATTACAGTATTTATCATGGGTTTTACTGTGGGTTGTGCGAGAGATTAAGAGATAAATACGGCTTAAAAGGTCGTATTACACTTACTTATGATATGACGTTTATGGCTGTGTTTTTATCATCTCTTTATGATGCCGAAAATATTGTGGCAGAAAAAAGATGCATAATGCATCCGGCAAAAAAGCAAAAGATTATTTACAATCAATATACTGATTATTGTGCCGATATGAATATATTGTTAAGTTATTATCACTGCCTTGATGATAAGCTTGATGATGGCTCGATCAGGGGCTATGCCGGTACTTTGTTTTATGATAAAGTACATAAGAAGACAAAACGGCTTTATAAACGCCAGGCACGAAAAATCAGTGAATGTCTTAAAAAACTTAATGAGCTTGAAAAAGATAAAGACACAAAAATTTTTGACGCCGCAGACTGTTTTGGGTGGCTGTTAGCTGAGATTATGTGCTTTAAAAAAGGCTATTTTGAAAAAGAGGTTAAAAAATTTGGATTCCATTTAGGAAGGTTTGTATATATAATGGATGCGTTTGACGATATAAGAGATGACATAGCCAAAAACAGATTCAACCCATTGAAAAAAATGTATTTTTTATGTGACGATACAGATGTATTTAACAAAAAAGTATATGAAATACTTATAAGTGAGATGTCGGAGGCATGTGCAGAATTTGAAAAACTGCCATGTGTCGGGTATATAGACATACTCAGAAACATTCTCTATGCCGGAGTATGGAACAAATATGACAAAATAATAAATAAAAAAGAAGAGGTAAAAAGTATATGAGCAATATTGATGATCCGTATAAAATACTTGGTGTATCACCAAATGCCAGTGATGATGAAATTAAAAAGGCATATAGGGAGCTTAGCAGGAAATATCATCCTGATGCAAATTCGGGAAACCCACTTGCAGACCTTGCTGAAGAAAAGTTTAAGGAGGTTCAGACAGCATACAGCAGGATAATGGATATGAGAAGCGGAAAGTCTGCAGATGGTTACAGCCGCGGAACTCAGGGTTATAGTCAGGAAACTCAGAATTATGGTCAGGGTTACAATCAGAATTATAACAGACAGAGATATGAACAGTACGGTTCAGGATACGGAAGAGGTCCGTATGGAAATAATTTGGACAATTGCTCAACAGGTAATATATGCTGTGATCTTTGGTGTGCAGATTCACTTTGTGAATGTATGGGAGGAGATTTGTGCAGTTGCATTTAAAGTCAAAACAGGTTGCATGGTGTGGAGTTATTATGGCGATGGCTGTGATTTTACAGATTTGTGCAGGAGTTATAGAGACAAGTTCATTTTTTCTGCTTGCACTGGCCTCTTTTCTGGCAGGATGTGTTGAAAGAAAATTTGACATAAAAACGGCTGCAGTTTTTTGTTCAGGTGCAGTTGTTCTTGGAGTTATTCTTGCACCACAGAAGCTGTATTGTTTTACATATGCAGGATTTTGTGTATATGTACTTGCGGCTGAATATTTTAGGGAAAAAAATGGTAGTATAAAGAATTCGGACAAGGCAGAAAAAATCATGAATAATATCAAAATACAGTATATTATAAAAGGTATTATATATCATGTTCTTCTGATTGCTGCAGTTTTTGTTTCTGTTAAGATTAGCGGATTGGAAATTATCTTTTCAGCAGATTTTATTGAAAAAATAAAGCATATGCCGGTATTTGCAGTCGTTTTTGCAGCAGTTATAGCTGCCGAGCTGCTTTGGTTTATATTTGACAGGGCGTATATATTTTTTCAGGAACGGTATGGAATCATTGTTTGTGGGAGGGAATAGTGAAATCAGGGATTGAACATGATAAGCTTATCCGGAAGATATTAAATGAGATAATAGACACCTCAAAATATAAAATGAGCAAAAAATTTATCCAGCACGGTAATACAAGTGTGTATATGCATAGTGTGAGAGTTGCGTATATAAGCTGTTATATTGCTGAAAGATATAATTTAAAAGTTGATTTTGATTCACTTATTATGGGAGCACTGCTCCATGATTATTTCTTATATGACTGGCATGACAAAAACAGTCATCACAAAAGACCGCATGGTTTTTATCATCCTTCTGCGGCACTTGCAAATGCAGAAAGAGATTTTGATTTAAACTGGCGTGTGAAAAATACTATAAAAAGGCATATGTTTCCGCTTACACCAATTCCACCAAAGTGTCTTGAAGGCTGGATTGTCTGTGCTGCTGATAAAATATGTTCAACAAAAGAGACTATTAAAATAATAAAGTTTTGACTTGAATTTAATTTAGTGGTATAATTTCAAACTAAGAATGTAAAAATACACAAAAACAAGAGGTGCATTATGGCAAATTATAAAAGAATTTTATTAAAACTCAGCGGAGAAGCATTGGCTGGTCCGAATAAGACAGGTTTTGACGAAGCTACCTGTATAGGTGTTGCCAAACAGGTTAAAAAGCTTGTTGATGCCGGAATCGAAGTCGGCATAGTTACAGGCGGCGGAAACTTTTGGAGAGGTCGTACAAGCGAGAACATTGACAGGACTAAAGCTGATCAGATTGGTATGTTAGCAACAGTCATGAACTGTATCTATGTATCGGAAATATTCAGATCTGTCGGAATAAAGACAAGTGTACTTACTCCATTTGAATGCGGTTCTTTTACAAAGTTATTTTCAAAGGATAGAGCAAACAAATATTTTGAAAAAGGAATGGTTGTATTTTTTGCAGGTGGAACAGGTCATCCGTATTTTTCAACAGATACAGCTACAGTCCTTCGTGCGGTAGAAATTGAAGCAGATGTTATTCTTTCAGCAAAATCAATAGACGGTGTATACGATTCTGATCCGGCTGTAAATCCTGATGCTAAAAAGTTTGATGAGATAAGTATTGATGATGTTGTAAACAACAGACTTGGTGTTATTGACCTTGCGGCGGCGGTATTGTGTATGGAAAATCACATGCCTATGATGATTTTTGGACTAAATGA
>FR887319.1:16282-26748 GCA_000436755.1 Clostridium sp. CAG:253 | reverse complement strand
ATTTTTGGACTAAATGAAGAAGACAGTATTGTAAATACAGTAAACGGAGTTACAAAAGGAACACTTGTAACTGCATAAACTTTTTGGAGGAAAATTATGAGCATAGAATTAAAAGAATTTAAAGATAAGATGAATAAGTCGATAGACAGCCTTGCAGGTGAATATACAACCATAAGAGCAGGTCGTGCAAATCCACATGTCCTTGACAAGATTATGGTTGAATATTACGGAACACCTACAAATCTTCAGCAGGTTGCAAATATATCTGTTTCAGAGGCGAGAACAATCGTTATCCAGCCTTGGGAAGCGAGTCTTATAAAAGATATTGAGAAAGCTATTCTTGTATCTGATCTTGGACTTACTCCAAACAATGACGGAAAAGTTATCAGACTTACATTTCCTGAACTTACGGAAGACCGCCGTAAAGAACTTGTAAAAGATGTAAAGAAAAAAGGCGAGGGTGCTAAAGTTGCCATTAGAAATATCCGCAGAGATGCCAATGATATGATAAAGAAACAACTTAAGGCAAGTGAGATTTCAGAGGATGAGCAGAAGGGTGCAGAGGACGATATCCAGAAGCTCACAGATGAATTTATTGCCAAAATTGACAATATGGTTGATGAAAAATCAAAAGAAATTATGACTGTATAATATGATGCAGGGGTCAAAAGCAGATAGTAGTGTATGTTTACATACATTACACCGTTGGCTTAACCCCGATATCATAATATTAGTGTACTTAAATAGGGGGATAGGCAGGAATTGTCTGTCCCTATAATTTCGCAAGTTAAAATTTGATTGAAAGTTTACAGAAAGAAAAGGGGATGACTATGGAAAACAGGGGAGTTCCAAGACATATTGCGATAATTCTTGATGGAAACGGAAGATGGGCAAAGAAGCGTATGCTTCCAAGAAATGCAGGGCACGCTGCCGGAAGCAAGAATGTTGAAAAGATATGTGCGGCAGCATGGGACATGGGAATAGAATATGTGACAATGTATGCATTTTCGACAGAAAACTGGTCAAGACCAAAGGAAGAAGTGGATGCACTTATGAAACTTCTGCATTCATATCTTAAGGACTGTCTTAAAACAAGCAAAAAAAATAATATGCAGGTAAAAGTTATAGGTGATATTTCAAGACTTGACAAAGACCTTCAGGAACGGATTATTGAACTTGAAGAAGTCTCATCTAAAAATACAGGACTTCATTTTCAGGTTGCCTTAAATTACGGCGGCAGGGATGAAATAAAAAGAGGTATTACAGCAATAGCAAAAGAGGTGAAAGAAGGAAAACTTTTACCGGAAGATATAGATGAAAAAGTTATTTCAGAACATCTTGACACAAACGGTATACCTGACCCTGACCTTATGATAAGAACAAGCGGAGAGCAGAGACTTTCAAATTATCTGTTGTGGCAGCTTGCGTATGCTGAATTTTACTTTACTGATGTATTGTGGCCTGATTTTGGAAAAAAAGATCTGCAGAAGGCTGTTGAATTTTATCAGTCAAGAGACAGAAGGTTTGGTGGCGTAAAATAAAAATGAGAGGTTTTATATATGTTTAAAACAAGATTATTAAGCGGAATTGTGCTTATGGCAATTACCATTGCACTTATGGTTTACGGAGGGTATCCTTTATTTTTTGTTATTACACTTATCTCTGTTATAGGACTTTATGAACTTTATAGGACAGTTGGTATGGAAAAAACAATGCCGGCATTTATTGGATATATATCAAGTATTGTAATTGACATACTTATATTAAATAACGGATTTGAAGAACTTGTAATGTGGCTTATAGCTACGCTTATGGTTATGATGGCATGTTATGTCATAGCTTATCCTAAATACAATTCTGAACAAATGACGATGTTAATGTTTGGACTTATCTATGTGACTGTCATGCTTTCATTTGTGTTTAAAGTCAGATTTGCGCAAAACGGTATGCTTCTTGTATGGTTTATATATATTGGTTCATGGGGGTCAGATACCTGTGCTTATTGTGTTGGCAAACTTATCGGAAAACACAAAATGCCTTCAAAGTTAAGTCCAAACAAGACTATTGAGGGATGTGTCGGAGGTGTTGCAGGTGCTGCACTTATAGGTCTGATATTTGCATTAGTATTTTTTAAACATGGACAGATTATATGGCAGCTTCCAATAATAGGAGCCGTTTCAGCAGTTATATCACAGATAGGTGATCTTACTGCTTCGGCAATCAAGAGAAACCACAATATAAAAGATTACGGAAATCTCATACCGGGACACGGTGGTATATTAGACAGATTTGACAGTGTAATATTTACGGCACCTATCGTATTTTATCTTATTAAATATATGTTGCCATAGAACAATTTACAGATGGAATTTTATAGTAGAGGATTAAAATGAAAACAAAAAATATAGCGGTATTAGGGTCAACAGGTTCAATAGGAACGCAGACGCTTGAAATAATCAGAAACAATAAGGATATGAATGTCATATCTCTTGCAGCCAGAAGTAATATATCCCTGCTGCAAAAGCAGATTGAGGAATTTTCACCGAATGTGGTATGTGTATTTGATGAAAAGAAAGCAAAAGAATTAAGAGAAAACATTAAAGGGGCAAAAACAAAAATTGTTGCAGGCATGGAAGGTCTTATAGAGTGTGCCATTATTTCAGAAGCAGATATTGTTGTTGCAGCGGTTGTTGGAATGATTGGAATAAGACCGGTTATGGAAGCAATAAAAGCCGGCAAAGATATTGCTTTTGCAAATAAGGAAACATTGGTAACTGCAGGTCACATAATCATGCCTATGATAAAAAAATACGGAGTGAAACTTTTGCCTGTAGACAGTGAGCATGCAGCAATTTTTCAAAGCCTTAACGGTGAAAATCATGCTGACATAGACAAGATACTTTTGACGGCATCAGGAGGACCTTTCAGGGGAAAGAAAAGAGAAGAACTCAAAAATATTCAGGTTGAAGATGCACTTAAACATCCGAACTGGTCAATGGGAAGAAAAATTACAATTGACTCTTCAACTATGGTAAATAAAGGTCTTGAGGTTATTGAAGCGAAATGGCTTTTTAATGTATCATGCGATGATATACAGGTGGTGGTTCAGCCCAAAAGCGTGATACATTCAATGGTACAGTTTAAGGATGGAGCTGTTATAGCACAGCTTGGAACACCTGATATGAAACTGCCGATACAATATGCACTGACATATCCTGACAGAAGGTATCTTCCTGGGGAAAGACTTGATTTTTGGAAGATGTCAGAAATCACTTTTGAAAAACCTGATATGGAGACTTTTAAGGGATTGAAACTTGCGTATGATGCGTGCAGAGAGGGTGGCAGTATGCCAACAGTTCTCAATGCGGCAAATGAGAAAGCAGTTGCTTTGTTTCTTGAGAAAAAGATAGCATATCTGCAGATATCAGATATAATTGAAGAGTGTATGTGTAAACATACTACAATTAAAGAGCCTTCTTTAGAGGAAATACTTGAAATTGAACAAAATGTTTATTCATATATATTAGCTAAATATAATGATAATATCATATAATAAATGACAAAATAAAGATTGCAGCTTTTTAAAGACTGCAGTGCCTTATTGTACATGGGGCGGAGATGGAGGATTAGATGAATATATTGGTGGCGTTGTTGATATTTACGGTTATAGTCGTAATACATGAGCTGGGGCATTTTCTTCTTGCAAAAAAGAATGGTGTCGGTGTTCCTGAATTTTCTGTAGGTATGGGACCAAGAATTATTACTGTTGCAAAAGGAAAAAAAGGATTTATTTTTAAATTTTTGTGTTCACAAAAATACTTTGAAAGTAATCCTGACTGGCAGGAGTGTACAAAATACTCATGGAAATTGCTGCCTATAGGTGGTTCATGTGCAATGGTAGGCGAGGACGAGATAAACGAAGCCGAAAATTCATTCAATGTGAAAGGAAAATGGGCAAGATTTTCAATTGTATTTGCAGGACCGTTTTTTAATTTCATACTTGCGTTTGTATTTTCGATTATAATTCTTGCAAATGCCGGAATTGATTATCCGATTATTGAACATATATATGACAATCAGCCTGCTGCAAATTCAGGTCTTGAAGTGGGCGATGTAGTAAAAAGCGTAAATGGCAAAAAGATTACAATAGGCAGGGAAATTGATACTTACACACTGCTTCATCCGCTGACAGGTGAGGATGTTGATATTGTAGTTACAAGAAACGGCGAAGAAAAGTCATTCAAAATAGATCCAAATTATAAGACATATCTTTTTGGATTTTCATATGCC
Organism: Clostridium sp. CAG:253; assembly: GCA_000436755.1. Classification (GTDB taxonomy): domain Bacteria; phylum Bacillota; class Clostridia; order Lachnospirales; family Lachnospiraceae; genus Butyribacter. The sequence continues at coordinate 22,458 of FR887319.1, read as the reverse complement.
ACTAATGAAAAAGCTTCCGCTGAGGTATCTGAGGTTACTGAAGGCAAGGCATTTGATAAATCCGGTTTAAAAGCAGGAGATATAATAAAGGAAATTAACGGTAAAAAGATAAACAATGCAGGTGAGCTTAGCACTGTCATGAATGAAGTAAACGGTGACGGAAAAGAAGTCACCTTTCTGGTAGACAGAAAAGGTGAGGAAAAGACATTCAGGGTAACACCTGAGCCATATTCCACAAAGACACTTGGGTTTATAGCTTCAATGGATGAAAAGAGCAAGAGTAGCTTTGATGTTGTAAAATACAGTTTTGTTGAAGTAAAATACTGGATAGAGACAACTGTCGGAAGTCTTGGAGCACTTATAACAGGAAATGTGTCTGTCAAAAATGTATCAGGGCCTGTAGGAATAGTTGATACGGTTGGTGATGCCATAAATCAGAGCAAATCTTATGGACTTAGGGTTGTAATGCTTCAGATTCTTTATATGTCTGTTCTTTTAAGTGCAAACCTCGGTGTTATGAATCTTTTACCGCTTCCGGCACTTGATGGCGGCAGACTTGTATTCATTCTGATAGAGGCTGTCAGAGGAAAACCTGTAGACAAGGAAAAAGAGGGGTTTGTTCATTTTGCCGGTTTTGTTGTACTGATGCTGTTTATGGTATTTGTAATGTATAACGATATAATAAAAATATTGCATTAGATATAGTAAGGTGCACTTTAAACCATGATGTCTTTTTGGCATCATGGTTTTTGCGATAAAATCAAATAACTTATAATTTAATTTTAAGAGAAGAGGTAAATATGTATAGAGATAATACTAAAGTTGTTAAGATTGGAAATGTATCAATAGGTGGCGGAAACAAAATTGCCATACAGTCAATGACCAACACTAAGACAGAAGATGTAGATAGCACTGTAAGACAGATACTTGAACTTGAAAATGCCGGTTGTGATATAGTCAGAAGTACAGTTCCGACTATGGAAGCGGCAAAAGCTATTGCACAGATAAAAAAACAGATTCACATACCGATTGTGGCAGATATTCATTTTGATTATCGTCTTGCTATTGCGGCAATGGAAAACGGAGCAGACAAGATAAGGATAAATCCGGGAAATATAGGTTCTGCAGATAAAATAAAAGCTGTTGTTGATGTGGCTAAAGAAAGAAATATTCCTATAAGAGTGGGTGTAAACAGCGGTTCACTTGAAAAAAATCTTATAGAGAAATATGGCGGAGTCACAGCAGAGGGAATTGTGGAGAGTGCTCTTGATAAAGTTAAGAGTGCTCTTGATAAAGTTAAGATAATCGAAGATATGGATTACGACAATCTTGTAATAAGTATTAAATCATCAGATGTATTAATGTGCATAAAAGCCCATGAACTTATAGCAGGAAAAACACCGTATCCGTTACATGTAGGCATAACAGAATCCGGTACTGTATTGTCGGGAAATATAAAATCGGCAATAGGTCTTGGCAATATCCTCTATCAGGGAATAGGTGATACCATACGAGTTTCGCTTACGGGTGACCCTGTCGAGGAAATTCGTTCGGCAAAGCTTATATTAAAGACGCTTGGACTTAGAAAAGGCGGCGTAACAGTTGTATCATGCCCGACATGCGGAAGAACGCAGATAGACATTATCAGTCTTGCAGCAAAAGTTGAAGAGATGGTTAAGGACATGGATATAGATATAAAGGTTGCGGTTATGGGATGTGCCGTAAACGGTCCGGGAGAAGCAAAAGAAGCAGATATAGGAATAGCAGGCGGAAAAGGTGAAGGACTTCTCATTAAAAAAGGTGAAATAATAAGAAAAGTACCTGAAAATGAAATACTTGGAGTGTTAAAAGAAGAACTTGAAAAGATGTGCTGATAAGAGCAGAATTACATATCTGTTCTTATCGCTAAGGAGGAGCAGATATGCAGAGATTGTTACTTGAAACATTTGAGGGATTAAATCTTACGGACAGACAGAAAAAAATATTTGATGATGTCAGTGTTGAAAATGTAGTTTTATCTTCTGAAAATAAAATGATAGACATATATCTGGTGAGCAGTCATGTAGTTGCTTATAGGGAAATATGTCTTTTAGAGTACGCATTGGGAGTATTTTTTGGAAGTACGGATTTAGATATAAAAATACATGACCGATTTGAATTGTCAAAACAGTATGATGCAGAAGCTTTCTTTAAAGAGTATAAGGAGAGCATTCTTCAAATTTTCAAGGCAGAAAACATTCTTGAATTTGATATGTTATATCAGGGCAGATTTGAAATGAAAGACTCGTCTGTTTACATATCATGTGAAGACGACGATTTGTACAGGGGGCGTGAATATAACTTAAAAGAAAATCTTATTAAGATATTTGAAGAAAAAGCAGGTTTTTCAATAACGGTAGATATTGAATACGTCGAACCGTCAAATGAAAAAGAGAAGAAACGTGAGATATTTAAATTTCCGTCTAAACAAAAAAATATACAAAAACACGATAATATACTGCTGCAAGACAGTTCAGAGATTCAGGCGGGTGCTGTTATGCAAAAAACAGGTACAGATGGGATGGGTTCAGATATACCGTTTGATGATGCCGCATATTATGTTGATGATATGGCATATGCTGCCACAAATATGGGATTTGATATTTCACAGGGAGAAGCAGCACAAAACACTGCAATGGGATTTGATGTGTCAGTGCCAAAAGAAAGTGCTATAGTATCAGGCAAAGACAGTCAAAAAGAAAAAAGTAATTCACCAAAAACACAAAAGACAGAAAATTCTTCAAGATACGGAAAAGACAGAAAATACGGAAAGAGTAAATTTACAAAGAGTAAGATACCGTTTGATGAGGATTGTTTTTATGGAAGAAACTGTGATGGCGAAATCACAAAAATTGCTGATATTCAGGATGAAATAGGTGAAGTTGTCATAGAGGGAATGGTTTCTTCAACAGAGGAAAGAGAGATTAGAAACGAGAAAATAATATTCATTTTCAATGTAACGGATTTTACTGACACTATTACGGCAAAGATTTTTATAAAAAAAGATGAAGCTGAGCCTGTAAGAGATAATATTAAAAAAGGAAAATTCATAAAGATGAAAGGAATTGCTCTTTATGATACTTTTTCAAGAGAAGTTGGAATAAGTTCAATAAAAGGAATAAAACCCGGCAAAGACAATCGTGTGTATCGTGAAGATAATTACGAAGGAATGAAGAGAGTTGAACTTCACGCACATACACAGATGAGTGAGTTAGACTCCGTTATGTCGGTTTCTGATTATTTGAGCATGGCAAAAAAGTGGGGACATACTGCCGCTGCCATAACAGATCACGGTGTTGTTCAGGCATTCCCGGATGCTGACCATTGTTTAAAACCTGACGATAACCTTAAAATGCTATATGGTGTTGAAGCATATCTTGTAGATGACCTTATTGGAACGGTAAAAAATGACAAAGGACAAAATTTTAATGATTCATTTGTTGTATTTGATTTGGAGACAACAGGTTTTGGAGCAAAAAGCAACCAGATTATAGAAATAGGTGCTGTAAAGGTTGAAAACAGGCAGATAGTTGATACATTCAGTACATTTGTAAACCCTGAGAGACCTATTCCGTTTAATATAACTAAACTGACAAGTATAGATGACAACATGGTAGCCGATTATCCAAACATTGATGTTATACTTCCTAAATTTCTGGAATTTTGCGGCGACAGTGTTATGGTGGCGCACAATGCATCATTTGATATGGGATTTATAACACAAAAATCAAGGGAGAGAGGTTATAAAACGGATTTTACCGTTATTGATACTGTTTCAATGGCAAGAGCACTGCTCCCGGAGCTTTCAAAATATAAACTCGATACTGTTGCAAAAGCGCTCGGAGTTTCGCTGGAAAATCACCACAGAGCTGTTGACGATGCCGGATGTACAGCAGAAATATTCATTAAACTTTTGAAAAAACTTGATGAAAAGGGTATCAGTACGCTTGAAAAGTTAAATGAACTTGGCAAGCCATCAGTTGAGACAATAAGAAAAATGCCGTCATATCATGCGGTAATACTTGCAAAAAATGAGACAGGACGTGTTAATCTGTATAGGCTTGTATCGGAATCACATTTAAAATATTTTAACAGAAGACCGAAGCTTCCAAAAAGTCTTTACCTTGAATATTGTGAAGGTCTGATGATTGGCTCGGCATGTGAAGCCGGTGAGTTGTATCGTGCAATACTTGAGGAAAAGCCGGAAGAAGAAATAGACAGACTTGTTAAATTCTATGATTATCTTGAAATACAGCCGCTTGGAAATAATGCATTTATGGTAAGGGACAATGATAGATTTCCGCAGATACAGGATGACAATGACCTTATGGAAATAAACAGAAAAATTGTTTCACTCGGAGAGGAGTACAATAAACTTGTCGTAGCGACATGTGATGTACATTTCTTAAATCCTGAGGATGAAGTGTACAGGCGAATAATCATGGCAGGACAGGGATTTAAGGATGCAGACCTTCAGGCACCGCTTTACTATAGGACAACAGAGGAAATGTTGTCTGAATTTCAATATCTTGGTGCAAAGAAAGCACAGGAGATTGTAATTACAAATACAAATCTCATAGCTGATATGGTGGATAATATAAAACCGTGCAGTCCAAGAAAATGTCCGCCACAGATTGAAAATTCTGATCAGGATTTAAGAGACATATGTTATAACAAAGCACATTCAATATATGGACCGGATCTGCCACCTGTGGTAGTTGAAAGGCTGGAGAGAGAATTAAATTCAATTATAAGCAACGGATATGCGGTTATGTATATTATTGCACAGAAACTTGTATGGAAATCAAACGAGGATGGCTATCTCGTAGGTTCAAGAGGTTCTGTAGGTTCTTCGTTTGTAGCAACAATGGCAGGTATAACTGAGGTAAACCCGTTGTCGGCACATTATTATTGTCCGAAATGTCATTATTATGATTTTGACTCAGAAGACGTAAAAAAATATGTGGGCAGTTCGGCGTGTGATATGCCGGATAAGAAATGTCCAAAATGTGGTGAAATGTTATGCAAAGAGGGACATGATATACCATTTGAGACATTCCTTGGATTTAAAGGTGACAAAGAGCCTGATATAGACCTTAACTTTTCAAGTGAGTATCAGAGTAATGCACATGATTATACGGAGGTTATTTTTGGAGCAGGACACACATTCAGAGCCGGAACGGTAGGAACGCTTGCTGAAAAAACAGCTTACGGATATGTAAAAAAATATTATGAGGAACGAGAACAGACAAAACGTGGTGCCGAGATAGAAAGAATATCCCAGGGCTGTGTAGGAGTAAGACGAAGCACAGGACAGCATCCGGGAGGAATCGTAGTTCTGCCTATGGGCGAAGAAATATACACATTTACTCCTGTGCAGCATCCGGCAAATGATATGAAAACCAAGATAATAACGACACATTTCGACTATCATAAGATTGATGCAAACCTTTTGAAACTTGATATTTTAGGACATCAGGATCCTACCATGATAAGAATGCTTGAAGATCTTACGGGAGTTGATGCATCGCAGATAAGAATGGATGACAAGAAAGTTCTTTCATTATTTGAAAGCACTGAGGCACTCGGAATAAAACCAGAAGATATAGACGGCTGTCCGTTTGGCTGTCTCGGACTTCCTGAGTTCGGAACACCATTTGTACACGGAATGTTAAAAGAAGCAAAACCGAAAAACTTTTCGGACCTTGTACGAATATCCGGACTGTCGCATGGTACTGATGTATGGCTTGGAAATGCACAGTATTATATTTCTACAGGAGATTGCACACTTTCATCAGCCATATGTACACGTGATGATATTATGATATACCTCATTCACATGGGAGTTGAAAATGAACGTTCATTCAAAATAATGGAAAGTGTACGAAAGGGAAAAGGACTTACACCTGATATGGAAGAGGACATGAGAGCATGTAATGTGCCTGACTGGTATATAGAATCATGTAAAAAAATAAAATACATGTTCCCCAAAGCACATGCGGCAGCATATGTAATGATGGCACTTAGAGTAGCATATTTTAAAGTTCACTTTCCATTATCATATTATGCAGCATTTTTCAGTATAAGAGCCACATCATTCAACTATGAACTTATGTGCCTTGGAAAAGAAAGACTTG
>FR887319.1:6212-16267 GCA_000436755.1 Clostridium sp. CAG:253 | reverse complement strand
AAAGACTTGAATATTATATGGACGATTACAAAAAGAGAAAAAATGAATTATCAGATAAAGAAAAAGATACATTTGAAGATATGAAGATAGTACAGGAAATGTATGCGAGAGGTTTTGAATTTGTCAAAATTGATATATATCGTTCTAAAGCTAACAGATTTCAGATAGTTGACGGAAAACTGATGCCTGCATTTTCTACAATCGATGGACTTGGTGACAAAGCTGCCGAGATGATAGAAGACGAAGCAAGCAAGGGAAAGTTTTTATCACGTGAAGATTTTAAAAACAGATGTAAAGTCAGTGAAAAAGTGGTTGAGACAATGGCAGATTTGGGCTTGATGGGAGATCTTCCACACAGCAATCAGATATCATTGATGGATTTTATGGAGATGTGATAAATTGGACCTGACTTTTTGTTTTTATAATGAACGGGTATATTAAAACTGCTTGTCTTTACATTATCTTGTACGAATGCTAAGATAGCACTAGAAATAGTAAAAGATTATGACAAATCGTGTATTATATAAAATTGGAGGGGTGTACATGGCAAAGGTTATAGGTATAGGAAACGAAAGCTTTCAGGAAATAAGAGAAAATGATTGTTTTTATATAGATAAAACTTCTTTTATAAAAGAGTGGTGGGAAAATATGGATAAATCTACACTTATAACACGCCCACGTCGTTTTGGAAAGACATTAAACATGAATATGCTTGAATGCTTTTTCTCAAACAAATACAAAGACAGAGGAGATCTGTTTGAGGGACTTGATATTTGGAAAGAAGGACAATATCGCGAACTGCAGGGAACATATCCGGTGATATTTATAAGCTTTGCGAAAATAAAACAGAACAATTATACAGATACTATAGCTGGAATTAAGAGAATTATCTGTGATGTAATTCAAAAGTATTATTTTTTGAAAGATTGGCAAGGATTGACTGATGAAGAAAAAAACAATCTAAAAAGTATAACATATGGTATGGATGATGTGACTGCGCAGGAGGCAATCGCAAGCATATCAAATTATCTCAGCCGATATTATGGAAAAAAAGTTATCATATTACTTGATGAATACGACACTCCAATGCAGGAGGCATATGTAAATGGATATTGGGAGGAACTTGTAGCATTTACACGAAGTTTTTTTAATGCAACATTTAAAACAAATCCATACCTTGAAAGAGCTATAATGACTGGTATTACAAGGGTATCTAAAGAAAGTATTTTTAGCGACCTAAATAATCTTGAAGTTATTACAACATTATCCCCAAAGTATGAAACTGCATTTGGCTTTACGGAAGAAGAAGTGTTTAATGCACTTGATGAACAGGGGCTTTCTGACAAGAAGGACGTTGTAAAGATGTGGTATGATGGGTTTAAATTCGGTGAAAAAAATGACATTTACAATCCGTGGTCTATAATCAATTATCTCGATAAAAAGAAAATCGCAACTTACTGGGCAGATTCAAGTTCAAACGGGCTTATAAACAGTCTTGTGCAAAAGGGAAGTCCGTATATAAAAACCATGATGGAGACACTTATAAATGGTAAAGCGATAAATGTAAGAATAGATGAACAGATAGTATTTTCAGAACTTGATTATTCGGAGGATGCAGTGTGGAGTCTGATGCTTGCAAGCGGTTATCTGAAAGTAATATCATCAGAGGAGCTGAATCTGATAAGGGAAAGCGAAAATGAATATGAGCTTGCACTTACAAACCGTGAGATATTATTTATGTTCAGGAAAATGATACTCAGATGGTTTACACCGGCAAAGCATGAAACAAATGAATTTATAAAGGCTCTTATGAACGGTGATGTAGAAAGTATGAACGAATATATGAACGATGTCGCATTACAGACATTCAGTTCATTTGATTCAGGAAAAAAGGAATCTGCAAAAAAAGCACCGGAAAATTTCTACCACGGCTTTGTATTAGGCCTTATGGTAGATCAGACAGAAAACTACCTCATAATATCAAACCGTGAAAGTGGTTATGGCCGTTATGACATAATGTTAGAACCGATAGATAAATCAAACGAAAAACTTCCTGGTATTGTTATAGAATTTAAGGTAATAAATCCTAAAAAAGAAACAACACTTGAAGATACCGTAGAAGCAGCACTAGAACAGATAGAAGAAAAAAAATATGACGCGGAGCTTATAAAAAGAGGTGTAAAAAAAGAAAATATACATCATTATGGTTTTGCATTTAAGGGAAAAGAAGTGCTGATAGAAAGTGGGAAGCTGCCACAATCTGTATGAAACGGTATTGGAATGAGTCCGGTTGGTTGAGAAATCCTTTAAATATTAGAATTTTAAATGAGATTGACAATTGCCATTTTGAAATTTTTGAAAGAATTAAATTATAAAAAATCTATCTAAGGAATTCAATCCTTAGATAGATTTTTTATGCGTTTGCCCTGATGTATATCCTGAATATTTTGCCTAAACCAAATGTAAAAATCGCTCTACTTTTCCGGTTATGAGCCATGGGGCAGGCTGCTGTTTAAACATATTGTTGCTTTCAAGCGTGGAGACACTTACCTGTATTATTTCGGGATTTAAGATGCCGAAAGGTTCGAGAAGTTCTTTCATCCATGCTGCCACCGTAAAATCAAGTGTATAGATAACTATTCTGACCTGAGGATTTACACGGATAAAATATTCGAGTTCCTGATTCATGCTCGCTGATGCTACCATAAAGATTACATCGGGAATCGGACAATCTTTCATGGTATTTTCATCGACATGATCAACAATCGTGATGTTATGAAGACAAAAGTGCTCTATATTGTCCTCCATTGTATTTCTGTCTGCGTTACTGTATTCTACGGCGGTTACATTACCTTCCGATGCGAGAAGTGCGGCTTCTATTGCAATGCTTTCGCCGCTTATCACGCATATATTATCCTGTGGAGCTATCATCATTTTATTTAAGATAATTGAGCGTATTTCACTGCCGACATAATGTATTGAACCTTTTTGGAAAAGTTCATTTGAAAGTCCTATCTTTGCGGTGTTTCTTGCTTTTTTATTGACGATAAGCATACCCGCCGAGGCGTTTATGCCACGGTTTATCATATCGGCAGCTTTCTTGTGATATATTTTTCCGATAGGAACATTTCCCTCATTATACCAGACTTCACAATCGCCGAGTCCGGCATTCCACAGACGGTAAAAGATGTCATCATCACCTGCTTTTGTAAATACCAATGTTGTTTTGTGGGCTTCGACAGTAGGAACAACATTTTTGTTTTTCTGCGTAATGTCAAGTATTTTTACATGTTCAAGGTCTATAATCGTGTTTGACGAAAAGAATTTGAGCCATGCAAGAATAGATTCGTTTGAAAATATATTGTTTTCTGTATTCACGAAATCACCTCATTTCAGTTATTTTTCGTAATTGATATTTAATTTACGAAAATAATATGATGCAAGGGTCAAAAGCAGATAGTAATGTATGTTTACATACAAATTACTATCTGATGGCTTGACCCGCCAAACACCGACAAGTAGCAGATTTGCTTGAAAAGATGCGGGATTGTCGGTGTTTGCAGGATTGCGAAAATTGCATAGCAATGAAGCAATCCGTGGTATTATTGTGGTCAAAATACCTTTTGACCACAATATCATAATATAGTATAATAAAAAATGGTATGTCTTGTAACTTGGACAGGACAAATATTAAAATTCTGATGTTGTGGTCAAAGGGTATTTTGCCCCTTGCATCGTATTATAGCATATAAGCTCTTTTTTGGTCAAAACGATTTAATAATTATAAACAGGAGGAAGTTATGAATCAATTTATCGGAAAAAGTTTATCAGGAAGTTTAAAAGAAGCCGTTAATGGTCTTAATGAACCGAAGCTTATTATTTTATTTTCAAAGGATGAAAATTTTGAAAAAAATGTTCGTGAATTGGAAAAACTGTATCCAAAAGTCCCGAGTATAGGATGTGTTGGTACAAGCTATACAGGTGACATTTATAACGGGGACGGATGCAGCGTTGTTGCTTTTACAGGGGATGTAGAAGCAGTCACAGGTGTTCTTACAGCCATCGGCGACACACCGGTTCTTAAAATCAGGGAATTAGATGAAAAAATGCGAAAAATCAATGCAGAAAGCGATAATACCGTATGTATCGATTTATGTACGGGAAACGACAGCTGTGTTGTGACCACTCTGAATATGGCACTCCGCAAGTTTAATATTTCACTTGTTGGCGGAACGTCATGGTGTGACAAAGTGTCTGTAAACGGAAAGATTTATTCTGATGCATGCGTATATGCCTTTGTTAAAAATCTTTCAGGAAAGATAAAGACATATAAAGAAAATATATACAAACCTAGTAAAAACAGATTTGTAGTTACAAAGACAGATACTGATGAAAAGAAAATTATTTCACTCGACAATATGCCGGCTGCACAGGTATACTGTAATGCATTGAATATACCTGAATCAAAAATAGAAACGCAGACATATGAAAATCCGTTTGGAAGATTTATAGGAAAAGAGATATATATTATCTCAATAGAACAGCAGAAGGAAAGCGGAATAGTATGCTTTAAACAGGTTAACGAAATGGATGTTCTCACGATTTTGCAGCTTGATGATGTTGACAGAGTTGTAGCTGATACCATTTCACAAATAAAAAGAGATTTTTCAAAAGTTTCAGGTGTTTTTTCGGTTAATTGTCTTTTCAGGTATAATTTATTCAGTGAACACGGCTATTTTGAGACATATTTAAACCGGATGCAGGAAATCGGCTGTCATGGAGGTTTTGTCGGAATGGGTGAACATTACAACAGCCAGCATATAAATCAATCAATGTCCTGTGTTGTATTTGAATAAAAGTACATTTGATAATCGGAGGGAAATATATGTTTAGGAATAAAAAGAACGAGGAACAGTCAGATATAAAATATCCTTTCTCATATTCGGCTGGATATCTTACGGAGAGATATAAGGATTTGGCATCAGAAGAACTTCAGACTTCACAGAACATTAAAAATATTTCCGATTCTTTTGGGGTTGTAATGTCTGAAATGTCAATTCTTACAGAAAATATTGAAGCGTTTAAAAGCACATTCTCTGAAATATCAAGCGCTGTAAATGAGCTGCAGTATGTTAAGAATGGAATAAATGAGTCTGTAGACCAGGCAGAGGAACAGGTAGAGGTTTTAAAGGACAGTTCCGAAGATGTAAGAGACAGTTTTAAGGATATGGGTGAAACTTTTATAAAACTTAAAGATGCTGTAAAGGATATACATAAAAGAACAGAGGGAATAGTATCTATTGCAAACCAGACAAATCTTTTGTCCATGAATGCGGCAGTGGAAGCAGCGCATGCAGGTGAGCAGGGAAAGGGGTTTGCCGTAGTTGCAAATGATGTAAAGATGCTTTCTGAAAAAATCAAGTCGCTTGTTGATAATGTGAACGACAGCATAGAAAATGTGACCGAAGGCATGGATATGCTCAATGAGTCCATAAACAAATCGAGTGAGGCAATAAAAAACAGTATCGAGCAGGTAGAAAAGACATACAGTATTTTTGATAACATAAAAGATGAGGCGGCAAAGACAGGGCAGACTCAGGAGTCAATAAATAATGCCGTACATAATTCTGAGAAAAGTGTGGCTATGATAGGTGATTTTGTAGTTATGTCAAGAAAAAATTATGACAACGTTTTAAAATTTATTGACGGCATAGATGAACATGAGACAAACAAGGGATTTATATTTGAAGATATAGATAATGTATTAAAACAATTGCCTAAATTGATGGATAAATAGATAAATAAAAAACGGGAGGAACAGATAGTGAACTCAAAAGTTGAGATGTGGGATATTTATGATAAAGATAAAAAGAGAACAGGGCGCCTTATGAAAAGAAATGACTGGTGCCTTAAAGATGGAGAATACCATCTTACGGTTCTTGGTGTTGTTAAAAGACCGGATGGTAAATTTCTTATTACAAAACGTGCGATGGATAAGGCATGGGCACCGGGCTGGTGGGAAATTTCAGGCGGTGCGGCAATGGCAGGCGAAGATTCTTTAGATGCCGTAAAGAGAGAAATCTTGGAGGAGACCGGTCTTGATGTAAACAATGCCGCAGGCGGATTTTTGTTCTCATATCATCGTGAAAATCCGGGTGAAGGTGATAATTATTTTGTTGATTTATATAAATTTGAGATGGATTTTGATGAGTCTGATGTAAAACTTCAGGATGCCGAGACAAAAGACTTCATGATAACTGACTTGGAACAGATAGAGGAATTTGCAAATCAGGGAATTTTCTTACATTATGACAGTATTAAGGAGGCATTTAAATAGTATGCGTTATTATTATCCTGACTATTTCAAAGATTTTAAATGTGTAGGCGGAATGGCATGTCCTGACAGCTGCTGTCATATCTGGCAGATAACAGTTGACAGGAAGACATTAAAAAAATACAAGACAGTTAAAGGTCCGCTTGGAAAACGAATGGCAGAAAAAATCGACCCAAAAACCGGTGACATCTGTCCTCACGGAGATGAAAACAGATGCGAATTTTTAAATGATGACAATCTATGTGACATTGTTTCAGAACTCGGAGAAGATTATCTTTGTGAGACATGCTATACACATCCGCGCCATGAAGAAGTATACGACAATGTCAGAGAACGTTCACTTGCAATCACATGTCCTATTGTATGCAAGCAGCTTCTTGAAAGAAAAGAGCCCGTTGAAATTATTTATGAGGATAAAAAAGAAATCGAAAAGCGTGACAGAAAATTTGATGAAGAACTTTTTGAGATATTACTTGACGCAAGGGATAATCTTTTAAAACTCCAGCAGGACAGGGAACTCACAATATCCCAGAGAATGGCTCTATCTCTTGGAATTGCACATGATATTGAGAGGCGCATAAGAGCAAGAAATGTAAGGAGCAGAGACACAAAAGGAATTAAAGCCATTTTTGGCATAAAAAATTCATTTACAGATGAGGAAAAAGAGGAAATCACAAAAATTCTCAAATACTATAAAAAATCTAACGCCTTTGAAAAAATGCGCAAGAATATAGAGGACAGCGAAGATACGGACTGGTTTAAGCCGGATGAGGAACACGAAAGAAAAAAGATTTTAAGTGATATATTATTCACTCTTTGTACTATGGAGGCATTAAAACCGACATGGATACCGTATCTGCAAAGCGTATTAAACATAAGGCAGCAGATGGAAAACAAAGAATATGATGAGCTTCATTGTGAATTTGAGACAAAACTTGATGATATTGAGATTGAACAGCTGTTGTATTACTTTACATATGTCTATTGCTGCCAGTCAGTTTATGATGAAGCACTTTTGGCCAAGATAAAGATGGCTGTTGTAAATACGCTTATCATAAAAGAGCTATGGTTTATGAGCTGGCTTGAAAACAATAAAAATATTACAATTGACGATAAGGTTGAGTATGCCCACTGGTTTGTGAGAGAAGTTGAAAATTCCGATGAGAATATGGAACAATGGGATAGCCTTATGCAGAGAAATCCACGATTTTCCTTAGAAAACATTTTTAAGCTGTTATGATACTGTAAATAATAAACAGAACGAAAAGAGGATTATTATGGAATACAAAATATTGGAGAGAGATGCCAAACTTGGTGATTATAATGCAAGAGAAGGTGCCGATACTACAAAGGAAGAACTGTTTGAACGAAAATTTTAGATGAAGTTTTGGAGAAGTATTCTATTTGATGATTTGACAAAATCGTCTGATTTTATGATAAAAAATCATCTTTATCCGTTCGATTAAAATAAAATAATTATGAGGTGACATATGATTTCTAATGGTATAGTAAATTTAATAATGCAGATGTCTGTTTTGGGATTTGTAATCCCGGTTGTTTTTATATTAGCATGGAAAGTGCGAACTAAAAAAAGTATAATTCCATCTCTGGTCGGAGCCGGAGTTTTCATTATGTTTACATTTTGCTTCGAGTCAGTTCCAAACATGATTTTTTTACATACTAAAAATCCAATATCAGATTTTATAGTAGGAAATGGAATTGTATATGCTGTATATGTAAGTTTGATAGCTTCAGTTTTTGAGGAGGCGGGACGTTTTGTCGCTTTTAAGTTTTTCCTAACAAAATATACTTCTGATAACGAAACATCAATTTTTTATGGACTTGGACATGGTGGAATTGAGTGTATGATAGCACTTGGCGTCACCCAGCTTCAATATTATGCTTATGCACAGCTTATAAACCAGAATAAGATATCAAGTGTTATAAATGCCCTTCCTGACGAGCAGTCAAAGACCGCTATGACAGAACTTGTTAACAGTATCAAGCAGTTGACACTTTCACAAAGCCTGTGGGCAGGCGGACAGCGTTTCTTCGTTATGTTCATGCAGGTAGCACTGTCTGTTTTGGTATTTAAAGCAGTGAAAGAAACAAACAACAATCATTATATTATCATAGCTGTAATCCTTCATACATTAGGCAATATGCCGGCAGCACTTTATCAGAGGGACATATGCCCTAGATTTGCCACAGAGGTGGTTTCGATAGTGTATTCAATAGTTGTATGTGTTTATGCGTATAATGTTTATAAAACTCTTCCAAAGAAAGAGACAACGAAAAAAGAAAAGAGTTTTGATGTTGCCGGAAAAAAACTTACAAATTAAAAGCTTAAAAGCGCTTGAAGAATATTTGTTTCACAGGTAAAAAATATTATGAGAATACTTTTTTTAGAAACAAGGGAATTGTCTTATTCATCGTCATCCGTATTTATGAATGAATTAAAAAAGGCATTCCTGAAACTTGGAGATGAGGTCTTACATTACATTGTAAAAGACATAAATCAGAGTGAGGAAATTCTTGAAGATATTTTGGCAATGTCACATACTCTGAAATTTGATTTTATTTTCGACATAAATTCAATATTGCCGCTCTTATATGAAGATGACAAGCCTTATCTCGATTGTTTTAAGGTGCCTTTTATCGATTATATAGTGGACCATCCGATTCATCAGGCACATGTGTTAGACAGGAAACTCGACAATTTTAATGTCATATGTCTTGACAGCGAGCATTGTGATTATATAAATACATGTTATCCTAATATAAGAAATACGATTGCAATGCCACTTGCTGCCTGCACGCAGACTGTTGAAAAGATATCTCTGCAGGAAAGTGATGAGCGTAAAATAGATGTATTGTTTCCGGCTACATTCACTCCTGTTTCTTATTTTGAAGATATACTTAAAGATAAAGGGAAAAGATATTTAGATTATGCCAAAGAATGCATTGATATGATAAAAAGCGGAGAGGAATTTGCCGTATGTGATATGAGAAAAAGGCTTCTTGAAACGGATAATCAAAAACATGATATACTGCCTGATGTCTCAAGATATATTGACAAATATATAAGAGAATATTTAAGGCAGATGACAGTTGAAGCATTGATGTCCGTTGGAATATCACTTGATGTGGTTGGTGCAAGATGGGAAATGTATGACGGTAAATACCATAACAGACTAAACATTCATGAACAGACAGGATATGGGAATATAGCAGGTTTTATGCAGATGTCAAAAGCTGTTCTTAATGTTCAGCCGCTGTTTAAAAATGCCCCACATGACCGTATATACAATGCAATGGCAAACGGAGCTGTTGTAATTACTGATTATGTGACGGGACTAAATGTATATGAAGAAGGAAAAGATTATTTAAAGTATAATTTCTCTGACCTAAAAAAAGATTTTGAGAGAATAAAGAATATAATTTCTGACAATAACAAAATTGACAATATGCGTCAAAGTGCATATCAAAAAGTAATGAAAAATGATACGTGGGAAGAAAGATGTAGAAAAATTAAGAAAATTGTAAAAAACTTGAGTTAGTCATGCATTGACAAAATCCACTATTTGAAGTTATTATATCAATCGAAAGAAGGAAAGGTTTAATAAAATATGTTATACAAATATTTCAGGTTCAGCAAAAAAAGGGTATCGGTGTTTGCGGTACTTCTCATCATAATTATAAGTGTACAGGCTTTTCTTAC
>FR887319.1:3470-6154 GCA_000436755.1 Clostridium sp. CAG:253 | reverse complement strand
CAGGAAATTCAAATAGTGCGGTTATCGGTATAATTGATAATGAGGAGATTATCAGACAGAAATTTTCATTTAACAGAAAAGTAGTTTTATCACAATTTGTGTTAAGTTTTGGCTCGTTTGAGCATAAAGATGTCGGAGACGTGCTTCATATTCAGATGACAGACGGAAATAATAATGTCGTTTATAATACGGACATTCCTGTCAGAAAAATAAATCCAAACCAGACATATCCGATAAAAATGGATAATACGGTAACTATTCCAAAAGGTGTCACATGCTGCATCAGAATTACATGCAGCTCTGACGGAAATTCATATGCCGTAATTCCGACATTGAATACAACAAACAGAACAGATCCAAACACCTACATGTCTACACTTAAAATGCAGACACATGCAAAATCTTTAAATATCAGCTATACATATAAATTCAGACAGATGTATCCGCTTATAGTGATGATTTTTGAACTAGTTATTTTGTTTGTGCTCTGCTTTGAACATATTTCTGAAATGGCGGGTGTTTACAGAAAAAGATATTTAAAAGAACTTAAAAAGAAGAAAAAGAAAAAGGATAAGCATAAAAAATCCCGCAGTATAAAAGATGTTGTCAAATGGTGCCTTGCACATAGAAAGTTTATAGTTTATATCAGAAGAATAACATTTGTAATAAATCCGTTTGTTATTTTTCTAATGTTGGAAACAATGAATCAGACATTAGAACTTATGCGCCCGGGTGTCTGGCCTTTTACATGGCTATTGCTGTTTGCGGTTGAGCTTATTATTTATGCTGTCTGTCGCAGACAATCGCTTTCAATGTTGATTTTAAACTTTATTATGTTTCCGATAGGACTTGCAAATCTTTTTATTATGAATGTAAGAGGAACGCCTTTTCTTCCAGCAGATATTCTGGGAGTAGCAACAGCAACAGAGGTGGCAGACCATTATACGTTCAGCCTGTCTCCGTCGCAGTTTATTATTATACCTGCGTTCTTTATCTGGAATTTATTTGTATTCAGAATAGCAGGCAGGAAAAATGTAAAGGAACCGCTGAAATTAAATATTATAAAGAGGGCTGTTCCTATAGCAGCTTCTGTGTTTATCGTTGGTATTATGTATAATACATCAATACTTGAGGCATGCAAAATAACTGATGATGTTTGGAATAAAGTAGGTTCATGTCAGAAAAACGGTTTTTATATGAATTATTTTATAAACCTTCATTATCTTAAGGTTTCAAAGCCGTCTGGTTATTCACAAGAACGTGTAAAAAAAATAATAGAAGAAACAAAAAGCGATACCGCAAATACATCGCAGGCAGCTACAGGCAAAAAAGTAGTTTCAAATAGTGATTTTAAAACAAATACTTCACTTAACGGAAAAAAGCCTAACATAATATATATAATGAATGAAAGTCTTGCGGATTTTTCAAAGATAGGTACAGTAAATTATAACAGAGACCCGCTTGAATTTATTCACAGTATGAAAGATAATACTATATCAGGTCTTGATTATGTCTCTGTTTTCGGAGCGGGGACAAGCAATTCCGAATTTGAGGCTATGACTGGAAATACAATGAAATTTTTTCCGAGCGGCTGTAATGTCTACCAGCAGTTTATGCATGATACGACATACTCAATGTCGTATTATTTAAAATCATTAGGCTATAACTGTGATGCCATACACCCAAGCAGTGCCAAAAACTGGAACAGGGTAAATACTTACAATAGCATGAAATTTGACAAATTTATCTCGATTGATGATTTTAAAAATCCTGAATATATAAGATATATCAGTGATAAAGAGAGCTATAAAAAAGTGATTGAGTTATACGAAAAAAGAGATAAAGCAAAACCTCTGTTTTTGTTTAATGTAACTATCCAGAATCACGGAGGTTACCTCACAAACACTAACTGGAAACAGCCTATTGAAGTGGAGGGCAAATATTACACCGAAGCGAATGAGTACCTTTCATCAACAAAAGAATCAGATAATGCTTTCAAGTATCTTATAGATTATTTCAAGGCGCAAAAGGAACCTACCATTATATGTATGTTCGGGGATCATCAGCCTTCTATAGAAACTGAATTTTATGAAGAGCTGCTTGGAAAAACACAGGATAAATGGGAACTGTCTGATATTCAGAAAAGATATGCTACGCCGTTTATATTGTGGGCCAATTACGATATTGGAAGTGCCGATGATGTGGTTCTTGGAAACAATAATCTTGAAAACCTTTTATTGAAATCAGCGGGAATTGAACTTCCTGTATACAATAAATTTATTGAGAAGGTTTCTGAGACTATTCCTGTCATGAATGTCAACGGATATATGGACAACAATGGCGACTGGCACAATTACGGTTCTGATGAAACAGACGAAATCAAGAAATTACTTGACGATTATGATATACTTCAGTATGGTTATTATAGTGATATAGATAAACAAAAACTATTTGGTAAATAAAAATTAAATGGAGGCTAAAATGGCAACAGATAACAGAAAAATAGAGAAATTACTTGATCAGATGAAAGACACACAGTCAACGGAGCTTGCTACACAGCTCACAGAAGCGTTGGCAGAATCTCATGTATATGTACCGGCAATTATGCCAAGAGACACTAAACCCGAAGTCTTGAGAAAAATGATGGAAAATCCGGGTGTTGAGACTGCCATTCCTGAGGGAGC
>FR887319.1:0-3464 GCA_000436755.1 Clostridium sp. CAG:253 | reverse complement strand
TGCCATTCCTGAGGGAGCGCAGCCACAGCCATGTATTCTTCAGAATGATAACGGAATGAAATTTTTCCCTATATTCACATCTGAAGAAGAAATGCAGAAAGGAAAAGGAATTCCTGCATTTCCTATTACATTGAATGTGCCATTTAAAACATGTGTCGATATTATGGAATCAATTGGGGATATTACAGCGGCGGCTATAAATCCATTTAACCAGAATATTGTCATGAATATATCTAAAAATGCTACAAAGAAAACAAAGCTTACAGAATCCCAGTATCATGCAATTATAAGACAGCAGATGGAGGCAAGGGTATTCCCTGACAAAATACATACCGGAGGGGAAGAGTACATAAATGACCTCTGTGAAAGACAGGGTGAATGTATTATGGAGCTTTTTGAAGAGCCATATGCAAAGACAAACAATTGTCCGTATACTGCTGACGATTATGATTTTATGATTTTGAATATAAGCGATACGCTCAGACTCATAAGAATAACTATGCCAACAAATAAACAGTATCCTGAGATGGCACTTTCGGTGTTTATTGCATGGAATCCGGTTGATAAGGTATCAAGATATTTTGCAATTATCAAGGGAAGAGAGGGCGAAGATAATAAACTGTATGAGGTTACAAGTGAGCAGAAAGTAGAAGATTTGGGAAATGCACCGGATGAGGGAATAGAACTTCAAAGCATTATTGATTTAGCTACAGCAGAATAGCTGAAAATTAACTTAAAACAAAAGGGTAAGGTATTTGTCTTGTATAATTTATTTTGATTAAAAAATATGAGACTGTAAGAGAAAGGAACAAAAATAGAATAAACGATGGTTATATATTTGATACGTCATGCCAGACAGAACAGTACAGATTGCAATGTAAACGTGCCTTTATCGGCAGAGGGCAGAAAACAGGCAGAACTTCTTGGAAAAAGAATGAATAAATATAAGATTGATGCTTTGTATTCAAGCGACCTTATACGTGCGGTTGAGACAGCCAAAATAGCATTTAAGGACAGAAAAGAACTGTCTGATAATATTATTATTCGTCCGGGAATTGCTGAAATCGACTTTGGAAGTCTCACAGGTGTTCATGATTCAGAAGTTAAACGTTTTTACAAAGAATATTATGATGAACAGCTTGACGATTTCATGGAGGGAAAAAGTCAGAAAGGTACAGCACTTGATGAAGTAAATGAATTTGTGGGAGAATTTTTTGTACCGAATGCAGAAATGTGGTATCCTGACGGTGAAAACGGCCCACAGGTTTTAGAAAGAGTCATGCCGGTATTACATGAATGGATTGACAGCGGTAAACAAAACATTGCCGTAGTTACGCATGGCGGTGTTATCAGAATATTGTTATGTGCGTTGTTTGGCGGTGATTTTGCGAAACGCCTTATGTTTGGAACATCTTTAGAAAATTGCAGCATTACACAGCTTCATTTTGATGAAAAAAAACATGGATTTTATCTCGACAGATTTAATGACTTTGCGCATTTAGAAGATTATCCTGAACTTATGAGAAGCACTTTTTTAGCACCTAACGGTGATATGTAATAAAAAACTTAAAAAATCCGGAATTCTATATTTCGATATAGAGTTCCGGATTTTGTTTTGTTTATAAGTAAAATATAAATCTTAAATTTTTTAAATCAACTAAAATTATTTATCGTCAAGTTTCTCATATGAACCCTGTTTCATGGCGCGAACTTTAAGAGAAAGACCGAAGAGATTTATGAATCCTTCTGCATCTTTATGGTTGTAAAGTTCACCTGTTGTGAATGAAGCAATAGATTCACTGTACATAGAGTAAGGAGAAGTTGTACCCATTCT
The DNA here is from genome assembly GCA_000436755.1 of Clostridium sp. CAG:253. GTDB lineage: Bacteria > Bacillota > Clostridia > Lachnospirales > Lachnospiraceae > Butyribacter. The sequence continues at coordinate 1,630 of FR887319.1, read as the reverse complement.
GATAATATTTCCTTTGTAGAGTTTGAATTTAACTTCACCTGTAACGTATTCCTGAGTTACTTTTACAAATGCTTCAAGAGCTTCACGCAATGGTGTGAACCACTTTCCTTCGTAGACAACATCTGCAAACTTGTTTCCGAGGTCTTTTTTAACTGTGTATGTATCACGGTCAAGGATAAGTTCCTCAAGCTGCTGATGAGCTTCCATAAGGATTGTTCCGCCCGGTGTCTCGTATACACCGCGTGATTTCATACCTACAACACGGTTTTCAACAATATCTACAATTCCGATGCCATGTTTTCCGCCGAGAGCATTAAGCTCACGGATAATATCTGAAACTTTCATTTCTTTGCCGTTTACTGACTTTGGAACACCTTTCTCAAATGTCATTGTCACAACTTCGCCCTCATCAGGAGCTTTTTCAGGCGTTGTACCGAGTACGAGAAGATGGTCGTAATTCGGTGCATTTGAAGGGTCTTCAAGTTCAAGTCCTTCATGGCTTATATGCCAAAGGTTTCTGTCACGGCTGTAGCTGCTGTCAGCTGCAAATGGAAGGTCGATTCCGTGTGAACGGCAGAAATCAATTTCATCCTCACGAGACTGAAGTTTCCACTTGTCATCTCTCCAAGGAGCGATAATCTTTAAATCAGGAGCAAGAGCTTTGATACCGAGTTCAAAACGAACCTGGTCGTTACCTTTACCTGTAGCACCGTGGCATATTGCTGTAGCACCTTCCTTACGTGCAATTTCAACAAGTCTCTTTGCAATAAGAGGACGAGCCATAGATGTTCCAAGGAGATATTTGTTCTCATATACTGCATGTGCCTGAACACAAGGAACAATATAATCATCACAGAATTCATCAATAACATCTTCTATATAAAGTTTTGCAGCTCCGCAGACTTTTGCTCTTTCATCAAGCCCGTCAAGCTCGCTTTCCTGTCCAACATCTATACAAACGCAGACAACATCATAACCGTAAGTTTCTTTTAACCAAGGGATGATAGCTGTAGTATCAAGACCACCTGAGTAGGCAAGAATTACTTTTTCTTTCATAAATCAATTTCCTCCTAAAGTTTATTTTTAGTACATATACATATAAAGTATAATCTCAAAATGTGTACTCTGCAATCACTTTTTGAAAAAAAACAAAAATACTTTGCTTTTTGTGATAACATTAAATGTCCTGTTAATAAATATACACATATTTGAATAAATATGCAAGCACAAAAATAAATTACTTTCTGATATATATTCAGTTATTTGATTTGAAAATAGCAATACCAATATAATTACTGTGATGGATTTAAACGAATTATCATATAATTTTTTGTGAATATTTATAAATTATTCTTGCATTATTATAATCGGGGTAGTATAATACGAAAGCAGTTAGATTATACAAAGAAAGGCTGGTAAAATTTTATGATTAAAGTTGGTATTATTGGTTCGACAGGATATGCAGGTCAGGAACTTGTCAGAATTCTTCTTCAGCATCCAGATGCTGAGATAGTATGGTATGGTTCCAGATCATATATAGATAAAAAATACAGTGAAGTTTTTGGAAATATGTTTGAACTTGTAGATGACAAGTGCATGGGTGAGAATATGGATGAGCTTGCAAAGAAAG
>FR887318.1:11586-15257 GCA_000436755.1 Clostridium sp. CAG:253 | reverse complement strand
TCAACTATCAATTCTCCGTTAATCATATTTCTCTCCCATTTTCTCTCTGCAAGCCGCCCTGATAACCATAATAGCCCGCTTTAGCCCAGCATAAAAAATATCATCATACTCGGCATCCAAATACGGTGCAACCTCTTTTACATATCCGTCAAAATCTGCACTCAAATACTCAGCTTCCTCTTCCAGCCTTTTGACTACATCAACTATTCCTGCAACAGCACATTTAAAACAACTTTCATATAATTCACATTTACCGCCCTGCTTATCACAAAAATCTTCTTTTGAATCTTTCATATCATTCAGCGTACCTAATAATTCACTCTCTATACTCAGCATACGTTCATGTTCTTTCGCTTTCTGCTTCTTTGCCGCAAGTTCAAGTATATGTATAAATTCTCTTTGCACCTGCACCGACCTACAATCCTTTTCCTTTGGGTACTGCTTTACAAATGTATCTATTCTGTTCTCAATATCCTTTATTACTATTTTTTCATCTATCATTCTGCATTCCCCTCCTTAACCCGCAATACAATACGATTTACCGGAAATGAGTGAACACACATAACATGTTTATTTTCGTTTTCTTTAAGTGCAGCTTCATCAATGCTTATAAACTTTCCCTGTTCATCTGTAAATATCATATGCGGATTTTCTATTAAATCAATTACTACACTTTCCATATATTTCACTTTCAACGCTAATCTGTTCTTTTCCCTCACCGCATCCCCTTTTTCTTCACGAAGTCTTGTTTCTACCGCCTTGAGCTGTTCCACATTTATTTCCAAGTTTTTCACATAATCAAACTTTTTTATAATCTTAATTAACAATTTATTAAACATATCAACATCCTCCAATTTTCTTTGTCTTAGCTTATTTTTGCTCTTTCCTCTCTATCCTTTTCCGTCTGTAAAAAAATCATATACTGGCCATATGAAAGTCCAAGTTTCTTTGCTTTGTCATTAAAGCTTGCAAGCTCTCCCATATGCTTTTCTTTTTTCTTTTCCTCCACTCTTTTTGCCTTTTTCTGTGTTTTTCTTTTTTTATACATCTGTGCATGTCTTTTTTTACGCTCATACTCACGACATTCAACGGAACAATAATGCTGATTTCTCGCATTCACAGTAAATTGCTTTCCACATCCTATACATTTACTTTTTTTCTTTGTCTGTTTCATTCCTGCTCCTTTCCGGGAGCTGCACCACACTCCCAGCTTTATTTGTGATGTTAATTTTCCTACAGCTATATGTAAAAGTGCATTTAAAACTTTTTTGCTGTCAAAATTATTATTTGTCTACTTCATCCAATAACCATTGAAATTTACACTTAACACATAAATCTCTTCCGACAGCACTGAGTTTACATCCATGACATAAGGCTCTTTCATCTCTGCCAAAATAAGGACAGTTAATGCGATAATGAACCACTGCTTCTTCTTTTGCACCACCATCATCAATATTTATTCTTTCAAATTCCAAGCCCTCATCTTCCATGATATCCATTAAAATATTTATTAAAAAATTTATATTCTTCATTTGAAATCACCTCACTAAATTTCTTACTTGTCGGATTCCGACAAATCAGCCACGTTGCAACAAACGCTGTTCAAGCTCATTCATATCTGATGAACTTATATTTCTTTCATTAAATGAATTAAACTGATTTTTCTTTTTCCCTGAATATTGATTATTGGAACTTGCAGCATATGTTAGCTTCTTGTCTGCCCTCTCTGTTTTATTCCAATAATCTGCTACACTCTTCCAGTTGATTCTCCTGCCGTACTTGTCTTTCCAATCAATACGGTCATAATATTCAAAAAACTTTTCAGGATTGATTTTAAGATTGTTTAAAGCAACATAATCTTTTACCTCCTGAAGCGTTGGCACTATAGATAGAGTGTTAGTATTTTTACTATTACTTTTACTATGTTTTAAAATGTTTGCATTTTCGTCCAAAATGTCTACATTTTCATCCAAAATGATTACATTATCCGGCAAAAGGGCGACTTTAACTAAGAGGTATGCTCTCTTCATTTTTACAGCTTTTCTTCTCCTTGTTGCGAAAAGAAAATTTTCCTGAATTTCTTTTGAAGTTAAAATTCCATTTTGTTCAAGCTGTTCCAATGAAAAGACACCCCGCCTTGCACAGCAGTTCACTATTTCATTTATACGATTGACCGCTTTGTCACCCCCGCCAAACATTCGTGACGAAATTAGCAAAGCCCTTTCTCGCTGCCATTCACAATAATAACCGTGTACTCCGTATATCTCCTGAAGTAACGCATATATGACGGCGTGCGCCTTTAACCCGCATTCTGCTGTTACAAGTTCAATTGCATTATCAGCCGCGCATTTTACCGGAAAGTAATCAATACCTTCTTTTCGGTTCATAGGCGCGTCCTCCTAAATTTAATCAAACAGGTATAATTTACAAAGGCAAGGAAGACATCCGACCAACTGACACTGTCCGAATAGCCGGCACCTTCCTATAACGGCACATATACTCCCCCTGATTTTCAGTAAAAGCATACACGCCAAAAAAACAAAAATATATTATATTAACCCATATATTCCCCCCGAATAGTCGAAAAAAATATACAAGCTAACTCCAAAAATAATAAAATACTACGAGGTCCATTTACCTCTATGATGTATCTCAACTGCCCTGTATTTTCTTGGCAATTCTGAATAAAAACTTTCTTCCTTGAGTTTGTCCAGATTACAGAAAAACTCACTTCTTTTTCTATAAAAAGTAGCCTGACTGCAATGCACATCCTCTCTGCTACAAAGTTGCTGGAAACTCATTCCCGGAGTTGTACAATATCTTAATATTGCACTTGCAAGCTCTGCATCAGTAATCCTTGCAGCCTTTTCAACCATATCAACTTTACTGCTGAGTAAAGCAAGTCTGATTGCTACGTTTTCGACTGGAGACTCATTATTATGCGTATGTGGCATTCCATCATAATTTATACCTGAAATACCTAATTCACTTTCAATATCCCTAATTTGAGCCTTCCATGAATTGTACTGATAACAGAAATAATTTAACTCCCGGTATTTAAACCGATTTAGCCTTTTCAAAGGCTTGTCATCTCTTCTCATTACATCTCCCTTTATGTTCTTCTATAGTGTGATAAGGTGCCTCTGTTTTTACTGCACCACTACCACACCTACTGCACTTTTCATTTATTCTTCTAGTGCTCCAAACTTTTCTGCCACAATCATTGCAAGTTACTACAAAAAATGGATCACTGGAACGATAAAAATTATTATCATTGTGCAAATCTGTCTCCTTATGAAATAATCGTAAAGCCCGGAAGATTATCCAGCTGCTCTTCAAGATATTCCTGAATATTCTCCATAGCATGTAATTTCCATGCTCCACCATCTGCTTCAAACAAAGCACACTGAATACCCTCGTATTTATCCTCTTTCATCCGAAATATAAAACTGCTCTCAGGCTGTTCAACTTCTGTGAATGTACGATATGGCTTTAACTTAACAGGACTAGGAATAACAGCATCGGACTTTGAAGCAACCCCTGTTTTCACTGTTGCTTTCTGTGTCACACCGTCATCACCATAACTGGCAATTGTTCCATTTTCTACTGTTCCTGCAAATTTCAAAAGCAACTCCTTGTCATTATTTGATATAAATGTTGACTGAACTCCA
>FR887318.1:4127-11529 GCA_000436755.1 Clostridium sp. CAG:253 | reverse complement strand
GAAAACGATGGCAGTTCTGCATAAACAGAAGCTATATATTCACGCCCTCTGTCAAGGTCAAGACATGAATATAAACTTACCACTGTCGGACTTTCCACATGAATAATCATTTTGTCCGACATAATATCTGTACCAGATTTAATGTAATCGACAAGACTGCGAAGCGTTGTAAGTTTAATAGCCTCTGCCTTTGGATTATGTACTATTCTCTTTAATGTCTTATCTGAATAAAACTCCCCATTAACTTCCTTTATATGTGGTGCTGCCAGCTCAACTGCATATGCTAATGCTTCTCTCTCCATCTTTATATCCTCCTTTTATGCCTGTTTAACATTGTTTCTAAAATCAATTACACTCTTATCTTCTTTGATTTCTCCAGTCTCCGTATCTACAATTTGACCGTCAATCTCAGTCTCATTTTCCTCAATATCCTCAAATGACATCTGTCCTCTTATACCCGGACCATATTCCTCAGCATAGATTTTTCCCGTTGTCAAATCTTTTTGGGTACTGAATTTTGTGCTAACAGGTTTTACAGATGCTAACTTTGTATCTACTGAAATATCACATGTGCAATCTGTCCTATCCTCATTCTGCTCAAACGAAAGAGTAAGATTTATCTTTCTCTTGTTCTTCCATGGAGTATTAGGATCCTGCATATTTTTCATAACCTGTTCAAAAGCCTGATTTACTTTCTCCTGTAAAGCTCCACCAGCCAAATCATGTAAACTTATATCCATAAAATCATCCTTTCTCTTGATTTTCACCCACGCATTTACTATACTTTTAGTAAGAGTTGCTATTGCAACCCAAAAAGAAGGGAGATGAGCAGATGAAAAAGAAACTTTATTCTTTAATTTTAAGCCTTTGCCTTGTAGTTGGTTCTATCTCGTACACAGAGGTACCGGTACAGGCAAAAACTTACGTTTACTATGTTCCAGGTTCAAGCTATGCATACCATCCAAATCGCTACTGCCGAACCTTAAAACGCAGTAAAAATGTTAAGAAGATTACACTTAAAAAAGCGAAATCTCTTCACCTTAGTAAGTGTAAAGTCTGCCACTAAACCGACTTTACATTTTAACCTTTGGCACAGGACTTTTATCCTGTGCCTTTTTACAACTGTAAAATAGCTGCTATCTGAGCAACTTTCACATCATTACTATCTTCATCAACAACGACCTTCGCCACAGCCTCAACAAGATATTCCTTGCAAAGCAATTCATTAAGATGCTCTGCCTCAACCTTAACCATTTTCTTTCTTCTACTCACTGTCCTCATTCTCCTTTCCATACACACCGATATAATTTTTCAATTTCTCCGGACAAATATGATATGTCCATACGCTTGACATTTTTACACAAGTACCAATATCAAGAGCTTTCTGCTGCATTGCAATTCTTATAAACTGCGGTGACACACCAAGTATCTTAGCCGCCTCACTCACTGTTATCCTCTGCTTTTCTGCAACCATATCAAACCACCTCACTTCATATTCGCTAAAATACGGACATTCAATTTAGTTCCTTTTTCCTGCAAATCCACAATCCCGCAAATAACATCATTAAGTTTCTCAAGATTGTTCTTGGGTATGTCATCAGCACAATTAACCTTTAAGTACAAATCAATTGCTTTCTTACTTTCACAATCTGCACTCTTTTTCTCTGTTGCCACAACACCCTCAGCAAGCTCCATCACCTTTTTATCATCCAATGTATCAAGAAGAGCATCACCTTCTTCAAACTTCCCCTCGGAGAAAAGTTTAAAAACTTTTTCCTCGACCTCTTGTCTATGGTCAATTTCTTTCTGGAGTTCTTTTGTCCTTGCAATCATCTTGTCTAAACGATTATGTTCTTTTACTTTATCCATCACTCTCACCTCGCTTTCTACAGTTTCAACAAACATTCCCTTATTTTTTCTTGTCCTAATTCATATCCTGCCATATAATAAATGTGCGACCATTTCAAAATGACAGGAGGTGAATTTTTATGGACGATTTAACCAAAGAGCAACAGCAACTATTGACTTTGATGTATAAGGAAATATTGAACCGACAACCTGCCCTTTCTATGGAAAAGGCAAATAAATTTAAAAATTCCGACCAACTCATCGAACTTTTCTCTCTCGATATGTCATCAGACTATGCTTCTGAACTATGTTGGAAATTAGAATCAAGGGGTTATATAACTTGTTACCGTGGCGATGACTTGGCAAACGATATTTCTCTTTGCGACAAAACCATCATTTATATGGAAAACAAGTTCACAAACGGTGTGAAAGATGTTCTTTCATTCTTATCTAACTTCTTTTAATTTTCTGAGGCTGCCTTACTATTTGAGGCGGTCTCTTTTTCATAATATACATCCTCCGCAACAACATCTTTATTCTTTTCAAAGTTCTTTGCATATCTCACATCCCTTGTCCAAAAGCAAGTGTGGTCGCTCTTATCTCCATTCATATAGCAAGTTCTTTTCTTGCAACCCTCTTTCTGTCCATTGCACAAATAAAATACATTACCCATCTGTTTATATCACCTCTTTTCTTGATTTTTACATTACATTCCCCTATACTTTTAATATAGGCTATTGCCGTAGCCGAGTATTAAATATTTTTTATTTAAGGAGGACTTTACCAATGTTAAACTCACTAAGTACATCCAATATTATTCAAATAATAGGTATTAGTGTTTCATTATTAACAAGTGTTACTGCTATAATCATTTCCATAGTCACACTCAAACAAAATTCAAAAGTAATTGAAAACTCAACTCGACCTTACATTTGCGTATATTCAAAAACTACAAATTTTACTGGATTTGTCCCTTTCTATTACTTAGTCATAAAAAATTTTGGTCAAACCGGAACATTTATTACCTCTTTTGATTGCAACTGTGATTTATCTGAATTTTTACTTAATCCCGACAAAATACCTTTTGAGCATATTGTTGGTTCTTTTTTAGCCCCAAATCAAAATTTTTTATTTGGATTAAGCCCTAATGTTTTGACCCAAAAATCCAATGAAAAATTAATATTCACTTATACATACGAGAGTAACGGTAAACAATACACTGAAACATCTACTATAATTGTAAATAATGATTCAGAACAAATCTCACCCCGTTCAAATGAAAAAGAAATACCACTTAGAACTATTTCTTATGTTTTGCAAGATATAGACGAAAAACTACTATAGTTTCAGCGGATACTCCTTTATCTCGTCTTTCAATTTTGAAACAATATATTCCAAAACTTCTACCGTCTGGGCTTCCTCTGGAAGCTCAGTTTTTATTGTGTTAAACACTTCTTTAACGACTTTATCAACTGTGCTGTTTTGAAGTAGTATTTTTCTATTATTTGAATATGCATAACCCAAATTAATTTCTACCAATGTTCTCACCTCGCTTTTATTTCAGTGATTTAAAGTCACACTTCTTTGCAAAAAAAATTTCTTCTTTCTGCTGAATATCTTTTATTTTTAACAGCCTACATAATTTATCAACTTCTTCAACATTAAATAATGTCTTATTTTCTATTTTATTCTTAAACCCCTGATATGTAAGCCCTATCTGCTCAGCAATAAATGAATATTTCAATCCTGATGCAGATATTATCTGCTTTAAGCGTTTAGTTTCTGTCATAAATATTACTGCTCCTTTCGTTTTATGTGATTTTTAATCACTACATTTAAGATACTATATGTGTGATTGTTTGTCAACATTTATTTATAAAAAAATAAAAAATAGTTGAGTTTTAATCACGCATATAGTATAATTCTTTTAAGATATTTATAGGAAGGACGGTGACAATATTGGATATAGGTAAAAGAATAAAATTGCTCCGAAATCAAAATAAAATGTCACAAAGTGAACTTGCTGAAAAAATGGGCTATACATCTAGAACTACTATTTCTAAAATAGAAAGCGGAAATATAAAAATCACTACAGAAGATGTAGTACGATTTGCTGAAGCATTACACACATCTGTACCCTACCTTATGGGTTGGAATGATAATATTGAAAATAAATTTTCTGATAATAAAACTCCTGATACTCTTGTTGAAGGACTATCAGATACAATTATAATTGATTGTGAACAATCATCCTCGGATAATAACTTGAAATATTCAGATAGGCTTATGCAATATATACCAAAATTAAACAAATTAACAGATGAGCAGAAAAATATTATATATGGCATGATTGACAATATGGTTCCACCCAAAAACAATGATGTTAAGGTTTCGCTGTTGGCAGCACATGAAGATGATGACGCATCAGAAACAGACAGACAAAATGATATTGAAATACTCAAAAATCATATAAAAAACAACAAACAATAATATATTTTGGAGGATTTATTGAATTACGAAGAATTAACAATAGAAGCAACGCAAAAACATATTGAAATTATTGAATTACCTTTAAAAGCACATAGTGGCTTAATACTTAATACAACAATAGCTATAAAAAAAGATATACCAGAAACAACAAAGGCGTGTGTGCTTGCTGAAGAACTAGGTCATTATTACACATCTATTGGAGATATTCTCGATCAGACAGATTTCTCCAACCGCAAACAGGAACACACCGCAAGACTTTGGGCTTACAATAAACAGATTGGTCTTGCTGGGTTAGTAAAATGCTTTGAAGAACGATGCAGAAATATCAATGAAATGGCTGACTGTTTAGGTGTAACCGAAAAATTTTTTCAAGATGCATTGGAGTGTTATAGACAAAAATATGGAATATCAGTGTCCTATGGATACTATAATATATATTTTGAACCAACTTTGATGGTTCATAAAAAATCGAAAGCAGAGAATGTAGAAAATACTTTTTAGCCGGGTGCAGTGAAAAGTATAAATTCAAAGCATATAATAAACTATAAACTTAAAAGAGGAGGGATTTTTGTTGGCATTAAATATTGATGAATTACAAAAAATATGTACACCGGATAATATTGTTATCACTATTCATGCAGCTAAACGCTTAGAACAGCGTGGTATTCGTCTAAAAGAAATCCTTGATTGTATTTTTACTGGCGAAATCATAGAACAATATCCGGATGATTATCCATATCCAAGCTGCCTGATATTTGGAAATCAAAATGCCGAAAAGCCACTTCATACTGTAGTTGCTACCAATGGCGAACGACTTTGGATTGTTACAGCTTATTATCCTTCTCATGATAAATGGATGGATGATTTAAAAACTCGAAAGGAGGAATAATCATGAAATGTTTTTTATGTAAAGGAAATGTTACAGATGCAACGACAACATACATGACAACATACAATAACTGCTATATCATTATTAAAAATGTACCTTGTCAGAAATGTGAGCAGTGTGGTGAAGAATTTATAAGCGGAACCACAATGTTAAAAATCGAATCTATAATTGATAAGTTAAAAAACATTCTAACTGAAATCGCTATTGTTGATTTTAAGACTGCTGCTTAATCTATTATAAAATAATAATTTGAGGTGTACTATATGCTTAATTTATTTACCGATTTCTTAAATATTGAGGAAGTAGAACCTGATGAGTGGGATAAAGCAATGATAAAAGATATTGAAACAAACCCTGATTGTAAAGAATTTGTTTCTGAAGCTGAAGCATTAAAGGAATTAGGGCTTGATTAAAATATCGAGTTGACATTCAGGAAGGAGTGAGCAGTATGTGCAATTTAGGTCAGGGAATTGAGGACAGAGCTATTGAAAAAGGGATTGAAAAAGGGATTGAAAAGGGGATTGCTAAGGGCGAAACAATCGCAAAAATGAATATAATCTTAAATATGTACAACAACAACTTTACTATAGAGCAAATAGCTTTAGCAACCCAATACAATGTTGATGAAGTCAAAGAAATCATTGCAAAAAACAACAATAATTAAGCTTTCATACAAAACAAAAAAGCCAGCAGTCTGAATTGGCGTTCAAACTGCTGACAATACGCACTGAAAATAATATCAATACGCTAAACGAACAAGCATATTATATCATTCTCAGTGCGTTTATTCAATGCACATTTTTTTAATTTAGGAGGAATGATATTATGAGATTACCAAACGGCTACGGTTCCGTAAAAAAATTATCAGGAAAAAGAAGACGTCCCTGGATTGTAGAAAAAACAATTTGTTGGGAAACTAACTTTAAAACCGGAAAAATCAAACAGAAAAAACAGATTATAGGTTATTTTGCCACTAAGAAAGATGCACTTGAAGCATTGGCAGCTTTCAACACAAATCCTTATGACCTCACAAACGATACAATAACACTGGAAGATTGTTATAATAAATGGTCTGACCGCAAATATGAAAAAATCGCAGACAAAACCGTTACATCTTACAAAGCAGCCTGGAAACATCTGCTGCCACTCGCAAATGTTCCAATAAAACAAATCAAAACAGATGCTTTGCAGCAGATAATAGATACCTGCAAGCGTTCCTCAGCCACTCAGCTTAATATAAAGTGTGTCATGAATGGCTGCTTTGAATATGCCATGCAAAACGATATAATTGATAGAAACTATTCACACTTTGTCAAAGTCGAATATACTGAAGCTGTTATCAACCGCATCCCATACTCTCATGAAGAAATCAACAAACTCTGGGAACTTGTACGCACCGACAACTTACTCTCAGCCAAAATACTGCTTATTCTTCTCTATACTGGAATGAGAGTCAATGAACTTCTCAAAATGCCACATGAATGTTGTGATTTAAGAGAACGTTTCCTTAATATCAAACATTCAAAAACAAAAGCCGGAGTTAGAATGGTGCCAATTCATGACAGCATTTTCCCGCTCATCAAAGAATTTTACGACAAGAATAAACCAACACTTATAGTTAATGATACAGGAGCTATAGTCCGATATAACAATTTTGTTGCCCGTGATTACAAAAAGCTAAATGAACTCATAAAGACAGAACACCATTTACATGATACAAGACATACTTTCATATCACAGGCAAAAGAATTAAACCTTGACTCCGTCTACATAAAAAAGATTGTCGGGCATGAACTTGATTCTGTTACTGAAAAAGTTTACACTCACGTTCCATTTGCCACTCTACGGTCAGAAATAAACAAACTCCACTACTAACTGACATATATATCTATATCACATTGCAAATAATGTAATATCAATCGAACAAAAGTTATATATCCAGGTTATACAATACATAAATCCCCCAAAAGTCTTACACACTTTCGGGGGATTTTTTCTAAAGGATGCAAACTACTCCACAAAACGCATATTGTTTCATATTAACTCATAATTTTTTATAATGACGCATATTGCAAATATTTTTTACATATGCTATAATGTCGACAGACAAAAATGGATATGAAAAGTTCATGCTTTTCACTTTAAAACGAAAACCCCCAATGCTGCAACATTGGG
>FR887318.1:0-4120 GCA_000436755.1 Clostridium sp. CAG:253 | reverse complement strand
CCCCAATGCTGCAACATTGGGGGTTTTCTATTTCCAATTTTTCAAAATGGCAGGAATATCGCCATCAGGCTGATTACCGACTTATTTGTTGCCATCCAGCCATTTAATGATGTAATGACAAATAACACCACTCACAACGGCAACAAAAACGGACATAAAAATATCGTTCATGCTTTTCACCTCCTTCCCTTACCGGTATAGAGGCGGTAACAAATCTATTCTATCATATATATTAACAATTTTCTATAAATTTTCAAATTTGTGTTTCTAATACTATTCTGATGTTGCCTTTTTGCCTATTTGTTACCTACGCGTTACTTACGTGTTACCTTTAGACCCTTTTTAACACATCTTTACAGCAACTTGCACAAAGGGCGCAATCCCTGAAAACACAAGGTTTTCATAGAATTACGCCCTTTTTTAAATTTGTTTGGATTATACTCTCTTAAGGTATTCTCCTGTACGTGTATCAATGCTGATACGATCTCCTGTCTCTACAAAGAGTGGTACACTTACCTGTGCTCCTGTCTCTACTATAGCCGGCTTAGATGCGCCCTGTGCTGTATCTCCCTTGAATCCAGGCTCTGTCTCTGTAATCTCTAATTCTACAAAAAGAGGTGGCTCAATTGCAAATACATCACCATTGTGAGAAAGCATCTTAACCATTTCGTTCTCTTTGACAAACTTAAGTGAATCACCTACCTGATCAGCTGTCATATCAATCTGATCATATGTTTCTGTATTCATGAAATGATACATATCGTCTGCATATAAATACTGCATTTCCTGACGCTCAATATGAGCCTGAGGACATTTCTCAGTTGGACGGAATGTTTTCTCAACCACACCACCACTCTTGATGTTTTTAAGCTTAGTTCTTACGAACGCTGCACCCTTTCCGGGTTTTACATGCTGAAATTCTATAACCTGATATACATTGCCTTCAAACTCAATAGTTAAACCATTTCTAAAATCTCCTGCTGATACCATTATCAAAATCCTCCTTAATGTGTGACTTTTGCGTCCCATTGTCTACCGAATAAATTGCGGCAAAACTCTTTTACTATTTTATCCTATTTTTCAACTTATTTCAAGTATTTATTTTTAACGAATTATTTTCATAAGAGTAACCCAATTTGTTTTTCGGCATATTTTTTAATATAATAACTTTTTTGTAGGTAATTTTCTAATGAACCGCGTTGCTTCTGTTATAAAACTTGATCACGCAAGAAAACAGGGACTTACCGGCAAGGGAATAGGTATTGCGATTATGGATACCGGTGTCGGTATGCACCCTGATATAATATATAAAAACGGTCCATTGATGTCTTTTTATGATACACTCGCACATCACAATAATTTTTATGACGATAACGGACATGGTACACATGTCGCCGGAATAATCTGCGGTAACGGAACTGCAAGTAATAAATTATATGAGGGCATTGCTCCTGATTGTAAAATCCACATAATAAAAATACTTAATAAAAATGGTGAAGGTAATATTAAAAATGTAATCTCCGGTATTGAATGGCTTCTGAAAAATAAAGACAAATATAATATAAGAATCGTAAATATTTCAGTTGGAAGTGTATCTCTTAAAAAATTTGATGAATCTTCACTCCTTGTGCGTTCTATCAATTCTTTATGGGAAGCCGGTCTTGTGGTAGTGACTGCCGCCGGCAATAATGGTCCTTCCGACTATACTATCGGTGCTCCCGGAAACAGCCGAAAAATAATCACAGTCGGTACTTCCGATTCTGTAAAGGGTAAGTTCACACATGATTTTTCAGGCCGTGGTCCTACCATGAATTGTATAAAAAAACCTGATATTGTAGCTCCGGGACTAAACATTATAAGCTGCAATAATATTATAAACCGCTCATTTTATATACCAAGAAGCGGAACTTCAATGTCAACGCCAATTGTCAGCGGCTGTATAGCTTTACTGTTGCAAAAATATCCTTATTTCACTAATAAAGATGTAAAACTCCAACTAAAAAGAACTGCCATAGACCTTCATATGCCACATGAAAAACAGGGCTGGGGGCTTATTCGTTGTGATACATTTTTAAGTTAGTACCCGATACTATAATTTATAAAATAAGCAAGCTATTCATATTTGCTACAAACAGCTTGCTTATTTTCAATAATTTTTATTTATTCTTCTGAATCTTTACCCTGCAAAATTTCATCAAGTTTTCTGACAAACTCACCAATATCATTTTTAGATAACTGTGCATCTGCACCAAGCAATTCTCCTTTTTTCCTCATCTCGTCATTTATAAGTGATGAGAAGATTATGACAGGAATGTCTTTTAAATCAGGATCATTTTTGATAAGTTTAAGAAGTCGGTGTCCATCCATCTGCGGCATCTCTATATCTGTAACAACACATGCCACATTCTGAGCTACTGTTCCTTCCTCCTTATACTTCTGAAGAATTTCCCATAATTCTAGACCATTGTTTGTCGGCATTAAACGTGTATATCCAGCCTTTGTAAGACCATCATAAATCAATGTACTCAAAAGCTGCGAATCTTCTGCATAGATTATAGGCTTGTCACTCTTTCCTCTTGTTCCCAATCCTTCAATCTCTTTTAAGTTTATTCCGACATCAGGTGTAATATCCGCAACTATTTTTTCAAAATCAATAAGTATGACAAGCTTACCGTCAATATTTATAATTCCCGTTGTCACTCCAGTCTTAGCATTGTTTATCATACTGTCAGGCTTAATAATTTGTGACCAGTTCACCCTATGTATACCAACAACTCCATTTACATGAAATCCAGATAAAAGATCATTAAAATTTGTGACAAGGAACATATCTTTTGATGGGTCTGTACTTTCTTCCATCCCCAGACATCTCGCAAGATTAATGATTGAAATCGTTTCTCCTCTTGT
Organism: Clostridium sp. CAG:253; assembly: GCA_000436755.1. Classification (GTDB taxonomy): domain Bacteria; phylum Bacillota; class Clostridia; order Lachnospirales; family Lachnospiraceae; genus Butyribacter. Next base: position 1,213 of record FR887318.1, on the reverse strand, counting down.
ACTAAATGCACCTTCTACATTTGGATGTGCCTTAGGTACAGGAGTAAGAGGCTGATATGTCATTATCTCTTTTACTTTTGCTACATTGATTCCATAATAATTTCCGCTTACCGTAAATTCAAGAATCTCAAGCTCATTTGTTCCACTTTCCAATAATATATTTGTATCCATCTCTGCCGACCTCCTCAGCTTTTCTTCATAATGTATCAACATTTGCACATATGCAAAACATAATAACCGTATATACTATATATTACATTATACAAAGCCATTTGTAAACTCTCACAATCGGCAAATTTCTATGTCAAATCCACCATTAAATTCATTTCCTGCTTCTAATATTCAACTGTCAAACTCCCGTGTATTTTTCACCATTCCAGCAGGTTTAAATCCACTTGTTTATGCAAACAGGAAACTTACTGAGTTAGGCGTTTTATACAATCCCCATATATACCGGCTAAGTTTCCGCGAATTGGTACAATTATGAAGAATTATATCATAACTTTATTTTTTTGACATATTTATTCTTTCATATTAAAATAGTATGATGTTGGAGGCAAAAGATATTTTGACCCCAACTGATGCCACGGATTGCATAAAACTATTTTCTTCACAAATTATATTGTGCTGAAAGAAAAGGAGATTTATTAACAATATGACTTTTAATAAAGATAATATAATTCTAATCGGTATGCCCGGTGCCGGAAAAAGCACTATTGGCATTGTCCTTGCGAAAGTTATCGGATATACATTTATAGACTCCGATATAGTTATCCAAAATGAAAAGAAAATGTTACTACATGAATTGATTGAAAAGTACGGACTTGATGGATTTAATTCCATAGAAAATGAAATTAATGCAAAAATAGACACTCACAAAAGTATTATTGCAACAGGCGGAAGTGCCATCTATGGAAAAGAAGCCATGAGTCACTTAAAATCAATTGGAACCGTAATTTATCTTAAACTTCCATATGAAGAGATTGAAGAACGATTAGGTGATTTAAATAAACGTGGAGTTTCTATAAAAGAAGGACAAACACTAAAATCTTTGTATGAAGAACGTATAATTTTATATGAAAAATATGCTGATATAACAATTGAATGCTCAAATAAAAAAATTGGTAAAATTATTGAAGACATCAAGAATGTAATGTTCAAGAAATAAACTATATAATAATCACTTAAATAAATACACAAGCCTATGATACCC
>FR887317.1 GCA_000436755.1 Clostridium sp. CAG:253 | reverse complement strand
GGCAGTCTTTTTATTAAAATTATCTTACAATCTTTTTAATATCTGAAAATTATCTTTTAATCTTTTCACTATCTAATTTTTTGCTCATTCTTTTGAATTTTTCACTCATCCAATGCTTCTACTTTTTTCCCACGCAGCCTATATGATATTATCTTGTTTAACAAAAATGCGAATACGGCTACTACCGGAACTCCTATAAACATTCCTACTACTCCGAAGTAAGCTCCTCCAACTGTTATTCCAAATATAACCCATATCGGACTGAGCCCTGTTGATTGTCCCAAAAGTCTCGGTCCCAAAATTAAACCATCGAACTGTTGAAGTACAAATATCATTATGACAAATATAAGTGCATCTTTCGGACTTGTACAAAGATATATAAGTGTTCCCGGAACTGCTCCGATAAATGGTCCAAAATACGGAATCATATTTGTTATTCCGACTATTACGCTTATAAGTACCGTATAAGGCAGGTGCAGAACATTCATTATCACGAAGCATAAGCATCCTATTATAAGTGAATCAATCGCCTTACTTATAAGAAATGCACTAAATATATCGTTGCATTCCCCAAATGTTTTACAGATTGTATCTCCCTTTTTCTCACTGAATATTGAGTATACAAGTCTCTTTCCCTGATATTTAAACTTTTCTCTTTCTACAATCATATACATTGATATAATCAACGCCAGCAAAATATTTATTACTACCTTTACAATTGAAACTGATACCGAAAATACCATAGGAATCACATTTCCAACTACATTTGTTCCATATTTTATAAGGTTCGGAACCATCTCATTTAATCGTTCACTTATATAATCCGTATCTATCTCAGGATATTTTTTATGCAAATCGGCCAAAAATTTAATAATTTTGTTGTACACTACAGGGATGTTTCCCGTCAGTTCTGCAATACTGTCTCCTATCTGTGGGATCACAAACACAAAGGCTATTGTTATAAAACCTATAAGCAGTACATATGAGATAAACAGCGATAACATTCTGATCGCTTTCTGACATTTTTTCCCTTCCACATGTCTTTCAAACAATCCATATATCTTCTCAAAGAGAGGTGAAACAAAATATGCAATTATTACTGCTACAAAAAACGGTGACAGCACTTTACAAAAGTTCATTACAAATGCTTTTGTCGCACTCCAGTTTTGAAGCATTATAAAAATAATGGCTCCCCAAAATATAACAAATAACGCATATAAACATACTTTCAAATATTTCTTATCAAAATTAAACCATCCAACTGTTTCTCTTTCTGCTTTTCCATTTAACAGATAAAGCTTTTTTTCACTGTGAAAAACACTGTCTGAAGTATTCTCTTTTTCACATTTGTCCCTATCTTCTTTCTCTAAATCATTCTTTGAGATTTTGGGGATTTGTTCTTCATTGCTTTTGTCTAACTGATTTTTGTTTTCTTCTTCGCCGTCAACCATAAATATGCTCCTCCATTATTTTATATCCCTTTAATGTTTTTAATCTTTGTATTATAATAATAACAAATCACAGATTTTTTAAAAGTACTGTTTTGCAAAATTAAGCAAATTTTAATTTTATGCTTTAAATGCAGCAATACAGCATACAACATTTTATTTTAATTATGGAGGTAATATTTTATGACAGACGCACTTATTTTTTTAGCACCGGGATATGAAGAAGTTGAAATGCTCACGGTTGTTGATATGGTTCGCCGTGCCGGACTTACAATAGACATGGTTTCCATCACTGATTCCCTTGAAGTAACAAGCTCACACAATGTTACCATAAAAGCTGATAAACTATTTAAAGATGCTGATTTCGACAGTGCAAAAATGATAATTCTTCCGGGTGGTATTCCGGGAACACCAAATCTTTTAGCATTCAAACCACTTACTGATAAAATTTTAGAGTTTAAAGAAAACGGAAAACTTCTCTCTGCTGTTTGTGCCGCTCCTACGGTTTACGGTGAACTTGGAATTTTAAAAGAAAACAAAGCGACCTGCTATCCCGGAATGGAAGCAAAACTGAATTGTGCCAAACACCTTGAAGAACCTGTTGTTATTGACGGTCAATTCACAACCAGCCGTGGAATGGGTACATGCATTGAATTTGCAGGCGCTATTATCGAACGCCTTAAAGATAATGAAACAGCCGAAGATGTAAAAGCTAAAATTGTATATAATATAAAATAGTATGATGCAAGGGTCAAAAGCTGATAAACCTTTAATAATCTAAGACATCAATTAGGGGGCAAAATTTAATTTGCCCCCCTACATTAATTTTTGCTTTCTTTTTTTACTGCTGTTCCATCATTCTGCTCCATGCTCTTGCATCAAGCTTTTCTTCATATGCATCCGCTGCTGCATCATATTCTTCCTCGTCATCTATGTCTTCCATCTCAAAGTCATCGTTGCCTAAATCTTTAAGTCTGAATACATAATATTCCGTAACATTTTCAACATCGCCCGGAATTGCAGCGCAATAAGTTTTTCCATTTACTTCATAGATTTCATCAATATAAAAATCTTTATCGACACCATCTTCATCCGTAAGTGTAACTACTGTTTCCTCGTATCCATAATCGTTATTTTTCTTTGCCATAATAGTAATAGCCTCCAATTATTATTTTACTGTTATATTTATTTTTTTTGCATATCCATTTCTAGCATATACATATATTTTACATTTGCCCTTTTTCTTAGCTTTAATCTTTCCTGTTTTTGATACAGTTGCAATTTTCTTATCATCAGATGCATATCTTAATCTTCTTGCATGCTTATTTGAAAGATGTTTCTTCTTTTTGTCAACCAGCACTGTTTCCGCCTTAATCCCGATAGTCTTTCCAACCTTTAATGCATAAGATTTTTTTGGAATTTTAACCTTCTTTACATTTGTCCACTTTGCATTTTTCCTTCCAACTACATGTGCTGTTATGGTTTTTCCTATATTATACTTTTGTCCGTTAACTATGGTATAGGCAGATACATAAATCTTATAATTCTTTTTAAGATTCAGTTTTTTTCCATTGACCTTTTTTATCTTAATTTTTCCTGCCTTTCCGGATTTAACAATATTTTGTGATTTCTTTGTATATTTTTTATCACACTCCTGAACATATACAACATATCCTGTTGAACTTTTCAGTTTGCCCCACGACACAACAAGCATATCCTTAACCTGAGATACCTTAAATCCTGCATTCAGTTTGATTTTATTTTTTTGAACATCAAATTGTAGAATTTGATTATCAGCATCATTTCCGCTGTTACCATCTGTTTTTCCATTATTGTTGTCGTTTCCGTCATCACTATTGTTATCATTACCATTGTCAATAGCCGCATTTTCTACTTTGACTTTAAATGATGTGTCACTTAACAATTTTTCATCATCATGTTCATATTCATAATCACCCAGTCTATATGAAACTCCGAATTCATGTTCCCCTATTTCTAAATTCTCGAGATACCGGCTTTTCAATATAACTGTTCCATCCTCTGACATAGCATAATCAGTTCCATTAGTCAGTTCATCATTGCCGTTTTTTAACTTTTTGACAATATTTCCATTTAATTCAAGTTCAACTTTACAATCCTCACCGGATGATTTTACATATGTTGCACTGTCTGATTTTTGTACGGTATCTTTGTACAAAGTTATACCATTTGATGATATATAGTTACTGTTTCCCATAGAATCGCTAAGTTTTGCGTAAACCACATTTTTTCCTGTATCTTCTATATAAAATTCGTCCTCATATACTTTCCACAAATCCTTATTAAGTTTTATCAAATCATTTCTTGAGAGAACTTTATCAGATATATAATATTTAATCTGTGCTACATCACTGACAATATTTGTCGGCACTATGCTTACCTTAGCTTTATCTTTTAACAAAATTTTGAAGTTAAAATCTCTGCAAAAAATTTCCCATTTATTGTCATCAACGCTAATCTGTCCGGAAAGTGCAGGTTCATAAGGCGTAGATGAATACTGTGGTGCCTCTGTTGGCACTGCTGTCACCTGCGGTGTCTCTGTTGGTATCGGTGTCTCCGTTGGTACTGTTGTCTTCGTTGGTACTGTTGTCTTCGTTGGTACCGGTGTGTTTGTCGGTGCTGCCGTTTGCTCTGGCAGCTCTGTCGGACTTGGTGTCGATGTGGCACCTACCTCTTCAGGACCCTTTACAACCAGTGTGGCTTTAGGGTGACTGGAAACATATTCCTCTGTTTCCTGCGTTGTGGCCTGTATTACAAACCTTCCCGGCTTCGTAACAGTAAGCATACTTCCTGTTATATATCCTTCTCCTGTTGTCGGCTCATTGTCGTAATTCATGTCAACAATAGTGTAACTTTCAACCGGACCTGCATTTTTATCAAAACTAAACATTCCTAATGCTTCTATATCTATAGAATTTCCATCATATACAACTGTTGCTTTAGAAGTTCCATTGGAAATAGAACCTTTTCCTGTCGTAACACTTGCTGTAACTGTCAGACTGCCGTCACTGTTTCTTGCACAACTATTAGCTCTGCCATTTCCTATACTGTATGAAACCGAGTCCGCATAACGTATATTATGCTCTCCGGCACTTGGAGGAGCAATCTCTATCTTTGCTGTATAGTTCTTGTTATATCCTGCAATTGTTCCGGCATCAACTTTTTTACCGTCCAAATACCACTCTACACTTGTTACACTCCCTTTTCCTTCATTGCAGCTTGCCGCATTACGTATCGGCTGCTTCTTTTCAGGTTCAACTACATATAAATTTATGCTCCCGATTATCAACGTATCAGTATCTTTATCATAGCTGTCACTATACTTGTAATATCCAAACTGATGCACCCATGCCGGAACTTCTTCATCTGCTTTTACACATATTCCGGCTCCCATTATATATGACACTGAAATACTCAGCACCAGAAATAACGACATCATTTTTCTTTTAATTGTTTTTAACTTTTTTCTCTTCATAATTTTAATACCCCTTTTTTTATTCATACAGTTCTAATAATAACCTAATCTGCAATTACAGTGCAACATATTTTTCAAACTAAACCACTTATTTTTCAAACCTTGTGCATAACTTTGATTTTTGAACCTTATATATATTCTTCGTAATTTTGAACTTTTATAATTTGCTTTTTTCTCTTTGAACTTTGTTCAATTTTCCTCAAAAATATATTGAACTTTTTTTGAACTTACGTTATAATTCCAAATATAAAGTTCACCTAATATATTTACAAATGGAGGTCATTATGAACAAAACCGAAAGCGTAGCCGCCCGTCTGGGTTATATTATGAAACAGCGTGGTCTGAAACAGGTTGATGTGCTTAATCTCACAAAACCATACTGTGAAAAATATCATGTTAAACTGGCAAAAAATTATTTAAGCCAGTATTGCAACGGTAAAAATGAACCCGGAAAAGACATTTTAAATGTTCTTAGTCTTGCACTTGATGTAAATCCCTTGTGGCTTCAAGGTTTTGATGTACCGCAGACTTCAACTGATATTACCGATTCAGATAATATAACTGCAGAGAATGTTGAAGCGAACGATACGAACACCGCTTTTAATATAAATGTAAATAACGGCTCTTTAGCTAATAACAACAATTTAACGCAAAACGGAGGATATACAAAAATGAAATCTTTTAAAAAATCTTCAAAACTTGACAATGTACTTTACGATGTAAGAGGCCCTGTTCTTGACGAGGCAAACCGAATGGAGGCTGAAGGCTCAAAAATCCTTAAACTTAACATCGGAAATCCTGCTCCTTTCGGTTTTGAGGCTCCTGAGGAAGTTCTTATTGATATGCGTCATGAACTCGAATATTCACAGGGATATTCAGAATCAAAGGGAATATATACAGCAAGAAAAGCCATTATGCAGTATGCCCAGCTTAAAAACCTGCCTAATGTAACAATAAATGATATTTATACCGGAAACGGTGTAAGCGAACTTATCAACCTTTGTATGCAGGCCTTACTTGACAATGGAGACGAGATACTTATTCCTTCACCTGATTACCCTCTTTGGACTGCTACTGCAACGCTTGCAGGCGGAAAAGCCGTACATTATATCTGTGATGAACAATCTGAGTGGTATCCTGATATTGAAGATATGAGAAAAAAAATTACAGATAAAACAAAAGCCATTGTTATTATCAATCCAAACAACCCTACAGGTGCATTGTATCCAAAGGAAATACTTGAACAAATAGTTGAACTTGCAAGAGAACATCAACTTATGATTTTCTCTGATGAAATTTATGACAGGCTTGTCATGGACGGTCAGAAACATATTTCAATTGCGTCTCTTGCACCTGATTTATTCTGTATTACATTCAGCGGTCTCTCAAAATCACACATGATTGCCGGTTTCAGAATCGGATGGATGGTTTTAAGCGGACGAAAAGATATTGCAAAAGATTACATTGAAGGTCTTAATATGCTGTCAAATATGAGACTTTGTTCAAATGTTCCTGCACAGTCCATAGTACAGACTGCTCTAGGCGGCTACCAGAGTGTTGAAACTTATATACAGCCGGGCGGACGAATTTATGAGCAAAGAGAATTTATTTATAAAGCATTAAATGATATTCCCGGAGTATCAACCGTTAAGCCAAAAGCAGCTTTTTATATCTTCCCTAAACTTGATATTAAAAAATTCAATATACTGAATGACGAAAAATTTGCAATAGATTTCCTTCGTGAAAAGAAAGTTTTAATAGTACCGGGAAGTGGCTTTAACTGGAGCAGTCCCGACCACTTCCGTATTGTATATCTGCCACAGCTTTCAGTTCTTGAAAAATCTATGGACGGATTAAAAGATTTCCTTGCACATTATCATCAATAAAATGTAATTGTTTTTAATGTCATAGAAATGGCTATTATACGACAAATGGACGGCTCTCGCCTCGAAGAAAACATGTGTCGTATAATAGCCAATTTCTATGACTGCACATATAAAAAAATCTATACACAGAGTAAATTATTGCCTGCTCAAAAAACTCAATTTCTACGAAACCTTGAATTTCTTAACATTCTCATTTAACTGCACAGCTATCTCATCCAGCATATTTGCGTTTTGCGAAACATCATCCATAATAGACCCAACCTCACTTGCTGACGCAGATGTTTCCTCTGCACTTGCTGCATTCTCTTCCGCTATCGCTGAAAGACTTTGCACTACATCAACAACATTTGATCTTGCATCATCAAGCTTCGTTGTTTTATCAATGATACTTTCTACACTCTCAATTGATTCTGCAATTCCTTTTTCTACACTCTTAAATGCTTTTTCTGTCTGTGAAACATTCTCACTCTGCCGGTTCATTACTTCCCTGACTTCTTCCATTGTTTGTACACTTTCCTGCGCATCATTTACGAGTTCATTAATGACTTCCGTAATCTGCATAGTCGCATCACCTGACTGCTCAGCAAGTTTCTGTATCTGGTTTGCAACAACTGCAAATCCCCGTCCCTGCTCTCCTGCCCTTGCTGCCTCTATGCTCGCATTAAGCGACAAAAGCGTTGTTTCTTCTGCTATTTCCGAAATCATATCCGTTGCAACTTTAATTTTTACAGCAGACTCATTTGTCTTTTGTGTCTGCTCCCCTATTATCTGTATTGCATCCATTGTCTTTATATTGATTTCTTCAAGTTCCGCTAAAATGCTCATCGCATTTTTACCTGCTTTACGCATATCTGCCGCATTCTCACCAAGCATACTTACTTCTTTCGAAGTCTCTTCTATCATATTCCCCATGACAATAACGTTTTCTGTTGCCGACTGTGTCTCCTGTGCCTGAGACGTCGCACCATCCGCTATTCCCGTAATTGCCGTTTCTACCTGTTCAGCTGCTGTTGAAGATTCACTTGCACTCTTATTAAGCGTCTTAGCCGCCTCCTGAAGCTTATCACTATATGCAGAAATCTTAGACATAACATCCACTATAATATTTCTAAAATCGGCAAATGAACGTATCATAACACCTACTTCATCTTTTCTTCTCAACATTTTTTTATCTGCTGAATTGTCTTCACTAAAATCAAGTTCTCCCAATCTCTTAACGGTATCTGTAGCATGTATAATTGGAGCCACTATATGTCTTGTGACAAATACAGAAATAATAAGACATACAATAAGTGCAAATATACTTCCCTTTACAATTGCAGACACTATTGATGTTAATCCCGACATAATCTCTGTTTTTTCTGCATTTACAACCATCACAAATTCTTTATTTTTTCCTACATAAATGCCTGCATATTTTTTTTGACCATTAAATGTATATTCTATCACTTCCGGCTTTGGTCTGTCGCCTGACTTTAGTTTTGCAACCACTTCTTTTACAACTGCATTTTCTACACTCTTACCTATCTTTTCAGCAGTAGGATGGTAAAGCATAGTTCCGTCTGCATCTACTATATACGAATAACTTCCGTCAACATCTTTTATCGCTACATTGCCTATAAGTCTTTTTAAATTTCCTGTTGTCATAATCGAATCATATGATGACATTCTGATTTCATTGTCAATTCCTTCACCTACAACAGTCGCTATATCAACCATATAATTTGATGTAATATCTGATATATCTGATGATACCCTCGGAATGACCGTCCAAAGATTAAGAAACACAGTCAATAATACAGCTCCAAATACAAGCAGTAATATCTTTGCTTTTATCGAATTCCAAAAATTAATTTTAAAATCATCTTTTTTATTCGCACCTTTTTTTTCCTTATTTTGATTGCTCATACACTATCCTCCGTTCAACACTTTTTCAAATTTATTTTAACTCTTTTATAGTATTTTGGCAATTTCAATATAAACCTTTTTTTTAAATAAGTTTGACATTTTCAGCTATATCATCTGACATCTTTTGCAAACTCTGGCTTTATACCTGTCCTCAGGTCTTGCATTTTTAGTCCATGATGAAACCTTTGCACTCTTAAATCTTGATTTTTTTCTTCCTGCTTTGCTTTTCTTCTCCGGTTTGACATTTCAGCATATACTTTCTGCTCATCAATGTTGTCTTCTGTTCCAGTTCCAAAAAGGCATCCGCTTCCACAGTTAAGAATATCAATCATAACAGGTCCATTTTGCTCCGGCTTATATTGGGTCAGAAATCTATATGCCTCATGCTCACCTTCAACCTGTCTGACGGAGACATCCTCACCTAAGAACCATTTTACATTTTCCTTTAAACCTCCCGGCATCGGATATAAGCTTCCAAGACCGTACTCAAGTTCATCGTTGTACTCACTTGCCGTCTTATAAGCATCACCAATGTGCTTAATAAAATTATTGAAGGTAACGTTGTATGAAATAAGGTTTTCACAATTTATATCATTTATTTCAGATTTCTTTGCAATACATGGTGATAAGCTTCTCATAAGTTTTGCTTTCCAAAATCCCTATACTCTTTACGACAAAATCGTTTGTAATTTACTCACAAACGATTTTGGCTTTATGATTTATTCTATTTTATCGTATTTGTACATTTCTAGCAACATTATACAAAAAATTTGTTATTTTTTCACAAAAAAATGTGCACTTATGTATTATTGCTGATATTCCAAGAAGAAAACTCCGTTCATAAACCTGAAAGTTTATATCAATTGCTGCATTAACATATTATCTCATAAACCCTGACATCATACAGACACCTTTTGCGCCCCTGCCTATGCATTGTTTCATATTATTTTCCGATATTCCGCCTATGGCATAAACATCAATGTCAACACTGTCACATACATCAGCTAGAAACTGCAATCCTCTCGGTGCAAGTCCCTTTTTACAATCTGTGGCAAATACATGACCTGCCGTTATATAAGAAGCTCCGAGTTCCTTTGCTCTCCTCGCATCCTCGACGGAATGTGTCGATACACCTATGACATCAAAACACTTTTTTTCATCTTCTGTCATATCTTCAAGAATATGCAGAGGAAGATGTATCTTTTTTGCCCCAAGTTCAATTGCTTCTCTATAAAAATAATGGAGCACACAGCTCAATTTTTCACCGTCACAAATTTCAAATACTTTTTTTGCAAGTTCCTTATAATCGTCAGGCTGCAAATCCTTTTCACGAAGTATTATAAAAGCAGGTTTCTTTTTCGCAGCCGCTTTTATTTTTTCCAAAAAAGGCAAAAAAGAACCATTCTCCTCATATGCTTTTACAAGCTTTCGATTTGTAACACAAACTATATTTGCGTTGCAGACCACATTTTCATTGCGAACTACGTCTGCACTATTGGCCAAATTGCCTGTATTGCCAGCTACAGCTGCATTATTGCAATTCATTTTATTTATCATATTATTTTTATCCGACATACACATAATCATTTAATACAGGCTGCAATCCCTCGTCTTCCATATCTCCGTACATTTGGTCAAAACTTCTTGCATCTGAGATTTCAAACTGTTCATCTCCTGCATCTGCATCATCCTTACCGGCATATTTACTTTCATGGTCACCTATTCCCGTAGAAACTCCGGCAGAAACTTTTGTTGCTGCAATCTTTACTATTCCGTCCCTGAAATGTTTCTGTTCTCTTGATGAAACTGTTATTCCGATATACGGCAGGAAAATTCTGTATGCACAAAGCACCTGACAAAGTTCTTTTTCATGAACATCAAGCGGATTTATCTTATCATTGTTTATTATAGGTCTAAGTCTCGGACATGAAAGCGAATACTCAACATGTGGATATTTCCGCTGAAGATAATAAACATGAAGTGCACTTGCAAGAGCATCTTTTCTAAAATCAGACAATCCTAAAAGTGCCGAGAAACCAACGCCTCTCATTCCTCCCATTATTGCACGTTCCTGAGCTTCAAATCTATATGGGAATACTCTCTTATGTCCCATAAGATGAAGGGTTTCATATTTGTCAGAATTGTATGTCTCCTGAAAAACCGTGATGTAATCAGCTCCACATTCATGAAGATATTTGTATTCATCACTGTTTACCGGATAAATTTCAAGACCAACATTCCTAAAATACTTTGAAGCAAGCTTGCAAGCCTCACCTATGTACTTAACATCACTTGCACTTCTGCTCTCACCTGTAAGCATAAGAATTTCTTCAATACCCGAATCGGCAATGACTTTCATTTCATGCTCTATTTCATCGGCATTAAGTTTCTTTCTGTTAATATCATTGTAACAGTTAAATCCGCAATAAACGCAGTAATTTTCACAATAATTAGCAATATAAAGCGGTGTAAAAAGATATACTGTATTGCCAAAATGTTTACTTGTCTCTATCTTAGCCTTCTGTGCCATCTCCTCGAGAAAAGGAGCTGCTGCCGGTGACAAAAGTGCCTTAAAATCCTCTACACTGCAAGTCTCACTGTTTAATGCCCTGCGCACATCAACAGCAGTATATGAATCATAATCATATGAATCCATCTGCGAAAGAACCTTATCCATAATGTCAGAATTAATCTGCTCCATTCCCTCCATATATTCCATATGATTTGTACGGCATGCTGGATCAGTCTCCAGCTTATGTTTATGTTCCAACGCTTTCTCTGATAATTTGTCAGAGTCTACAAAAAATTGATTTTCAGCCATGTTCTACCTCTTTCCTACTGTAACTGTATATAAAACTCATCCAAAATGACATTATGATTAACTTATATTAAGATGTTAGAATCAAAAGGTATTTTGACCCTTGCATCATATCAGGATTATTGTGTCAAAATTAATCTCTCAAAAATCCTGTAAGCGGGTCAGATGCCTGTGCCCCTCTTTCAAGCACTCTTCCAAGTCCTGCAAGATAAGCACTTCTTCCTGCTTCAATCGCTGACTTGAAAGCTCCTGCCATTGCCGGAATATCTCCTGCTGTTGCGATGGCTGTATTTGCCATGATTGCTGCTGCTCCCATCTCCATGGCCTCACATGCCTGTGACGGTTTACCGATACCTGCATCAACTATAACCGGCAAATCTGACTCATCAATTATTATCTGGATAAATTCTTTTGTAGCAAGACCTTTATTTGAACCGATAGGTGAAGCAAGCGGCATGATTGCTGCTGCACCTGCATTTGCAAGGTCTCTTGCCGTGTAAAGGTCAGGATACATATAAGGAAGTACCGTAAATCCTTCTTTTGCAAGAATTTCTGTAGCTTTTACCGTCTCCACATTATCAGGAAGAAGATATTTGCTGTCTTTCATAATCTCAATCTTTACAAAATCTCCGCATCCGAGTTCTCTTGACATTCTTGCGATTCTTACCGCTTCTTTTGCATCTCTTGCTCCTGATGTATTAGGAAGAAGTGTAACTCCCTCCGGAATATAGTCGAGAATATTTTCACTCTTCTTTGTATTTGTTCTGCGCACTGCAAGCGTAATTATCTGGGCACCCGCATTTTCTACAGCCGCTTTGATAAGCTCCATTGAATATTTTCCTGAACCTAAAATAAATCTTGATGAAAATTCCTTTCCACCTAATGTAAATGTATCTTTAGACATACCACTGCCACCTCCGACAAAACTTACTATTTCAACAACATCATTATCTTTTAAAACATAACTTGAATAATCGCTCTTATCCACAATCTTTTCATTACATTCAACTGCAATGTGGGTAACTATATAATCATTCTCATCAAGGTATTTCTGAATTGTCATACCTGCTGCATTCTCATCTTTTCCGTTAATATGTACCATTAATCGCTCTCCTTTCAAACTAAAAAAGGCCACACAAAGAAATACACCCGCGGTGGTGTACCCCTTCGTGTGACCGAAATCTCACTCTGCCGTATATATTAACGCATTTTTAACCTAAATGTCAAGGGTAGATTTTTCACTTGTCAAGAAGTGATATAAGCGTTGATATAAGAACTTTTATATCAATCGGTTTTGTCAGATGTTCATTCATTCCCGCCTGCATTGTTCTCTTTATATCTTCGTCAAATGCATCTGCTGTCATGGCTACTATAGGAATGTCCTTTGCTTCTTCGTGCGAAGAGTTTCTTATAATCTTTGTTGCCTGCATTCCGTCAAGTTTTGGCATTCTTACATCCATGAGTATTATGTCATATTCACCTTTTACAGAACGCAGATATTTGTCAACTACTTCCTGTCCGTCCTTTGCCCACTCTACATTCATGCCGTGTGCTTTTAATATCTCCATTGCTACCGCTGCATTTATATCATTATCCTCTGCAAGCAGTACATTTTTTCCTTCCAGTATGCTCTCATCAGTTTTTTCTTCCAAATTATCTTTTTCTTCATCAATATTTTGAATGTCTCTTTCAAAGTCAATTATAAAGGTTGTTCCTTTCATTGGCTCACTTTGACACTCAATAGTTCCTCCCATCATATCAACGAGATTTTTTACTATGGTAAGTCCCAGTCCTGTTCCCTGGACTTTATTTGTAAATTCATTGTACTCCTGTTCAAACGGTACAAACATTTTTTTCTGAAATTCCTTGCTCATTCCACATCCATAATCTTTTATCTCACAATGAATATGAACATGGTTTTCACCTATATCTTCCGCCCCCATGTTCCATTCGACAAATGAGCCTTTATCTGAAAATTTCAACGCATTATTTATGATATTCACATAAATCTGCTTTGTTCGTACCGGGTCAATCTTGATAAGAAATGATCTGTATCTGCTAAAATCAGTTCTCAGTTCAACATCATAATTCTTTGCATTTGCCTTTAGCATTTGTTCTATTGAGCCTACGAATTTCATGCTGTCAACATATTCTTCATTCAGTTCAATTTTATTCTGCTCTATCTTATTCATATCTAGAATATCATTTATTATCTGCAGCAAAAAGTTTCCTGACTCTACTATCTGGTCTATACATTCATCCTTTTTATTTATATCCGTACTTGACTGTCCTATTTCCGCCATACCAAGTATTGCATTCATAGGTGTTCGTATCTCATGGCTCATTCTCGACAGAAAGTCTGTTTTTGCCCGGCTTGCTTTTATGGCTTCATCACTCTTTTGCTGTATCTGAGCTATCATTTTCTTTTTGTTGTTTATATACATAGACACAGCAACCCATGTAAAAATAACCATCAACAAT
The DNA here is from genome assembly GCA_000436755.1 of Clostridium sp. CAG:253. Classification (GTDB taxonomy): domain Bacteria; phylum Bacillota; class Clostridia; order Lachnospirales; family Lachnospiraceae; genus Butyribacter. Next base: position 41,714 of record FR887317.1, on the reverse strand, counting down.
ATAAATGCAATAATATCACTATATGAATAGAACTTATCATACAATGAAAGGTCAGACCAGTTATACACCGTATCCTTATTTATGATGCTTCGCCGCTCCTCCTCCGTAACAAGCTTGATTCCTTTATTCAAGGCAGACTCTAAGATAGAATCATTATGAATTGCAAGTCCACACGGCAATGCCACTTCATCAAACTCCTTTATGTCCAATTGTTTATATCTTGGACTCTGCAATATTGCTTTTGCAACATATGTGCCAGTTGCAAAAGCGTCAACCGCCCCATCATTTACCGCATCACACGCATCATCAACAGAATTATACTCTATAATATTATACTCTGTTTTTTTCATTATACAGTCATATACATATTTGTATTTTTTTACTACCGCTATGCGTGCCGAACTGCCAAATTCACTATGATTGCTTCTTGTTATATAATTTATATTTGAATTTAACAGGCTTTTTGTCATAAAATACTTTTTGTAAAACATCACATTGTCTACATAGACTGGCATAACTATATCCGTTTTTGTATTCTCAAGCATATCATATGGATTTTCTGTATCTATTGAAAAATAGTTAAATTTAATACCGAGATTTTCTGCAACCTCATCCATAAGATCAATAGCTATTCCCTTATATTTATGACTCTTTTTATCATAATAACTTATCGGTCTATAGTCCGCATATGTAGCAACATTTAATGTTTTATTGTGTTTAAGATAATTTATTTCATACTTTCCCAAAGGAGTGTAAACTCTCTCCGGAAAATACTTTTTAGTTAAATCAGTTTGAAATGTAGGTTCTGCAAGTTTTAACTCCGTAAGTGCTTTATTCAAATCCTTATAATATGGATTTATTTCTTTCATAACAATATAGTTATGTGTGACACTGAATTTTGATAAAATTTTCATATCGGAAGTTAAATCCATTACATTGCTTATAAGACCATCTACCTTATCCTCATCGAGTGCTTCTTTACATTCATTATAATTATCAAAATAAATAAGGTCATCATAAACTTTTATTGATTTCAAATATGACTTCATTCCTGTATACTCAAAAGCCTCTTTTGTTATGGCAATCTTCATTTTTCCAATGCTGTCATAATCCTCATAAAAAAGGTCACCTCTTTTTTTCTTCGTCATAATTGAATGGTATGTAGTCATTATGTCTTCCGTAGTATAACTGAAATGACTGCCTGTACTGGATGTTTTCAACGGCTCTGACACCGGCATTATAATGTCTAATTTCCCACTCTCAAGAAATTTTGATAAGTCTTCCCATGACCTTACTCTTATATAGCTGTATTCAAAATGAATACTTGAAAATTTGGATATTTCATTCAGATAATCTACTCCATAGCCACATTCATTGCCCGATGAATCATAGTCGAAAAAATTGTCAAGCTGATAAAAGCCAACCTTTAATTTAACTATAGAAGATTCATCTGCTGACGCAGTATCACTGTAAAACAGACTTATCCCCAAAAACATCATTAAAACTATAATTGAATACATAAACTTTCTCAGTTCATTTTTCATTTTCTCATAACCTTTCATCTCGTGTGCTTTTCTTCAAAAAAAGCTGTGCCATAATCTCTTCCGTCAATGGATTTATTATAACACAGCCTGTATCATTTCTCTATTCAATTATCAGATTTCATCAGATTTTCCGCTTCCCGATAATATGTCTTTTATTCTGTTCTCAACAAGCGATGCTGCTTTGCGGTGTGTAGCCTCTGTCGGATGCCAGTTTATTCCAAGCCCGTCGGCATCTTCCTGTGGCGGCAGGTCAAGATAATAAACATTTTGTTCTGAATGTTTTTCATTAACAATCTTAACCGCATCTGATACACTTTCACATAATCTTTTGTCCATCGTTCCAAGCATACATAAAATAGGAATGTCAGGATTTTTAGATTTTATTGTGTCAATGAATTTTACATATCCGTCAATAAATTCCTGATTTCTTGCATTATCATTGTCAGTATAGCTTGCATCATTTGTTCCGAGGTAAACAGTTATTAAATCCGGCACAAATAAACTATTGTCCCATTTTTCCCATTCGTTCACGGGTGTATGGAGATAATCTCTCTCACATCCCGCATCGACATATTCATAAAGCATCGGAACAAGCCATCCCGCATCCTTTACTTTGGGTACATCATCACCTATGTATGCAGTAATAACGCCTTTTCCGTTCCATGCAACGACATTTACATCTGCGTCAAGATGCGTTGCCGTAAGCAGCGAATATGCTTTCATCGGATTTTCCTCTGATGTGTCATGTTCCGCTTCATCAACATTTCCCTCATTGCCGTATCCGCATGTAATCGAATCCCCTATCATCTCTATCTTGAGTTTTTTAGGCAATGGTGGCTCCAAAACCGAATCACTGTCTGTCTCAATCCATTCAATGCCACATGCCGCATATTCTGCTTCTGAATATTTTATAAGCGTTATTGTGACTGTTTTTTCCTCTGCTTCATCATAAAGCACATATTCTGCCTCATCCTTATCAAGACAAAATCTTTTATATGGCTTATCATCACACAAAGCGCCGTATGACACATCACCATCTTTTTCTTCTTTTACATATACCGCCACCCATGCATAATCTTTTTTGCTATGTGTGGATGCATCTGACAAAAGTTTTGCCTTTGCTGTCTTTCCGCTAAATCTAAATGAAATACTTGTACCCGTATATCCGAGATACCTTATACCATCTCTGAATATAGTTCGTCCCGTCACCTTCACCCGTTGCTCTTCTGCTGCAAATCTCATAAATTTCCCTCATTTTATTTATTATTTCTTAGCGTCTGCCGAAATTTCAGTACTTTTGTTTAAATCAATCCAGCATGCCTGTCTTAACTGTATTTCTCCATTTGACACATCTTCACCTTTTAAAGTTCCATCCGGCTGTACACACAATATCTCATTTGAATTTTGTGCGGGTTCCTTAAGCCAATATGCATTTTCTCCCGCCGGAATTAAATCTTTGTATTTTTCATATTCAGCTTTTGACAACTCAAAGAAATATTCCGGAAAGCTGCTGTCCTGTGCTGATTGTACATAATTTTGGACTACGATAAGTGCCATCTCATTGTCTGAATATTTTTTGAGCTGTTTGGTATTTAACCAGCGGCGTGCCTTTGACTCATACCAGTCATTGCTTTCTGACTCTTCCATCGAAAATCTTTTCTTTTTTCCGACTTTTTCTTTCATCATAAGCACTTTTTCATCTGATTTCCTGTCAAGTATGACCCAGTTGGCTGTACCGAATATAACCACGTCACCTGGCTTTGCTTCAGTTATAAAAGTTTTTTCAATCTTCGCTGCTCTCGCTTGTGCATCGTATTTTGTCTCAGCTTTTTTATAATTTATAAGTGCTGATTTTAATTTGCCTTTTTCCTCTTTTTTAAGTCCGATATGATAATAGCACTTTTTCATATTTCCGCTTGCCACCAAAAAACCGTTTGACTCTTTGTAGTTGGCAATTGCAAGCTTATATTTGCCCTGTGACTGATGATACATTCCTTTAACCATAGGAAATGCAGGAGTTTTCAAAAATACTATAAATAAAAGTACGAAAACTGCCACTACTATTCCTCTTCTTTTATATGCCGCCTTTGTCTCAAGTTTTGCAATTCCCTGATTACATTCAGCAATATACTTATCGCACTTTTCCATATTGTATTTGAACTTTTTACACCGCTTAAAGTTTTCAATGGCATCGGCATAGTCACTTTTTGTTTTTGCTTCTTTCAATGTCAGAACAGCATTGTTAAACACTTTCACCGTTCCGTCTTTTACGGCAATATCAGCTATTTCAAGACATTCCTGTCTTTTCTCGTCAGCATCACGATACCCCTGTATCTTATTAAACTTCTTTGCCGCACTGTTCATTGTATAGTAAATTCTCTCAAATCGTTCGATACAGTCAACAGCACCCATAAGTGCAGCCGCATTTCTGTATATTTTTTCTTCTGCTGAAATAACTTTTACTTCTTTTCCTGCTGCCGCTTTTGCTTTATCTCTTGCAGCCTTTATAGCTGCCCTTTTTTCTGCTTTAAAAGCTGATTTGTCTTTTTTATTTTCCAAAGTTTCAGCCATTTGCTTCCTCCACCTTATTTCTATGCTTCTCAAAGACCCTGCCGACATAGTCAACGGTCGGTCCCATCATTATGACCATACAAACCGTCATAATACCAACTTCCCCACCTGCTGCATATCCTATACATGTGGCTACAAGGTCATATATTATTCTCACTACTCTGAACGTATCTTTTCCCGTATATTTCTTTATCTTGTCACTTATAAGAAACGAAACCGCATCATACGGTGCTGTACCATGTCCGCTCTGCATATAAACGGCTGCCATAATCACAAAAATTATAAGTCCCGGTACCAAAAAAGTAATCCTTGCACCCATGCCAAGATGTGCCGGTACATGGAATACATTTTTAAATACCCATGTAAAGAAATCGGCAGAATAACCCACAAGTATCATATTTCCAAGTGTACCCGTTCCTATAAGATTTCTCTCAAAAATCACAACTATTACAAGAAGTACAAGATTTGAAATAAGCTGATAATTTCCAAATGTCATGCCAAGTTTTGCTGAAATTCCATAGTTCATTGCCGAATACGGGTCAGTTCCCATATCACTGAGTACGAGCATTGATACGCACATGCCCATAAGTATGACGGCAATAATCATCATAAAAAAGCTTTTTGTCCATTCTTTTGTAATCTTAAAATTCATAAATTTTCCCTATTCCATTCTTTTTTATATCCATCCCGGATATATATTTTAAGCCGCCATATAAAAATATATACATTATTCTGCTTAACTGTCTGTGACTGTATCATAGACGAAAACAGTAATGCTTAACGACTTTAACACAACTCATAATAGCACAGCAATGCTCTATTGTCACGATTTTTCTTAAATATTACAGCCTTTATCTCTTCTTGTATCGTAAATTTGTCTGTCCATAAACATATGGATTTGAATTAACCTGTTTTTTTGCTCCGCTGTTTTTCAAATTTCTTTTTTCATTCTCAGAAGCTATTGTCCTTATATGATTTTGTTCCACTTTTTCTTTTTGCGCCCTCTCAAAATCTTTCCCCTGAATTTCATAGACAAATCTTGATACACCGGCCTCTTTGTTAAATCTCTCTTTCACATAATATATATGAAGATGTTTTTTTGCCCTTGTGACAGCCACATAAAACATTCTTCTCTCTTCTTCCATATCGGCATCCAGAACAGCCTTTGAATGCGGTGTAACCCCCTCATTAGCGTCAGGTATAAAAACACACTCATATTCAAGTCCTTTTACTCCATGCATTGTCATAAGCAGAACAGCATCCGACTGTTCCTGTCCGTTGTTTAACATTCTGCTCTTTGCCGCCTGCTCCTTTAATTCATCACTGTATGCCTTTATATATTCAAACCAGTCCTCAAAATTGTCATAACTTTTTGCCTCGTCCTGAAGTTCATCCAGAAAATCCATCATTTCATCAGGTCGCACTCCCTTATAATCGGCATAATCTTTTATATAGTCATCATAACCTATTCCATTTCTGATAAAATTTATTGCCGCAAACGGTTTGAGATTAGCAAGCATTCCCATATCGTACTCAAACTGTTCAAGTCTGTCTAACATCCATTCCTTATCTTCATAAAAGCTTTTAAGTTCCTCCATATCAACAATATTTTCGGTAAATGCTGCTCTGTGCACATACCTTTTGGGTCTGTTAATTATGCGAAGGAAATCTGCTCTCTCCCTGCTGCCACGCGCTATTTTGATGTATGTTATAATATCTTTTGCAATCCAATGGTCATAAATATTTGGAATACGTTCTTTCATAACAAAAGGAATATTAAATTCCATAAGTTTTGAACTGAGCGTTCTCGCCTGTGTATTTGTTCTGAAAAGAACCGCCATCTCACTGTATGGAATACCTTTGTCTTTGTATTGAAGAATTTTTGCCCTTATGTTCTCACATTCCTCCGATACCCTGTTAAATTCCTTTATTTCGACTTCCTCACCGTATTCATTGTATGCCTCAAGCCTTTTTTCAAGCCTGTTTTCATTTTTGGCAATAAGTTTTGATGCTGATTCAACTATACTTTTGCTGCATCTGTAATTTATGCCAAGTACATATTTTTTCGCATCCGGATAATCCTTTAAAAACTGTTTCATAATATCAGGTTTTGCACCCCTGAATCCGTAAATAGACTGGTCATCATCCCCGACTATAAACAGATTGTTTTTAGGCGATGCAAGCATTTTTACTATATCATACTGAACCTTATTTATATCCTGAAACTCATCTATAAGAATATAAGGATACTGCCTCTGCCACATCTGCCTTATATCCTCTCTTGCTTTTAAAAGCTCATAACAGTACACCAGCATATCATCAAAATCAATAAGCTTTCTGCTCTCCAATATACTCTGATAACCTGAATATATTCTTCTAAACGACTCCCCGGGACAGTTTGGCGAATAATAATGCCTTAAGTCTAACATTTCTCCTTTGACTTTGCTTATCTCGCTTACAAGCTCATTCAGAAAATCATTTTCGTCCTGCATTTCTATTTCTTCCTTGTTGGCAAGTTCCCTCAAAAGCTGGCGTTTGACATCATCACGTATAATATTATCCGCAGTATAGTGATATGCATATTTTAATATTGTGAAAAATATGGCATGAAATGTACCAAAGTATACTCTTTTGGCATCCCCCGATACCATAGCTTCATATCTTTTTTTCATCTGTACGGCTGCTGCTTTTGTGAAAGTGATAACAAGAATATTTGTATTTTTTACACCTTTTTCTTCGACAAGATATTTTACACGCTCGGTTATAACTCTTGTCTTTCCTGAACCCGGTGTTCCTACAACAAGACAGGGCCCGTTAAAATGTTCTATTGACTTTTTCTGTTGTTCATTTAAATTCAAAACTGTTGCTCCTAACCGATTTTGGCAGGATTTCAAAATACAACATATGAAATCCTGCCAAAAATAATTTCTTATAATTTGCAATTTATATTTTTCCTAAAACTTTTAAAAATTCATAACCTTAGCAAACATCTCCCTGATATTGCCATATGCCCTGTAATTCGCACGTTCATCACCGACTTTTTCCTTATCATTTAAAAGAAGAAGTTTGTCCCCATTATAATATTTAACCATATAACGGCATAAAGTCGAGTTTATACTGGCTCCCAACACCAGAAGTATGTTTGCATTCTCAACAGCGTTGCTTGCCTGACTTATCTTTCCATTGTCAAGCATCTCTCCCAACAATGAAAACCCGGGACGAAGCGGTATTCCGCACTGTTCGCAGACAGGAATTCCTTCTGAGTGTTTTATATATGCTGAGTCATACAGTTTCTTGCACTTTGGACATATATTCTTATCTACCGAACCATGAAGCTGAATCACATTATTGCAGCCAACCTTTTCATACAGAGAATACACTGAACGTGTAACTACAGCACTCAGCTTACTGCACTGCTGTAACTTATATATCCCATAATGAATAGATGACGGCTGTGGATTTTCAATATTCAGTATAACTTCCTTATAATATTTAAAGAATAGTTCTGCACGCCGTGTATAAAAAAGCGAGGACGCTATCTCATCATTTGAATAGCCATACTTTTGTTCAATGTCATACGCAATATGTTCAGCCGTAACACCGTTAAGACCAATATCATATGTAATATTCATACCGGCTAATACAACTATGTTTCCTCCACTGCGTATAATGTCTCTCATTTTTTCCAGAACCTGCTCCATATATACTCCTTTCAAGCCGACCTACATGTGTCACTCTCCAAGATATGTACAAATACTCTTCACGGCATTATCAATTCCAAAAAGGTCACTTCTGATAACAAGGTCATAATTATTTAAATCTGTCCATTTTTCACCGACATGATAATTATAATAATTGCCTCTGCGCTTATCATTTTTCATGATAACATCCGCTGCCTTGCTTTCTTCAATGCCGTATTCGCTTATGGCTCTTTCTATTCTGAATGTCATAGCTGCTTTAATAAAGAGGTTGCATACATCATCTCTTTCCTTCAAAACATAATCAGCACATCTTCCTACAATAATGCAAGGTCCCTCCTCTGCAACTTTTCTGATAACATCAGACTGCGCAAGAAAAATCCTGTCATCAAGTGAAAGTCCGCTAAATCCAAAATCCTGATTTCCATAGACATTTATGCCCATGGCAAGAGAATATAAAAGACTGTTTGTTGCTTTGTCCTCAGCTCTCGCAAATGTTTCCTCGGCAAAACCGCTTTCCTTTGCCGCTCTTGTAATGATTTCATTATCATAAAATGGTATGTTGTAATGTTCAGCCAGCTTTTGACCAATTTCACGTCCACCACTTCCATACTGTCTGCTTATCGTAATAATCTTCTTCATAGGTCATACCCCCTGTTCCAAACGGCTATTATAATTAGCTATTTTTCATAAATTGTTATAGTTATATTATACACTTTTTTTGCTATTTGCACAACGAATTTCTACTATAACACCGAAAAAACTCAATCCTATTCATGTCTGAGGTTTCAAATCCTGCTATCGCTTCATCCATGCATTTTCGTGATTGCTCTTTATCTCCTGTTTATTCTCATACATAATTTCGTCTGCTCTCTTGAAAATATCATCAAAGCAACTGTATTTTTTCCTGTCGTATTCTACAATTCCAACAGCCACAGATGCAATATATTCATCCGTATACATTTCGTTTATCTGTTCAAACTGTTCTTTAAGTATATCTTTACAATGAGCAATACTGTTTAAGTCTTCTCCCTCAACTACAACAACAAATTCATCTCCTCCGATTCTGAATACCGGACTTCTTTTAAATGCGCGGCATATACATCGGCAGGAATCTATAATAAGCATATTTCCTTTTTCATGGCCAAAATTGTCATTTACATATTTAAGACCGTTTACATCAAATAATGCCAATGCAAACTTTTCATTTCCACTCCTGATATTTTTATCTAATTCTTTTGTATATTCCTTATATGCAGTGACATTTTTTACACCCGTCAAACCGTCCACATATGCCTTTTTATTTGCATAATTTAAGGCGTCCTGAAGTTCAACTATCTCCTGTTTTTCATCGGAAATATCCTGTACTGCAAACAGAACATACATTAAATTACCGTTTTCGTCTCTGTCAACTTCTATAAATCTTGCACGACACCATCCCTTTCGCTTTCCCCTATACTCTGTAGATATATATTTATTCTTTCCCATTCTTTCATCAAGTGTTGATAAATCAGTAAACTCAAGCATCATATTTATATGATTTGATATCGGCAGATTTGAAAAAAGCCTGTTTAAAGCTTCTGATGCGCTTCTGGTGTCCCCTGCCATTTCACTGACAAGTGGAATTTTTTTAATTTCATCATACTCATCCATACGCATATGAATGTAATACATGAACACATAAATATTTGCCAGTGAACCTACTATATTATGTTGTCTTTTCTCATCCTCAAGTGCCGCACGCAGTTCTGCCTGCGAATATTCAAGTTCAATATTTTTTCTTATAACTTCCTGTGCAACTTCATCCACACTTAGACTCATATATGCTATCAAAACACCTATGCAGACTCCCAGCGTAAGCATATTGCTTTCGGGCAGCATATTTTGTATTATGCAGCCAAAAAATACCGGAATCATAAATGCTGCCAATATACCATATCTTTTTCTTCTCTGCGCATTCTTTTTATCAAGTGCATCTCTAAGCAAAGCAAAACCTGCAAATAACATATATGCTGCCGGAATCACAAATAACAATTCAAAATACGGACCTTTTTTGAATACTCCGTTTGCCGAAACATAATAGAAACCGTCTATATAACAAGATAATATGACAATAAAAAAATACACAAATAACGGTATCGCACAATACAGATAACTTGTCTTATTTGATATAAGTGCCGACTCCCGAAATATCCCTGAGTAAATAAACCATAAAAATATAGTTAATCCGAATGCCACAAATGAAATTATTGCAAAAAAGTATCTTATACTCTCGTTCATTCTAAGCACACCATAATCCGCAAGATGACCGATTGCAAATGCAGTCACCATAAACTGGCTGCTCACAACTATTGAAAAGTACAGTTTCATGAAAATATCTTTTTTTCGCCATCCATATATTTTTATTATAACCAAAAACAGCATTATGACACATATCATATCTGTTTTTGTATATAAAAAAGCATTTCTAATTAATTCATACATCTTACACCTCCCTACAAACATCTACGTATCATAAGTATGTCCAAAACCAGGCGGTATCATAATCTTAGTTTATGCCATGTAATCAATGATATTCATTATTTTTCATGCATATCGTAATTTTTGTCTTCGTCTATCATTTCAAGCATAATCTCAGCAAATACCGGGTCAAATTGTGTTCCTTTTCCCTTTTTAATCTCCAAACGAACAATTTCCTGGCTTAATACATCTCTATAACTTCTTTTTGATGTCATTGCATCATACGCATCTGCAACCCCTATTATTCTCGCCAATTCCGGAATATTCTTTCCCTTAAGACCATCCGGATAGCCTTTACCGTCATATCTCTCATGATGCCATCTTGCACCAATTGCGATATTAGGTATCTCTGAAATATTTGATAAAATATCACCTCCAATAGACGGATGTGTTTTTATGATTTCGTACTCCTCATCAGTAAGCTTTCCTGTTTTATTTATGATTTCGTTCGGTATCCCTATTTTCCCTATATCGTGCAGCATTCCTGCAAAATAAACATCCTCCTGCTTCTCTTCATCATATCCATACCGTCCGGCTATCTCTCTTGAATACATCGCAACTCTCTGTGAATGTCCCTTTGTATACCTGTCCTTTGCATCAATAGCTCCTGCAAGCGACTGCATAACCTGTATGGATAACCTCTGAAACTGTTTTTTCTTTTCTTCCGCTTTTCTCGTCTGTTTATCTACCTCATCCTGAAGATTTTTTTGCAATTTATCAAGCTGTATAACTCTTCTTACTCTCTGAATCATAATTTCAGGCACAAAAGGTTTTGCAATGAAATCCTGAGCACCTTCCTTAAAACTTCTCACTTCCATTTCCTTATCATCATCGGCCGTAAGGAAAATCACCGGAAGGTCTACAGGTATATTTTCATTATGTCTGATTTCTGACATTACTTCAAATCCGTTCATATCCGGCATATGTAAATCAAGCAAAACAAGATCAACAATATTTTTTTCAAGAAAAGCAATAGCCTCTGTACCCGACTGCGCCATACTTACATTAAATTCTTCCTGCAGTATCTTTTCTGCAAGCATAAGGTTTGTTTTCTTGTCATCAACAACAAGTATCTGCCAGTCTTTTTCACACTTACACATAAACTTATCCGCCTTTCTTATGTGTCTTATATAATCTTTATCAAAATGTATTTATATTTTATAATCTTATAATCCTAAACATAAAATTAACTAAGGCTTGGTATCTGCACCTGTATATCACAATCCGCATCATAGTCAACACCAGCTATTTTAAATCCGAATATCTCGTAAAATTCTTTCCAATACTCATCAATATCTGCGACTTCTGCCAAATTGTCCTGTGAAATCTCATTCCACACTTTCTCAACTGCCTGCTGGACTTCAGGCTTCATCTCATAATCGTCCATTCTTATAAGTCTCATGTCATCTACAGGAACCCCTGAATGATTGCACAATCTGTCATGCACAAGTCTGTACATCTGCTGTATACAGTCCTCATGCAGATTTTTCTCTTTCATGACTTTCAAGAGAATTGAAAGATAAAGCGGCACAATAGGAATTGCTGCACTTGACTGTGTCACAACAGCCTTGTTTACTGAAACGTATGCCTTTACTCCGTCTACCTGCTCATCTATCTCGTCTGCTGTTTTATATAAATCCTGTTTTGCTTTTCCAATCGAACCGTCAAAATATATAGGATGTGTAAGTACAGGTCCGATATATGAGTATGCAACTGTCACTGCATTGTCTGCAAGTACATCTGCATCTTTCATGGCGTCAATCCATAAACGCCAGTCCTCTCCACCCATAACCTTAACTGTGGCATCTATTTCTTCCTGTGTAGCAGGCTCTAATGTCACCTCTGATATTTCATTTGTGGAAAGGTCGATAGTTTTGTTGGTATACTCTCCATCTGTCGTTTTCAAAACAGAACGGTATGTCACTCCGTCCGGAGCTTTTCTTCTGGGTGCGGCAACACTGTAGATTACCATGTCAACTTTGCCTAAATCCTTTTTAATAAGTTCAATTGTTTCTTTTTTTATCTCATCTGAAAATGCATCACCGTTTATTGTCTTCGCATAATGACCGTCTTTTGCTGCAAATTCTTCAAAAGCAACCGTATTGTACCATCCGGCTGTTCCTGTTCTCTTTTCTTTTCCCGGTTTATCAAAAATCACACCTACAGTATCGGCGTCACATGAATATGTAACTGCTATTCTGCTCGCAAGACCATAGCCCATAGAAGCTCCTATCACAAGCACTTTCTTTGGTCCTTCTGTCTTTGGCATCTCTTTAACATAATCTATCTGAGCTTTTACAGCCTGTTTACATCCCTCCGGATGAGCTGTAGTACACATAAATCCTCTTACTTTAGGTTGAACTATCATATTCTTTTTTCCTCCATTAAACGAATATACGGGCAATTTCAGGGAATATGTTACTGTCCTCACTTCTTTGTGTGCAGCCAGCAACAGGAATATTTCTTAATGACAAAATGGTGCCGCATATGCGACACCATTTCGTATTTACCGAAATTGGTTATATACAACTTCGGCGCCCCTGCCAAGGATTTTTTTAATTATATTTTAAATCCTTATGCCTTTTTACTTTACTATATTTATGACTTTATGTCAATTATCGGAAACTTTTCACCGTTTCAGTTAAATAACTTGTATAAAATTAAAACATAACAAATTTCAATGTCACTATCAAAACAATAATATAAAGAACGACGCTGAGATACGCCATAGCATCATTCCTGCCATACTGTAACGGTTTCATTTTTGTTCTGCCGTCTCCGCCGTGATAACATCTCGCATCCATAGCAAGTGCAAGGTCATTCGCCCTTCTTGCCGCCGATATAAACAACGGTATAAGTATCGGAAGCATTGCTTTTATTCTCTGTATAAAATTGCCCGACTCAAAATCCGCACCTCTTGCCATCTGCGCTTTCATTATCTTATCAGTCTCATCTACGAGTATCGGTATAAATCTAAGTGCTATAGACATCATCATTGCAATCTCATGCACAGGTACTTTTATTTTATTTAACGGTTTCAACAGCTTTTCGAGTGCATCCGTAAGCTGATTCGGTGTTGTCGTAAGTGTCATAAGCGATGAGCCTATAATGAGAAATGTAAGTCTCAATGCCATGAAAATTGAACGCTTTACACCCTCAAGCGTAATCGTAAACACCCATGCCTTGACAAGCACCACTTCTCCGGGAGTCCAAAACAAATTTAATGCCGCCGTAAATATAAGCATAAACATAATGGGTTTAAGTCCTTTTACCATAAACTTAAACGGCACATGTGATATTTTTACAAGTATCGCAAAAAACAAAGCCGCTATTATATATCCGCCGAATTTGTTAAAACAAAATAATGATATTAGATATGCTAATGTTCCAACTACTTTTACTCTCGGGTCAAGTCTGTGTATCACTGAATCTGTCGCATAATATTGTCCGATGGTAATATCTCTAATCATTTGTTCCCTTTCATGTATCTGTTATAAATAGCATCTGCCGCTTCTTTCGGTGTTATACATTCTTCCTCTATACCTGCTCCGATAGCATTCAGTTTGTGTATAACATTTGTTGCCTGCGGCACACCAAGCCCTATATCTTCAAGTTCCCTCTGATATTTAAACACTTTCCTTGGTTCTCCGTCAAGAACAATCTTTCCGTCATTCATTACAAGCATTCTGTCAACATATTTTGCAACATCATCCATGCTGTGTGACACAAGGAGTATCGTCATATCGTTTTCTCTGTGAAGCTTTGCGAGAAGTTCAAGTATCTCATCACGTCCTGCCGGGTCAAGTCCCGCCATCGGTTCATCAAGTATGAGTATCTTTGGTTTCATTGCAAGCACACCCGCTATGGCTACACGCCTCTTCTGTCCTCCCGACAATGCAAACGGTGATGCGTCAAGCAAGTCATCACCTATTCCTACCATTTTAAGGGCTTCAAATGACCTCATTTCTATTTCAAGGTTATCAAGTCCGAGATTTTTAGGCCCGTATTTAACATCTTCTATTACGGAAACCTCAAACAACTGATGTTCCGGATACTGGAACACCAATCCCACATTTCCCCTTAACTCTTTCATTTTAAAGTCTTTATCGTATATATTTCTTTCATTATAGAAAACACTGCCTGATGTCGCTTTCTCAAGTCCGTTTAAAATCTGTGTGAGTGTTGATTTTCCAGAACCTGTATGTCCTACAAGACCTATAAATTCCCCATCATTTATCGTAAGATTTATATTGTCTAATGCCTTTTTTTCCTCAGCAGTCCCGGCAGCATATACATAATTTACATTTTCAAGTCTGATTCCCATGCTCAACCTCCAAATCAACCCATACTACCAAGAAATTCTACAAGTTCCTCTGCACTCAAAATGTCTTTCGGTATATTCATACCTTTTTTATTCAATTCCAATGCAATTTTTGTAATTTCAGGTATTGTCAATCTATATTGTTCAAGTTCTTCTGCTTTTGCAAATATCTGTCTTGGTTTTCCCTGCATCTGTACTTTTCCGTCAGACATCACATATACATAATCTGCACCCACAACTTCCTCCATATAATGAGTTATGAGTATAATCGTTATCCCCTCTTTTTTGTTAAGTTCAGTTACCGTGTCGATTACCATTTTACGGCCTACCGGGTCTAACATTGCTGTCGGCTCATCAAGTATTATGCACTTTGGCTTCATCGCCATTATGCCCGCTATTGCAACCCTCTGTTTCTGACCACCCGACAAATGGTTTGGTGAAGATTTTCTATATGCCGTCATTCCGACAGCTTTAAGGCTCTTTTCTACTCTTTTCCATATTTCCTCAGTTGGCACTCCTATATTTTCGGGACCGAATCCGACATCCTCCTCAACTACATTTGATATTATCTGATTGTCAGGATTTTGAAATACCATACCCGCTGTTTGTCTTATTTTCAAATCATTATCACTGTCAGAAGTGTCCATACCGTTTACAAACAGTGTTCCCTCTGTAGGTACAAGAAGTGCATTCAAATGTTTTGCAAATGTCGATTTACCTGAGCCATTTGCTCCCAAAACAGCTATAAAATCTCCCTGCTTCACTTTAATATCAATACCGTCAAGTGCTCTCTTTATCTCAGTGACATTGCCATTTTCATCACGTCTTGAATACTCATGCACCAGTCCTTTTGCGTCTATCATGTTCTCCATGCTGTCACCAACTTTCATTTTGCAGACAAAATTTCCTATTATACAAAATAGGCTACCACATATGTGATAGCCCTATTTATATTTATATTATTCTTGTTACTGAATTATACTAACTCAATAAGTACTTCCATAGCTGCGTCACCTTTACGCTGACCAATCTTTACGATACGTGTATATCCACCGTTGCGGTCTGTGTATTTTGGTGCGATTTCGTCAAGAACCTTAGATACAACATCAACTTTCTTTGTATCTTTTCTGCGGCTCTGCTTATCAGCAGGAACTTCTGTAACTGTGAAAAGAGTTTTCTGCATCTGTCTTCTTGCATGAAGTCTTGAAGGCTGATCTTTCTTGATTTCCTTCTCTACTTCGTCATAAACTGTAACTTTCTTACCGTCTACAACTTCTTTAACTCTCTTACCATCTTTATCTTTACGAGCTACCTTAGCAGTAACTTTCACTGTATCAAAATTATTGCACTCTTTTACGCCTAAAGCAATGATACCTTCTGCAATCTTACGGATTTCTTTTGCCTTAGCTTCCGTTGTAACGATTTTTCCATAGTATAACAAATCTGTTACCTGATTACGAAGCAATGCTTTTCTCTGACTGGAAGTTCTTCCAAGTTTTCTATAGCCTGCCATGTGTGCTTACCTCCTAATTAATCTTCGCTTAAGTTAAATGAAAGGTTTAACTCTTTCAATTTAGCTATAACTTCTTCTAATGACTTACGTCCAAGGTTTCTAACCTTCATCATATCCTCAGATGTACGATTGCAAAGTTCACCGACAGTATTTATACCAGCTCTCTTTAAGCAATTGTATGAACGTACTGAGAGCTCAAGCTCATCAATGTTCATCTCTTTCACCTTGTCTTCAGTATTGTCCGGTTTTTCGGCAATTACCTGAATGCTTGATGTCTTATCTGAAAGATTGATGAATGATTTCAAATGGTCACTCTGAACTTTTGCTGCAAGACTGATAGCATCAATCGGCTCAATAGTTCCATTTGTATATACTTCTATTGTTAACTTATCGTAATCAGTTATCTGACCAACACGAGTATTCTCAATCTTGATGTTTACTCTCTCTACCGGTGTAAAGATAGAATCAATTGCAATTACATTGATTGGTAAATCCTCTCTCTTATTCTTATCAGAGCTGATATAACCACGACCATTTACAATTGTCATCTCGATATATAATTTGCAATCAGGTCCGCCACTGAGTGTAGCTATAACCTGATCCGGATTCATAATCTCGATATCCTGATCCACCTGAATATCTGCTGCTGTTACGACACACTCACCAGAAGCTTCAATATAAGCTGTCTTTGTCTCATTTGTCTCGCTGTTGTTTTTAATAGCAAGACTCTTGATATTCATGATGATTTCCGTAACATCTTCCTTTACTCCAGGAATTGCAGCAAACTCATGAACCACGCCGTCAATTTTAATATGACTAACGGCTGTACCCGGCAATGATGAAAGCATAATTCTTCTAAGAGAATTACCCAAAGTTGTACCATATCCTCTTTCCAGAGGTTCAACTACAAACCGTCCATATCTTTTATCTTCTGAAATCTCAGCTATCTCAATATTTGGTTCTTTAAAATCAAGCACTCTAAGTACCTCCTTTTGGGTGTTATGCTTTGCTGCCAGTTAATATTACTTAGAATATAACTCGACGATAAGCACTTCATTTACAGGAACATCTATCTGCTCTCTTGTTGGGATTTCCTTAACTACTCCGGAAAGTTTCTCATGGTCAGCTTCAAGCCACTCTGGTACGATTCTTCCGTCTGTTACTTCAAGAATATCCTTATATCTCTGAGCACCTTTGTGCTTCTCTTTGATTTCGATAACATCACCAGGTTTTACTTCATATGAAGGGATGTTTACGCATTTACCGTTTACAAGTACATGCTTGTGATCGATAATCTGTCTTGACTCTTTTCTTGTACGACCATAACCCATTCTGAAAAGTACATTGTCGAGACGAAGCTCAAGGATAATCATAAGGTTTTCACCTGTTGTACCATACTTTAATTTCTGAGCTCTTGCAAAGTTGTTTCTGAAAGGCTTCTCTAAAACACCATAGATGAATTTTGCCTTCTGCTTCTCTTTGAGCTGAAGACCATATTCGCTCTGTTTTCTACCAGCTCTAGCATTTCTATTAGACTTCTTATCAAGACCAAGGAATGTAGGGTCAATTCCAAGACTTCTACATCTCTTGAGTACTGGAGTCATATCTCTTGCCATGTTTATTTCCTCCTATATAATAATACACAAATAATTATTCATCTTTATATCTGCTTCAGAAAGCAGACTGTTCTTAATGTTTTGTGGCAAAAGCCACAAAAATCATACACGACGACGCTTTGGTGGGCGGCATCCGTTATGTGGTACAGGTGTTACGTCTCTGATGCTTGTTACATCGATTCCACATGCCTGTAATGCACGAATTGCTGCTTCACGACCAGAACCTGGTCCTTTTACCATAACATCTACTGAAGTCAATCCATGAGGTACTGCTGCTTTTGCTGCAGTCTCAGCAGCCATCTGTGCTGCATAAGGTGTAGACTTCTTTGAACCTCTGAATCCTAATCCGCCTGCACTTGCCCAAGAAATTGCATTTCCTTCAGCGTCTGTGAGCGTAACGATTGTATTATTAAAGGAAGACTGAATGTGTGCCTGTCCATGTCCGACATTCTTCTTGACACGCTTCTTACTTGCCTTTTTTGCTACCTGTTTAGCCATTGTCAAACCCTCCTACTAGAATTTGTACATATTATCTATTATTTCTTCTTATTTGCGACAGTACGCTTTGGACCTTTACGTGTTCTAGCGTTTGTCTTTGTCTTCTGTCCACGAACTGGAAGACCTTTTCTGTGACGAATGCCTCTATAGCATCCAATTTCCTGAAGTCTCTTGATGTTCATAGCGATTTCTCTACGAAGATCACCTTCAACTGTCTGTGACTCATCAATCACACTGCTAATGCGCTTTACTTCGTCATCAGTAAGATCCTTAACACGTGTGTCAGGATTGACATTAGCTTCTGCTAAAATACGGTTTGAGCTTACTCTACCAATACCATAAATATAGGTAAGTCCGATCTCAACACGCTTCTCTCTTGGTAAATCTACACCACTAATACGAGCCATGTGTACTTTACACCTCCGTTAATTTTCTAGATTGTTAGTTAAAACAATATTTTTCACACTTTGTGAAATAATATTGTCATGAATGATTTACAGTGTCATGCACTGTCAGCCGCTTTAAATTGTAATCCTATTGCATAGACTATTCCTTTTCGGACACCACTATGGTGAACAAATGTCGAGCTGCCTGCGAAATGGCAACCGGTACTACGCCGCAGTCATCAATCTGCCGTTGATAAGACCAGCTCCAATTGAAATGACACAACCTTCCGCTGAAACAGGTAATCAGCCTGTCTACAATATCATAGTACATATCGTACCATAACGAACAGAAAGCAAGTTCTATATTATAACAACAGAAAAACCAAAGTAATACTGCTTTGGCTTCTGTCAACTAATTAGCCCTGTCTCTGTTTGTGTCTAGGGTTTTCGCAGATAATTCTGACTTTACCCTTTCTTTTGATGACCTTACATTTTTCGCAAATTGGTTTTACTGAAGATCTAACTTTCACAGCAATAACCTCCTTTCATAAAGTCCATTTGCTATTTTAGCATATTTTTTTTTTGTATGCAAGCACTTTTTTGAATAAATTACTTTCACTTATAGCTGCTTTGACACAGTAATTGCAATATTACATAAGCAATCTTGCTTCTCTTATCACAAGACTGTAGTTTCTTCTCCACACTGAACCAAACTGCGAACTTGGAAGAGGGCATCCGCCAACACCTATCTCAAGTGTTATGCTCGGTATTCTCATGTTGTACATTGTATACTCTCTCAATGCTCCGACACTTTTTCCGCTTCCTTCATAACTTGCACTGCTTACATAACCTGTAATGCTTCTTGCAAGATTGTACATTTTTATTGTAGTTCTCTTTACACTTCTTGTCGTTTTATATCTGACACTTCCAAATGCGATTGAGCCCATTGCATGATAATTCACCGTGCATGTCAGTTTTGTGTTTTTCTTCAATGTTCTTATCAGTTTTGATACTGCCCTTGTCTCAGGTTCACTCTCAGCATATGGTCCCGAATATCCTGAACCTCCACGGCTTCCTCCGTATCTTGCATGGTAATTATATTTGAAGTTTCTGTTGAGGTCTACACCTCTTGCATTTGCTTTCCATGTCGAAGTGCTGCCTGCTCCCGGCATTCTGTAAAGTGCTTTGCGAAGCTTTTTATCTCTTATCTTTGATATTCCAAACTGTGATATTGTTATACCGTCAGGATTTGTCATAGGTATATAATGTATTGCTATCTTACTTAATGTTTTCTTTACACTAACACCTTTTACTCTGCCGTTATAGTTTTTAAGATAATGTTCTACCTGAGCCATGCTAAGCTGAGCTGTCATATATTCCCTTGCGTGTATTGAACTTACAACAAGCATTGTTTTCTTAGCTTTCGGATTTCCTATCACTACATCATAAATATTTCTCTTGTCATTTGATTTTCCGATAACATTTACTTTGACATAATCTGAATATGTATTTGCAAGCTGCTTAATATCACCACTCATCTCATTATAACTGTACTTCTGATGACCTGTACTTACAAAATTTGCAATAACAAAACCTTTTACATTAGAATTTGTCTTGAATGTTTCTTTATTATAGATGCCAACCGCAGTTATATAATATCTATATTTTTTACCGGCTCTTACCTTGCCATCGTTATATTTTAATTTCTTTGTCTCAGCAAGTTTTTTGTATTTATTATTGTTTATCTTCTTATATATAATGTATTTGTCAGCACCTGCCGATTTGTTCCAACTCAATTTTACTTTTCTTGAGTTAAGTCTTGTAAATCTGACACTGTTCTTTTTAGGAATACAACTCGTAAGTTTGTCCGTCCTGGCAATAGCAACATCTTCACCTGAATATGCAACAACACAGAAAGAATAGTTCTGACCCCTGCTTACTTCAAGTGTAAACTCTGTTTCGTTGTATACAAAATTCTGATTAATATAATTTATTTTTCCTTCATCTTCAGATGGCTGCTCGAAACTGCCTTTTACATAAAAAACACAATAATAATCTGCACCTCCATATGAATTCCAATTTAATTTTATATTTTTTGAATCACCCTGCTTTATGGAAACATCCATTCTCGGCAATTCGTCATCATCAATAGCAGAACCCGTTACAGGTACCGCAGGTACCATAATATCCTCGCCCTTTAACTTACCTTTAGTTCTAGTATTTTTCTTAATTGCATTTTTACTTTTTACACTATTGCTCTTAACATCGGCTGCTGCCTGAGACTTTGCTGTAACATTTGTCTTTGCTGCTGCCTGTGCTTTCACTCCCGGCATGGTAAACTGCTGCAATCCGCCAAGCAGAACCGCCAAAGCCAAAAGCATAGCTGTCAGTTTTCTTTTTCTCTTTAACATTTGTATTCTCCTCTTATGTTTTGTTAAGGAAACAAAAAGACAAATCATCAAGATTTGCCTTTCACCACTATCCTATTTATCTCTCCATGTAATACGTCCTTTTGTAAGATCATAAGGTGACATTTCCATAGTAACCTTATCTCCCGGCAATATACGTATAAAATTCTTTCTAAGTTTTCCACTGATATGTGCAAGAACCTGGTGTCCATTTTCAAGCTCAACCTTAAACATAGCATTTGGAAGCTTCTCAACTACAATTCCTTCAATTTCAATAACATCTTCTTTAGACATAAATAACCTCCGTCTTTTTTAATCATTTATTTTTACTTATTTTAAGTCAGACAATGATGCCATATTAACACAACTCTTACCAAATCTGCTGTCCACACCTACGGTGCGTCAAACAACGATTTCAGTCTGTAAATGCATCACTGCCTGACTCTGTTATCGCTTTTAAACCTATACCAAATCTTTATTGTATGATAAAAGCTCCGGCTCTCCTTCTGTTATAAGAAGTGTATTTTCATAATGTGCTGAGTTCATACCATCTCTTGTAACACATGTCCAGCCATCTTCAAGTATCCAGATTTCTTTCTTTCCTCTGTTTATCATAGGCTCTACGGCAAATGTCATACCGGCACGAAGTTTCATTCCTCTTCCTATTGGCTTGAAATTCGGTATCTGTGGCTCTTCATGCATTTCTTTTCCTATTCCATGTCCAACCATCTCTCTTACTACTGAAAAACCATTTGATTCTGCATAGTCCTGAATTGCCTTTGATATATCATAAAGATGATTTCCGGCTTTTGCCATTTTCATTCCCTCAAAGAAACTTTGTTTAGTAACATCAATCAGTTTCTGATCCTCAGGTGAAATCTCTCCTACCGCATGTGTACGAGCCGCATCAGACTGATAACCTTTATAGATTACTCCCGTATCAAGACTGATAATATCACCCTCTTTAAGAATATTCTTTTTATTCGGTATTCCATGTACTACCTGCTCATTTATTGATGTACATACTGATGCAGGAAATCCCTGATAATTGAGGAATGATGGTATACAATCATAACTTCTGATAATCTCTTCACATTTTCTGTCAATGTCAAGTGTACTTATACCGGGTTTTACAATTTTTGCAAGTTCATCATGAACTATAGCTAAAATTCTTCCTGCCTCACGCATCAATTCAATTTCATGTTCTGATTTAATTGTTACTGCCATAATGTTAATGTGCCTTCTTTCTTTATTTTTTTGATATCGAGACAATTTATATCATGCACATATAGTGTCCGAATTTAAAGATTTATACAAGTTATTTGACGAAATGTCAATGATACATTACACTAACCTTCAAGTATATCACAAATTTCTTTGAAGCATGTATCAAGTCCTTTTGAACCGTCGATAACTCTTAAAATTCCCTGTTCCTTATAGTAATCAATAAGTGGAGCTGTCTGCTCATGATATACATTAAGTCTCTTCTTTACAGTCTCAGGAACATCATCATCTCTTGTGATAAGTTCACCTTCACACTCGTCACATATTCCTTCTTTCTTTGGAGGAATATTTACAACATGAAATGTTGCTCCGCAAGACTTACAGACTCTTCTTCCACTCATTCTGTCAATAATAGCCTGATCCTCTAAGAATATCTCAAGTGCATAATCTATGGCATCATTGTCTTTTGCAAGCGCAGCAGTAAGTGCTTCTGCCTGTGGTATTGTTCTTGGAAATCCATCAAGGATATATCCTTCTTTGCAATCATCCTGTTTAAGACGGTCTACTACAAGATCACATACCAATTCATCTGGTACAAGATTTCCTGCATCCATATATTCTTTAGCTTTTTTTCCAAGCTCTGTACCGTTTTTAATATTTTCTCTAAAAATATCTCCTGTAGAGATAGCCGGAATACCGTACTTTTCTGTAATCTTCTTTGCATGAGTTCCTTTACCTGCTCCAGGTGCGCCTAACATAATAATCTTCATATTCTGTTCTCCTCTCAAAAAATCAGGTTTGCGTTCACGTTATGTTCTTTGCATGAACGATATAATTTATCACTAACCACTGTTATCATCTCTGAACTATTCTATTGTATTCAAAGAACGCTCAATATATATATTATCCTAAATTAGCAGTTATTTCAATAAAAATTTATTTGCCTTGACCTGAATGTCACGGATTAACCACTTTTTGCATAAATTCTTTTTATTGTTTTTCGCACATTTTATCATATTTTTTATTTTTGGGCAAAGTTTTAAGACAGGTCTTGGTCAATTTTATGTAAAATGTCCGTTAAGTCTCTAAAGGGGTGGTAATCTCAAAAAAAATATGCTACCTTTGCAAAAGAAAAAAATGCAAAAATTGAGGAGGTTTTACATGAAAAATTACTATCCATTGACGGCGGCACAAAAAATGCATTATAACTGGATCAAAAAATACAAAACCCAGCAGGTATCGGGAGTAAGCGTTGTTGCATCCTTAAAGGCTGCTCTTGATTTTGGTCTTTTAAAAAAATGCATTCAACTTGAATTTGAGCGTTATGGCTGTATGCGTCTTCGTTTTACAAAACCTGATGAAAACTGTGATGTCATGCAGTATATTGCATCAAACGATTCAAGAGACATTCCTATTAAGGATCTCTCAAATATGCGTATGGCGGATGCCGATAAGCTTATGCAACAATGGGCATATGAAACAATGGATGGAAATGATATTCCTATGTGCGATGTAACAATGTTAAAACTTCCTGATGGATACAACGGATTTTTTATACATATGGATCACCGTCTCATTGATTCCTGTGGTCTGATAGTAATGATAAATGATCTGATGCAGCTTTATACACATTACAGATTCGGTTCTGATTTTCCAAAAGATCTCGCTGATTTTGAAACCGTTCTTTCTAAAGATCTTGAAAAAGCTGCTAATAAAAAAAGATTTTTAAAAGATAAAAAATTTTGGGATGATCAATTAGACATTCTAGGCGAACCTCTTTATTCTGATATACAAGGCCCCGCAATTTTGGAGGAATCAAGAAAACTTCACAATGACAAAAATTTAAGAGCTGCAGACATTGAACTGAAAAATTTATTTGTAGCAGTTAAAGACTATTATCTTGAACCTGAACCTACAAAAAATCTGCTGGATTTTTGCACAAACCATCAGCTTTCCATGACAAATCTCCTACTCTTGGGAATCAGAACCTATCTTTCTAAAGTTAATGACGGACAGGAAGATATAACAATTCAAAATTTTATATCAAGACGTTCTACTCATGATGAATGGACATCCGGCGGAAGCCGTACGATTATGTTTCCATGCAGAACTGTTATTTCTGCTGATACTGATTTTTTAACGGCAGCACATGAAATACAGGATATACAAAACAGAATCTATATGCACAGCAATTATGATCCTGCTCTGATTGAAGAAGAAATGAGACGGCGTTATAAAACACCTGAAAATACATCATACGAAAGCTGCTATCTTACATATCAGCCGATGACTGTAAAAATGGACAATCCGCACCTTGAAAACATACCACAGCACTCAAAATGGTTTGCAAACGGTGCCGCGACAAAAAAGATGTATCTGACTGTATCACACACCGATAACGGTGGAACAAATTTTTCATACCATTATCAGACTGCCAATCTTAAAGAACATGACATGGAACTTTTATATTATTACATGATGCGTATACTCTTTAAAGGAATTGCAGAACCTGATATGACTATTGGAGAAATAATAGAACAGGTATAACATATTAAATTTTATGAAACTAAATTCTTATGTACTCTCAAAATTTTATTATATGGAGGAAAAAAACATGACAAAGGAAATGCAGTTTAAAAATATCGTTGCACAGTATTGCGAAGTAAAGCCTGAGGATATGAATGGTGATATGAGATTTAGAGAAGATCTTGGCTTTAGTTCTCTTGACTTTATGTCATTTCTCGGTGAGCTTGAAGATACTTTTGATGTAGAACTTGAAGATGAAGAAGCATTAAAAATTCGCAATGTTTCAGAAGCTCTTGAACTTTTAAATACATTAGTATAATAATTTTGTTTCTTTAGAATTTTTATGGAGGTAATTATGGAAAAACTTATTCGTGACATTATAGAAGAAAGTGCCTGCAGGTTTGCGGAACTTACTGCTGTCAAATGGCTTAAAAAGAAAGAAATTTTTGAGATAAATTATGCATCCCTAAACGAAAACATTACTGCCATCAGAAAAGCTCTTTTAAAAGAAGGCTTCTTAAAAAAACATATAGCTCTGATTGGTACAAGTTCAGTAGAATGGATTGAAAGTTATCTCGGTATAATCACAGGTGGATGTGTTGCCGTTCCTCTTGATGCCGGGCTTCCTGACAAAGATCTGACAGACCTTATCAACCGTTCAGATTCAGAAGCACTTTTTTTAAGTCCTAAAAATCTTTCCCTGCTTTCCTCAATCCTTGCTGACTGCCCAAAATTAAAAAATATATGGATACTTAACAGTGATAACAACGACACGGAAAAGAACAGTATATTAAATAAAATATCTGCTTTTGCCAATAATTCCATTAACAACAGCAACACCGTTTCTTTCGTCTCAGACTTAAAAAATGTTGTCAGAACCTCGGATAATGATGCTGACAGACCTGCTCCGGATGATACAGCAACTATAATTTTTACATCCGGAACAACAGGCAAAAGCAAAGGGGTCATGCTGACTCATAATAATCTTGCTTCAAATGTTCAATCAGTAAATTATTATACTGAATCCGGAACTGTCATGCTCAGTGTACTTCCTGTTCACCATGTATATTGTCTTGTAATGGACTGGCTAAAAGGCTTCTCTCTCGGTGCAACTATATGTATAAATGATTCTCTCATGCATATGATGAGAAATATTGGTGTTTTTAAGCCGGAAGTGATTCTTATGGTTCCTATGATGGTTGAAACAATCTACAAAAGACTTGCTGCTGCCGACCCTTCAATTCCACCAAATATTCTGGCGAACAAAATATTTGGCGGAAATCTGCACATTATATTTATGGGAGGAGCCCACCTTGATCCTTTTTATATTGATAAATTTGCTGAATATGGCATAGATATATATGAAGGTTATGGTATGTCAGAATGCTCACCTGTAATTAGTTCAAATCTTCCAGGCTGCCATAAAACCGGATCTATCGGTCGCCCCCTCTCAAACGCTGAAATCTCATTTGATAATGGTGAAATTCTTGTAAGAGGAACAAGCGTTATGAAAGGCTATTATAATATGCCAAAGGAAACGGCTGAAACTTTAAGAGACGGATGGCTGCATACCGGTGATAAAGGCTATATCGATGAAGATGGTTTTCTTTTTATCAATGGACGGGTTAAAAACTTAATAATTCTTTCAAACGGCGAAAATATTTCACCTGAAGAAATCGAAAATAAGCTTGCCCTTGATGACCTTGTAGGTGAAGTTATCGTTACCGGAGAGAAAAATGGACTCACAGCAAGAATTTATCCCGAACAGGAGCTTGTTATTGCAGCTAATATGACAGAAGATGAAGTCCGGAAAAATTTACAGGCATTTATTGACAAATATAACAGTGAACAGCCGACCTACCGCCGCATAACAGGTCTTGTGATACGGAAAAATCCATTTATAAGAAGTTCAACAAAGAAGATAAAAAGACAGGAAGCTCTTATTGATGAACCAATGATATAGTACAACGAATAATTAGTTATTCGTTGTACTAACGCATAAAAGGTAACATTCCCGTCATAAATGTCTGCGTCATAAACTCTGCAACAGCTTCGGCAGGTACTTCAAAATTTTCCCTGCTCCATTTGTGTAGTACACCTAATGTACTGCCAATGGAACCCGCTACCATATATGAAAACTCCTGTTTACTATGTTTCGACGGCATTACGCTATTGGTTATATGCCTCACATAATCATGAAACATTGTCATGGTTTTTTCAAAAAAATTATTTCCTCTGGGACTTTTTAAAATATCTGCCAGATATCTGTTTTTCATCGTATAATTGCATAACGCAAGAAAATATGATTTGCATATATCATGGTCATTTTCTGCATGAAATGATTCCATCAAATTGAAAATTTCATTTATGGTCTTATCTTCTATTGCATTTATCAAAGCCGGGATATTTTCAAAATGATTATAAAATGTACTTCTCACAATTCCGGCTTTTTTTATTATATCAGTCACAGTTATTTTATCTAATTCTTTCTCTTTTAAAATCAAAAAAAATGCGTCATATATAGCTTCATCAGCAATACTATATCTTTCATCTGAAATTTCTTCCATACACTTAATTTCCTTTTTATATATATTTTAATATTTTTTAATCTGCGCAGATTTAGTCTGCGGCACACGGTCTGACAGCCCAGAATACAACAGCACTTGCCGATGCAACATTAAGTGAATCGACCCCATGTGACATAGGTATTTTTATCGTATAATCACTTTCGTCTATCGTGTTTTTCAAAAGTCCGTCACCTTCTGTTCCGAGTATTATCGCAAGTTTTTCCTCTGATACAACATTCGCATCGTCAATGCTTACCGAATCATCTTCCAGTGCCATCGCCGCCGTCTTAAATCCGAGTTTGTGAAGTCTATCAATATAAGTTCCCTCACTATCCGATATATCAATAAATGTCCAAGGTATCTGAAACACTGTTCCCATGCTGACTCTTGCTGACCTTCGGTATAATGGATTGCTGCTTCCGTTTGTCAGGACAACCGCATCTATATTAAGTGCAGCGGCAGAGCGAAAAATCGCACCAACATTTGTCGGGTTCATAACATTTTCAAGTATTGCAATACGTTTTGCACCATCACAAATTTTTTCAAGTGTCTGCAATGGTTTACGCCGCATCGCACATAACATTCCTCTTGTAAGTTTGAAACCCGTAAGCTTAGTTAAAATATCAAATTCCGCCGTATATACCGGAAATCCATGCATATCTGTTTCATCATTTGATTTATTTTCCATAATGTTTTCATATATTTCATTGCATTTTTCCAATATGTTTTTTCCTTCGCCGTCAATATGCTTTTTTTCTATAAGACAGGATATTGGTTCATATCCCGCATCAAGTGCTCTTTCTATAACTTTAGGACTTTCTGCTATAAAAATCCCTTTCCCCGGCTCAGCCCTGTTCAACAATTGTCCCTCGGATAATCTCGCATATACATCAAGTTCATCTGCATCAAAATCTTTAATTTCTATTATGTTTATACTCATCTTCAATCTCCGTCAAAATATCTACCCAATTATTTTTAATAAAAACTCATTTAATTCATCACACATTTTTATATATAATAACACAATTCACACTATACCGTCACTCCACATAGATAATAATTATTCCCGTTTTCGCATCTTTATGTATGTCATAAAATGATAAAAGCCCCATGCATCACAGATGCACGAGGCTTAAACTTAAATATTATAATGTTCTTTGGCTGTGTTGAGATTTTTTGATTTGATGTGTGCCATACTAGCATTTGAGTACCAAACTCCTGTAAACTTTAACGCCACTGCCTTCTCTCTTTGTCATTTTTATAACCTCGCATTTTACCGGTACTGTAATTTCTTTCAAACTTTCTGAATCTTTTGGACTAATTATAATACTCTTAACGCTGTCAGGTACTGTAAGTGATGTCAAATATTTTGTATAGATAAATGCAGCATTGTTAACATACTTTGTTCCTTCTATTATTTTATAACTTCCCTTTTTTGCCGGTGGGTAATACTCCAATTGTTTAGTATTTTTCAGATATAAAACTCCATCTACAGCCTTATAAACTTCATTGCCTTTTGCAACTTTCACACATTCCAGATTTTCGTCTGCCCTTGTTATCCAAGCCTCTCCTTCTATATCTAAATAATCCTCCGTATACCTGTAAGTCATTGACGGAAATTCTTTTAATGTTGCCGGTAATGTGTAAGTCGTTTTATATGAAGGAAAGATTATTATTTCTGTAATATCCTTATTATATAAAACATTTGAATTGACTGTAAAATATTTATTGCCGTCTTCAACTTTAATATTTTTAAATTTATTTTTTGCTATCCCACCACATATATATTCAGTTTCTTTTGGAATAACTATACTGTCGCTGCCATACGGTAACAAAATCAAATTCTTTTTTCCTTTTTCAAAAAGTTCGTTGTTATATGACTCATATTCAGTATTACCCTCATCGACTATTATGTTTTTTAAGTTTGTTAAATCATTATCAAAACTGTAAGCAGTCATATCTCTGTCAAAGCTTTTCAGCTTTGAAGATAATTTTAATGTCTCAAGATTGCTGCAGTTGATTAATGAATACCAGCTAAGTTCTTCTATTTCACCGCCTATGTCAATTTCTTTTATATTGTCTCTTCCACGAAATGCACACATGTCTGCTTCCGTTACATTTTCCGGTGTAGCATACTTAAAATCGGTTGTATTTGCAGCATACATCAGCTTCAAATTATCTTTTTCACTGTCAACTATCTTATACAAACAACCATCTATACTCTTATAACTTTCACTCCCGTCTTCCACTGAAAACTCTTTACATGCACCATTTGAAAACGCTTCACCATTTATATCTTCTATTTTATTTGATAAGCAGATTTTTCTTAAACTACGGCATCCTTTAAATGCAGCATCTATCTTTTTAAGTCCCATTCCTATATCCATGTTTTTCAAATTAACACACGAATCAAAAGCATACCAGCCTACCTCAGATACTCTGTAGCCACCTGTAATATCCTCCAAATGATTGCAGTCTGAAAATGCATCCATTGCTATTGTAAGACTCGTATCAGCATCTGCTCTTCCACCTGACAACTCAATCTTTTCTATTTTTGTTCCCCTGAATGCACATTCATTGATTTTACTGACATTCTCATCAACCGTTACATTCTTTAAACTGACATTACCCATAAATGCATACCAGCCTATATATTTTGTTGAATTCGGAAGTTCGTATGTACTTCCCTTCTTTTTTGGAGGATATATCAGTAACTTTGTTTTCTTTTTGTTAAACAAAACTCCATTCACCATCTTAAGGTATTTGTTTTCTTTAGAGACAGTTATCTTTTCCAGTTGTGTACATCCCCCACCAATTAACCTGTTTCTGCTAATCGCATTCGCATCAAACTTTTTAACATTTTTGCCAACTACTATTTTTTTAAGTTTTTTGTTTCCCGCAAATGCATAGCTTGCAACACTCTTTACCGTACTTGGAATTTTATATGTAGTTCCCGCTTTTTTCATAGGATATGAAACCAATTCAGTGCCTTTTTTGTTAAATAAAACTCCATCTACGGCTTTATAACTTTTATTCTTTTTTGATACAACTATCTTTTTTAATGAATCATAATCATCATTCCAATGATCATTAATACCACCTATTGCAATTACTTTTTCAGGTATGTACAATACCTCACCATTTTTACTTACCGTTCCATAGTCTGTTAATTTTCCTGCCGCATGACATACATCCTTATCCGCATATTGAAATGTAAACATCATGAACATAATTATCATTACTAAGATACTTTTTCTTTTCATAATAATCCCCCTTTTTAATTCATGTCTTAATTTCTTAAATTTTATCCACTTCACTCTATAAGACAGATATTATGTTCAGATGTTGCAAATAATAAGAATTTTTTATCTTAAATTTTAAATACATGTTATAATCGCTAAAACATTCAGCAGACTATAAATTATCAGATATTAAAAAACGCCATACATTAAATGTATGACGTTTTTATTTTATGATGTTGAAGTAAAAATGTATTTTGTCCTCCAACTAATGCCTCGGATTATTCATTGATGAATCCTCTGTAATGACGAACTAACATCTGTGATTCTACCTGCTTCAATGTTTCAAGTACAACACCTACGATAATGATAAGTGATGTTCCTCCGAATGATACATTCGCACCAAATGCACCTGAGAAGAAGATAGGTACTATTGCTACAAATGATAAGCCAACTGCACCGATGAAAATGATGCTGTTAAGAATTTTTGTAAGATAATCAGTTGTTGGTTTTCCAGGTCTGATTCCAGGGATGAAACCACCCTGTTTTTTCATGTTCATTGCAATCTCCTGTGGATTGAATGTGATTGAAGTATAGAAGTATGCAAAGAATATAAGTAATACAATATATACTACTAATCCAAGTGTATACTTAAACTCACCTAAACTGTCAAAGTTGCACCATGAGTTCTGGTTTAATACTTTCAATATCTTCTGACCAAATGAAGCACCATCTCCTGATGCCGGCTGAATACCTGCAAATCCTGCAATAACAATTGGCATTGAGAAAAGTGAACCTGCAAAGATTACAGGGATAACACCTGCTGTGTTTACTTTAAGCGGAATATGAGATGACTGTCCACCGACAAGTTTTCTTCCCTGTGTCTTTTTTGAATACTGTACACTTATTCTTCTCTCACCGTCAGAAAGAACGATAATAAATACTACCATTCCAAGCAATACTGCAATAATTATTACAGCACCCAATAAACCGTTTGTTACTGTAGTTGCACCTTTTATAAACTTCTCGTAAAGATTTGCCATGTCGTTTGGTAATCTTGAAACAATATTATATAAAAGGATAATAGATATACCGTTTCCTACACCCTTTTCAGTAATCTGCTCACCTAACCACATTAAGAAAGCAGAACCTGCTGTCAATGATACAATGATGACTG
Organism: Clostridium sp. CAG:253; assembly: GCA_000436755.1. Lineage (GTDB taxonomy): Bacteria > Bacillota > Clostridia > Lachnospirales > Lachnospiraceae > Butyribacter. The sequence continues at coordinate 9,906 of FR887317.1, read as the reverse complement.
CAACTGATGTGAACGTAATCTTATCGTCAGTAAGGTATCCGCTGTTACCAAAGCCGATAGCCATGGCAGCACTTTCCATTACTGAAAGTCCTATTGTCACATATCTTGTATATTCTGTGAGTTTCTTTCTTCCTTCCTCACCATCTTTGTGTAATTCCTCTAAACGTGGAATTGCGATTGTGAGAAGCTGGATAATGATCGAAGCTGTAATGTATGGTGTAATGTTCAACGCAAAGATTGACATAGACTCAAATGAACCACCTGTCAACTGATTGAAGAAATCGAGTGATTTCTGTGAGTTGAACATTTCCCTGATTGCTTCATACTTAACTCCCGGAACTGGAAGCTGTGAACCAATACGGACAACTATCAAAGTAAAGAAAGTATACAGAAGTTTCTTTCTTAAATCTTTGATTTTAAATGCATTACGGACTGTTTCAAACATCCTTAGATCACCTCAGCTTTTCCACCAAGAGCCTCAATCTTTTCAACAGCACTCTTACTGAATGAGTTTACCTGTACTGTAAGCTTCTTAGTTAATTCTCCATTTCCAAGTATCTTAACGCCATCCTTAGGATTGCTGATAATACCTTTTTCAAGTAATGCTTCAACTGTAACTACATCACCGTCTGCAAATTTCTCTAATTTGTCAACATTGATAGCAACGATTTCCTTAGAGTTAATGTTTGTGAAACCTCTCTTTGGAATACGTCTGTAAAGTGGCATCTGTCCACCTTCAAAACCAGGACGTGGAGCACCAGAACGAGCTTTCTGACCTTTATGACCCTTACCTGCTGTCTTTCCGTTTCCTGAACCATGACCACGACCACGTCTAAAGTTGTCGCTCTGTTTTGAACCTGCTGCTGGACTTAATTCTGATAAATTCATTGTTTAACCTCCTAAAACTACGGGCTGTACCTCTCACAGCCACACAAATCACTAACGGGCAAAAGCAAATATATATTGCTTTCTCTAACGGCAAGCTCAGCTTGCCATTGCCCTCGCTACAATTCAATATTCTACCATAAACATCATCTGTTTGTACAGTAAATTTTTTTAATGGTAATAGTTCAGCCATAATATAATAACGCAAGAACTCTTACCTTATATATAATGAATAAAAAGAACGCCGCAGGGGGAACTTGATGAGCTATTTAAAATAACTCTTCCCCTTACCGCGTTCATCAATCTATATTAGATTTCCTCTACCTTCACAAGGTGTCTTACGTGCCAGATCATTCCTCTAACTGCATCGTTGTCAGGCAACTCAACTGTCTTGTTTACTTTCTTTAAGCCTAATGCTTCAACAGTTGCACGCTGTTTTGGAATGGCACCAATTGTAGATTTTACTAATGTAACCTTTAACTTTCCTGCCATAATTAGCCTCCATTCAGTTTAAACAATTAGCCTAAAAGTTCCTCCAATGAGATACCACGAGCCTTTGCTACATCTTCTGGTCTCTTAAGATTGCTAAGACCATTTACTGCTGCAAGTACTACGTTCTGCTTGTTGTTAGAACCAAGAGACTTTGTACGGATGTTTTTATAACCTGCAAGCTCAAGTACGGCACGAGCTGGACCACCTGCGATGATACCAGTACCTTCTGGAGCTCTCTTAATAAGTACGGATGCGCTTCCAAACTTACCTGTTAAGTCATGTGGTACGCTGCCGTTCTCGTCGATAGGAACTTCAACAAGTTTCTTGATGGCATCTTCTTTTCCTTTACGGATAGCTTCAGGAATTTCTGTTGCTTTTCCAAGACCAACACCAACATGTCCGTTCTTATCGCCAACTACTACTAATGCAGTAAATTTCATGTTACGTCCACCTTTAACTACTTTGGTAACACGCTTGATTGTTACTACATTATCTTCCAGCTCTAACTGGCTGGCATCAATAATTGTACGTTTCATGAGTTTTCCTCCTAAATCAATTCACGAATCCCAACCAATATTAGAATTCTAATCCTGCTTCTCTTGCTGCTTCAGCTAAAGCCTTAACCTTGCCCTGATATATGAAACCGCCTCTATCAAAGACAACAGTTGTAATACCTTTATCTAATGCTTTCTTTGCGATTACTTCGCCAAGTTTTGCAGCTGCTTCAACATTGTTAGTTTTCTCTAAACCTTCTTTAACATCTTTCTGTAAAGTTGAAGCTGATACCAAAGTATTACCAACAGTATCATCGATAATCTGAGCGTACATATGATTGTTGCTTCTAAATACAGCTAAACGTGGTCTCTCAGCTGTGCCTGAGAAACGATTACGAACCTTCATGTGTTTCTTCACACGAACTTCACTTCTTGACTGCTTTTTAATCATCGTATATTCACTCCTTTACTTATTTCTTACCTGTCTTACCAACTTTACGTCTGATAACTTCATCAGAGTACTTAATACCCTTACCCTTATAAGGTTCCGGAGCTCTCTTTTCTCTGATCTCAGCTGCATACTGGCCGACTTTTTCTTTATCGATACCTTTAACGATAATCTTATTCTGTCCTTCAACAATTACTTCAAGACCTTCTGGATCTTCCATCTCAACAGGATGAGAATATCCAAGAGAAAGTGTAAGTTTCTTTCCCTGTTTCTGAGCTCTGTAACCAACACCGTTTACTTCAAGCTCTTTCTGATATCCCTCTGTAACACCTACAACCATATTGTAGATAAGAGTTCTTGTAAGACCATGTAAAGATTTCATTTTCTTAAGATCGTTTGGACGATTTACGATAACTTCCTCGCCCTCTTTCTTAATTTCCATCTCAGCAGGTAATACTCTCTCAAGAGTTCCCTTTGGTCCTTTTACAGTCACTTTATTATTTTCTGCAATATCAACAGTTACGCCTGATGGTATCGCGATAGGCATTCTTCCGATACGTGACATATGCCGCACCTCCATATTTTCTTTCGGTTTATATTAAGCCAGGGGCTGCATTGTTTGGATTACCAAACAAATGCAAGAACCTCGCCGCCAACATTTTCTTTTCTAGCTTCCTTGTCTGTCATAACGCCCTTGTTTGTAGAAATGATTGCAATACCAAGTCCACCAAGTACCTTAGGAAGTTCATCTTTTCCGGCATAAACACGAAGACCAGGTTTAGAAATTCTCTTGATTCCTGTAATAATCTTCTCGTTCTTGTTTGCGCCGTATTTTAATGTGATGTGAATCATTTTGACTCCATCAACATCTATCATTTCAAAATCCTTAATGTAACCTTCTTTTTTGAGGATTTCAGCGATAGAAACCTTCATTTTTGAGCCAGGTACATCTACTGTATCATGCTTTGCAGTGTTTGCATTACGGATTCTTGTAAGCATATCTGCAATAGGATCGCTCGTCATCATCTTAGTTTACCTCCTTACCAGCTTGCTTTCTTCACGCCTGGAATCTGTCCTTTATAAGCTAACTCACGGAAGCAGATTCTGCAAATTCCGTATTTTCTTAAATAAGCATGTGGACGACCACAAATTCTACAACGGCTATACTCTCTTGTAGAGAATTTAGCTTTGCGCTGCTGCTTAACTTTCATAGAAGTCTTAGCCATGAAATTACCTCCTTATTTCTTGAAAGGCATACCGAACTGTGTTAATAATTCACGAGCCTCTTCATCAGTTTCAGCGGTAGTAACAAATATAATGTCCATACCTCTTACTTTGTCTACTTTGTCATACTCGATTTCAGGGAAGATTAACTGTTCCTTGATTCCAAGTGCATAGTTACCTCTACCATCAAATGCATTAGGGTTAACACCTCTAAAGTCACGTACACGAGGTAATGCTAAATTTACAAGACGATCTAAGAACTCATACATCTTGTCGCCGCGGAGTGTAACTTTACATCCGATAGGCATGCCTTCTCTGATCTTGAAGTTAGCAACTGAGTTTTTAGCCTTTGTTGTAACAACCTTCTGACCAGCGATGATTTCAAGTTCAGCTACTGCTGCATCTAAAACTTTTGAATTTTCTTTTGCTTCACCAATACCCATATTTATAACGATCTTTGCGAGCTTTGGTACCTGCATAACGTTTTTATAACCGAATTTGTCGGTCATTCCTTTAACGATCTCTTTCTGATAAGTCTCTTTTAAACGAGTCAAAGCTAACTGCCTCCTTTCTGAAATTAGTCAATTACTTCACCAGTTGCTTTTGCGTAACGAACCTTCTTGCCATCTTCAATCTTGAATCCGACACGTGAAGCTTTTCCATTGCTAACATACATAACATTTGATACATCGATTGCTGCATCCTGCTGTACGATACCACCCTGTGGATTTGCCTGGCTTGGTTTAGTATGTTTTGTAACCTGGTTGATGCCCTCAACAACGACCTTACCACCTTTTACAGAACTTACTTTGCCTTCTCTGCCTTTATCTTTACCAGCGATAACCCTTACTGTATCGCCCTTTTTAATCTTGCTAGTTGCCATTTTGTGTGACACCTCCTTATAACACTTCTGGTGCTAATGAAACGATTTTCATGAACTGTTTGTCTCTTAATTCTCTAGCGACTGGTCCAAAGATACGAGTTCCTCTTGGTGTCTTATCATCTTTGATGATTACTGCTGCGTTCTCATCAAATCTGATGTAAGAACCATCAGGACGGCGAGTACTATTTACTGTACGAACAACAACAGCCTTAACAACGTCACCTTTTTTTACAACACCGCCTGGTGTTGCATCTTTGACAGAAGCAACGATGACATCACCGATGTTGGCATATCTTCTGGTTGAACCACCCATAACTCTGATACAAAGAAGTTCTTTAGCACCTGTATTATCAGCTACTTTAAGTCTTGATTCCTGCTGTACCATGTTTACCTCCATTTTCTGCCGCTTAACGCGGTTATCAATCACGAATATATATTAACTTGTCTTACATACTCTATATATAATATTGATGAATTATTTAGCTCTCTCGATAACTTCAACAAGTCTCCATCTCTTATCCTTTGATAAAGGTCTTGTTTCCATTACTCTAACTCTATCACCAATCTTGCATGTATTTTCTTCATCATGAGCCTTTAATTTGTAAGTTCTCTTGATGATCTTGTTGTAAAGTGGATGTTTTACGTTATCTACGATTGCAACAACGATTGTCTTATCCATCTTATCGCTTACTACTTTACCTACACGAGTCTTTCTAAGATTTCTCTCCACGATCGTGTCCTCCTTTCAAAGTTGATTGCGTTCAACATGTTAATTGAGATAACAATGCAAATTAATTCTGTGCTGCGAGCACTGTCTTAATTCTGGCAATATTTCTCTTAACCTCTTTGATTCTGCTTGTATTGTCTAACTGATTTGTTGCATTCTGGAATCTTAAGTTGAAAAGTTCCTTCTTTGCAGCGTCTAAATCAGCGTTTAATTCTTCAACAGATTTATTCTTTAATTCCTCTAAAAACTGCTTACTCTTCACTGCCCGCACCTCCTTCTAAGTCTGCACGAGATACGATCTTACACTTAACAGGCAATTTGTGTGTTGCAAGACGTAAAGCTTCTCTGGCTACTTCTTCAGATACACCTGAAATTTCAAACATTACACGACCAGGTTTAACTACTGCTACCCAATATTCAAGAGCACCTTTACCTTTACCCATTCGAGTTTCGGCTGGAGTCTTTGTTACAGGTTTGTCTGGGAAAATCTTAATCCAAACTTTACCACCACGCTTGATGTAACGTGTCATAGCAATACGGGCTGCTTCGATCTGGTTTGACTTAATCCAAGCTGGCTCCATTGCCACAATACCGAAATCACCATTTGTGATTTTATTTCCTCTGAGCGCTTTTCCTGTCATTCTACCACGGAACTGCTTACGATGTTTAACTCTCTTAGGCATTAACATTATTTATCGCTCCCTTCCTTTTTGGCATTGTTCTTTGTTGGAAGTACTTCACCGTTGTAGATCCATACTTTAACACCAACTTTACCATAAGTTGTGTCAGCCTCTGCGAAACCATAATCAATATCTGCACGCAAAGTCTGAAGTGGAATAGTACCTTCGCTGTAGAACTCTGTACGAGCCATATCAGCTCCACCAAGACGACCTGAAACAGATGCCTTGATACCCTTTGCACCAGTCTTTAATGTTCTACCCATTGCAGACTTCATTGCACGACGGAAAGAAACACGGTTCTCTAACTGTGCTGCAATGTTCTCAGCTACTAACTGAGCATGCTTATCAGGGTTCTTAACATCCATAATCTTGATGTCAAGTGCTGTTTTTCTAGCAATAACTTTTGCAAGTTCTTTCTTTAATTTCTCTATTTCCTCGCCGCCCTTACCGATTACGAAACCAGGCTTAGCTGTATGAATAATAACTCTAACTTTGTCAGTAGGTCTTTCAATCTCAATTTTTGAGATACCAGCGCTGTATAACTTTTTCTTTACGAACTCTCTAATCTTGTAATCTTCTACAAGGTAATCTGCAAAATTCTCCTCTGCAAACCAATTAGAATCCCAGTCACTGATAACGCCGACTCTTAAACCATGAGGATTAACTTTCTGTCCCATTATATTCTCCTTTCATAGACCAGATGCAATTATTAACGCTCGTTAAGAATAATTGTGATATGGCTCATTCTCTTTTCGATGCGGTAAGCTCTACCCTGAGCTCTTGGTCTGATTCTCTTCATTGTCGGTCCTTTATTTGCGAAACACTCTTCAATGTATAAATCAGCTGGATTCATACCATTGTTGTTTTCAGCATTTGCAACTGCAGACTGTAATAATTTTAAAATGATGCTTGAAGCATATCTTGGGTTGTATGTTAAAATACCGATTGCTGTCTCTACATCTTTGCCTCTGATGGCATCTAACACATAACATGCCTTCTGTACTGATACTCTAGCGTATGATAATTTTGCTGAAGGTCTAGTGTCTTTCTGGTTTTCATTTCTCTCTCTCTTAATTTGAGATCTATGTCCCTTTGCCATTTGATGAAGCCTCCTTTCAAGTTCTGTGAAATTGCTACGGTGGCCTTTGCCACACATAGCATCATCAATTTATATATTATCTCTTCTTTTCGTCTTTACCATGACCTCTGTAAGTTCTTGTAGAAACGAACTCGCCGAGTTTGTGTCCAACCATATCCTCTGTAACATAAACAGGTACATGCTTTCTTCCATCATGTACTGCGAATGTCAAACCTACGAATGATGGGTAAATAGTGGAACGACGAGACCATGTCTTAATAACCTGCGTGTCACCTGATGCTACCTGAGCATCTACCTTCTTAAGAAGGCTGGCATCAGCAAAAGGTCCTTTTTTTAATGAACGTGCCATTGTATCCTCCATTCTGCCGGTATAATGATCACCGGCTAATCCAATTCAACTCATGTGGCTGCCTGTTAAATAAATTATTTAGCTAAGGCTGAAGCCTTACTTCAACATTTCTTAACTTATATTATTTAGCTAAGGCTTTACCATCTCTTCTTCTAACAATCATCTTATTTGACTTGTTGTTCTTCTTACGTGTCTTAAGACCAAGAGCAGGTTTACCCCAAGGAGTACATGGACCCGGACGTCCGACACTAGTCTTACCTTCACCACCACCGTGTGGATGATCGTTAGGGTTCATAACAGAACCACGAACTGTAGGTCTGATACCCATGTTACGTTTACGTCCTGCTTTACCGATATTTACAAGTGCATGCTCACCGTTTCCGATAACACCGATTGTTGCACGGGCACCGATTGGTACCATTCTCATTTCGCCTGAAGGAAGTCTGAGTGTTGCATACTTTCCTTCTTTAGCCATAAGCTGTGCACTGTTTCCAGCTGCACGTACAAGCTGTCCACCCTTACCAGGCATAAGCTCAATGTTGTGAATCTGTGTACCTACCGGAATATTCTCAAGTGGGAGACAGTTTCCAACTGCGATCTCAGCATCAGCACCATTCATAACTTTCTGTCCAACCTTAAGTCCTTCTGGAGCAAGGATGTAAGCTTTCTGACCATCAGCATATGCGATAAGTGCAATGTTTGCTGTTCTGTTTGGATCATACTCAATACTCTTTACTGTTGCTGGAACACCATCTTTATTTCTCTTAAAATCAATGATTCTGTATTTTCTCTTTGAACCGCCACCGCGATGTCTTACAGTAATCTTACCCTGAGCATTACGACCAGCGTTCTTCTTCAATGACACTGTGAGTGACTTCTCAGGTGCAGCTGTTGAAAGCTCTGTTCTGTCAACAACTGTCATGTGTCTTCTAGAAGGTGTATATGGGTTAAATGATTTAATTCCCATGACATTTTCTCCTTTCAATACTCATTATAAAATGATTCGCGCGATAGGTTTTCCACGCGATATTTCCGACCTTTGGATTCTTTATCTCAAAAGCTGTATTTTACAGACCTTCAAAGATTTCGATATCCTTGCTATCCTCTGTCAACTTAACAATAGCTTTCTTAGACTTAGCAGTCTTTCCAACTGTTCTGCCACGACGACGTGTCTTTCCGTCTAAGTTCATTGTATTGACCTTAGCAACCTTTGTTCCCTCAAAAAGCTTTTCAACAGCTTCTTTAATCTGAGCCTTTGTTGCTTCTGTGTGTACAGCGAAAGTGTACTTTTTCTCTTCCATAGCTGTCATAGATTTCTCTGTGATGATAGGCTTCTGGATGATATCATAATACTTTAAATCTGCCATTATGCGTACACCTCCTCAATTTTAGCTACAGCACTCTTTGTAAGAATAACTGTCTCATATTTCATAATGTCGTATACATTGATTGCATTTACAGGAATTGTTCTAACTCCTTCAATGTTTCTTGCTGAAACTGCAACATTTGCATTGTCCTCACCATCAAGGATTACAAGTGCTTTGTTTACTTTTAATGCATCAAGTACAGCAACCATTTTCTTTGTCTTAATCTCATCAAATTTAAGAGAATCTAATACGAAAAATTTCTCCTCGTTTACTCTTGTTGTCAAAGCAGACTTAATTGCTCCTGCTTTCTCTTTCTTGTTCATCTTGAAAGAGTAATCTCTAGGAGTTGGAGCGAAAACGATTCCGCCGCCTGTCCACTGTGGAGCTCTTGTAGAACCCTGTCTTGCATGACCTGTTCCCTTCTGTCTCCAAGGCTTTCTTCCACCGCCTCTGACCTCTGAACGAGTCTTAGCTTTCTGTGTGCCCTGACGTTTATTTGCAAGCTGTAAAACAACAGCCATATGCATTAAATGTTCATTAACTTTTGCAGCGAATACGTTGTCATTTAAATCCATCTTGCCAACTTCGCTACCTTCCATATTATAAACAGATACGTTAGCCATCTGTGTTTTCCTCCTTTCTAAAAGAATTATTTAGAAGCTTTAACGCTTTCCTTTAATACTACACAAGCTTTCTTAGGTCCCGGAACAGCACCCTTAACTAAGATTAAGTTCTGCTCTGCATCAACCTTAACAATCTCAAGGTTCTGAATTGTAACTTTAACTGAACCCATCTGACCAGGCATCTTCTTACCCTTGAATACACGGCTTGGATCTGAACAAGCTCCGTTTGAACCAGCATGTCTGTGGAACTTAGAACCATGTCCCATAGGTCCTCTGTGAAGACCATGTCTCTTGATTGCACCCTGGAATCCTTTACCTTTTGAAGTTCCTGTTGCATCAATCTTGTCGCCTGCTTCAAAGATATCAGCCTTGATTTCCTGACCGAGTGTATACTCTTCAGCGTTCTCAAACTTGAATTCTTTCAGATATCTCTTTCCAGAAACACCAGCTTTTGCAAAATGTCCCTGTAATGGCTTATTAACACCATGACTTCTCTTGATTTCTTTTTTACCTGCGGCATCTTTTGTGATAACTTTATCTTTCTTATCAACAAAACCTACCTGAACTGCACTGTATCCGTCATTGTCAACTGTCTTTACCTGTGTTACATAGCAAGGACCAGCCTGAAGTACAGT
>FR887316.1 GCA_000436755.1 Clostridium sp. CAG:253 | reverse complement strand
GGAATTGTCTTATAATGAATCACTGTTTGACTTTGTATTTATTCCACACGATTTCAGACATGGCGATATAGTGAGAAGTCTTTATGGAGGCTGGAATACAAACAAGTTATGTGAAAAAGTAGGAATAATACTCTGTTATTCTGATAAGGAATATGAGCTTTATAAAAAGCTTAAAGGGGACTATTCAGATGTTCAGGTTTGCGTAGATATAAAATTTGACGGAGTAGCTTATCAGGGAGAGTTTGAACATGAACACATTAATCCAATATATATAGAACGTATGACTTTGAATGAAAAAGATGAAAGAAGGGCGTATCTCAACTATCTAACGAATCTTTACAGTAAAAAGAATACTATGATTGAAGTAGGTAATAAGCCTGAATATACAGGAGGCTCAGATGATTTATTAGAGCAAAGATATCTTAATAAGTATATTCCGGTTCGAGATGATGCTTCAGGTATTTGGTGTGTGCAGACGGGACATGGTTTTGAAAGTGGAGAGGTTGATTGTATTGCAGCGGAGTTCTCTGGCATGGGCTTAACATACCATTTCATGTATAATGGAGAGATGGATTACGTCCATGGATTTGCTGGTGTGTTAGCTATTGTTTTGAAAGATCCGGAACATGTAGATATAGTGACGGACTATGGTGAATATTCAGAACAGGAGATTCAAATGATTAAAGCAATAAAGAGGGCAGTATCATTTGTAAATTCACATCACAGACCTATGACCAATGTAGAGTTGCGTAAAAACAGGGAAGAGATGGACAATACGACATGTTCATAGCATTAAAAAAGGCATCTCACAGTGAGATGTCTTAAAAAAATATTATTTTTTGTCCCCAAAACGATATTTTTTGTCGGTCTCAGAAAATATAAATTAGTATAATGATTATGTAATTATCAGAGACATCGTTTTATTGAAAACAGACAGCATCTAGAAAAAAATGTATGGCAGGGAGAGGATAAAAAGAATAGGAAATGGTGATTCATTATGGGAACTATAAAGATGAATGTAAGCAATGACCTTGATATGTTTCAGTTCTTCAAAAAATATGTGCATCAAACAGAAAAAAATGAGTTTTATTGTGATGGAGAATCTGTTACATATGGCAATCCGGGTGTGGAAGTTGAATTTAAAAATATTCAGCACACATATGAATTGTTTTTGATGCTTGGAAATTATTGGGGAGGATGGAACTCGGCACCAACTGCAAACGAAATGTATTATATAGCAAAGGAATGGGAGAGCAGATTTGCTGCTGAAATAATAGAGATATCATACGATAGCATCGGTTTTCGATTTGGCAGAGTGTTATCTGATACGGAAATAGATGACTTAATAAATGAATGTAAGAATCTTCACGCCGATGCGAATTGTAGTGGTGGATATGAAGAGATGAAAAAGATTATGAAAGATAACTTGGAACTATATATTTGGTGGGACTGATATTTGGGAGGTGATTAGTATGGCAACATATGTTATTTCAGATATTCATGGACAATATGACATGTTCATGGAGCTGGTTGATAAAATTAAACTTAAGGAAACTGACACACTTTATATACTAGGAGATATACTCGATAGAGGACCGCACCCCATAAAGACGATTAGAAAACTCATGGAGATGCCAAATGCTATATGCTTGGTAGGTAACCATGAGTTTATGGCATTAGAATGTTTGGAATTTTTGATGAAAGAAATCACAGATATGTCTTTAGAAGAACTGGATGAAAAAATGATTGATAATTTAGTAACATGGCAATATAGCGGAAGCAAATCAACGATTTATGAGTTCAGTCAACTGGATTCAGAGTCTAAAAAGGATGTGATAGATTTCATAAAGGATTTTTTGATTTATGAAGAAGTATCTGTCAATGATAAAGATTATCTTCTGGTTCATGCTGGCTTAGGAAACTATTCGCCGGAAAAGGACATAGAGGATTATTCACTTCATGAGTTAATCTGGACACGAGCAGACTATGGTGTAAGATATTTTGAAGATACATATGTTATAACGGGACATACACCGACTCAGACAATTAAAGATAATCCACATCCAGGTTATATTTATCGGAAGAACAACCATATAGCAATTGATTGTGGGGCGAATTATCCCGGCGGAAGGCTGGCTGCCTTATGTTTGGACACTGGGGAAGAGTATTATTCAGCACCCAATGAAAAGGAGCACAAGAAATGAAAAAACACGATAGCAAACTAAAAAAA
>FR887315.1:1361-3827 GCA_000436755.1 Clostridium sp. CAG:253 | reverse complement strand
TTTAAAAGAAGATAATGCGAAACTTTTAGATGATAACAGGCGTATGAAGCCAAAAGAAATATTTGCAGATGCCGTTTCTACGTCAGATAGTTCAATGCTTGTAATAGATGTGGCAAAGATGATAAGGCAGAATGGGGTGCAGCTTGGAGAAAAGAGATTTTACAAGTGGCTTCGTGAAAAAGGTTATATTTGTCAGCGTTCAACAGTTCCGACACAGAAAGCAATGGAACTTGGATTGTTTGAAATTGTTGTGAGGACAGTTGAGAGAGGAAATGGACTCCCTCTGGAAACAAAAACAACAAAGATTACAGGCAAAGGTCAGCAGTATTTTATAAATAAATTTTTATGTGGTTGATGGGGGATAAAATGAGTGTTCTTGGTGATTTGAAAACTGCCTTGAAATCCGTATGCACAGAGGTTGCTATGGATGTTTATGACGGAAATGCAGACACATACATTGTTTACAATGTGGCAGCAGAAAAGCCGGGGGGATTTGCAGATGATAACCCGGCTGTGAATGAAATGTATTTTCAGGTACATCTTTTTGTACCTTTAAATAAAAATTATCTCAATATGCAAAAGGCTATTAAAACCGCTTTATTTTTAAGCGGTTTTTCTTATCCGAAAGTTGCCTTAAATACTGTTGAGAGAGATGTTAAAAAAAGACACATATGCTATGAGACAAACATAGCGGAAAGCGAGGTTTAAATGGCACAGGTAGGTTTAAAATCATTTTTACATAGTGAGTTAAAGGATGGTAAGTACAAAGCACCATCCAAACTTGCGGGGGCGATTGAGTTTAAAGAGAACTTAAATTCTAACGATGCGAAACTTTATGCGGATGATGTATTGCAGGACAGCGACAGCTCAGTAACAGGCGGTGATATAACGCTTGGTATTGATGATGACGATCCTGCTATCTTTGGCCCGCTTCTTGGACAGAAGAAAAACAGCATTGCATTAAGCGGTGGAGACTCGAAAACAGTTGATGTATATGATGCTACAAGCAATGATGAGCCTATAGCGGTAGGATTTGGCTATATCAGCAAGAAAAACGGTGGAAAGTACAAGGTTGTTTTCTATCCGAAAGTTAAATTTGCACCATATTCTGTTGATGCAAAGACTAAAGAGGAAAAGTTGGAATATACGACTCCATCTGTTGTAGGTACTATTTATCCTGATGAGCAGACAGGACTTTACAGAAGAACGGCTGTTGTTGAGTTGGAGGCAGATGCCGTAGCTGCTCTTAAAGCATTATTTACACCGACAGCGGAGTAGTTTTATTTTTTTGAAAGAAAGTTGTATGCTGCATTGCTATAGCAGTGCGGCATATTTTGATGTGAGAGGATGGTGAGGTTATGAGGATATTTAATCTGAGCATTGATGGGAAGACTTATCCGGCTTGTTGTGGAATAAGAGCACTTGCACAGCTTCAGAAACGGTATGGAAGTCTGAAAGAGTTTGAAAATAAGATATTTTCACGAAGTGAAGATACTGAGAAAAGTGAAAACTATTTGGATGAAATTGATTATCAGGTGCTGCTTGATACTACAATGCTTTTCCTTGAGGAAGGGGCAGAGGCTACAGGGAAGAAAGCTCCTGATAAAAAGATTGTGTATGCGGTTTCTAATCCGGCAAAACTTGCAACAGAAATTTTTACCACATATGCAGGCTCAATGTTTCCGGAAAATGAGAACGATGAAAAAAACTCGGAGAGCCAGACGGAGGGAGAATAAATTTCGTCTGGTATAAGTTGATTGCAAAGACAAAACTGGGATGCTCTGAGACAGAATGTAATTTTCTGTCAGTCGGGGAATTTTCTGATCTGTACTATGAATATAAGAATGTATTTGACCTTGAAATGAGTATGCTTGCATCTTCAATCTGCAATATGTTTGCAGGAGGCTCTGCAAATACATATGAGAAGATGATAACCAGTACAGAGGAAAGAGAAGAAATCATTAACTTTTAGGAGTGATAAGATGGCGAATAAAAATAAAATTGGTGCATCAATAGTGCTTGAGGGTGAGAAAGAGTTTAAAGCTGCAGTTACGGCTTGTAATAAACAGCTTTCGTCAATGAAATCAGAGCTTGGTCTTGTTAAAGAGAAGTATGCCGAAAATGCGAACAGTCTTGAAGCACTTCAGGCAAAGCATAAAGTGCTTTCTCAGGTGCTTCAGGGACAGAGAAGTAAACTCGATGCAACAAAAGCCGGTTATGTGCATAGTGCTGAGTCACAGAAAAAAGTTGCAGACGGTCTTGAAAAGTTAAGGGCAGATTATAAAAACGCACAGGCTGAAATGGATAAAATGAAGAAATCCGGAACAGCCACGGATGCGGAACTTGATAAACAGCAGAAAACTGTTGATGAACTTGCAGATGCAATAAAAAAGGGTGAGAGAAATTATGAAGCCGCCGGCAGCAGAGTGGAAAATTGGAAGAATAAGTTAAATACTGCGGAAGCAC
>FR887315.1:0-1354 GCA_000436755.1 Clostridium sp. CAG:253 | reverse complement strand
AAGTTAAATACTGCGGAAGCACAGACTATAAGAGCAAGCAGAGCCTTGAATACAAATGACAAATATATGAAAGAGGCTAAAAACTCGGCAAATGGCTGTGCAACATCAATAGATCAATACGGAAAATCAGTCAGGGAAGTAAGAGTTAATGTTGAACAGCTTGGAGAAAGTAACAGACAGGCTTTTAATAATCTTGCAGACCAGATAGTTGCATCAGGAGTAAAAGAAAAGGTCGAGGACATAGCAAAAACTTTATATGAATGTTCTGAAAGTGCTGAAAAGTTTGAAAGTGCATCAGCAAAGGTTAGTACCATTGCTGATACATCGAAAAAATCAATGGGGACACTTAACAAGGAGATGCTTGACCTGTCTACAAAGACAGGAACGGCGGTGACGGATATAGCTGAGTCAACATATCAGGCTATATCAGCGAGTGTTGATACATCAAAGGCGGTGGAAACAGTAGGTGAAGCCACTAAACTTGCAAAAGGGGGATTTACTGACAGTACAACGGCTATTGATGGTCTTACAACGGTTCTTAATTCTTATGGAAATAAGGTTAAAGATGCGTCTGAGGTATCAGATGTATTCCTGACAGTACAGAACTTAGGTAAAACATCGGTTAATGAGCTGGCATCAAGTATTGGTAAAGTTGCTACCAATGCGGCGAATTATGGCGTTTCATTGCAGGACTTGGGAACGGCATATATACAGCTTACTAAAAGAGGTATTGAAACAAGTGAGTCTACGACGTATATTAAGTCTCTTATGAAAGAACTATCAAAACAGGGACAAAAGGTCGCATTGACATTGCAGACAGAAACCGGTAAGTCATTTGCAGAGTTAATGGCAGAGGGAAAATCGCTTGGCGATGTTATTCAGATATTAAGTGATAGCGTTGGCGGTGATGCAACAGCATTTTCAAATCTTTTCAGCCGTCAGGAAGCAGCAACTGCAGCAACAGTTCTTTTAAAGACAGGAACAGAGGATTATAACAATACTCTGAAAAAGGTGACGAATAAGTACCGGTGCGGCTGATGAGGCTTATAAAAAGATGACTGATACATCAGAGACAGCTAAACAGAAGATGTTAAATGGTATTGAGAATTTAAAGATTGCTATCGGAACACAGCTTAATGAGTCTCTTGACGGAATGTATCAGCATGGCCAGAAAGCAATTTCATGGGCTATGGAGTTTATTAAGAAGAATCCTGATGTAGTAAAGGCGGTGGTATCGCTTACAGCATCGCTTGCTACATTGACGACAATTTTTGTTGGGCTTACAGTCGTAAAAACAGTTACTCCACTTATTACAGCTTTTAAAGTAGCTCTTATGGCACATCCTATAGGACTT
>FR887314.1:165805-176985 GCA_000436755.1 Clostridium sp. CAG:253 | reverse complement strand
GAAGCAATCCGTGGCATTAGTTGGGGTCAAAATATCTTTTGAACCCAACATCATTTATATAGAATAATAAAAATTAAAATTAAAAAATCAGTCTGGTGTTTTTTATACATCAGACTGATTTTTTTATTTTGTAATACAGCTTTCACTGCTATAGTAATGCGTGAAAATATCAGTAGCTTCATAAACTACTCCACCTTTTGATGAAGAACAGTGACACCACACCATCTTACCGACCTTATTTTTTCCACAATAAATACCAACATGGTCAATACTTTTTTCAATATCGGTATTATATTTTTTCTTTAATTTATTTAATTTTTTTATTTGCTTATCATATTTTTTTATATTTTTCGATAACTTCTTTACATCAGACTTAATATTTGTGATTTCCACATCACATTTTTTTAATTCCTCAATATTTTTTTCCAGTTCTTTACTCTGTTCATCTTTTTTTATCTCTGTATCTTCCTGCTTCTTTTCATCGTCTGTGATGTCATCGCTTGTATCTTCCACTTCATCAACATCAATACTCGTCGACAAAATTTCCTTTTTATTTTTTTTCAATACATCTTTTTTATCTTTTATTTCTTCTATTTTTTTCGTCTTATTCTTTATTTTTTTCTTTGCAGAAGATTTTTTCTTTTTGTTTATATCTATTTTTTTGTCGAACTTTTCAATTTTTTTATCATTTGCTTCTTCTGCAAACTGTGGTTCTGAATACGATTTGCCATCTGCATCGAAATAAATCGAGCCTGTTCCGTTTCTAAGACCTATATCTCCTACTTTCAATTCACTTTTCTTTATTTTCGGCAAACCTGCTATCGCTATAGTAGAACCGAGTTCTGAAATTCTCTTTTTTTTGTATTTTGAATATACAAATTGGATAAATCCGGAACAATCAAGCTCTTTTGGCTGATTTTTTCCTGATATTTGTGCATCTGAAGGTTTTCCACCCCATAAATATGTAATCTTACCTTTATAACTCTTGGCAATTTTTACTATTTGCTCTCTCGGTTTTGGTGTTGCTGTTGGCTTTGGCGTAACAACTGCTTTTCTGTTCCTTGATTTAGTAACTTTTTTTCCTTCTGATGATGTGACATTCTCAGATGCATAAGACCCTATCGCCTGTGATGTCGCTGTAAATGCTCCTCCTGTTGCTGCATTTAAATTGTCAGATTTTTTTGCTTTATCATACGAAACAACTGAAACCGCAATTTTATCATTCTTTTTAGACTTATCTGAGACTGCCGGATTGATTGCAGAAAGACCAACAACAAGTCCAATTGCTCCAAGCAGACCATATACTGTTGATTTGCGCTTCAATTTTTCATCCTCCTTCTACCACTGTCATAATTATCTATTATATAACTTTTTCTCCAATTATGATAGCAAACTCCACTTAAAAGTTTTTATTTTTTGCATAAATAATTTAACATATTTTACCATATTTATTCTATTTTTAATATATTACTCTGAAACTTTTTTCCTCTTCATCCACACTAATATTTTTCGTTTCCATACTCTGTATATCTATATACATATCTCTGTTCAATGTCTGAAGCATTCTGTCTATAAGGCTTTCATTTCCCTGTACTTCCATCATCACAGAGCCATCATATTCATTTCTGACCCATCCCGTGAGCCCCAAAGCTGCTGCTGCATGCTTTGCATGATACCTAAAACCCACACCCTGAACTCTGCCGTAAAATCTAATCTGTCGTCTCTGCATTATTCCTGTCCTTATCTTTTTATTCGGCAACAAAAGGCACACCGAAAGTTTTCACCCCGATATGCCTCTTATTAATAATTTTATTCATCACTCGCTTTCAGACTGTAAAATCTGAAAGCATCCTTGCCTTTAGCTTAGTGTACTATATCAATGATTTTATTTATTATAGTTTACAATTTTTCCAAAATCAGCTTTAAGGCTTGCTCCACCTACAAGACCTCCATCAATGTCAGGTTTTGCAAGTAATTCAGCTGCATTTCCTGCATTCATAGAACCGCCGTACTGAATACGAACAGCGTCTGCTGTAGCTTCGTCGTACATTTCTGCTACACAGTCACGAATTCCCTTGCACACTTCCTGTGCCTGGTCAGATGTAGCTGTCTTTCCTGTTCCGATTGCCCAGATTGGCTCATATGCAATAACCATGTTTTTAACCTGGTCTGCTGTAATTCCTGCAAGATCAGATTTAATCTGAAGACGAATCCAATCCATTGTAACGCCCATCTCTCTCTGCTCAAGTGACTCACCGCAGCAAAGAATTGGTGTAAGACCTGCTTCAAATGCTTTCTTTACTTTCTTGTTAAGTAAGCAGTCACACTCTTTGAAGTAATCACGACGCTCTGAATGTCCGATTATAACATATTTAACACCTGCATCTACGAGCATTGCTGCAGAAATCTCACCTGTGTAAGCACCGCTCTCTTCAAAGTACATATTTTCAGCACCTACTTCTACATTTGTTCCCTTTACAGCTTCTACTACAGGAACAATATCGATTGCAGGTACACAATATACTACATCAACATCATCATTTTTTACTAAATCTTTTAATTCGTTTACTAAAGCAACTGCCTCACTAGGAGTTTTGTTCATTTTCCAGTTGCCGGCGATAATTTTCTTTCTAGCCATTTTATCCTCATTTCTATGCCATCAATCTACAAACAGTATAAATCAATGGCATTATTATCAATAATCTTTATTATATTTTTTTCCTGAACTGCCGTTCAAGAAACGGTCAACCCGGTCTTTTATTTGTCGTCTGCTGCTACAACACCAGGAAGATCTTTACCCTCTAAGAACTCAAGTGAAGCTCCACCACCTGTAGAGATATGTGTCATCTTGTCACCAAAACCTAACTGGTTGCAAGCTGCTGCTGAATCACCACCACCGATGATTGTTGTAGCGCCTTCAAGTTCAGCCATAGCTTCTGCTACTGCAATTGTTCCTTTTGCAAAGTTTGGCATCTCGAAGCATCCCATTGGTCCATTCCAAACTACAGTCTTTGCACCCTTTACAGCGTTTGCAAAAAGTTCTGCTGTCTTTGGTCCAATATCAAGGCCTTCCATATCAGCTGGGATTTCTCCACGGCCTACTACTTTGAAGTTTGCATCATTTGAGAAGTCATCAGCTACTGTTGTATCGATAGGAATAAGAAGTTTAACACCTTTTTCCTCAGCCTTTTTCTCCATCTTAAGTGCATAATCTTTGTAGTCTTCCTCAAGAAGTGATTTACCAACTTCCTCACCGTGAGCGGCCATAAATGTATATGCCATACCACCACCAATGATAAGTGTGTCAACCTTATCAAGAAGGTTCTCAATAACAGAAATCTTTGAAGAAACTTTAGCACCACCGAGAATTGCTACGAATGGTCTCTCAGGATTGTTTACTGCATTTCCGAGGAAATCAATTTCTTTCTGCATAAGGTATCCAACTACACAGTCACCCTTAACAAATTCTGTAACACCAACATTTGAACAATGTGCTCTATGAGCTGTACCAAATGCATCATTTACAAATACATCACAAAGTGAAGCAAGTTCTTTTGAGAACTCTTCTCCGTTCTTTGTCTCTTCTGCTCTGTAACGAGTATTCTCAAGAAGAATAACATCTCCATCGTTCATAGCTGCAACTGCTGCCTTTGCATTGTCTCCAACTACATTAGCGTCTGCTGCAAATTTAACTTCCTGTCCAAGAAGTTCTGTAAGTCTCTTTGCTACCGGTGCAAGTGAAAGCTCAGGCTTTGGCTCCCCCTTTGGCTTACCGAGATGTGAGCAAAGAATAACCTTTCCACCGTCAGCAATAAGTTTCTTGATTGTAGGAAGTGCTGCTACAAGACGATTTTCGTCTGTAATCTTTCCATCCTGCAATGGTACATTAAAATCACATCTAACTAAAACTTTTTTTCCTTTTACGTTGATATCATCAACAGATTTTTTATTTAACATAAAAATCTCCTCTCAAAATTTAATCAAATAATCTACATATTAAATGTAGTCTGCCTTATTATGAAAAATATAAAGGCACTTTATATAAACTGAAAAATTCATATAAAGAAAAACGAGCCCGGTCCTCTAAAAGACCGGACCCGTATATGGATCATATCCGTACAAGTTATAACTTCCAGAACTAGCTTAGCAGTTCTCTGAGAAGTACTTGATTGTTCTTACCATCTGTGATGTGTAAGAGTTCTCATTGTCATACCAAGAAACTACCTGAACCTCATAAAGGTCATCAGCTACTTTGTTTACCATTGTCTGAGTTGCATCGAAGAGTGAACCAAATCTCATTCCTACGATATCTGAAGAAACGATTTCTTCTTCATTGTAACCAAATGACTCATTAGCTGCTGCTTTCATAGCTGCGTTGATTCCGTCAACTGTTACATCTTTTCCTCTTACAACTGCTGTAAGAATTGTTGTAGAACCTGTTGGTGTAGGAACACGCTGAGCAGAACCGATAAGCTTTCCGTTAAGCTCTGGGATAACAAGTCCGATAGCTTTTGCAGCACCTGTGCTGTTAGGAACGATGTTAACTGCTGCTGCACGAGATCTTCTAAGGTCACCCTTTCTCTGAGGACCATCAAGTGTCATCTGATCACCTGTGTAAGCATGGATTGTAACCATGATACCAGACTCGATAGGAGCAAACTTGTTAAGTGCGTCAGCCATTGGAGCTAAGCAGTTTGTTGTACAAGATGCTGCTGAGATAATCTGATCACCTTTCTTTAATGTCTCATGGTTTGTATTGTAAACGATTGTAGGAAGATCGTTACCAGCTGGAGCTGAGATAACAACTTTCTTTGCGCCTGCATTGATATGAGCCTGAGCCTTTTCTTTAGATGTGTAGAAACCTGAGCACTCAAGAACTACATCTACATCAAGGTCGCCCCATGGACAATTGTTTGCATCTGGGAAAGCGTAGATTTTAATTTCTTTTCCATCAACTGTGATAGAATCTTCACCTGCTGAAACTGTGTCAGCCTTCTCATATCTACCCTGTGATGAATCATACTTTAAAAGATGAGCAAGCATCTTAGGGCTTGTTAAATCGTTGATAGCTACTACTTCATAACCTTCTGCACCAAACATCTGTCTGAATGCAAGACGTCCGATACGTCCAAAACCATTGATTGCAACTTTAACTGCCATGTTAAAATTCCTCCTAAATATAAATTTTATAATTTGTCCGGCAGGAAAGACCTGTCCGACAATTAATCATTTGAATGCAGGCTCTCGCTAAAAAATAATATCTTATGCGATATTTTCTCTTTTGCACAAACCTACCTATAAACTATTGTAACCAATTACCAAAAAAATTTCAAGATTATTTTTGAAATATCTTTTATTTTATCCCTCGGCCTTTTCCCACAAAACAATTTCTCCGCTCTCGAGTGATTCCTTTACCATTATTATTCTTTGATTGGACGAACCCCTGAATACAAGATTTAAATCTTTCAAATCGATTTTAAATTCGCCGTCAACCAAAACATCTATGTAAGACATAAATTTTTTAGTCACTTCCCAGTTTTTAAGCATGTTTTTCTTTATATCTTCCTCAAAATCATACCCTGTATAGCACCAGATTGATTTTTCCGGATATGCTTTTTTTACTTTCTCAAGTAAAGGGATAAGAGCCTCCTGATTCACCTTTTCCATAGGGTCACCACCAAGCAATGTAAGTCCCTTTATATAATCCGGTTCCAAATATTTTATAATCTCATTTTCTGCATTTTCATCAAATACATTTCCATATGAAAAATCCCATGTTTCAGGATTGAAGCACTCTTTGCAATGATGAGTGCATCCGCTCACAAACAAAGACACTCTGACACCCGGTCCGTTTGCCACATCAATTCTCTTTATATCTGCATAATTCATTGTTATCACCTTTTGACCCTTGCATCATATTATAAGTGAAGCACTCTTGAATTTATTTCCTTAGTCTTTCCTACATTCCAGAAATTCTCCCCGAGATAGCCGCATGTTCTTCTTATGACAGTCATCTTATTCTTGTCTTTGTTGTGGCACTGTGGGCACTCCCACTCAAGGTCATCATTTATAATAATCTCTCCGTCATATCCGCACACATGACAATAATCTGATTTTGTGTTAAACTCCGCATACTGTATGTTTTCATATATAAACTTGACAACATCCTCAAGAGCTTCAAGATTATTTCTCAAATTTGGTATCTCTACATATGAGATAGCACCGCCTGAAGAAATCTTCTGGAACTGACTTTCAAATTTAAACTTTTCAAATGCATCTATTTTTTCACGGACATCTACATGATATGAGTTTGTATAATATCCCTTGTCAGTTACATCTTTTATTACGCCGAATTTTTTTCTGTCAATTTCTGCAAATCTGTAACACAAACTTTCTGCCGGTGTTCCATAAAGCCCGAAACCTATTCCTGTCTCAAGCTTCCATGTATCGCACGCAAGTCTGAGTCTCTTCATAAGTCTAAGTGCAAAGTTTGTTCCTTTCGGATCAGTATGACTTACTCCAGTCATAAGTTTTGTCGTCTCATAGACTCCTATGTAGCCAAGAGAGATTGTTGAATAACCGTCATGAAGAAGTTTGTCTATCGGCTCGTCTTTTCCAAGTCTCGCAATTGCTCCATACTGCCAATGTATAGGACTTACGCTTGACAGTGTTCCCTCGAGTGCATGGTGTCTTGCCATAAGTGCATCGAAGCAAAGTGCCAGTCTCTCCTCAAGCAATGTCCAGAATTTTTCCTCATCACCCTGAGCTATTATTGCAATCTGAGGAAGATTTATACTTACAACCCCCTGATTAAATCTTCCCTCAAATTTATACTCTCCGTTTTCATCCTTCCAAGGAGTAAGAAAACTTCTGCATCCCATACATGAAAATACATTTCCCTCATAATTTTCACGCATTTTCTTTGCAGATATATAATCCGGATACATTCTCTTTGCCGAACATTTTACAGCAAGTTTTGTAAGATAATCATACTTGCCTCCCTTGAGACAATTGTGCTCGTCAAGCACATATATAAGTTTAGGGAATGCCGGTGTTACATATACTCCTTTTTCATTCTTTATACCCTCAATTCTCTGGTTGAGAATTTCTTCTATAATCATGGCATTTTCTTCTATATACGGGTCATCCTTATCAAGATTAAGGAAAAGCGTCACAAAAGGTGACTGACCGTTTGTAGTCATAAGTGTGTTTATCTGATACTGTATCGTCTGAACACCTGATTTTAATTCATCATGAAGTCTGTCATTTACAAATTCTTCAAGAATATCCTCTGTTATGGTATCACCATACTTTGCCCTGTAATGTGCTTCATATTTATCATGGCTCTTTCTAAGATACTTTCCAAGATGTCTTATATCAACAGACTGTCCCCCATACTGACTGCTTGCCACTGCTGATATAATCTGTGTCATAACCGTACAGGCAACCTGAAAACTCTTTGGCGTCTCTATGAGTTTGCCATTCATAACAGTTCCATTTTCAAGCATATCACCTATATTGATAAGACAGCAGTTAAATATGCTTTGAAGAAAATAATCCATATCATGAAAATGAAGTATTCCTTCTTCGTGTGCCTTAACAATCTTTTCAGGAAGAAGCACACGCTTTGTAAGGTCTTTTGAAACCTCCCCCGCTATAAGATCTCTCTGTGTTGAAGCAATGTACGCATTTTTATTGGAGTTTTCCTCCATTACGTCTTTGTTGCTGTTTTTTATAAGGCTCATAATAGAATCATCCGTAGTATTTGCACGGCGAACCATTTCTCTTGTATATCTGTAAATTATATACTTTTTAGCCAGCTCAAATTTTCCCTCGCTCATGAGCTTTTGCTCTATCATATCCTGAATGTCCTCAACCATCATGTTGTCCACATGCTTATTCTCAATCCCGGCAACGATAGAGTCTATCTTTTCTTCATTGACCTGTTCGCTTTTATCTACTTCTGCATTAGCTTTCTGAATTGCAATAACAATTTTATTGCGATCATACTCAACTACTCTGCCATCCCTCTTAATTACCTTCATCATATTTCCTCCAATCTAAACTTGTTCCGACGTATGTCCTATGTCAAAACGCAAGACCCATTATAGCACTTGGACCTAAAAATGTCCACAATATATTGTGTTTATTTTAAATAAAATCACAAAATATTGTGGACACCCACTATTTCCTATATCTTACTGCTGTAGTATCGGCTATCCTTTGTGTGTCTTTTGACAATCCCATAATTCCTCTTATTTCATCGACCGGGATTTTTGTATACTCAGATAGCTCTTCTTTTGTCGGAACTCTTCCCATCTCTTCTGTCATATATTTTGCTGCCTCATTGAGCAGGTTTGTTCTTGCAAGCACGGCACTCTCCCAATCCTTATCCGATGTCATGCTGTCAAGCAAAGATTCAATCGAATTTGTAACTTCCATATATATAGTACCGTCTATACTCTCAAAAACCGGTTTTCCTGCCGCATCAACATAATTCTTTTTATTTTCTTCTATAACCGATATTGCTTCCAGCAGTCCGACATTCCCCTCCGCTATAAGTTCATCAACACCTATAATCTCTTTTTTTACAGCCTCCCTGTCAGAATACTTATTTGCAATATTTATAACCTGTGTCAATCTGTTTTCTATAAATTTATTTCTCGCTTCTTTATCTCCATTCAAAAACTCTGAAACCAATTTTTTCTCGTCATTATCCTCATAATAATCAAGTTTCTTTATCTCATCCATGTAAATTCTGCTATTATATTCTGCACGCTTTTTAGATAATGCCTTTTCGTCTGTGCCATTTTCCTTTTTGTCCTGCTCTTTACTTTTTTCATCGGGTTTTACTGATGTTTCTTCCTCGTCTTTTTGATTTTTGTTCTCACTCCTTAAATCAACAGCCTTTGGAATGAATCTATATCCCTCTATATTGATTCCCGAAAGTGAAAGATAATAATAGACCTGTTCAAACTGTTCTTCTGATAGATTCATATCACTCAAATATTTTTTTATTTCTTCTTTTGTCAAACTGTTATTTTGCGAAACCGCAATATTCTTAACAGCATCCAATGCCTCAATAAATTTTCCCTGGTCTGACATATAATCTCTCCTATTCTCTTAATTTTGCAAGAAAAATGGACTGCCATATGAAATTATATTCCTATTGACAATCCATTTTCATAACTTATCAATTATTTATTAAAAGTAATAATATGTATCAATAACTGTCTTGTTCAGATAGTATCTTTGACTTTTAACAAACATTATTTCTTAAATGTAATCTTGAAGCTTACTTTAAGAGTCTTCTTGAATTTTAATTTGTTAGGATCTACAGGATAGTTTGCTTTCTTAGCTGCTGTCTGTCCTTTTCCGTATACATTAAAGATTTCAAGACGATATTTGTTGTTCTTCTGATCTGCCTCAAGGTAACCCTGTTTAAGTTTGTTAGCCTTAACTTTGATAGCTTTTCCGTCAACTGCAATCTTAACATTTGAAATTTTAATCTGGCTTGCCTTGTATGTCTTCATAGCATCTACAACATCTACACAAAATACTGCTGCTTTTGTAATGCCCTCTTTTGAACCATTGATTGCACTTCTCTTAAGAGTCATAGTTACATTCTGTGAACCCTTCTTAGCTGTAACAGTCTTTGGTGCATCATACTTTCCATTGGCTGTATCCATGTTTGCTGTTACTTTCCATTTCTCATCTGCAAACATAACATATGTCTTTAATTTCTTTGCAGCACTTGCCTTCTGTGTCATTCCTGCGTTTCCTACTACTACCATTGAGAGTGCTAATGCAACTGCAACACCTTTTTTAGTAAATTTTGAAAGTCTCATAAAATTTTCTCCTCCATATTTGAATATTTTATTTTGTAATATTGTATACCATCAAATTTGAACCAATATACAATATAACTTTTTATTGTAACTGTCAACCAAGGTTTATTTTTTTTATACTTATTCACACCTTGTTCACATTTCCTATTGTATTTTAAACACCTGAAAGATAATACACAACAAAAGCGAAAGCTTTTACCCCAAAAATAAGACATTTAAAGTTACTAACCATACATATTGTAAATAACAGCTTTTTTCATTTATCTTGCAAGTATTTTTGTTATCTTTGCTATATACATGGTATGGTAATCTTTGTCCTTATACCATGTATCATCTATAGTTTTGTCCAAAAAGTCCTTTGGCTCTATATCTGTCTGTGACATAACCTCACAAATAAATACAAGTTTTGCTTCATCTATATAAGGTACCCCGTCACAGTAATCAACCTTTACTTTCGCTGCTTTCATCTTATCCTCATCACGTCCTGAAACAGTTCCAAGATACTTCATATCCCTGCGGTACTCTTCTCCCGGAAAACTAAGAGAAAACTTTCCCTCCCTGTCAATAAATTCTTTTGTAAATCTGCTCTGTCTGATAAATACAAATACGGAATCTTTTCCCCACATTTCACCGACTGCTCCCCATGAGGCGGTCATGGAATTAGCTTTCTCTTCATTGCCGGCAGTAACAAGCATCCAGTCCTTTCCTATCTTTTTAAACGGATTCATGTCCATATAATCAATTGAAACTTCCTGAAAACTATGCATTTTAATTCCTCCTAAAATCTTTTTTATATATATTACCACAAATCTTACTAAAAATATGACTTTTTCATGCCTTTTATGCTCTTTTTTCATAATTTTTAAAATAGTTGTTTTGTCCGCTGCATAATGCTATACTAGTAATCATCATTATATACATTAATTTTTTTAATTTATAATCGGAGGCGGACATCAAGAATGAAAGTTGAAATGCATACACATACAAGTGAAACAAGTCCTTGTGCTCATATAAATGCTAAAGATGTTTTAAAATTATATAAAGAAGCCGGGTATGACACTGTTATTATCACTGACCATTACAGTAAATGGGCTATTGAACAAAGTGGTGCAAAGACACCCGATGAAATGATTTACCACTTTTTAAAGGGTTACAGAGTGGCTTTAAAATATTCAAAAAAAATCGGCATAAATGTACTGTTGGGATGCGAAGTCACTCTGACTGAAAGTCCAAATGACTATCTGCTCTATGGTGCAGATGAAAGTTTTTTCTTCAAGCATAATTTTTTGTATAATCTTTCAATAGAAGAATTATCGGAACTATGTCACAATG
>FR887314.1:150894-165734 GCA_000436755.1 Clostridium sp. CAG:253 | reverse complement strand
GAGCCTGTAAATCCTGTTCTTCTTGACGGTGCCGAGGTCTATAACGGAAATCTAAGACACGACAGCAACAATGACAAAACTTACGCATGGGCATATGAACACGACCTTATCATGACTTCCGGAAGTGATTTTCATGAAAAAGAAGACCTTGCGCATGGCGGAATCATTACCGAACACGAAATAAAAACAGAAGAACAGCTTATAAAAACACTACTATCCGGCAACTATAGTCTTATAACACCTGCCGAATAAAATCTGTCAGCATAATAAAAATATGAGAATTAACATGAACACTATGAATGATAACCCCCACGACAAAGAAATTCATTTTTTTTCAAAAATAATAAGAATTGTAACTTTTATATACACAAATACCACTAAACTTATGTCATATTTTAAAAAAACTGCTTTATCTGCATTCGCAGGGCAGGCAGCTTTTTTTATGATGCTTTCATTCTTTCCGTTTTTTATGTTTTTACTTTCTCTTTTAAGGTACACTCCTTTTTCCGAAAATACACTTCTTGAACTTACATCACCTTTTGTTCCTGCTTCTTTCAGAGATTATCTCGGAAACATAATAGGTGACATATACAATATTCAGACAAACGCAATTTTGCCCGCTACTATTATTATAGCTGTCTGGCTTGGTTCTAAAGCATTCCTATCACTTATTCAGGGACTTAATTCCGTTTACAGCCTGAATGAATCAAGAAATTATGTCATTATAAGACTATACTCTTTTTTTTACACAATAATATTTGCTGTTCTGATTATAGTAATGTTAACCGTCATCGTCTTTGGAAATAAGCTTTATTATTATATAAGACAGCATTTTCCGTTTACAGAAAAGCCGCTCGCATCAATAATAAACATGCGTGCCATATTAAGTCTTATAATTCTTTTTCTTTTTTTCTGGCTTTTATATGTTATACTGCCAAACAGAAAAACTAAATTTTCAAAACAATATCCCGGTGCCATTGTCGCAAGTTTTGGCTGGCTTGCCTTTTCATATGTTTATTCGTACTATGTAGACAACATAAGCAACTACTCTAAGTTTTACGGCACAATGACAACCGTTGCACTCCTGATGTTATGGCTCTATGCATGTATGTATATACTTTTTCTCGGAGGGCTTCTCAATCACATTCTTGAAAAACTGCATTTTAGACATAAGTCATGACTTTTCATGACTTTTTTAATAGTCTTTTAAAGTAACTATTTTTACGCCTGAAAAATAATGATGCAGTATCTGTCTGTAATCATTTCCCTGCTTTGCCATATTTCCGGCTCCACTTTGGCTCATGCCTGTTCCATGCCCAAAACCTCCTCCTGTTATATTAAATGCTCCCGAAGTTTTATCTATATAAAACGCCGCACTCGGCAGCATGAAATATCCGCTCATGCTGTCACCATATCTGCGCTTTATCGTTTCATATACCGGTGCAAGAACTTTCCTTATATTATATTGATTATTTACTTTGTAAGTATTTAATGTTCCCGTTATGATAATCTGCGACGCCATACCGCTCTTTTCACGCTTACTAATTTTTATATCAGTTATTTTGCCTGTTTTAAAAACAGAACTCTTCTTATATTTTCCGTTTTTTGTTTTTGTAAGAACATTCTCATTATTTGAAAGATAACATGAACTAAGAGCTGAATCTATGCGATTTCTCAAACTTTTTTCTTTGATTATAACTGACCAGCGATACCACTCTTCATTGCTGTCATATGTCTTACATGACTCATTATTCATAAAGTTTCTAAATGTAGATTCATTTGATAAATCATAGCCTCTTACCCCTGTTTTTCTTTTTGAGCTCTGTGTTATCTGAAAACGGCTGCTAAGATATGATATCTGTGACGGTGTGTTCCACACATCCTGACCGTCAGCCGTATATCCCCATGATGTCGAAAAATAATATGCAGTAATAACATCTCCCGACTTTTTCATAACATCTCCAAATGTTGAATCAACAGCTTTTCTCGATTTTTCATTTTCAGGTATATTGTTGTACACCTGATTTTCAGGTATATTGTTGTACCCCTGACAAGCCACACTGTCATCAACATCTGCTCCATACTCTTCATATTTATCTGCTTTCATCTGATTGTAGGCATAACTTCTTGCACAAACCGCCTGAGCCTTCAATGCCTCAATGTTGTTCCCAGTTGACATCTCACTTGGAATAACCGCATAAAGATACTGTTCAACCGGAAGTGTATTTGTAAGAATAAGCCCTTTGGATTTATATTTTATTGTCATTGTTCCGCGATAACCCGGATGTCCCTCAAGTCTTTTTATACTGAGAACTTTTACTCTGCCTCCGCTATATGAACCAATAACGATTTTTTTTCCTTTTAGCTTTTTGTCTGCTGCCTTAAATTCAATTTTCTTTCCGGCAGGATAAGTCTTTGTCTGATTATTTATCTTTACATAAAAACTTTTTGATGAAGTAATTTTTATACTGTTGTGAAACATATCCGAAAAATCACTGTTTGTTATAAGCACCCTTATCGGTCTGCTTCCCTCAGGATTTGCCGCAATATGCGTGATTTTCTTTTTCTTTTTTTTGCCTGATTTCTTTTTTTTCGACGTACTCTTTTTCTTTGCCGGTTTTTTTGCAGCCTCAGCATCTGTCCTATCCGATTTTTTTTGTACACTGTTTTCATTTACAGCTTTAGTACTTTTTCCCTTTCCATCCCCAAAATATCCCTCTATATATGCCTGCATTACAACACAAATAAAAACCATGATGCTTATCATAGCTATTATGATAAGCATCTGTTTTTTATTTTTTAAATTCCCATTCTTCCTCTTTTTCATCCTTTTCATTCCCATCTTATTATTTCTTATACTTCACTTTTACTTGCCCGAAGCCGTTGTTTCCGGTGTTGATGACGGAGAAGCCGTTGCCTTAGCTTCAGCTTTTAATTCCTTTTTTGTAGTCTCAAAGTCAGATGTAAACGTCGATGCAATCATGTAAATTTTCTTTACCTCATCATCAATGTAAACGTATCTTCCCTCTCCAGCTACCGATTCATCTCCTATAGTCAACGTCTTTTTATTGCCGTCATTGTCTGTAATATCTACCTGTAATGTCGGCTCTTTAAGTCCATACTGTGACAAATCAGTACAGTCAGATGTAACATTGGCTGTGGCAGACATCTCTTTTACATCATCAATCAAGGTCTCTACCTTGCTCTGGTCAAGGCTGTACTTTGTATCATCACTTAACACCCATTTATTTTTCTGCTTTACAAAAGTAAGTTCGGCTGTACTGTTTTTAAAATGAAAAGATTTAATAGCCGCATCCTTTATCGTATAAAGACTGATATTTGTCTCCGCTTCTTTTTCAGTCTTATCCTTGTACCTTGTAACAACAAAAAAACTTATAACCAATGCTAATAGGAGAACACATAATCCGACAATTGTCAATAACTGTCTTTTTTGTTTAGACACTTTTTTGCCCATTCTACCCCTCCTTTACTTTCTTCTTCTGCTCATCCAGATTATAAATCCAGTAATCAAAAGACCTCCGGGTATCAATATGATTACTACTGTTGCCCATAAAATCTGTGTTCCCTGTGTAAGTGAAACATATGAATATGAAAGACTCTTTGCATTTATTGAGGTCTCCTCAACATCTGATGCAGACATTGACTTAACCGCATTTGACAATAGTGAACCGTTGTCAAACTGATTTGTTGAGATTACATCATCCGAAAATGCGTATGCTGATGCATATACAACAAGATTTGCACTCTTATCATCATCAATCTTATCTGTCACCGATACACCAATATCAAACGGTCCGTCTATATCACCCTTTTCCTTTACTGCCTTTCCTGACGACGGGTCTAATTTAAGATATGAACCTTTTGATGTTGTTGCAAGTTCTGTTATTGTAAGTGATTTTCTTATGTTTTTATCAGAAAGTTTTGATATTCCAACAGGCACCGGCATTATAACAATTCCCGATACATCTGCTGTTATTTCACTTGATGAATCAACTGTCGGAATTACATAACTTGTATAAGTAGAATAATTTCCCTGTGTCTCACAAACCATACCAATCTGCTCGTTGAGTCCGTAATATTTAAGCAGTGCTCTTAAATTTGGTGTATCTTTTGTTCCATATTGAAGATTTATTACTGCATTTCCTCCTTTCTTCATATATGCAAGAATTTTATTCTTTTCTTCTTTACTTATGTCCTTTGTCGCTCCGTTTATGAGGAGAATGTCACAGTCAGATGGCACTTTATCCTCCGAATAAAGAGTAAGTTCATCCGTTTCAATATTCATTTTGCTAAATGAAGCAGACATTGTGGTTCCTACTTCAAGTTCATCATGCCCTTTGAGAATATACATTTTTGTCTTTTTCTCTGCAAGGACTTTCTGAATTGATGATGTTATCTTTCCTTCAACATCAAGATACTGCGTCTGTGAATATGTCGAATAATCCGTATTGGTGTAATACATATCCGTATTCGGCACATATGACGAACTCTTTGTAGAATTATTCACAACGATAACGTCATTCTGTGCAATAGAGCCTGACTCGCTGTCTGACAGATATTTGCTCGCAAATCCCGGATTTACAACTGGGTCAATCTTTTTAAGTTTTACTTTTGATGATACCTTTGGATACTGTTTAAGTACCTTTTCAATATAATCAGTTTCCTTACCATTACTAACCATATAATAAAGCGTCACATCATTTTTCGCCGATTTCAATGCTTTCTTTGTATCCTTTGATAATGTAAATAAACTATTTGAACTTAAATCCGTACTCAAATCGAGTTTTCCAAACACAAGATTTACCACAACTACTATCGCTATCACAAGAACAGTGATAAACGAACTATATGCTCCTGATTTAAATTTTCTATTTGTAAATGATTTTTTTATTCCTCCGGAACTCTTTTTTGTTTTAACCGCTTTTAATCCTTCACTCATTTTTGCTGCTCCTTTCTAATTAAAACGCTTTTTCTTAATCATCTGAATTGTGAGGAATACAAACAAAAATGCTATCGAAACATAATAGACTATCGCATCATAGTTTAATATTCCAAGACTAAAATCATCATATCTTGTAGACAGTGCAAGCGTATTTAATATATTTGTGAGCAGGCTTTCATATAATGAAGATTTTACTGCATATACAATCCATATTGCTGCTTCTCCGATAACTGCCATCATAATAAGTATCGTTACATTATTCATCATATGATAAAAAACAAAACATATGACAAGCCATAATACTGCTATCATCACACACTGTGCTATTGCATCCGTTGGAAGCAGACTTGTAATATTACTCAAAAGGAATGTGAGCAAAAGTGTGATAAAACTTACAACAGATGCAATCACCTGACTTTCAGTAAGTGATGAAATAAAAAGACCGATTGCTATTGTTGCCGCACCTAAAAGATAAAATCCTATAATACTGCTGTATGCAGGTGCAAGTCTGACATCTGTTCCATACATGTGTATAATCAATGGATATATGCATATCGGAATAAATGCACATGAAAAGAGTGTCATAACGGCAAAATATTTACCGATTATTATCTTTGTAAGTGATATTGGTGCCGTGTAGAGCAGCTGGTCTGTTTTCTGCCTGTTCTCTTCCGCAACTATTCTCATTGTAAGTATAGGTATAAGCAGCACATACATAAATGATATACCGCCAAGCGTCACCTCAAAATTTCCAAGTCCGCCTGAAAAGTTGTAAGCCCATGTATATATTCCTATGATAACGAGGAAAAATGCAAGAAACACAAAACCTATCATTGAATTAAAATATTGTCTCAACTCTTTTTTATATATTGCAAGCATTATTCTTCTCCTCCTCTCACATTTGAATTTTCGTCTGTCTCCACTTGCCTCTCTTCATCAGTTTTTTCGACAGTGGATTGTTCATCATTATTTATGTCCTGCTGTTCAATGTCTCCGTCTGATGAATTTTCTTTTTCGTTTTTATGCCCACTCTTAAGTTTTTTTAGCTTTCTTCCGCCATATTGCTTTGAGCCGCCTTTTGTCAGTGCAAGGAATGCATCCTCGAGTGATGTATCAAGCTTATTCATCTCTATTACCGGACACTCTGCTTTTGCAAGCGCATAGAACAATTCAACTCTTATATCTTCATCCTCGGCACAATAAATTGTAAGACCAATTGTCTCCTTTTCATTATCATTTTCATTGTCCTTTTCATTATCATAAGATACATTTTTAATGCCTGAAACTGTTCTTAATGCTTCTTTTAGTTTTGTCTTGTCACCTTTAACAATAATATGAACACCATTCGTATCAACCATTTTCTTTGTTATGTTTTCAGGTGTGTCTTTTGTTATCATTTTTCCTTCATTTATGATAATTATCTCATCACAGACAGCACTTATCTCCTGCATGATATGTGAACTTAAAAGTACCGTATGATTTTTGCTGAGCTCTCTGATAAGCTCACGCATCTCTATAATCTGGCTTGGGTCAAGACCTACAGTCGGCTCGTCGAGAATAAGAATATCCGGATTTCCAATCATTGCGCCTGCAAGACCTACTCTCTGTTTATAACCTTTCGACAGATGCTTTATAAGCCTTTCCGAAACATCAAGTGTTTTTGTTTTCGACATTATCTTATGCACTTCAATGTCTCTTTCTTTTTTAGGAACTTTTTTCAAATCCGCAACAAATGAAAGATACTCTCTTACCCTTAGATCAGGATAAAGTGGTGGAATTTCCGGAAGATACCCTATATTCTTCTTTGCAAGTTCAGGTTCATCCATAATATCAATACCGTCGATGAGAACCTCTCCCTCCGTCGGTGCAATATAACCTGTTATCATATTCATAGTAGTTGATTTTCCTGCACCGTTTGGTCCCAGAAATCCAACAACTTTTCCTGTTTCAACAGTAAATGAAAGATCGTTTACCGCAGCATGTGAACCATACTTTTTAACGAGATTTTTTACTTCAATCACTGTACTTACCTCCTGTTTTTTGTATACAAAAGAGAATAACATAAGATTGTCAAGATTTTGTGAACACAAATAAATTTCGATGTGCCTATTATGCTGACATCATTAGATTTTTGCATTTCAAACTAATATAATATTTGTGTGCACATTTAATAGTGCAAATTACTACGAAAGGAAAATAAAAAAATGAAGTATTGTGAAGAATGTGGTGCAAAACTTGAAGACGATGCCGTCTTTTGTGAAGAATGCGGTGCAAAGCAGTCTTCTGTTGTTTCTTCTGAGCCAAATCAAGACATATCTCCTAAACCTTCAGATATTTCCGCCAGTGCAGGCAACACACCGATACAAAACCAGAGCAAAAATCAAAATCCTGTTTTTGAAACTCCTGCTGCTCCTGCAAAAAAAGCTTCATCAAAGACTGCTGTGTATATATCTGTTATTGTTGTATGTCTTGCGGTGATAGTCGGTGCAGTTTTTTTACTTTATCCAAAGTTTATAAAAAATAATAATAAACCTGCAACAGAAATATCAAAACAGGACGATTTCCAAAAATCAGCACAGGGAATTGCAGACGAGCCGACAGCTACGCCGGAGATAACTGAAGCACCTACCGAAAAACCAACAAAAAAACCTAAGAAAAAAGTCAAAAAAACACCTGAGCCGAATGATTATGACGATGACTACTCAGATGAGGATGACTATGACGATTCAGATGATTACGATTATTATGATGAATATATAATTCCCGACTCAGATGTCCGTAAAATCACAAAATCTGAAGTTCTTGCTCTTTCCAAAGAGGAACGCTGGGTTGCCAAAAATGAAATATATGCAAGGTATGGAAGAATGTTTAATAATCAGGATTTACAGGAATATTTTGACGGCTTAGACTGGTATATTCCTACAACTTCACCTGATGATTTTGACGAGAGTGTATTTTCAAAAGTAGAAAAATACAATGTACGTCTGTTAGCAAAATATGAAAATCAATAACGGAGGATAAAATAATGAATGAAAAACTAAAGGAACCAAGAATTTATTTATGTGCAGCTGTTTTTATATCAATGTTTTTGCCATGGGCAAGCTGTGAATCTTCAGCAGATGTCATGGGCATTTCTGCCAGTGGAAGTGCTTCAATCAGCGGCGTAGCGCTCTTACAAATCAACTTTATAACAAGCGTACTTATATTTCTTATTCCCGGTCTGCTCATATGTCTTGATTTGATACCTTCAATAAAGATTCCGATGAGGCTGCCATATTTATTAGCACCTATTGTCTCAGTCATCATGTCTGTAGTATCAATACTGCTCTACAAATCCCAGTCATCTTCTTCAGTATCTTTTGGCGATGACAGCAGTATGGATATTTCATTACATATCAAAATAGGTTTTATAATAACCATATTACTTTTTATCGCTATTATCGTCTACACTTTAATACATGATTTTGCATTAGATAAAGATGCAATAAAGGAAAAAGGGTTAAAGGGAGCAATATCAGATATTGCCGGCGAAGTTTCCGGAGAAATGTCAGAGACAGTGAAAAAAACAAATTTTGAACTTCCATCATCAAAATGCCCTCAGTGTGGTTCGCCTGTCACTATAGGCAAAAAATATTGTCCTGACTGCGGTACTAAAGTTCAATAAATTTTTTTATGATACTAAACAGCCACAGAATATTACGATTTTATCGTGTTTTCTGTGGCTATTATTTTTGAACAATATTTTAAATTGCCTTATATATCTTTTAACATTTCTCAGGTTCCGGATAATCCACTCCGTCAGTATCTACCGTAACCTTGATTATCATCTGCGGCTCTAACGGTGCATCTGAATAATCAGTTTCTGTCTCTGCTATCGCATTCACCGTATCCATTCCGTCTGTAACTTTTCCGAATGCGGCATACTGTCCGTCAAGGTGTGGCGCATCTTTATGCATGATAAAGAACTGTGAACCAGCTGAGTCAGGCATCATTGAACGTGCCATTGATAGAACTCCTGCTGTATGTTTAAGGTTATTTTCTACCCCATTTATTGCAAACTCACCTTTGATAGAATATCCCGGTCCGCCGGTTCCTACTCCGTCTGGGTCTCCTCCCTGTATCATAAAACCTTTTATAACTCTGTGAAATATAAGTCCGTCATAAAATCCCTTATTTATAAGAGAAATAAAATTGTTTACCGTATTTGGAGCTATTTCAGGATAAAGCTCCGCTGTAATTGTACCTGCTGTTGTTTCAAATGTAACTATTGGATTTTTTGTCATTTAATTTTCCTCTTTTCTAAATTAGTTTAATTCATTTTCTTTTTATATAATTCAATGCGACGCTTTGCAACCGACGCTTCAATAGGTGCAAACATCACATCAGCCACAACTTCCGATGTTACTGCGTACTTAAGCTGTTCCATATTTTCTTCCCTGCATACTGCCACAATCGGATACTCCACAGCCCACTGCTCCTTCCTCTGAAACTTTGAATCATCTACAAGCAATAATTTTTCTTTCTTTTATATTTCCATACCCGCCGTTCTCCCATAATTCTATTTATAATTTTCGCATAAAAAACGTATACTAAAAATCATTTTTCATTAGAAATTGTGTTATTCTTATTATAACACTTGCTTGAAATTATGTGAAGTAATAAAAAATGAATAAATTTCGCCATTGCTGTTTTTAACACAAAAAATGACGTCCTGTCAAACTATATATAATACTGTGCCTGTGCATTCCAGAACTCATAATATTTTCCGTCCGTATCGTTTAAAAGTTCTTCATGTGTTCCAAACTGCACAATCTCACCCTCGTCAAATACAGCTATATTCTTACAGAACCGGCATGATGAAAGTCTGTGTGAAATATAAATTGCCGTTTTATCTTTTACCATCCTGTCAAAGTTGCTGTAGATTTCATATTCCGCAATCGGGTCAAGTGCCGCTGTCGGCTCATCGAGAAGTACGAACGGAGCTTCTTTGTATATTGCCCTTGCTATCGCTATCTTCTGCATTTCTCCTCCTGAAAATTCAACACCGCTTTCGTCATAACTTTTTCCTATATATGTATCAAGCCCATTATCAAGTTTGTCAAGCCTTGTTTTTAACCCTGCTTTTTCAAGACAATCCTCTATCTTTTCATTATCTCCCTCCATGTCTGCTGCCACATTCTGTTTCAATGTAAACGGAAGAATATTAAAGTCCTGAAATACAACCGAAAACAATCTTCTGTACTCTCTCTGGTCAAATTTTCTTATATCAACACCATTCAATAATATCTCCCCTTTTTCAACATCATAGAGGCGGCACAAAAGTTTTATCATTGTCGTCTTTCCCGAACCGTTCATTCCGACTATCGCAAGTTTTTCTCCGATATTTAATTCCATTGAAAAGTTTTTAAGTGCATACTCATCACTTCCCGGATATTTAAAATACACATTTTTAAACTCTATCTTGTATTCATTATCGCTTCTCTTTTCAACCGGAAGTTTTCCTTTATACATCTCATCTTTTAATCCGATAAGTTCCAATGTGGAAATCTGTTTTTTCGCCTCAAACGCAAGAGCTACAAGTGCTGTGCAGATATGTGTAACACCTGTCAGAAGCTTTTGCAGACTGCCTACAAATACAACTACATTTCCTGCACTTATTTTTCCTGACAGTGCGGCAAGAATGACAACCAGATATGCCCCTGCCTCTACCACTCCCATAGTAAAATCACCCATTGCAGCTTCCATTCCCATACTGAAAACTCCTTTATTATCAAGTTCCCTATGCTTTTTAGAAAAGAAAGGTTCTATTGTATAACGCTTTAAAAGGTCATATCCGTTATATATCTTAATATCTTTTGTATTGGCATAAGTATACTCTCTGCCATAAATAAAATCGTATGCAAAATTAACCATTTCTTCACGGTCTTTTTCATCAACTTCAAAAAACTGATATTCTTTTAACATCTTGTTGTAATGAAGCCTGAGTTTGTCTGTAACTATCGCAATAAGTATTATCATAACAAAAGAAAATAATACGGAATATCTGCCTGTATGGCTAACTATCTTCACTATCGGATATGCGAGAACAATTGACGCAACAATATTTACTATATCAAACAATATGCTGTTTGTTATAAATACCGGTGTATTTATGCCCCATCCCCAATTTGTATCCTTATCTATCTTGTCTCTTAATCCTTTTACCTTTGGACTGTCTATCTCGCTGTAATCCATATCTAATATTTTCATTTCTATGTTTGATGAATATATATTATATATCCTGTCACGCCTTGCCTCTGCATAATTCCACACCGTACTTGCCACAAACCTTATCAAAAATATTATAACAAGCGTAATAACGGTAACCTCTGACAACTCTCTTGCTCCCTTTTTTTGTGCAAGCCCATCGAGGACATAAGACGAAAGCCAAAGTGCAATATAAGCTGCCGCAACATTTGCGATATGTGTTATCATAGAAATTTTAAAATAATTTTTATCTATCTCATTTATTATCTTATAGAGATTTTTAATATTTTTTATATGTTGTCTTAACGAAATTTTTTCTGTTAATTTTTCCATCATACTGTCCTCTCATCATAATAACTGCTCTGCACTTCAAACATCTGTGCATATCTTCCTTTCATCTGCATAAGCTCCTCATGCGTTCCCTGTTCTATCACTTTTCCTTTTTCAAGCATGATTATCCTGTCTGAAAATCTTGTACTTGCAAACCGATGCGATATAAATATTGCTGTTTTTTTGTCCGTATATTTTACATAACTGTTATATATCTCGCTTTCAGCAATCGGGTCAAGTGCCGCCGTCGGCTCATCAAGCACAAGCACCGGTGCATCTTTATACAATGCTCTTGCAAGCAAAAGACGCTGGTTCTGACCTCCCGACAGTTCAATACCGTTTTTATGCATTGACTTTGTTATATAACGCTCAGATGTTATTCCTCTGCTGTCTAAATATTCTTTTAAACCTGCTTTTTCAAGTGCATTAAGTACCTTTTTATTATCCGTATCTGCTGCTCTTTTCAAAGATATATTTTCACTTATCTTAAACGGAAGTATAAAATATTCCTGAAATACAACAGAAAACAACTTATAAAATTCTGACCTTGCAAATCTGTTTCTGTCAATGCCATTTATCAGAATGCACCCCTCATCAGGCTCATACATTCCTGTAAGTAATTTTACAAGTGTAGTCTTTCCTGCACCATTTACACCAACTAATGCTATTTTTTCTCCGGAATTTATCTTCAGATTAAAATGCTCAAAAATCTTTACATTTTCCTTGTCTTCATCATTACTTTTATATGAAAAACTCACATCACGAAACTCTATTTCCAGAGGATATTTTAACTCTTTTGTCCCCTCGCCGTCATCCATCTGCTCATCCTCAAGGTCAAAATATTTTCTTATATCATCTGCCTTTCTAGCGGCATTGCCTAACTCTAACATGTCATGTATAATATTTCCCACAAAGCCTGAAAAAACTGCCACTGCACCAAAATACATCACAAATTCTCCTGCCGTTATGCTTCCCTGTACAGCTTTATTTATAAGGTATATATACACTGTCATATCACACAGCATGGATATTAAAAAACCAATTTTTTCAACACGGGATGTAACTTTTCCTTTTTTGATATTAAAATCCGTTATCTTTCCTATGATATTGTCCCTAAGCTTCGAAAGCCAGTTATCCATATCAAACATCCTTACATCCTTTGCCATACTTGTATTTCCCATATTACCTCTTATACAGTAATATTTACTGTTAAGTTCTGCACTTTCTTTTCTCACACTCTCATAGTATTTCATGCCATAATCCTGTGCATAACAGTTTATAAGTGACAAAATGATAACGACAGCAAGCATAAACATATTAAGGCTTCCTATGACTCCGGAATATAATACAAAACATAAAATATTTATAATAATAGATACTGTTTGGTTTATGAGCTTACTTGTAGCACCGTCATCTCCCTCATTGCCTAATGTCTGTACCGCTTTGTTATATGTCATTTTATTTTCTCCGCCCTCACCGCACTGATAAGCTACTTTCTGACTTTTCAAAAAAAGTTCCGACAAAAGTAAAAATCTCATATTGTTACATGGAATATACTTTCCTCCCCAGCTTCCCGCACCAGCGGCTTTCGCCACTATGTAGACAAACAGCAGCAGTATAAATACTCTTAAATTCATCCCTGTGTCACCTGTGACAATATCCACTGCCACTTTGGATAATATAATGCCAAGAAACGGCTGCAGCACACGCATTATTATTTCAACACACGCATTATTATTTCAACCGCCGTAAGAAACAATGCAGCCGGACAATACTTTTTCATCAAACCGAAAATCCATAGTATATCGCTTATCACTCCATAACACTTCGTACTATTCTCATTCATTTCTTCCTCTCCTTCAATTTATTTTCCATATGATAACACTTTTTTCAGTCAAAAATAAATTCGTGCACGAACGGTATGTTTCATGCACGAATGGTTAGTTTTTAACAATAACATTGTTCTTTTTTAGTTTATAATGGCAGCATTACCTCTGTTGCAAACACTCCTTCCTCATCCTGTCTGTTCAGATACCCACCATATTTTTCCACTACTTTGTCTGTTCTTCTAAGACCAAAGCCGTGATATTCTTCTGTTTTTGTTGAGTGGTACAGATTTCCGCTTCTTTTTA
The DNA here is from genome assembly GCA_000436755.1 of Clostridium sp. CAG:253. Lineage (GTDB taxonomy): Bacteria > Bacillota > Clostridia > Lachnospirales > Lachnospiraceae > Butyribacter. The sequence goes on along the minus strand of FR887314.1, from coordinate 152,063 downwards.
ACTTGCCCTCAGATGAGTTAATAACATACAGATAAAGCTGACCTTTCAGAATATCAATATAAACCCTGATAAATCTCTTATCCTCATCTTTTATCTTCTGGCACGCCTCTATCGCATTATCCATAAGATTGCCGAGCACAATGCTTAAGTCGACTTCAGAAACAGAAGTATTTAAGTCAGACGGCACAATGGCTTTCGCATCAACTTTTATTTTTCTCTGACCGGCAAGTGAAATCTTGCTGTTTAAAATCGCATCAATCATCACATTTCCTGTTTTTATAACAGTGTCAACAGTAGTAAGGTCAATCTCAAGGTCATTTAAATATTTATCAAGTTTATCATATTCTTTCATCTGCAGATAAGCTTTCATTGTCTGTATATGTGTGCGGTAATCGTGCCGCCACCCTCTTGTCTGCCGATACATATTTTCAACTTCCTCATAATGTCTTTCAATAAGGCTGCTCTGATATGCTGATATATTTTTTTCCGTGATAAAAAGTATAAGTTTCCTTATTGCAATAACAAGAACTACTGCTGCTATAACAAAAATTGCAGCTATACACACCATATTTGTTTTCATCTGTCATCCTCAATCCTTCTGTAATAATTTATAAATGCCTCATTCACAACAGAATACGCACGCCTGCTAACCGGAATTTTGGAACCATCATCAAATAGTATCTCATTTTTCCCTATGCTGTGTATAAACTCAAGATTACATATATATGAGCGGTGGCATTTGATAAAATTTTCACCGGCAAGTTTCTTTTCAACACTCTTGACAGCTTCGATAACAATATATGTAACACTCTCATCACCTTCTGAAACACGAAATAATGTATTGTGACCGTCTGCCTCGACATAGATTATTTTTCTTTTTGAAAATTTATAAACACCGTCCCCGCCACGAAATATAATATACTCCGTATCAGCTTTCCTTTTTGCTGCACGTTCAAGACACTGTACTACTTTTTCTTCTTTGATAGGTTTTATCAGATAATGAAGTGCTTCAACCTCGTAACCTTCTGATATATATTCAGCGACACCTGTAGTAAACACAAGTGCTATATTATTGTCAGACTCTCTTATACGCTTCGCCATTTTAATGCCATCCATCTTTTTCATCTGAATGTCAATAAACAATATATCAAAGTCCTTTTCGTCATCCC
>FR887314.1:106639-150845 GCA_000436755.1 Clostridium sp. CAG:253 | reverse complement strand
CATACTCTTTTATCTGTATATTTTCTTTTCTTTCCACTCCCCAGTTTTTAATGTATCTGTTTAATATCTGCATATGCACAGCTTCATCTTCAATAATTCCTATCTTCATTCTGTTCCTCGTTTTTTTTTATAGTAATTAATTCCCATTCGTGCACTGTTTTTGTGCTTGTTATGAAAATTTTAATATTCATACTATCTGATTGAAATATCACCGTCAGAACAATTTATCTCAAGTTTAGCAGACGGATTTTCGACATTTTTTTCAAAAGACGTTTCTGTTTTTTCTCCGTCTATTTTATGATTTACGCTGACATCTCCGTAACTTGTTCTTGCACTGACTAAAATGTCATTCCAGTCATCAAAGCCTATAACTTTCACATCGCCATAACCGGAATTAATTTTTATATTTCCTGTAAGTTTGGTATTCTGCAATTTTAAGTCACCATCATTTAATTTTACGGCTATATCCTCAAACGAGCCGTCATTACACTTAACGTCTCCATAATTGTCTGTTAAAGCCATACCTTTTAAATTTGTATTTTTAACAACAATATCTCCGTCAGAGGATGTTATCTTTCCGCTTTGTAACTCTGCATTTTCAAGCTTAATATCACCTGCATCTACAGCTATATCCATCTTGTCACTTTTAAGTCCGTCAATTGAAATGTCGCCGTCTTCCGTATCAAATTCTACTATACTTATCTGTTTGTCTTTTGGCAGATATAATACAAACTGGTTTTGTCTGACATAATCCTGTGTTCCGCTTAATATGGCAGCAAGCCCGCTCAAATCAACATTTATCGTAACATGATTTGATTTCTGTCTAAGCTTAAACTCACCACCACTCACCTCATAGACTGCAGGAACTTCACCTTTCTCTTTCTTCAAATTATACGCTATATAACAGTTTTTGTCATCCGACTGTGCAATTTTAATGTCAATTGTATTTGTTTTTATGTTTATCTTATCGAAATCATCTATTTTTGTTTTCTCTAATGTCGCATATTCTTCTTTCAAATTTTTACTGTCTGTTGTGAGCATTGAACTAAAATCCATGTTCTTTACATATCTTCCGCCGCCCATTACCTTGCCTGCAAAAAATATGCCCATACCAAAAACTATACATAAAATCCCGGTTATCAATGCTCCCTTTATAAATTTTGTCATTATTTTTTCCCCCTTTTAGACGCCTTGTGTGCAAATTTTATTGTAAGTTCTGCAAAAAGCCTGACACATAAAACTCCAAGCAGAACAATTATAATTCCGACACCGATTGCCGCAAGTCCCAATCCTGAAAGCATTATCGCTGACGATATGGAAAGTTTCACGGTAACAATCGCTCTGGCTATCACTGCCATTCCTGCTATAGCTGCACACACTCCGAACAAAAATACACATAAAACTGCCAGAACCACACACAGCAAAACACAGAACATAACGATAAGACCACTTATAAGTAATGGTGTTGCTACCGGAAGTGCAAATATTGCAAGCAATGCTATCCACAATACACCAAACACTGATTTTTTGTCACTGTCAACCTGTTTCTTTTCACTGTCAGCCTGCTTTTTCTCATCTATCTTTTTTTCAAGAATATTGCTTATGATGTCACAGGCTGCTTCTTTTGGTGTACCAAGTTCATCCATAAGCTTTTTTGCCTCATTTTCATCCGTCTCGGCAAAATATTCCGTAAAATACTCCATCGCATCATCATAATCTGCTTTAGGCAGCTTTTTCAGATATTTACTAAGCTGTCTTAAATATTCATCTGTTTTCATCTTTCATTCTCCCTTCCACTATATCATCGATTGTGTCCCTGTAGCTTATCCACTCTGAGTTTAAGAATTTAAGTTCCTCTACACCCGCATCCGTTAAAGAATAATATTTTCTTTTTCTTCCCTGATACTCTTTCGTGTATGTTGTCATAAAACCGTTTTTCTCANTAAAACCGTTTTTCTCAAGTTTTTTCAAAATCGGATAAAGCGTTGACTCTTTTATATCCGCCACAAGTTTAACTGTGCGGCTTATCTCGTACCCGTAAGAATCTTCTTTTTGCAGTACCGACAGGATTAAAAATTCTATCAGATGCGCTGATACAGGATAGTACATCTTTCCACTCCCTTTCCTTGCTAATTATATGTATATATTTTATATATAAAAATATTATATATAAAATATATACATATTGTTTTATTTTGTCAAGTATGAGTTTTTTATCTTTTCAAAAACATAACAGTGCAAAAAAAGAGACAGCTGCAATAAGAAAATTTCATACAAATATAGATATTTAATAGTAACTACTTCTATATCCTGTACGATTTTTCATTAATGCAACAGTCTCTTTAAATATAAATCTGAACATACCAATTATACTGTTTTTAAACATTATGTTCACTGTACGCTATTAAGATTACTGTCTGTTGTTATTTTTATCACTTCTCTACAAGTTCATACGGATTTTTGCTAATTATCCTAAACCCTCCTGTCTCATCGCCCGTTATGTTTTTCTTTGTCGTTATCTCATTTGTTTTTGTCTTTTTCACTCCCCACTGATAATTTGAATCAAAGCTTTGTACATCACCCCATTTTGCAAGCGGGACTACATAAAAGTCAAACAAATCTTTCTCAGATGTCTTTTCATATACCTGTATCTGTATCGTATAGCTGTCTATCTTTGTCAATCCCTTTATACGCTGCTTTTTGTCCAGCTGCTTTTTGCAGATTTCATTGAGTACGATTTTTTTTACAAGAGCATCATAATTCTTTCCTGTCACTTTTCCAAGTTTTTTGTAATCATAACCGTATTGGGCTGAAATCTGTTTTATCACCGTATCAGCATTCTTATTTTTCGCTTTATATTTTGGATTCAGAGAAAAAAAATAAACAAACAAATCCCTTGTCCTCGGATATTTGTCTGTTATGTAAGAGTAAGTTTCATCCCGGTATAAAGAACTCGTCCACTCAAATGCGTCTTTTATCTCGGAATATATTATTTTTGTTTTTATCTTTTTTTTCATTGCAGAAGACGGTTTCTTTATTTTCGCATAGAGCGTATACTTTGCTTTTGAACTGTTCTCACAACCAGTCTGATAATTTAACAGTCCAAGTATCTTACACTTGTACACATTGTCAGATGCCTCATACGAACTGTCGGTTCTCAGATAATAATTAAACATCAAATCATCGGCTGTTACAGCCATTCCGTCTGTTGCCCTAATTCCCTCTTTAAGTCTTATTGTGTATGTTGTCAGCTTATTTTTTGTTTTCTTTCTGCCTTTATTTAGATACCGGCTGTCTTTTTCTACACTTTCAAAATATAACGAATCTGAGCCTGAGTTTATTTTTTTTAACTCATTATATATATTTATATAGCATTTATCCAATATATATCTGTCAGCTTTTGTCTTATATACAAAAGGCGATATTTCTTCAGATACATCACCCTTTATATGCAGCACTTTTTGCGTATCATTTTCAGTATTCTTCACTTTCACATCAGTCTGTTTTATTTGTGAATATGTAATCTGTTCGCCATTATCATCTTTTTTATTTTTGCAAAATGAAGTGATTACTATAATGACAAGACATACATAAAAAGCAACAACAATTATATTTTTTTTCATGGAGCAGACACTATTCCTTTCACTGATAATAATATTGCTAATATAATTAGAGTAAAACTCTGCCCGCTCCATGTCAATTTAAACCATCTTTTAATTTTCGACATCAAACATCTCTCCGTCTACAATCTTAACCACCCTTTTTGCAGCTTTTGCCACCTCAAGGTCATGTGTTATCATAACTATCGTATTTCCCATGTCATTAAGTTTTCTAAACAGTTTTAAAACTTCTTTACCGCTTTTACTGTCAAGTGCTCCTGTAGGCTCATCTGCCAAAAGAATTGTAGGTTCACCTACCAGCGCTCTTGCTATTGCAACTCTCTGTTTCTGACCGCCTGAAAGCTCGTTTGGTTTATGGTTTACCCTTTCCTTAAGACCAAGCATTTCTATTGTATCCATACACATCTCTTCTGCTTCTTCATGTTCATATCCTCTCATAAGAAGCGGCATTATAACATTCTGAATAACAGTATATGTAGGTATCAAATGATAATTCTGAAATATAAATCCGATTTTTTCGTTTCTGATACCTGTAAGTTTCTTTTCTTTCATTGCATGAATTGCAAGCCTGTCAAGATAATATTCACCCTCGTCAAAAAGATCCATACAGCCTATAACATTCATAAGTGTAGACTTACCTGAACCGGAGGGACCAAGAATAGCAACAAACTCTCCCTCGTCTACCGTGAAATTTATATTCTTCAGGACATGAAGAGACTCCCTCCCCATGTCATAAGTCTTATTAACATTGATAATCTCTATCTTATGCTCGTCATGCTTAACGGCAGTCTTTTTATTTTTATCTTTATCAGTATCACTGTTTACTGCTTTTTTCTTTCCAAACTTAATCATAAAAACCACCTTTCTTATGAAACTATCCACACTCCTACTACGACTTTTTCTCCGCTTGAGTCCTTCTCCATTATCATCTTGATAATATCCCCGTTTGATAATCTTGAAAACGTTGTCGTTTTTCCGAGTGATGTTATCACATCCGTTCCAACCGGTATCGTTGTACTTCCTGTCTCATCTGTCAATTCCTGTCTCATCTGTCAATGTGTAAACCTTTTTGTCACTGTTCTTAGAAGATTTACTTTTATCCGATTTATTTTTGTCTGAATTACCTGACGATGAATTTTTGCTGTCCCCGCCCATATCGGGCGGTCCCCCGGCAGAATTATCATTATTTCCATTATTCATGTCAGGTGCCCCGCTTGATGATGGCATTTTATCTTTTTTCGTGTCTGATACACTTTGCTCTTTAGCAACAGTATACTCTATCTCATTTCCATATATTGCCGTTATCTTGCAGGTTACTATTTCCTGATTTGATTTCAGTTTCACAGAATCTATATCATTTGTGTTTTCTTCTTCTGCTTTTGAACAACCTGATACCAACAGGCAGATTACAAGCAGCAATACAGTCATTTTTCTGATTTTTTTCAATTTAAGAACCATATTTCATTTCCCCTATCCTTATAAATACTCGCGAAACTATTCTTCATTTACTGCCTCAACAGGTACAAGTTTTGAAGCTTTGAGTGCTGGATAAAATCCAAATACTGTTCCTGTAAATATTGCAAATACAACTGCAAGCACTGCACCGGCAACAGAAAGTTCAACTCTCACGTCAAAGTACTCAACTATCGGTGTTATGCCAAAACTCAAAAGAACTCCGAGTATTCCGCCTAGAATACTTATAAAACACGCCTCCAGCAAAAATTCTATAAGAATATCTTTTTTGGTACATCCTATTGCTTTCAATATACCAATCTCTTTTGTTCTCTCTTTAACCGATACAAATAATACATTCATAATTCCTATACCGCCTACAATAAATACTATTGCTGCCATTGCAATAAGAAGTGTTGTAAGTGTATTATTTGATTCTGAGGCTGCCTCCATTTTGCTTCCTGCATCAGTTATAGTAAATTCGGCATTTGGATAATTCTCCGCCAATACTGATTGTATATTCTCCATAACATTGTCTACATTATCAACATCAGATGCTATTACTGTTATCGTAGAATTTGCATCTGTACCTACTATATACTTTACACCGGTATTATATGGTATGAAAATTGAGTCATCAGGACTTATCCCTGAGGATACTGTTCCAACTTCAGATATTACACCATTTACAACATACGCCCTGTTGTCTACGTATATTGTGCTGTCATATGCATCTTCTACACTTCCAAATATTTCTTTTGCAACTGAATATCCGAGTACACAAACCTTTTCCTTATTTGTCTCATTTGATGATTCGATAAAACTTCCTGCTGCCATTGTGAGATTACTCATACTTGCATAATTATTTTTTACCCCTGCTATTGTGTAGCTTTCTGCCTCGTCAAGGTCTCCACCGTCCACTTCAGATTTTGTAGTATAAGATATTGTTATATCTGATATTCCCGGAAGAAATGTTTTTAAATCATCCATGTCATCTTCTGACAATGTGATTTTTTCCTGATTTATTTTTGAACTGTCATTATTGTTATTTCCTCCTGCCATAAATCCGCCGAAACCGCCGCCTTGCATGCCACCTCCGGGCATCTGCGGCATCCACTGTCCGCCTCCAAATCCGCCGGGGCCTCCCTGGTTTCCTTTGGACTCACTATTTTCTCCCGATGATTTATTTGTTGAGCCTGATTTTGAAGACCCTTTACTATTTAACGATGAACTGTCTGTCGATTGCTCATATGAAATATCAATAGCTCCGGCGTTCAGATTTTTGAACTGGTCTGCAACATCCATCTGACCGCCTCTTCCTATCGCAATAACCATCACTATTGTTGCTGCACCGACAACTATACCTATAGAAGTAAGCACAACCTTAAATTTATTCTGAATAAGATTTATCCAGACAAGTCTTAATATCTCACTTAGTTTCATTCGCTCACCCGGCTTTCTATAAGAACTGTATCACCTTCACTTAATCCACTCTCTATCTGAACATTATGTCCATCTGAGAAACCTGTCTTAACCTGTGTCTTTGTTGTACTTCCGTCACTTTTTTTCTTTGTAACGTATGACTTTGTTCCCTCTGTCGTTACTGCTTTATTAGAAATATAAAGAACATCCTTTATCTCTTTGGTAACAAATGTAACTTCCGCACTCATGCCTGCATAAACGCTTGAAACGTCACCCGTCATAGTAACTACAACAGGATAACTTACCGTGCTTGTATCAGATGATGTTGTAGAAGAAATAGATGTAACTTTGCCATGGAATGTCTCATCCTCATATGCAGTAAGATTTATATTTACGGTATCTCCGACTTCTACTTCTGAAATATCATCCTGTGCAACAGATACAGAAATCGTAACTGCTTCTGCATTCTTATACGTGGCTATATCCGTGTCTGTGCTAAGTGTCTCACCGTCTTCATAGCCGACTGAAGTAACTGTACCTGAACACTCCGCTTTTATCACGCCTGTTCCTGCATATTTTTCAAATGTCTTAAGTTCTTTTTGTGCATCTTTTAATGTCTCCTGCGCCTCTTTGACATCATCATCTATTCCATCCATTGCAACATTGTAAAGCGTCTTTGCGTTTGAATATTGAAGCATGGCTGCATCATAAGTCTTTTGGGCACTGACTTCACCTGTCTTTTTTGCTTTTTTCGCTGCCTTAAGCTGAGACTTTAAGTTTATCAGATTAGCTTTATACTCTGATAACTGCTGTTTATATGTTGCAAGCTGCTGCTGCATTATTGTTATCTTACTTGATGTACCCTGACTGCTGCTGTCTGACGATGTATTTGTATTCGTGGAAGAATCCTGTGTCATATTTTTATTATAATTTTCCATACCGGACATGTTATTTGATGATGCTCCTGAACCTTCTCCCACTTTCTGGTCTGTTGACTGGTTTGATGATGTACTTTTATAAACAGAGGTACTTCCGCCTGCTTTTTTAATCTTCTTTTGTAACGTTTTTATTTTTAAAGGAAGTGTTTTTATTCCCGAAACTGCCGTGTTGTAATTGTTCTGTGCGGCCATAACTGCACTGTTAAGACTTTGTACCATAGCGTTATATGTTGTTTTTGCACTCTGTCCTGCTGCAAGTCTCTCTTTATATTCGTATTCTGCCGTAAGTTTATCGGAATCTCTGTCAATCTTTGCTTCTTTCAGTGAAAGTCTTGCTGAGCTTACTGCCTCTTTATAAAGTTTTCTTACATTTGAAACACTTTTATTTGTCAATTTCAAAATAGTATCACCTTTTTTGACATTCTGTCCTGATGTAATACATACTTTCCCTATAACAAGGTCTGAATCCGATACACTCTCACTGCCCGATGATGTTGTTGACTTAGTAGATGTCGTACTTTCTGAGCCGGACTGACCGCCTGCCATTCCCATTACATTTCCGATATTCTGCATTCCCTGTGAGTCACTTTTGTTCTGGCTGCTGTTTCCTGATGAACTGCTGCCTGCCCCTGATGCCGAAGAACTGCTGCTTCCTACCGAAGATGTATCAAGTTCATACGCCTGGGTAATTGAACCACTCTCCATAGTTCCGCTTTCAGTTATTCCGACTGTAAGATTTCCTTTTTTAGCTGTATTTTCTTTAGTAACAGTGGTTGTCTTTGTGTCATCATTTTTATTCATGACATTAAAAACCACAACAACTGTTATACATGCAATAAGAATAACGGAAACCGCCACTTTTTTTATTCTTTTTTTACGTGACTTTGATGTCATCTGTTTTTTTTCTTTATCTGCCATTTTTCCACTTTCCTTTCGATTCATAATTCATTACTCTACTGTAAAATTCACCTGTGCCGTACTTCCGCTTGACATCATTCCCTGTGTATTGTCAACAGAAACTGTCACTGTGTATGTTACTTTTGAAACGCTTTCCGATGATGATGCTGTTTCGATAGCTGCGACCTTGCCTGTTACTGTCTGAGGCATATTCTGAATGTTTACTGATACCTCATCACCTACCGAAATATTTCCTATGTCAGTCTGGTCGACAGTAACATCGATACTCAATGTATTTTCATTACTGTAGCCTGCTATTGCCGTCATACTATTCAATATATCTCCGCTTTCATATGATATTTCCGACAAAGTTCCTGACATTGATGCCACAACATTATTTCCAGATACAAGTTTATTAAATGCTTTTATTCTGTCTCTTGCATTTGTATAATTATCTTTTGCTTTCTGCAATGTTTCTTTTGCTGACTTTATCGCTGCCTTATAAACCGTATCGGCACTTTTATATGCCCTAACACTCTCGTCATAAGTCTTTTTGGCACTAACTCTTCCCGTTGTTTCCTGAGATAATGCCTGATTGTAAGATGAACTGTATGCCGCCAGGTTCATCTTTGCATTTTTATACGCACTCCCATATGATGATATATTATTTCTTAATTTACTTATCTGTGATGTAAGCTGATTTTTCTTAGAGCTGTAACTATCATATGTCTTCTGTGCCTTGTCAGCCTGATTTGATGCTTTCTTATATGCATTATTTTTTGCTGTCATTTCTTGATTTGATGATGCAAGTTTTTCTTCAATATCTTTTGTAAGCTGTGAAATATCACTCTTGTTCTCCCTGCTGAATTCTCCTATATATCTTGAAACTGTATTTAATTCATCATTTTTTTGTTTTGCCTGTTCATATGCGTTTTGTTTCGACTGAAGATTTTTCGCTTTATTATCTGCCTGCTTTTTTGCCTTTTTTAATTTTTTATTTATACTTATAAGCTGTTTCTGTTTTTTTGTAAGGTCCTGTTTTGCTTTTTTTATCTTTTCAGGATATGTACTTATTATTTTTTTGCTGTTATCCAGCTGTTTTTTTGCTTCTTTTACCGACCCTGTATACTCTGATAAGCTGTCTTTGTAATCAGTAAGTGCCGAAGCATATGCTGATAAACTGTCCTGATAATCACTTTTTGCATCAAAAACAGCTTCTTCATAATCAAGTTTTGCCGATTCATATTTCTTTTTATAAGTTTTTACTGCTTTACTCAGAATATTTTTAGTATCTGTAACGCTGTCCTTCGTAAGTTTTATAAGTGCCTCTCCCTTTTTAACCTCATCACCGGAACTTTTTAGTACACTCTTTACTTCAAGTGCACCTGTCTTACTTGTTCCGGCAAGATTCAAATTATATAACTGATAGTCAGTTCCACCAGATGTAGTGCCCCCAGCCTGTAATATACTGCTGTTTTGAGACTCTCCTGAATTCTCCCCTTTACTTTCTGAGGTCTGCGTCTTTTGAGACTGCTTGGATGAGCTTTTTTTTAAGATGCTCTTTCCGCCGTATATCCCCACACCTGCTATAACAAGCACTGCCGCCATTATCAATGCAATTTTTCTTTTTCGGTGCATCATTTTTCCTCCTATCAAATTTCATAAATCCTTTAATATCTGTTTTGTACCCAAAATATTACATAAAATTTGTGAAAATGAGGTGGAAAAGTTGTGTGTAAAATGTGAATTGCCATATTTTCATCTAGCCAAAACAACAGCTATGAATATTTTTTATTGTGTGTCATAAGATAGATTAGATACAAAAGAAACTATGAAACTATATAGCTTTATAATATAATTTTTTGAAAGGTATGGTATTATTATATGAAAAAAAATTCTTCAATAAATATACGAAAAGGTAAAATGCCACGCATATGTCAGACAGTCATCATTTTCTTTTTTATCGGTATGATGCTTGGCACTCTTGTCGGAAAACTTTTTAATTCCGCTCTCTTGCCTGAATTAAAATCTATATACACCGAAACATTGAGTTCCATACCTTCATTGGACATACCATCAGACAAAATAGTCCTGTCCTCATTTAACAGAAACATAAAATTTGTACTGCTGCTTTTTATTTTTTCCATGACTGACCTTTGGCGTTATTACTGCCTTGTTTTTTCTGTCTACACCGGTTTTTCAAACGGTCTTTTACTTTTCTTCAACATTTCAATTTACAAATTTGCAGGAATTGCAAACTACACCTGCTGTATAATGCCGCAATATCTTATTTTTGTGCCTTCATTTTTATATATTATAATGAATCTTCACAAAATAAACTCCTGTGATGATACAAATCAAAAAGGGAAACTGTTCTTAAAACAATTCCCCTTATTTTTACTTAGTATTCTGCTTATACTTATCGGCAGTCTTGCCGAGGGTTACATAAACCCACTGCTTTTGTCACATCTTGCCGGTGCCGCAAAATAATTGATCATGATTTTATTAAAAGCCCGGCAACGACTTAGCAAAGCTCAGTCTTTTGAGATATTTTTCAAATATTCTCTTAACTTTTCCACCGAGCCGTCATTTTTTATGACCCTGTCACTCCTGCTTATATAAAATTCATCAGGTTTCTGACTAGCCATAACTGCTTCACATTTTTCGACAGAATATCCTCTGCTATCTTTAAGCCTTTCAATTCTTATATTTCTCGGTACATATACATACCATATCTCATCACAATATTTATCGCATTCTGTCTCAAATAATATTGCACTTTCAAGAATTATATTTCCAGCTTTTTCTTTTCTGTTTTCTATATATTGCTCTATATATTCTTTTACTTTCGGATGCACAATATCATTTAAATCTTTAATTGCCTTTTTATCATTAAACACAATATCAGCCAGTTTTTTTCTGTCAATCTCTCCTGTTTCAGAAACAATTTCATTTCCAAATCTCTCCACCACTAAATCAAAGGCACTTCCACCCTTATCAGTAACAATATGACCAACATCATCCGTCAAAATAAGCTCCGCACCCGTCTCTTGCTTTAAAATCTGTGCCACAAGCGACTTCCCACTCCCGACACCGCCTGTCAAACCTATAACTCTCATAAATATACCCTCTTATTCTCATAATAATCACAATCAAATATTTGCTAAACTGTCATAAAATGTAATTGAATTACGCAACTCTCTAATCAGTTTTGCAAATCAGTGAGCCTCAAACCAGTCATCTCCCTGTTCAACCTCGGCAATAAGCGGCACTTTCAGGCTTGCTGCCGACTGCATATTTGATATAAGTATTTCTTTAACTTTATCTATTTCATCCACACTTGTCTCAACAAGCAGTTCGTCATGAACCTGAAGGACTATTCTTGATTTTAGTTTTTCTTCTTTTAGTTTCCTTGCAACTTTTATCATCGCAATCTTTATTATATCTGCCGCCGTTCCCTGTATCGGAGAATTCATTGCGATTCGCTCTCCAAATGAACGCTGCATAAAGTTTGGTGATTTTATCTCAGGCACAGGTCTTCTGCGTCCAAATTTTGTATATGAATAACCGGTCTTTTTTGCATCCTCAACTTTTTCGTCAAGAAATGCCTTTATTGCCGGATAAGTTGCGAAATATTTTTTTATTATCTCGTCTGCTTCTTTTCTTGTTGTTCCTAAATCCTGTGATAATCCAAATGCACTTATCCCATAAACAATTCCAAAATTTACTGCCTTTGCATTTCTTCTCTGAAGCTCAGTAACTTCCTCAAACGGGGTATGGAAAACTTTTGAAGCGGTACTTCTGTGAATATCGTCACCATTTTTGTAGGCTTCTATAAGATGCTCATCACCTGACATATCAGCTAAAACCCTGAGTTCTATCTGTGAATAATCAGCATCTAAGAATACACATCCTTCTTTAGCCTTAAAAACTTTTCTAAACTCACGTCCCATCTCCATTCTGATAGGTATATTCTGAAGATTTGGCTCTGTAGAACTGATTCTTCCTGTTGCTGTAATCATCTGATTAAATTTACCATGAATCCTGTTATCACTCTCGATAAATACAGCAAGTCCCTCCGCATAAGTTGATTTCAATTTTGTAAACTGTCTGTAATCAAGTATTTTTGATATTATAGGGTCTTCTGTCTTTAATTTTTCAAGAATATCCGCTGATGTCGAATAACCTGTTTTTGTCTTTTTGGCAAATGGCAGCTTCATTTTTTCAAACAAAATTACACCAAGCTGTTTTGGAGAATTTATATTAAATTCCTCACCTGCCAAATCATAAATATCCCCCTCAAGTTCAACTATCTTTCTGTCAAGCTTTTCTGCAAGCTTTTCAAGGACTTTTATATCAGCTTTCACACCAACTCTCTCCATCTGATATAAAAAATAGGCTGTCGGTATTTCTACCTCACGGTAAAGGTTCATCATGCCTGTTTTTTCGAGTTCGTCTTTAAGATTTTTATATCCCTGTGCCGCAACAAACGAAAGTTCACCCGTATAGTCCAAAAGATTTTCTAAAATAATATTTTTTTCTTCATCTGTATTTTCATTAAAATAAAATTCCTCAACCTCCGCAATTACTTCCGAGAGTTTACTTTTTCCGAATCTCTCACTGTATGAAGGAATTGTCATATTAAGATAATCTCTCGCAATATCATCCGGCTCATAACTGTCTTTTAACGGATTTATCAGATAAGCGGCAATGCTTACATCTGAAACTTTGTTAAAAATCATGTCAAAATCCGAGTCATCAAAAGCTGCCTGTGACGGAGCTTCTTTTTCCTCTGAATAATTTTCAACAGCAGATGTAAGATGCAATTCATTTTTCCAGTCAAACAGCGCGATATGCGGTATTTTCTTTTCGATTTTTTTATAAATATCTATAAGAAAATCTCCATCTGTCTCATCATTTTTTAGTATGCTTATCGTCTCAAAAGTTCCATCTGTCTCATAACTTAAACTCAGCCCTAAAAACAGATACTCGTTTAAACTATCGCTCTCATCTTCAAGCGAAACTGCCGATATATCATCAAAAACAAATGCCATCTGACCGCCGTTTTTCTTTTTATTCTTTTTTTTCTGTACACCTGAGTTTGACCACTCATCTCCAAAAAATGAAACTCCCACAACATCAGGTGAATTTTTTATAAGTTCCTTTGCAAATTTTTCAACCTCCGCTTTCTTTTTTAAGAACTTAAAGTTCATAGGTTTTATGACAATACTGCTTCTTGTATCCATATCAAATTTGTTGACAAGTGACTTTAATTCAAGTTTTTTTACCCACTCAAAAGCCTCAGGCGTAAAAATATTTTCAAGTTTTGCATCCGCAATATTATAATCCAACTCACAATCCGTCTTTATTGTCGCAAGATTTTTACTGAGAAAAGCCATATCTTTTCCTGCTCTCAAAAGCTCTCTTGCTCTCTTTGGTTCAACCTCCTCAATATGTTCGTATGCCTGTTCAACGCTTGGAAAAGCTTTAAGTATCTTTACCGCTGTCTTTTCACCAACACCTGCAACTCCGGGAATATTATCAGCAGTATCTCCCATAAGACCTTTCATATCTATAATCTGAACCGGTGTCACACCGTATTTTTCTATTACATCCTCTGTGTAATATTCCTCTACCTCAGAACCACCTTTTTTTGTCTTGGGAATACTTATCTTTATATGCTCTGACGCCAATTGAAGTAAATCTCTGTCACCTGATACAAGTGTAACTTCTTTTCCTTGTGCTTCTGCCGTTTTTGCAATAGTTCCAAGTATATCGTCTGCCTCAAAACCGGGTCTTTTTACTATTGTTATTCCCATAGCCTCAAGAACCTGCTGGATTATCGGAACCTGCTGTCTTAATTCCTCGGGCATCGGCTTTCTTGTCCCCTTATATTCCTTAAACATTTCATGCCTGAACGTAGGTTTTTTTACATCAAATGCAACCGTGAGATATTCCGGCTTTTCTGTATCCAAAATTTTAAACATGATATTTAAAAATCCATATACAGCGTTTGTATGCATTCCCTCCGAATTTGTCAAATCAGGCACTCCGTAAAATGCTCTGTTTAAGATACTGTGTCCATCTATTAAAACTATCTTTTCACTCATTATAAAATTTCCCTTCTTAGTTCTTATCATAAATCACAAATGTTAATTATCACGCATCAATTGAGGGCAAAATGCCTTTTGACCCCAATATCTCAATATACAAGAATAATGCCAATACAGATAAATATAAAAAGAAGAATTTTTTCCAATAAAACAATGCGCCATTTAAACAGATAAGATTTAGCACTGTTAATTTTTTCCTGCGAATCAATCTTTGTCTTTCCCTTAAGATTATCACTGTCAAGTATTCTCATTCCCATTATAAGTGTATAATATACATCATACTCTTCCTTACACTCGTCGCAGCTTTCCAAATGCTCAATAAAAGTACCCAGTTCTTTGACATCCATATCATCGTTTATGAAATCAATAATCTTTTTTTGTACCTGCTTACATGTCATCTTCTTTTTTCTATCTGTCCTGAGACCATTTAATATGACTTCCATCGTTCTCCTTTCTTACAAGTATCTTTGACGGAATCTGCTCTTTAAGTTCCGATACATGCGAAATAACCCCTACCGTTCTGCTGCTTCCTGCAAGTTCAAGAAGTATTCTGACTGCCTTGTCTCTCACATCATCACTTAATGAGCCAAATCCCTCATCAATAAACATTGTATCAATATTAGTTTTACCTGATTTATTTTGAACAATATCTGACATTCCGAGTGCCATTGCAAGAGAAGCCATAAATGTTTCACCACCTGAAAGTGAATGTGCATCCCTTACCTTTCCTGTCACAGGACTATAAACATCAAGTTCAAGTCCTGTCTCACCGGCAGTTGAAAATGAAATGTCTCTGCATCTCAGCAAAAAATTATTTGATGTCATTACCGCAAGTCTTTTGTTTGCATATGATATTACCATATTGAAATATTGTCTCAATACAAAAGTCTGAAAATGTATTTTTTTATTATTTGCAGCATTGTTAAGTGAGGCTATAACTCTGTATTTTTTATCTAACTCACCTCTGTCACGCAACAGATTGACTATTTTTTTCTTTACAGAGACATTGTTTCCAAGTTTTGAAATTATATCTTCGTTTTCCTTGTTTAACTGCTTAACTCTAACCTGCATTTTTGATTTAGTCTGTAAAAGTTCTTCCGTATCTATTATACTCTCATCTGCCAGCATGTCATTTAATACTGCTATTTCTGATTTCAGCCTGTTGAGTTCATCACGGTATTTCTCAATCTGTTCTTCAAGCAATGTTATCTGTTCATCTTCTAAAATACTTTCTTTATATGAATCTATACTATCAAAACCTTTTTTGTTAAGCATATTTTCAAAATTCTTATACTCTTTTGCAAACTCATTTTTATCTGTCTCTAACTGTTTTTTTGTTTCCTCTATTTTTCCTTCTAACAGACTCTTTGTTTTGTCACACTCCGCTGTCAAATCCTCTATTTCCTGTTTTTCAGACTCAATTTCTTTAATCTCTTTTTCAAACTTTTCAAGCACTTTTTTTGCTTCTTTGGAATTATTGTATGATAAGGTTTTACCTAACGTATCAGCTTGTGCTAAAATGCTTCCCACATAGACCGATTGTTCATTCAGCCTGTCACATGTTTTTGCTATTTCCTTTTCCAATACCGCAAGTTTTGTTTCAAGTTTTTCTCTTGTCTTATAACATTCTTCCTTTTGAACTATCTTTTTCTTTGCAATATCAATATTTTTTTCAACACCATTCAGTTTTTCTTTTGCATCAGAAAGTTTATTTTCCAATTCTTTTTCTGCTTTATCAAAATCTAAAATCTGCGTATCTGATTGTTTATTTTCCTTATAATATCCTTTTATAAATTCAGATTTTAAAATCTCAGTCTTTCTCCTGATCTCCTCGTACTCTGCCTGCTTTTCGTTTTTTTCTCTCTCAAGCCTGTTCTCTCTTAATTTCGCCTTGTCTAAATCATCTTTTGTAACTGTGTCTTCAGTCATCTTAGCCGGATTTATATGTTCCAATGCTCCACATACCGGACATGGTTTTCCGTTTTCTAACTTAGCAGCAAGAATAGCTGCCTGTGCCGTTACATACCTGTCACTTATCTGCTCAAATGTCTTTCTTGCATTTTTCCACTCAATATATTTAGCACTATAGTCATTTTCAATATTCTTAAGACTGTCGTTTTCAGTCAGATACATTTTTAATGTCTTTTGAAGCTGCGAAATTTCATCTGTGTTTTTAAGAATTTTTTCCTTATCATTTTCATACTGACTAAATACTATTTCAATGTCCTTTAACTCATGCAGTTTTTCCTCTGTTTTCTCTCTTGACAAAAGATATTCTTCATTCTGCTTTTTTAATTCCAAAACCTGATTTCTAATCTCTGTTAATGTATCATTTTCTTTCTGATATAGTTCTCTTTTATCGTCATATTCTTCATACACAGACATTTCATTTTCAATCTTACTTTTTTGATTTAAAAGTTGTGTATATTTTGCATTATTTTTCTGCTCAAATTCCTCTTTCCTGACTAACAAAGCATCATGCCTTTTTGAAGTCTCCTCCAGTCTGCTTTGATTTTTTTTGAGCTGTTCTTTTTTTAATTGTATATTTTTCTGTATCTTAAGGTAAATATTTTGTACCTGCCTGACCTCATATGCTGCTTTGGCTTTTCTTACTTTTTCCGCTTTAGCCGCATATATCTCCTTTTCGCCTAACAATTCTTTATATCTTGTTTCCGACATCTGCATTTTCTCAAATTTCGCGTTTATCTTGTCAGCATCAGATATCTGTTTGGTTATCCTAACCAGCTCAGTATTTTCCTTATCTATAACCTTTTTAAGTCCAGTTTTGTCTTTTTCAAGTATGTCTATCTCACTTTCAAGAATTGACAACAATTTTTCAGGCTCCGTGTCTCTCTTATCATATGCATCACTCCATAAAATTGCATTTTCACTTTCACTGTTTATAATAACAGACCCAAAATTTTCCTCAAGCAAAAGATTATTATCCTTTAACTTTCCATATATTTTTTTAAATCTTTCACTTATGTTTTTTTCAATTTTCTCATAAATATCCATTGAAAAAATACTTTTAAAAATTTCTTTTCTGTTTTTCGTGCTTTCCATTATGAGTTCACGAAATTGTCCCTGAGCTATCATGACTATCTTTCCAAATTGTTTGTAATCAAGTCCTATAATACTTTGTATTTTCTCATCTGTCTCTTTATTTTTCCCGACAAAAACTTCTCCGTCAGGCATCGTAAGCGTTACATCAGACACCATTCCGCTTTTTCTAAAATGAGTAGTCCTCTTTACTGTATATAAGCCTTTATTTTGTCCGTGAGCATATTCAAATGTAAATTCCACGAAAGTTTTTCGTTTATCATCAGCATACTCACTGCGCATCATTTTAGTTTCTCTGTCATCACCGCCCAGCTTATTATAAAGAGCATACATTATACCATCAAATATAGTCGTTTTGCCTGAGCCTGTATCTCCTGATATAAGAAACAGACCTCCTTTTATCTTTGAGAAATCCACAACTTCCTCACCGCCATAAGAACCAAATGCTGACATAACAAGTTTTATCGGTCTCATATCATTCTACTCCTTTATAACCTCACTAAGTATTTCCCTGAATAACTCACTTTCATTTTCATCCATCTTTCGGTCATTTAACTGCTCAAAAAATGTGTTAAAAGAGTCAAATGGTGACATTTCCTTTAATTCTTCAACATCATCAAGCATTATCTTTCTCGTCTGTGAATTATCTATAATTACCTCTAATATATTATCAAAATATGCATTCAGCTTCTCCTTTACATTAGGAATTATATCTTCATCCCTCAGAGTTATGCTCACATAATCTTTCTTAATTTCTTCATCTGCCAGTGCAATTATATCTTCAAAATATCCTTCTAATTTCTTTACATCTCTTATCTGGTTAAGCGGAAGTTTTGTTATTTCAGCCTTTTTGCCCTTCTCTTCTAAATCCACCATAACAATGCTTTTATTATGATTTCTCTCGCTTACTGAAAATTTGACCGGTGTCCCGCTGTATCTGTTTTTTTCATTTCCGACGAACTGACCTCCGTGTATATGCCCCAGGGCACTATACTCAAAATCTTCAAAAGCCGCTATATCTACAGCATCAAGTCCTCCCACTATTGCCGGCAATTGCTCAGAATCACAAAGTTTTGGTTCTTCATGTCCCGATATAAAAAATTGATGTGACATTACAACATTGCGCTCGCTCTTATCTATATCCGTATTTTCAACGATTTTTTTTATAATAGCATTTTCGCCGTTTAAATATTCATCCGGCATGGAATTTTTAAACACAACCGGTTTAAAAAAAGGTAAAAGATAAAAATTTACATTTCCGTTTTCATCCGAAAGACTTATCTTCTCCATTTTCAAATCTTCAACCGGTGGCATTGATGATATATATATATTGTGTTTTCTCAAAAAATCACTTCCGTAATTGAGCCTTTGGGCATTATCGTGATTTCCTGAAATTATCAGAACAGTTATTCCTGAAAGAGTCATTAAAAGTTCATCCATGAGTGTAACTGCACCTGCCGAAGGAACTGCTCTGTCATAAATATCCCCTGCAATAAGCACTGCATCAGGCGAATACTCCTCGCAATATTTTCCAAGCTGTCTTATAAAATTTCTATGTTCCTCTGTAAGGTCATACCCATATAATTGTTTTCCAAAATGTAAATCGGAAATGTGAAAAAATCTCATATTACTCCTTTATTCTAAGCATATCAGCTAAATTCTTCTTACTTTTCATCACATACCTGGAATATATAAAACTTCAAATAGTATGATTCATTGGCAGCCCAAAGTATCGGATGATCAGGTGCCTGTGTTCTAAACTCAACCTGACGAAGTCTTTTATGCACATTTGACGCTGCCTGCGCTATTGTTTTTGTAAATAAGTCATAATCCATAAAGTGTGAACATGAACAGGTTGCAAGAAAACCGCCGTCTTTTACAAGTTTCATTCCTCTCAAATTTATTTCACGATAACCCTTTACGGCATTTTTTATTGAATTTCTTGATTTTGTAAATGCCGGTGGGTCAAGTATAACCACATCAAATTTTTCGCCGGCTTTTTCAAGCTCAGGTAATTTGTCGAACACATCTGCACATTCAAATTTAACTGTATCCGAGAGCCCGTTAAGCTCTGCATTTTTTATTGCCTGCTCTACACCAAGTTCAGATGCATCAAGACCAAGTACACTTTTTGCTCCTGCCTGACCTGCATTTAAAGCAAACGAACCTGTATGTGTAAAGCAATCAAGAACTTTCGCATCTTTACACAATTTTCTTATAGACTGCCTGTTGTATTTCTGATCAAGGAAAAATCCTGTTTTCTGACCTTCTTTTACATCCACATAATATTTAACTCCGTTTTCAACTATCTCAACATTCGTGTCGAATTCATTTCCTATAAATCCTTTGATACGCTCAAGTCCCTCATTTTTTCTGACTTTTGCGTCACTCCTCTCATACACACCTCTTATATGAATTCCGTCTTTTTCCAAAATATCTTTTAATATATCAACTATCTTTTCCTTAAATTTATCTATTCCGAGTGCAAGAGACTGAACAACCAACACGTCAGAAAATTTGTCTATAACAAGTCCCGGAAGAAAATCTGCCTCACCAAACACTACCCTGCAGCTCGATGTATCAACCGTCTTTTTTCTGTATTCCCATGCATTTTCAAGCCTCTTTCTCAAAAATTCATCATTTATATCCTGTTCTGTATTTCTTGTCATCAATCTGACTCTGATTTTTGAATTTCTGTTTATAAAACCTTTTCCCATCGGATAACCGTCAAAATCATGAACAAGAACTATATCTCCATCTTCAAAAGAACCCATTATTGAGGCAATCTCATTGTCAAAAATCCACATTCCGCCACTTTTAATTGTTCTTCCCTCACCCTTTTTTAATGTTACTATTGCCATTTTTTATCCTCTCTTATCAATTATTTTCTTATTACGTTTTAAGCACATTTATGTTTACATTATAACACGACACGCCCCTGTGTGAAAACATAGGGGCGTGTAAAATTTAATCATATTTTTCATGATGTTGGGGCAAAAATTATTTTGACCATTGCATCATATCATGGTAATTTGTACTTGTTGCGGTATTCTTTGTACATATTTTTAAACTTAGGATCATCGTTTTCCTTTAAGTTATCAAGATACTCATGCGTATCAAATCCATCCTCGTTTGTCTGTATAATACAGACTGCTATATTGGAACAATGGTCTGCTATTCTCTCAAAATTGGTGGTTATGTCAGAAAGTACAAAACCAAGTTCAATAGTACATTTTCCTTTGCGCAGACGTTTTACATGCTTTTTCTTTACCTCATCATTTAATGTATCAATAACTTCCTCCAAAGGCTCAACTTTTGTTGCCATAGCTACATCCTGTTTTTCAAAAACACTGAATGTCATTGAAACAATATCTCTTATGGCACCTTCGTATACCTCTAATTCACCTTTCGCCTTGTCAGAGAAATGTTCCTCTTTCCTGTAAACTTCATTGGCTGTATTCATAAGATTTACCGCATGGTCTGAAATTCTCTCGAAATCCCCTATACAATGAAGTATCGTAGAAACAATCTTTGAATCCGCATCTGAAAGGTCTGCGTTATTAAGTTTCATAAGATATGTTCCAAGCTCATCCTCATAATGATCTACCATATCTTCCAAATTTGATACTTCCTCGGCAATGTCCTTATCATAATGATGGAAAAGAGCAATTGCCTTAAACAATGCATCTTCTGACGCTTTTGCCATAAGAACAGCTGTTTTCTGTGCCTGATTTACAGCAAATGCAGGTTTCTCAAGGAAACGCTCGTCAAGAAGTGATTTAACCGTATGTTCCTCTGTCTCGTTATCTTTGATTGTGAGTTTGGCAAGGGTAACAAGTACATTTTTCAGAGGAAGCAGACATAATGTTGCTATTATATTAAATGCAGTATGAATTACAGCTATACCTGCAACCGAAGCTGACTGACTTAGGAAATCAAAATGTACAAACGCATTTATTCCGTAAAAACCAATCATAAAGACAATAGTTCCTATAAGGTTAAAATAGAAATGTACAAATGCTGCTCTCTTCGCATTTTTTCTTGCTCCTACTGCCGATAAAAGTGCAGTTACACATGTACCGATATTTTGTCCCATAATAATAGGCAGCGCTGATGCATAGCTGACTGTTCCTGCAAGACAAAATGCCTGTAATATACCAACAGAAGCTGATGAAGACTGTATAATCGCAGTAAGCACGGTTCCTACAATAACACCTATGATAGGATTATCACTAAACATTAAAAATATTTTTGTAAATGCAGGCATTTTTGTGAGTGGTTCAACAGCCTCACTCATTGTACTCATACCTGTCATAAGAATGGCAAAACCTGCTAATATTGTTCCAACATCTTTTTTGGTATTGCTTTTTGCAAATAAAATCATGCCCACACCAATTATTGCAAGTATCGGTGAGAATGATGTCGGTTTCAAAAGATTGATAATCAGACTGTCTCCTTGAATTCCCGTAAGTGAAAGTATCCATGAAGTTACTGTAGTACCGATGTTGGCACCCATGATTATGCCAACAGCCTGTTCAAGCTTCATAATGCCTGAATTCACAAAACCTACAACCATAACTGTTGTAGCTGACGATGACTGAATAACGGCTGTTACTCCGGCACCAAGCAATACGGCAAAAAGAGTTTTTGAAGTAAACTTTTCAAGAATTGCTTCTAATTTACCACCGGATGTTTTGGCAAGACCGTCTCCCATGACATGCATTCCATAAAGAAATAGAGCAAGTCCACCAATCATTGTCAATACATTAAAAATATCCATTGTATTCTTCCTTTCAAAAAGTGATAGGTTCTTCTTTTTACATTTGTAAAAAACATTCACCACTTATCAATTATACCTGAAAAAATTTTACTTGCAATATACAATATAAAATTTATGGATATTTTATATTTCTGTCTCACACTCTGCACTATGTTCTTCTGTGACCGTGCTTACATTAAATCTGTTACAGTTATCCTCAAGCACGCCGACAAGTTCCATACTTACACTCATTTCATTTTTTATCTTCTGCACTTCACCTGCAAGTGATGTTGCGCCCTGAGATGCATTTTCAATACCTCTTGCACTGTCTTCTATAACTGTAGTTATACTTGATACGGAATTTACAAGCTTGCTGATAACTTTATGTAATTTGCGTGTTTTTTCAGCAAAGTTCTTCATCTCATCATTGATGTAAACCGAATCATCACTGTATTTTCTTCCTGATTCAACAAAATTGTTGTAGTCAGGTAAAATATCACTGTCTATGTATTCAACTATCTGATTTGAATTTTTGCTAAGTTCATTTACCGCAGCTATAACATGCTCGTTAATCTGCTGGATATTGTTTGCCGTTTCCCTGCTGCTGTCGGCAAGTTTTCTTATCTCGTCTGCAACAACCGCAAATCCTTTTCCTGCCTCACCAGCTCTTGCCGCTTCTATAGAAGCATTTAATGCAAGTAAGTTAGTCTGGCTGGATATAGACAAGATTTCATTTGTAAGATTTTCAACCTGCTCAACGCTTCTGCTATTGTCAATGGCTTTCTTAAGCTTTTCAATGATTTCTCCAACCATATCTCCTGTTGTCTTTCGGCTGTCTATCGCATTTTGTTCAAGTTCAGTTGCTCTCTGCTGCATTTCATTTGAATACTCTAATATATCCTCACTTGATTTTTCAAATTCGTCTACGCTTGAATCTACATCACTGACATTTTTATCTATTGTAATCAATGTTGCTGATACTTCCTGCATGGATGCCGACAATTGCTGCATAACAGCAGATACATCACATGAATTGTCATTCACACGTGTTATACTCTTTTCAACATCTGCAAAGCTTTCTTTAAGTCCGCCTGAGGATTTCACAACATCCCCTATAACGCTCTGCAAAACATCCATAAATTTATTTATGCCCTTTACAAGAAGTCCAATCTCATCCTTAGTCCTGACCGGAATTCTCTCATTTAGATTGCCACAATTATTTTCAAGCTTCTCAACAACTTTGTCCAAATCTTTTGTTGTATTTGTCGTAGGTTTTGTAATGGTAATAATACATGCCAATACAGAAATCAGGCTTATGATAAGTGCTATAACAATCTGAACAATCGACATTCTTATGCTCATATCAAATGTCTTTGCCTGTTCCTCATTAGACGCCGCAATATCATTTTGAATAGCATCTGTCAATGCATTGATGGCAGATTCCGTCTTGTCTACCATAGGTTGAAGCTCATCATTTGCAACCTGAATGGCACTGTTTAAATCTTTTTCGCACATTAACAATGCCTGTTTATACTTTTTATAAAGTTCGTTATATGATTCCTTAAAAGTATTAAAACGTGTTACTTCCTTAGTATTATTCTTGTCAATGCCTTTTTCATATTCATCTATATTGCTTGTAACAGTTTCTGCAATATCTGAGACATTGTTTCTTATCTCCGCCTTTGCAGTTTCATTTCCTGTAACAAAATAAATGAATATTTGTTTGTGCATTTTCTCAAATTCAATAGAAAGCGTGTCCAGCTTGTGAATCGCTTCTGAATTTTTTTTAGAGTTACTTATACTTGACTCTTTAAGGTTTTTCATAGATAAAATATTCCATCCTGAGTAAGCAGTACATATAAATGCAAGCACCAAAATAGGAATAAGTATTTTCATTCTTAATGTTTTCATATTTCCACTTCTCCTTGTTAACTGTTTATTCATACATTATACCTACTTTATCCCATTTATTCTATAACAAATCACTAATTTATAAACAGATTTTGCTACAAATTTTGTGAATTTTTCTCAGTATTCATGCCTGCTGCCGCGAAAATTTCTGCTTTTCTGTTTTTATTTTCCGATTATTTCAGACAGATTGTTTTGTATACCAAGTGCTACCTCAGGATTATTCATCGTGTATACATGCACATTTTTAATACCGTTTGCAAACAAATCGATAATCTGTTCCGTAGCATAAGCAATTCCTGCCTGCTGCATCTTTTGAGATTCATCACCAAACCAGTCAACTATCGACTTAAATTTAGCCGGTACACAACAACCTGAAAGCTGTATGCTCCTTGCAAGCTGTGCCTTCTTCGTAATAGGCATAATTCCCGCAATTACAGGTACAAATATACCCGCCTCCCTTAATCTGTACAGATAATTATAAAAAATCGAATTATCAAAAAACATCTGAGTTGTCAAAAACTCGCATCCAGCATCAACTTTTTTCTTTATATTGGCTATATCCGCAGTCTTGTCATCAGCCTCCGGATGTCCTTCCGGATAACATGCGCCTCCTATGCAGATATCCGGTGCTATATTTTTAATCTGATATACAAGGTCAGACGCATGTTTAAACTGCCCCGGCATAGGGAACTCTGTTTCTTCCGGAATATCTCCCCTTAAGGCAAGTATATTTTCAATGCCGGCATCTCTTATAAGCTCAATTTGTTTCCTAACTGTATCCTCACTCGATGAAACACAGGTAAGGTGCGCCATGGAAGTCACTCCGTACTGTTTTTTTATGTCTGTCGCTATCTTAACCGTGTGTTTACTCGTACCACCGCCGGCACCATATGTAACGCTCATAAAATCAGGCTTCAATGCCGCAATCTCTTTAACAGCCTTATTTACCGTTTCAAACGCTGTACTCGTCTTTGGCGGAAAAACCTCCAGTCTTTGGCGGAAAACCCTCCATAGACAATGTAATTTTATTGTTTTTCAATATTTCACTTATCTTCATTGTATTCCTCATTTCTTTGCAGTTTGTCTCACACAGACAGTTTGCAAGTTTTTACTTTTTGTGATGCACCGCACATCCTGAACAGCTCGCACAATTTCCTGTGCATCCATTCTTCTTTCCTTTTATAACACTTCTAAGTGCTGCCGCCAATGCAATCACAATAATAATACTTATAATAACAGTTGCTATCATTTTAAAGTCCCCTTCCTAAAATATCACTGTCTACATCTGCGATGCAGACAGCAACTTAAAAACATATTTATTATTGACATTTTGTTTATTATCTCTTACAATTGTTAGTATATTCTAACTGATAATCAATGTCAATAGCATTGAAAAAATATGCGTCATTGAAAAAACATATTCTATATGTTAAAATTAGGTATGAAAGTAAACTTATGGTGAGGTGAGTTAAATGAACAGTAATGAATCTTCTGAAAATTATCTTGAAACTATACTTATGCTCAGCAAAACCCTCCCTGTTGTCAGGGGTGTAGATATAGCAAATCATCTTGGCTTTAAAAAATCCAGTGTCAGTGTTGCCATGAAAAATCTTCGTGAAAAGAAACACATCACAGTCACTGATGCCGGTTACATATATCTTACCGATTCAGGTCGTGAAATAGCAGAAATGATATATGAGAGACACGAATTTATTTCCAAATGGCTTATATCTCTTGGTGTTCCTGAGGAAATTGCTCTTGAAGATGCA
Organism: Clostridium sp. CAG:253; assembly: GCA_000436755.1. Classification (GTDB taxonomy): domain Bacteria; phylum Bacillota; class Clostridia; order Lachnospirales; family Lachnospiraceae; genus Butyribacter. Next base: position 124,904 of record FR887314.1, on the reverse strand, counting down.
TGCCGCATTGAGCATGTAATAAGTAAAGAAAGCTTTGAAGCGATGAAAAACAGTCTTCATAATAATTAAATACTATGATTTTTCTAAAATGACTAAATCGTACCTTATACAGACAGAATTACTCCAAAAAAGTTTTTCTGTCTGTATTTTTAAGCTTGCAAAAATCACTTTTCAAATTTATACTTAACTTTTGTATATAAATTTTTCACACGGAGGTAAATATGATATTACAATGCAGCCACATCAGCAAATCATTTGCAACAGATGTAGTTTTAAATGATGTATCATTTCATATAAATGACAACGAAAAAGCCGCCATCGTAGGTGTAAACGGTTCCGGTAAATCTACCTTATTAAAAATTATAGTAGGAAAAGAAGGTTACGATTCCGGTGATATTATTATAAAAAAAGACGCTTCTGTCGGATATCTTGCACAGAATCAGGAATTTGAATCGGGTGAGAGTATTATAGAAGAAATGCAGACCGCTAAGCCTGAGGTAAAGATCTTAGAAAAAAAAATGCATGAACTTTCAGAAAAAATGAATAATGCATCAGGTGATGAACTTGATTCTCTTATCAAGCAATATGATAATGCCAGACACCGCTTTGAACAGCTTGACGGTTATTCATATGAAAGCGAGATAAACGGTGTCTTAAAAGGTCTTGGTTTTGAAGATAATGATTTTAGCAAACCTATCTCCAAACTTTCAGGTGGTCAGAAAACCAGAGTTGCACTTGCTAAAATGCTTTTACAGGCTCCCGATTTAATAATACTCGATGAGCCGACAAACCACCTTGACATGAATTCAATCCACTGGCTTGAAGGCTATCTAAACAGCTATAAGGGTGCCGTTTTAATAGTTGCTCATGACAGATATTTTCTTGATAAAATAGTCACTAAGGTTGTTGAATTAAGACAGACACATTCAACAGTCTTTTCGGGTAATTACAGCGATTATTCAACAAAACGCCAGGCACTTCTCGACAGCCTTATGAAACAGTACATGAACCAACAGGCTGAGATAAAACATCAAGAGGAAGTTATTACAAAGCTTCGCTCTTTCAACAGAGAAAAATCCATAAAACGTGCAGAAAGCCGTCAAAAAATGCTCGATAAGATGGAGCGTATCGAAAAACCTGTTGAAGAAAACACTCAGATGCACCTCCTTTTTACACCGAAGATACAAAGCGGAAATGATGTACTTACAATAAAAAATTTATCAAAGAGTTTCGGTGAACACTCACTCTTTTCAGACATTGCATTTGAGGTAAAACGAGGTGAAAAAGTAGCCATAATCGGTGACAATGGTACAGGCAAAACCACTATCCTGAAAATGATAAACAAAATGCTTGCCCCTGACACAGGCAGCATAACACTAGGCACCAATGTTCAGATTGCGTACTATGACCAGGAACACCAGGTACTCCACATGGAAAAAACATTGTTTGAAGAAATTCAGGATACATATCCTACAATGACAAATACGCAGATAAGAAATATGCTTGCCGCATTTTTGTTTACGGAGGATGATGTCTTTAAGAAAATTAAAAATCTGAGCGGTGGCGAAAGAGGTCGTGTATCTCTTGCAAAACTTATGTTGTCAGATGCAAACTTCCTCATCCTTGATGAGCCGACAAACCACCTTGATATAGACTCAAAGGAAATCCTTGAAAATGCAATAAATAATTTTGAGGGAACTGTCCTCTATGTATCTCATGACAGATTTTTTATAAACAAAACAGCGACAAGAATACTTGACCTTACCAGACATCAGATAGTAAACTATGTCGGTAACTACGATTACTACCTTGAAAAAAAAGAGGACAACGAGCGTGCGCAGCTTAATGACCTGACTTTAAATCAAACCTCCGGAAACAGTTCCACTATGATTTCTGATACAGACAGCTCAGATAATACTTCTTCCGATACAAAACTCAGTTGGAAACAGCAGAAGGAAGAACAGGCTCGTCTTAGAAAAATCGAAAATGAAGTCAAGAAAATTGAAGCTGAAATTGAAAAACTTGAAACAGAAAATGAAGAACTCACAGAACTTTTACAGACAGATGAAGTGTCAACTAACTCTGTTAAATTACAGGAGATTTCTTCTAAAATAGAACAAAATACAGACAGACTTGAAGAACTTATGGAAAGATGGGAAACGATACAGTAAAATGACAAAAACAACGGCTTAGTGATATACAAAAAATTATTTTTTTCAATACGCTAAGCTGTTACTTTTGTTTATCCTAAAAATATTTAAGAAATAATTAAAATTTATTGCCTTATCAGAAGTCCCTTACATGCTCTTCTCCGTAAATCTCATCTTTTCTCAGTTTTGACAATATCTCTTCTTTCTTTGTACCGACAAGAAGCTCACTGTTATATTTGAGATATTTTTCACTCGGATTGTCAGAAAGAAACATAGCTGTTTCACTATTTAATGTAAGCTCTGTTACAAATACGACCATTTCCTGACCTGCACCAATTGCCTCTTCAATAAACAAGAATACATTTTCAAGCTGTTCTGATGCCAAATCCTCGCTTTTTTCAAGTTCCTGTCTCATGCATTCAAATCCTGTAAGTGCTTCCCTAAATGCCGCATCTGCATCTTTTTCCGAGCTTATATTTGTCTTTGATAATTTTTCTATTATATATTCATTCGCTTTTATCTCATCTCTGCTTAAAAAGCCTGCTTTTTTACTCCTGTCAAATTCGATTTTCTTTTGTTCAAACATGTCTGCAAAAATGCTTCCATCCTGACCGATACCTGCTGTATCTCTGCACTCTTTTTGTTCATAGCCGTTTTCTTCAAGTCCATTTTTATATTTTTTCAGAAAATCATACCATATATCAGTAATCATCTTATTCAACGATACTTTATGAAATGATACCTCAAGTCCGCTTATCAAAAGGTTTACAACGCTTATCCTCTCATCAAATGATGCGTCAAATATGTTTTGATATACCTGTTTTCCGGGATTTCCTGCAAGTATATCCAAAATACCGTAATTATTTTTGTATTTTTCATAAAGTTCAAAATACGCAGCTACATCTTTTGCCGTATCTTCATGCTGTATAAATTCGGCAATTATATCCTCATCAACTTTTATCCCTATCTCATTGTATGTATCATAAAGATTACTCAAATCCTCCCAGCCTCTTGCCGTAACAAACTGCATACCGTCTATATCTGCCTCAACTTTATAAAAATTGTTTGGCCTGAGTTCAAGATAATTTATTATTGCCCTGTTTATATGACTGTTTATCGCATATTCTTTCCATATATTAAAATCCGCTTCAACGTTTATTTTTCTTACTCTGTCAAGAGTTACCATGTCAAATTCTCTTACAGATTTATTATATTCTGCCGGATTCCCTGCCGCTACTATTATCCATCCCTTAGGTATCTCCTGATTTCCGAATGTTTTGCATTGCAAAAACTGAAGCATTGTCGGTGCAAGCGTTTCCGACACACAATTTATCTCATCGATAAACAAAATTCCCTCCGGAATGCCGCTTTCCTTAATTTTTCTATATACACTTGCAATAATTTCACTCATTGTATATTCTGTGACAGAATATTTTTTTCCGTCAAATTCTTCCTCAACAATAAACGGCAGACCAACTGCACTCTGCCTTGTATGATGTGTAATCGTATAAGAGACAAGTCCTACTTTACACTCTCTCGCAATCTGTTCCATAATCTGTGTCTTGCCAATACCCGGAGGTCCTATAAGTAACATCGGACGCTGTCTTATAGCTGGAATCATATACTCCCCGTCAGCATCTTTTTTCAAATATGCTCTAACTGTATTCTTAATCTCTTCCTTTGCTTTCTTGATATTCATTATCTAATCCTCTCATTAATTTTCTTTTTATCCTGCTTTTTCTACTCACTTTATTCCAGCTCAACCTTCATTGCCCATGCCGGCACCTCACACTCACTCATCTTATCAATAAAAACAAACGCTGTCTGATAAGGCATTTTCTTTTTCGGATATCTTCCCTTTCCATCTGTAAAATAAAGAAGTCCCTGCAGTTTTTTTATTTCACCTGTATCAATCAGCTTGTTTACATACTCAAATGCCGGTCTGAAATCAGTGTTTCCTCCTCCGGCTAGTTCAAAATTATTAATAAGAACATCTATATCCGTATCTTTCGTGATGATTATATCCGAATGTACCATCTCATCACATTGTATTATATGAATTTTTCTTTTATTAAAAAAGTTGTCTGTCTCCGATAATATTGTAAATGTCTCTCTGAGAAACTTTTTGACAAGTTCTCCTTTTGTCGAATAACTTGTATCGACAACTATTACAAGTTCCTCTATTCTCAAGTTTTCTTTTGTTTCCATCGGCTCAATAAGCGGCATATTTCTATACAATCTCAAACCATAAGTATAATAGTTTAAGTCATATTCATCCATGTCTATCCTAAGTTCTTCTTTTAATTTACAAAACTTTCTCAAAAAATCTTTATAACTTTTCTTTCCTCTCTCTGCCTTTATCTGCTGCTGCCAGAAGTTCTTTCCCTCTTCACTGTCCTTGCCCTGGCTTTCCTTTTTTATCTCACTTTGCCTTGATATTTTATCCCATTTATTTTTCGTCTGATTCTGCATGGCCGACATTTTATTTTCTTTTGGCCAATGCGTATGCGTATCCGTATAAAACTCGACTGCAAGCCTGTTTATGGTTTCGCTGTCGAGTTTCATTAGTTTTCTGTATATAACTGCTGCCGACAGTCCTGCCTTATTTTCATCCATCTTCTCATAAGCCTGTATCCTCAGCCAGCTAAGAGGTCTTTTTAATGTTTCCTTTTCCATCTTATCGATTGTATATTCAACGATAATATCACATGCTATCCCCCATAAAAATAAGTCTCTCTCACCTCTGACCCAGAGATGGCTGTATATGCAGTGAAGAATGCTATGTAAATAAAGTCTGTCCAGATATTTTGAATTTTTCTTAAACACACTTATCATATGCTCAGGCTTAAAATAAATAAAACTGCCATCAGTTGACATTGTATCAATTGTCTCGTCAATTTTGGGAATAAGCGAACAAAAAGCCACATCAAAAAATCGAAGTTCCATATAAAGCTCATTTTTTATAAACTCAAAAATATCATTGGCAGCCTGCCATTCCCACTCGCTCTGTGTCTGAACTTTTGACATAAATCCCTCCATTTCCGCTATAGCTAAAAAGAATATCTTTCTTTTCTTATATCCTCTTTTTTACGCCGATACTTTAAAACAAGTGCCGTTACTTCTCCAAATCCTGTCTCAGCTGCCTTCACTATTGCATTTTCTATCATTTCCCTATCTGAACCAAACAGCTCAAGCATAAATTCCACTTCATCAATACTCTTATTTTCAACAAAAAGATTTACTATTTCACTTTTATTGTTTTCAAGATATTCCATATATAAATCTTTTTCAGAATCATTAAGCATGTATGGATACATCAACCGATACATTGCTATTTTCCCTGCGACCTCAACACTTTCTTCTGCCGATGCCTTTGGAAATATGGTGTCATATTGTCTCATATCTGCCCTGCCACCGTCAAAACACTGTCTCGCCCTGAATCCTTCGCCCTCTATATTCCTTCCAAATATATGAGCCGGGGCTATTTCATCATAAGATTCACTATATTCCGGATAAAGAACTTTTGCGGTTATCTTATCATATTTCATATAAGTTACTTCTATCTCCGATGATATACGGCTTAAAACCTGCCTAAGTCCTGTCACATCTTTTATATCACTTAGAATACATATTTTATGCAGATTTCGACAATTCATAAAAACATCACTGCCGACTTCTTTTATATTACTTCCCATCGTAATATCCGTAAGTTCCCTGCAGTTATAAAATGCGTTATTTCCTATCTTTTCAACACTTTTTGGAAATGTTATGCTGTTTACAAATTCCCCCGAAAACTCATGATACAATATGTCTGTATCTCTTTCATCATATTCTTTTTGTAATTCTTTTGGCAGATGCATAGTTTCAGAAAAACAATATGGTGCAATATCAGTTATCCCTTCCGGTATATCCACTACGCCACTTTTAGAAAATACGCGGTAAAGTATTGTCCCTGTCTCTTTTTCATCTGCTATCAAAATTAAATCACTTATCTTTCTTATCATTTTAATCACTTATCCCTTTTAATACTCAACAGATACGATGCAGGATTCAAAATCAAACAGCAATATATGTTTATATACCAATTGCTATTTGGTTATACTTACATACTAACAGCCCGAAAACAAAGTTTCCGAGCTGTCTATTTCACTCATTATCAAAATGATGCAAGGGGCAAAATCTGATAATCACACCAATATCCCTGATATTATTTTCCAAGAAGTTCATCAATCATCTTGTCCATCTGCTCAACATTTTCAGCCTTGACTGTTGATTTTATTGAAACTGTGTTTTCGCATATTTCTATATTCTTCATGCTTTCAAGACTTTCACGCATCTTCTTGGCTGCAAGCGGAGCCCATGAACCATTCTCAACAAGTGCCGCTTTTCTCTTTTGGAAATTCTTTGCTTTCAAGTGACCAAGGAAATCCTCCATAACCGGGAAAAGTCCACCGTCATATGTAGCACATGCAAGCACCATCTTGTCGTACCTAAAAGCAGCCTCTACAGCTTCTGCCATATCGTCTCTTGAAAGATCCATTACTTCCATCTTTTCAACACCTTTGGCTTTAAGTTTTTCAGCTATCTGCTTTGCTGCTTTTGCAGTATTTCCATGAATTGACGCATAAGCCACAAGAACACCTTCATCCTCTGGCTCATAACTGCTCCATGTATTATATAAATTAAGATAATATCCAAGATTTTCTTTTAATACAGGACCATGAAGCGGACAAATTGTCTGAATGTCAAGTGCCGCTGCCTTTTTCAAAAGATTTTGCACCTGTGCACCATATTTTCCTACTATATTAAAATAGTATCTTCTTGCTTCACAAGCCCATCCTTCTTCGTCCTCAGTGTCAAGCGCACCAAACTTTCCAAATCCGTCTGCCGAGAAAAGTATTTTCTCTGTCTTTTCGTATGCAACCATAACTTCCGGCCAGTGAACCATCGGTGCCATAACAAATGTAAGAGAATGCTTTCCGAGAGAAATCTCATCACCCTCTTTAACTACAACCTGTCTGTCAGAAAAATCTTCATCAAAGAATTGAGGAAGCATCTGGAATGTCTTTGCATTTCCGATTAGTTTCATATCAGGATACTTATCTGCAATAAGTTTGATATTTGCCGCATGGTCAGGCTCAAGATGTGAAATGACAAGATACTCAGGTTTCTTTCCGTCAAGTGCCTCCTCAACATTTTTTACCCATTCTTCTGTTGCTCTTGCGTCAACTGTATCCATAATAGTTATTTTATCATCAAAAATAATATATGAATTGTATGAAACTCCATCAGGAACAACGTACTGGCTCTCAAAAAGGTCGATATCCTTATCATCAACACCAACATATTTAATACTATCCGAAATAAACATAAGCTTAATTTCTCCTTTCATTAGTCAAATAATTTAAACATTTTTTCTATCACCTCTACAGTACCATCTATACCATAGCAAGCTGTATTAAGACACATATCATAATTTTCTGAATGCCCCCAGCGGCGGCCTGTATAATAATTATAATATGCTTTTCTGACGCGGTCCATTGCTCTTACTTTCTCCGCGGTCTCATCATATCCTGCACCTGTACATACCATATCGTGTTTGACTCTCTGTTCAAACGGAGCACCTATAAACACTGAAACATGTGGTATATCTGCATGCTCAAGCACAACATCTGCACAACGTCCAAGGAAAATACAATCGCCTTTTTTTGCCATTTCCTCTATCATCTGGCTCTGTGCAAAGAAAAGTTCATCGTTTCCTGAAAATTTGCGAAGTGAAAATGGTGTCTTGTTTAACCAGCCTTTTTTACTGTCTGCCTGCGATGCATCGACTGACGAAAAGTCTTTGCCTATATGCTCACAAGCCATTTTTATAATCTCATTGTCATAGTATGACATGTTTAATTTTGTTGAAAGCCTTAAGCCAACCTCATGTCCGCCGCTTCCATATTGACGTCCTATACATAAAATCTTATTCTTTCCTCCTTTAAATATACTCTTCATTTCAGAAATATCACTTATAAAACTATCAGGCAACTGTTTAGTAGGATTATACTGCTCAAGCATTTCATTGAGTTCTTCAAGTTCTTTTCTGCACTCACTTGCAACACTTGAATCCTTTATGGTAGAAATCATATTTCCTATAAGAATTGTCTCATCTCTTATAAAATGTCTTTTATCCTCATCAAGATGTTTAAGCATCTTTTTAACAGACAAATCTTTTCCCGCAGGAAATACTTTTCCCATCGTACTTCCTGTTGCCTCATAAACTTTTACGTCAAGCTCATAGATTTTTTCTACAAGCTGTTTTACATCATATTTTTCCATATCTATACACCTCCAAAACTGTCCTTTGTCCACATCAATAATACAGACAAAGACACATAATTATCAATATCCTACTTTTACACCTTTACCGGTCATATATCCGCTTATCTTTCCTGCCTTATAATCTTTTTTCTTTGTTGATATAGGTACTGACGGGTCAGTAGGGTCATAATTTATTGAGCCTGTAACCTTTATGGCAGCTTCTTTTCCAAGAGGTCCGGGCTGTTTTGAATTACCCTTTTCAATCTTTACCTGGCTTCCTACTGCCACATAATCATAAAGCCATTTTGCATCTGCTACAGTCATTCTTATACATCCCGCTGATGCAGCACTTCCGAGTTTGTTGTAAGTTGTCGGATTAAGTGCATAATGTGATTTGCTTCCTACTGCTATTGCATGAAAATAAACATTTCCTACAACATGGCTTGCCCATCTCGCATATACAGTACTTCCATCAGGCTCGTTCATAGGTTTTAAACTGTATTTTGATGCCTGACCGTTACTGCTTATGGAATATGAGCCTAACGGAGTATAAGACGATGTCGTTGTAAGTCCTGACTCTCCTGAAACAGTTGCAGTATCTCTTCCGACAGACACTGTACATGTCTTTATCGGAATAATAAAACCTTTTTTCTGACTGTCATACGCATATATCGTAACACAACAGGCTGCTCTGTTTACCACAATCTTAAATTTATTGTTTCCCTTTTTCAATTTGAGAATGTTTGTAAGGTCTGTAACCTTATCACCGTTTTTATAATAAAATTTGTATGTCTTTCCGGCGTATGTCTCATAACGCCATCCGTTTTTGCCGACATCAACTGTTTTTACATTAAATTCTTTCGTTCTGAATTTTATTTCCCTGTTCCATTGTGTATAACCGCAGGCAATAACCTGAAATCTGCCTTTTTCCGTATATTTATAATTTGCGATATAAGCTTTATTTGAATATACCCCAATAAGACTTTTTTCAAACTTTCTTTTACCGTTTTTTATGCTGTAAACTTTAAATCTCACTCTTTTTATATTTCCCGGAATATATACATTCACAATTTTAAACTTGCATGTTCCGTTTGAGAGTTTAACTACCGTAAGTGTTCCGTTTTTCACTTTAAGAGTTGCATTTCCGGTAGCTTTAAGAGTTCTCGTTATTCCTGCATTGTCAGTAACCAAAACTTCTATCTTGTACTTTCCAAATTTATAATTTATGGATTTTAAAGGTATGTCTGAATAGTAATATGTACTTGTACCGTTGTGGACACCTTTTGCTGTACATACAATTTTTCCGGCACTGTTATAGATATTGAATGTGACATCCTTTACTACCAATGCTGAATTAACTTTTTCCACAAACACACGAAAAGTCTGGTTTTTTTCTGTCTTTGCTGTCGATTTTGAACCTATCTTTCCGTATGTAAGTGCAACATCAAACTGTGTCTTTGCAATCTCTTCTTTTCCTGCTGCAAGTTTGCTATTCTGGACAGTGATAACAGCATCATATTTTCCGTATGACGTACAATATTTTGTAAGGTCAATATCCCAGCTTTTTGATGCATTTGGTATTTCAACAGAAGAACCTATCTTCTGCTCGTTCGTTCCGTCTTTTTTTGCAATTGAAAGCTGAATCTGATTGTCTTTGCCAGGAACTAAAACATCATTGTTAGAATTAATAAATGATATAGTTCTGTTCACTTTTGATTTGTAACCGTCAACCTTTAAAACCATATTTTCACTGTGAACAGTAAAATCACACTTTGTCGGTGCCTGTACTGTAAAATTGTCGCTCATCACAAACGATACTGTATACTCTTTATAAGCATATGTCTTTAAATCAGACATTGAAAATGAGCCCGTATATTGTCCGTTTTTGCAGTTATCGGCATCAAAGGTAACAGGCTGTTCAAGCATGATTGCTTCATTGCCATCATTATCATTGTATGTAACTTTTGTTGTCATGCTTTTTGTCGCCTCAGTATCAATGCCGTTTAATGTGTATGTACATATACCGTTTGTACGGTCTGTATTTACATTGGCACTGTACTCTGCCGCTCTTGCATTGGATGAAACCGAAAAAAGTGCAGTAAATGCTATCACCAAAAACATCATTTGTAATATTCCAATCTTTTGTCTTTGCCTACCTTTTTCTAACATTTTGTTCCTCCCATTTAAATAAAATTGATTTTCACAGATATATTTTACCACTTCTTAATATTGTAATGCAAGCAAAGACACCACAATATTTTATGATTTAACTAAAATATATTTTCTCTACAATCATAATACATTATGGGGTCATTTTTTTGTTCTATTTTATACTTTCATGTATGTTTTTTATGCTTTCTGTCACAAGTTTTTTAAAGTCTTTTGAAACTCTATCTGCCGTCTCCTGCACCTCTTTGTGGCTTAGCTTTTTCACACTCATTCCACTTGCGAGATTAGATATGCATGAAATTCCACATATCATCATCCCCATATGATTTGCCGCTACCGCCTCGCATGCGGTGCTCATTCCGACAGCATCGGCCCCAAGTGCCCTGCACATCTTTATTTCTGCCGGGCTCTCGTATGCCGGTCCCGTAAACTGAAGGTAAGTTCCCTCTTTAATATCAATGTCAAGCAGTGCCGCCGTCTTTTTTATTATCTGTCTTAACTTTATGTCGTATATCTCACTCATATCAGGAAATCTTATACCGAGTTCGTCAATATTTTCCCCAATTAGAGGTGACGGAACAAAACTTGATATTTGGTCTTTTATCAGCATAAAATCTCCGGGTCTGAAGTCATAATTTACACCGCCGCTCGCATTCGTGAGGAACAAAACTTCTGCACCCATAAATTTCATGAGCCTTATCGGAAGCACCACATCAGACATATCATATCCTTCATAGTAATGTACACGCCCCTGCATGCAAACAACAGGTACATCTCCCACATAACCGAAAATGTATTTTCCCTGATGTCCGGGAACAGTTGATACCGGAAAACCTTCTATATCATGATAGTCAAGTTCACAAACCACATCTATTCCCTGTGCATAATCGCCGAGACCCGATCCAAGAACAAGTGCTATCTCCGGCTTAAAATCGACCTTGTTTTTAAAACACTCGTAACATTTTTTCAATTTATCATAAATTTCTTTTGACTCTTTTCCCATACCTGAACCTCCTTTAAGTTTATTATCCTGCAATTCCTTTTCCAAGTTTGCCTGTATAAAGCTGATAATACTTTCCTTCTTCTTTTATAAGCTCATCATGAGTTCCTCGCTCAATTATCCTTCCCTGTTCAAGAACCATGATGCAATCACTGTTTCTGACTGTCGAAAGTCTGTGGGCAATAACAAACGTTGTTCTTCCTTTCATAAGACTGTCCATTCCCTGCTGTACAAGTTTTTCTGTTCTTGTATCTATAGAACTTGTAGCCTCATCAAGTATAAGTGCCGGTGGGTCGGCAACTGCTGCCCTGGCGATTGCAAGAAGCTGTCTCTGTCCCTGGCTTAAGTTTGCTCCGTCACCTGTAAGCATTGTATCATATCCGTCAGGAAGTCTTGTTATAAAGCTGTGTGCATTTGCAAGTTTTGCTGCCTTTATGATTTCCTCATCCGTGGCATCAAGCTTACCGTACTGGATGTTATCCCTTACTGTTCCCGTAAAGAGATGTGTGTCCTGTAAAACGATACCGAGTGAACGTCGCAAGTCATTTTTCTTTATCTTATTTACATTGATACCGTCATATCTTATCTTTCCATCCTGAATATCATAAAATCTGTTTATAAGATTTGTAATAGTAGTTTTTCCTGCTCCTGTCGCTCCGACAAAAGCTATCTTCTGCCCCGGCTTTGCATACAAAACTATATCATGAAGTATCATCTTGTCATCATTGTATCCAAAATCAACGTGGTCAAATACTATATCGCCTCTCATATGTGCATAAGTCGTTGTTCCATCATCCTTATGGAAATGTTTCCATGCCCACATTCCGGTGTGTTCCTCAGTCTCGGTTATATCTCCATTGGCATCTTCTTTTGCGTTGACAAGTTCAACATATCCGTCATCAACCTCAGGTTCCTCATCGAGAATCTTGAAAATCCTGTCGGCACCTGCAAGTGCCATTACAATTGAGTTAAACTGCTGGCTCATCTGGTTTACAGGCATTGAAAATGATTTATTGAATGTAAGGAAACTTACAAGAGCTCCTATGGTAAATCCGCCTACACCGTTTAATGCAAGTATACCACCTACCATTGCACAAAGAACATAACTGATATTTCCAAGCTGAGCATTTATAGGCATAAGTATATTGGCAAATTTGTTTGCATTGTTTGCACTGTCAAACAACTGATCATTCAATTTGTCAAAACCTTCCTTGCTTTCTTCTTCGTGGCAAAATACCTTGACAACCTTCTGACCTTCCATCATCTCTTCAACATAACCGTTTAACTTACCTATATCTCTCTGTTGTGCCATAAAGTAAGAACCGCTTAATCCTCCAAGTTTCTTTGTCACTGCCAATGTCACCCCGACCATGGCAATTGTAATTACTGTAAGAGGCACATTGAGTATAAGCATATAGATAAAGACGCTGACTACAGTTATTGCACTTGATATTGCCTGTGGAATACTCTGGCTTATCATCTGTCGAAGCGTATCTATATCGTTTGTATAAAGCGACATAATATCTCCATGTGCATGCGTATCAAAATATTTAATAGGAAGTGTCTCCATTTTATTAAACATTTCTATTCTAAGTCGTTTAAGTGTACCCTGTGTTACATATATCATAAGTCTGTTGTATAAAAATACTCCTACAACACCTGCCGCATAAAATACCCCAACTTCTGTTATTTTGGCAAAAAGTTTAGAAAAATCAGGGTTGGAACTCTGTGACAAAGGTAATATATATTTATCAATAAGTGTCTGAGTAAACATTGTTCCCTGATTTGTGGCAAATACGCTTACCACTATTCCAATAACCACGATAATACAGTGAAGCCAGTAATATTTAAATATGTATTTCATCAATCTGACAAAAAGTTTACCGGGATTTTCTATCTTCATTCCGGGTTTCATCCCTTTAGTTCCCGGTCCCTTTGGTCCTCTAGCCATAAAAACTTATCCTCCTATATTTATTTTTCATCGAAATCTGCATTACCATTTACCTGAGATTCATATACTTCTTTATAAATCTCATTGCTTTCAAGAAGTTCATCCGATGTTCCGAATCCATTTACGCATCCGTCTTCCATAACGATTATCTTGTCACAGTCCTTTATGCTTGATACTCTCTGTGCAATGATAATCTTTGTTGTACCGGGTATTTCCTCAGCAAATGCTTTTCTTATCTTTGCATCTGTGGCTGTATCTACGGCACTTGTCGAATCATCAAGAATAAGCACCTTAGGCTTCTTTATAAGCGCCCTTGCAATACAAAGTCTCTGTTTCTGTCCGCCTGATACGTTATTTCCACCCTGTTCAATATATGTATTGTATCCATCCGGCATCCTATCAATAAATTCGTCTGCGCAGGCAAGTTTACATGCTTTTATACATTCCTCATCTGTTGCATTTTTGTCACCCCAGCGAAGATTTTCAAATATTGTTCCGCTAAACAGAACATTTTTCTGCAATACAACTGAAACTTCATCTCTAAGAGTCTCAATATCATACTCTCTTACATCGACACCACCGATTTTTACACTTCCATCCGTGACATCATAAAGACGGCTCAATAGATTTACAAGACTTGACTTAGCACTTCCTGTTCCTCCTATCACACCTATTGTCTGTCCTGATTTTATCTCAAGATTTATATCTTTCAATACAGGAGTTTTGGCATCTTTTTTGTAACTGAAGTTTACATTTTCAAATGAAATATCACCGTTTTTAATTTCCATAACAGGATTCTCAGGATTTGTTATGTCAGGCTTTTCATTTATCACTTCACATATACGCTCTGCACTTGATACACTCATTGTTATCATTACAAATACCATTGAAAGCATCATAAGACTCATAAGAATATTCATACAATAAGCAAGAAGTGTCGAGAGCTTACCAATGTCCATGCTGCCACCTACAATAAGCTTTGCACCTACCCAGCTTATAATAAGTATACAGCTGTAAACCGTCAGATTCATAAGAGGCATATTGTAAGCAACCGTTTTTTCTGCCTTGATAAACATCTTATATACATTTTCACTTGCCTTAGTAAACTTTTTCTGTTCAAAACTCTCTCTTGAATAAGCCTTTACTACTCTTATGGCATTTACATTCTCCTGAACACTTTCATTCAATTTATCATATTTTTTGAAAACCTGATCAAAATATTTCATTGCTATCTTTATGATAAGTGCAAGAAAACATCCGAGTATAATAACTGCAATAAGATAAATTGAGGCAACCCTTGCATTTACATAAAATGACATTGCCATGGCACAGATAAGACTTGCAGGTGCTCTCATGCACATACGAAGTATCATCTGATACGCATTCTGAACATTTGTCACATCCGTTGTAAGTCTTGTTACAAGCCCTGATGTACTAAACTTATCAATATTTGAGAAACTGAAAGTCTGTATATTATCATACATTGCCTTTCTTAAGTTTCTCGCAAATCCTGTCGATGCACTTGCACCGTATTTTCCACCCATTGCGCCTGCCCAAAGGCTTATAAACGCTGTTAATACCATGAGTGCGCCCATAAGGTAAATATGTCTAAGATTACCTTTTTGTACGCCACCACTAATTATTGAACCCATTATCAACGGAATTATTGTTTCCATGATAACTTCCAAAATCATAAATACAGGAGTAAGAATCGAATCTTTTTTAAATTCTTTAACCTGTGCGCCTAATGTTTTAAGCATTTTTGTCCTCCTTATAATTTATTAATTAAGAACACTAAACTGTTACTGCACAGCAGCTGAAATTTTCAATGTTCTAATCCACTCTCTTATGGCATCATCCCATCCCCTGTCAAGTGTTTTATCCATCGTAAATTCTTTGTGAGTGATACCCGTAACCATCGTAAGCTCACCTTTTTCAAATTTTATCTGAAGATACATATCAGGCATTTCACTTAAATACCTCGAAAGCACACCGCTGTTTTCAAGAATTTTTTCTGCACATTTACGGCTTGCTTTAAGGGATATCTTCATATACTCCGGTGTCTTTTTTCCTTTTATGTAATCAAACAAAAAATCTCTTGCCTCACTCCAATACAGAAGTGGCTGCAATTGATTTTCTTTTTCGTCATCATCATACCAATTTAAATTTCTTTTTCCATTTATTTCAAATGCGGCAAATGTTACCACTTTTGAATGTTCCAGTAAAAACTCATCAAATGTCTCTTTTAACAACAGATGAGCCATCGTAATTTTTATATCATTTATTTTTAAACTTAACATAAAATTTCAACTTTCCGTAAATACTATTTACACGACAACAAATACAGATTTCAATACAAGCATTTTCTGTATGTTGTCTTTATATATATGTAACTGTCAAACAACTTTGCATAACATCAGCTTGACATCGCTGTTCAGGCGGTATGCAAATAATATGAACTCTATTTTGCGCATTTTGCAGAGTTCATATTATCAGCAATAAAAATGCGCAGAAACGAGGTCAAAATGAAAAAAAATGCTGAAATGATGAGAGAAGTTGCTTCACTTTGCAGCAAATACTGCAGCTGTGATGACTGCGGATGCGGTTCAAAAAACTCTTCAGCATCCACTGCATCCTGTCAGACTTGTACACATTACGATGAAAAAAATGTATGCGATATCGATCTTTATGAAGAAATCGTCACTAATCATCAGTTGTAATACTGCCATTTTTTAATGTTGGAAGGCAAAAGGTATTTTGCCCCAACCGACGCCACGGATTGCTTCATTTTTAAAGTGTGCTTTACTTTTACAGATAAAGCACACTTTTTTATTATCGTTTATATTTTATTGTTGCTGCCTATTTTGCTGCCATTACGCAAGCATGTATAAATCAAAATACATTTTATCTTCCGACAAATACAGCTATACTTCTTGGCTGCATGAGATACTCTCTATATGTACCTCTCTCCTGTTTAGCCTTTTTTCTTCTTTTCCTTTTTGCCGGCACGTACAAAAATTCGCCGACAGATGTATCTACTACAGGATACCATTTTCTTCCTATAGCAGGATTTGGAAGTTCAAATACTTTTTTCTCCCAAAACATATTGAAAACTATGTATATATCATCGTCCTCATTCTCACCGTATTTCCCGCCAAGAAGCACTCCAAGCATACGGCTGTAATTTGAGAAATCTGCTCTCCATGCCTGTGTGCCGTGAACAGATATATCGGGTATACCTACACCCTTTGTGTCTAACATTGTAAACGGCTCTTTTGCGTGAAGTATACAATGTTCTCTTCTAAATGCTATAAGCTTTTTTACAAAATCCAAAATATCCTGCTCAGATTTAGTGTGATTCCAATTGAGCCATGTAATATTGTCATCATGACAATACGCATTGTTGTTGCCAAGCTGGGAATTTCCAAATTCATCTCCGGCAAGAATCATAGGCGTTCCCTGACTGCATAAAAGCATCATAAACGCATTTCTTATCTGGTTCATTCTGCTGCGCATAATGGCTCTTTTTCTTGTTTTTCCCTCTACACCGCAGTTCCAGCTGTAATTAAACTCTGTTCCGTCTCTGTTTCCCTCACCATTTGTTTCATTATGTTTTATATCGTATGAAACAAGATCCATAAGAGTAAAACCATTTACATGCGTTATAAAGTTGATAATGGAGTATACAGATGAATTTCTCTTAAATCTTTCTGCAAATGTCTGAACCATTCCCTCATCACTTTTTAGGAAACGTCTTGCATCATTCATAAATCCTTCATTGTACTCGGCAAGAGAATCATTATTTAGTGCTCCCGTATCACGCAACATATTTTCATCCCAATAAGATGTCATAAGCTTTACGCCCGAAATAATAGGGTCAGATACAAGCGATATTGAAGGCATAACTTCCTGATTAATCCTAAAACCGTCTATATGGTAATTTATAACCCAATGCCTCAAACAGTCAGTCATAAGGCATAAGTTTGTCCCGGGCATAAAATATATATCCATAAGCACTTCAATGCCTGCAAGATGCATCTTTTTGACAAACTCCTTAAACTCTCTGTCTGAATGTTCTGCCTCTGATGCATAAGAAGATTTTGGAGCCAGATAATATGTATTTTTTGTTCCATAACCCCAATAGTTTAACTTATGCTTTGTCTCATGTTCTTTGTCTTTCTCTTTTTCAAAAGGTGTATATTCATCATAACAAAGCTCATCAAACTCATAACACGGTAAAAGCATGACTGCATTTATCCCAAGTTCTTTTAAATATGGTATCTTCTCCGCAATTCCCAAATACATCCCCTTATTTTTGACTTTTGAAGAAGAATGTTTTGTAAAACCTCTCACATGAAGCTGGTACATTATCACTTCGCTAAAATGTCTTCCCGGCATTACATCATCCTGCCATTCAAATTCTTCAAGACATATTCCGGCACGCAGAAAATCAGAACCTTTGCGCTTTCCCCATTTCTCACGGCCATGTATAATCTGTGCATACGGATCTACAAATTCCTGACCGTCTGCCTCATACATATATTCATATTCTTCTGACAATACGGCTGCTATATCACAGTTATCATAACCTCTTATGCCGGTGATTGTCAGAAAATAAACGCTTCCTTTTTTATATTCATCTTTCAAAGGAATAACTGCTGCCGGAAGTTTTCTTCCTATACGATA
>FR887314.1:106362-106620 GCA_000436755.1 Clostridium sp. CAG:253 | reverse complement strand
TATACGATAAAGTTTCAGCGCACACACTTTTTTGTCCGGCAGATAAACTGCAAACTGCACTCCCTTGACTACTTTTGTCACTCCCAGTGTAAGTGTGTCTCCGGGCTGAACATTAAACAACTCCTTTGACATCTTCATTTTCTCCATTCAATTTGTAATGTTTTTATTTTACTACAAAATTTAGCTATCTGCAAAACATTATTTGTTAAATATTTGTGTTCATCATATTAACAATCAATAAACTATTAAAACATTTTT
>FR887314.1:102287-106335 GCA_000436755.1 Clostridium sp. CAG:253 | reverse complement strand
TTTCCCTACACCCTTGCAAATTAGCCATTTTTCTGTAAAATAGAAAGAGTTGTATAGTTAATGATTTAAGAAAGGAAACATTTAAATGATACAAGCCAGCAATATAACACTGCGCCTTGGAAAAAAGGCACTTTTTGAAGATGTAAACATTAAATTTACAGAGGGAAACTGCTATGGTCTTATCGGTGCAAACGGTGCCGGAAAGTCAACATTTTTAAAAATCCTCACAGGTGAAATTGAACCAAGTAAAGGTGAAGTTATTATAACACCGGGTCAAAGGCTTTCATTCTTAAAACAGGACCACTTCAAATACAATGAATTTGTTGTTCTTGATACAGTCATTATGGGTAATGAACGTCTTTACCAGATAATGAAAGAAAAAGATGAGATATATGCTAAAGAAGATTTTTCTGAGGAGGATGGAATCAAAGCCGGAAAACTTGAAGAAGAATTTGCAAATATGGACGGCTGGAATGCTGAATCCGATGCCGCAACACTCTTAAACGGTCTCGGACTTCCTACTGACATTCACTATAAAAAAATGAGTGAACTTCCTGACAGTGATAAAGTCAAGGTTTTACTTGCCCAGGCACTTTTTGGAAATCCTGATATTCTTCTGCTTGATGAGCCTACAAACCATTTGGATCTTGATGCCATCGACTGGCTCGAGGAATTCCTTATAAACTTCGACAATACTGTTATTGTTGTTTCACATGACCGTTACTTCCTCAACAAAGTCTGCACACATATTGCTGATATAGATTATGCTAAAATCCAGCTTTATGCCGGCAACTATGACTTTTGGTACGAGTCAAGCCAGTTAATGATTAAACAGATGAAAGAAGCCAACAAAAAGAAAGAAGAAAAAATTAAAGAACTTCAAAACTTCATTCAGAGATTTAGTGCAAACGCTTCTAAATCAAAACAGGCTACATCCCGTAAACACGCACTTGAAAAAATCCAGCTTGACGAAATGAAACCTTCAAGCCGTAAATATCCATACATTGATTTCAGACCTGACAGGGAAATCGGTAATGAAGTCCTTACTGTTGAACATATATCAAAAACCATAGACGGAGTTAAAGTTCTTGATGACATTTCATTCGTAATAAACAGAGAAGATAAAGTTGCGTTTGTCGGAAGCAACACTATCGCTGCAACTACTCTTTTCCAAATACTTACAGGCGAAATGGAACCCGACGAGGGTACATTTAAATGGGGCGTAACAACAAGCTTTTCTTACTTCCCTAAAGATAATACAGAGCTTTTTGACAGAGACGAAACTATCGTTGACTGGCTTATGCCTTTCTCTCCTGAAAAAGATCCTACTTATGTAAGAGGTTTCCTCGGACGTATGCTCTTTCCTGGTGAAGACGGTGTAAAGAAAGTCAATGTACTTTCCGGAGGAGAGAGAGTTCGTGTTATGCTCTCAAAAATGATGATTCTTGGTTCAAATGTTCTTGTAATTGATGAACCTACAGCTCACCTTGACATGGAATCAATCACTGCACTCAACAACGGACTTATAAAATTCCCTGGTGTTATCCTCTTTACTTCACAGGATCACCAGTTTATACAGACTATCGCAAACCGTATTATGGAGATAACTCCCGGCGGACTTATCGATAAGCTCACAACATATGATGAGTATCTCGAAAGTGATGAAATGGCAAGAAAGAGACAGATTTTATCTGTACAGAGCGATGATGAAGATTAATTTCTTCTTATCCGTTAAACCAAAAACAGAGAGTTTCCTTTTAACTCTCTGTTTTTTATGTTTATTTTTAGGTTTACATGAAATAACTATTCTTTGTAGAGAATATTTTCAATAATGAAGCGTGGTCTTTCCTTCACTTCCATATATATTTTTCCGATATATTCACCAATAATTCCAAGTGACAAAAGAATAAGTCCGCCTATTCCCCATAACGATATAACTATTGTAGTCCAGCCCTGAACAGTATGACCCAAAGCCCACACTACAAGAAAATATATGAGCATAACAATACTAACCGTAAATACTAATGTACCTAATGTTGTTATCATTCTTATAGGTTTGACACTGCATGATGTTATTCCGTCTATCGCAAAAGAAAGCATCTTCTTTAAAGGATACTTTGACTCTCCCGCAAATCTTTCGTGTCTCTCATAGTATACGACATCTGTCTCATATCCAATCATAGGAACTATTCCTCTGAGGAAAAGATTAACTTCCTTATACTTCGCAAGTCCCTCTAACGCTCTTTTGCTCATAAGACGATAATCTGCATGATCCTGCAATGTATCGGCACCCATAAACTTCATAAGCTTATAAAATGCATGTGCAGTGCTTCTCTTAAATACTGTATCTGTAGCTCTTGTGGAACGAACTCCATAAACGACATCCTTACCCTCATTAAACTTGTCGATAAACTGTTCAATAACTCCAACGTCATCCTGCAAATCGGCATCGAGTGAGATAGCCGCATCCGCATAATCCTTTGCAGTCATAAGACCGGCAAGCAGTGCATTCTGATGCCCTTTATTATGAGCAAGGTTTATACCTGTGAATATTGGATCAGATTCATGCAAGTCCATTATCATATTCCATGTATTGTCCTTAGAACCATCATTTACAAAAGCAATCTTACTTTTATCGCTTATTTTCCCGCTTTTTACTAATCCGGTCATAATACTTTTAAGCTGTTTTGATGTTTCAGTCAGAACTTCCTGCTCATTATAGCACGGAATTACAAGCCATATTATTTTTTTCATATTGTCAATTCCCTATCCTTATTTATTTTATTACTTTCTAAATTATATCATTGATTACTTAAACATACCGCCAAGCACCTGATTTACAAGCTTTCCGTCTGCTTTACCCTTAACTTTCGGCATGAGGACTTTCATAATCTTTCCCTTATCTTTTGCCGTAGGTTCAGCAATTTCAAGTTCTGCCAGAACACTCTCAATCACAGTCTTAATCTCTGCCTCGTCCATCATCTTTGGTGCATATTCCTCTAATACCTTGATTGTATAATTACACTCTTCAATAACATCTGTTCTGTCAGCAGGTGTCATCTCCAAAGTTTCTTTAGTCTGCTTGATAAGCTTTAATATAATCTGGTCACCTTCTGCATCTGTTATCTCTTCTCTTTTATCTATCTGAAAATTTTTCAGTGCCGTAAGAAGACTTGATAATACCGCTTTTCTTTCTTTATCTCTTGCTTTCATTGCAGCCATCATTTCGCCTCTTATAAAATCTACTTTATTCATTGTATATTCCTCCTATAATTTTTTTCATAAAAGCAAAAATCGCAGAATATTCCAATGAAAATTCTACGACCTTTAAACTGGGCTACAAGGATTCGAACCTTGAAATGCTGGAGTCAGAGTCCAGTGCCTTACCGTTTGGCGATAGCCCACTATATTTAATTTTGCCAGTTTTTCACTGAACTTATATATCAAATATTAATATCTGATAAACTGGGCTACAAGGATTCGAACCTTGAAATGCTGGAGTCAGAGTCCAGTGCCTTACCGTTTGGCGATAGCCCATCATTTTTTGCTCTCTCGCTGAGCACTTGCTTAGTATATAACATCTTCTTTTAAAATGCAAGTGTTTTTTTAAATTTTTTTCAAAAAATTTTAATATGCACTAAAAAAGTATCTGATACTTCTTTTTTCTCGTATCAGATACTTTTCAATCTATCGTCGTACGGCTCCGCCCTCATAAAACTTGCCGTCTTCCATAATCCAAACTCTAAAGTGATACTAAAGATAAGTGCAACTGCTTTGTAAGTTCCTCAAATAATATAAGTAACGCATCAACAACAGTATGACAAAGCTCTATAATATATTCACAATCACGCTTCACTCCGCTTTGCATACGCATATAAATCTGATGCATTCTTTGAACAAAACTAAGAATTGCTTCAGGTGTATGAACCGATTCACTCAATCTTCCTCTTTCTACTTCCGGCTTTCTTACATATTTGCGAAGTTCTTTTTTAAGTTCTTCTTCATAGATACAATGATCTTTTAAATTTCCGGGGAAATTCTGATTGTG
>FR887314.1:82087-102279 GCA_000436755.1 Clostridium sp. CAG:253 | reverse complement strand
CCGGGGAAATTCTGATTGTGTGGAAAGGTAAAGTAATCAGCAACATAATGTGTAATCACTCCTAAATGTCTGCATGTATAACTATCAAGACCTCTAATCGGGTCAAAATGTGATACCAGTTTACTGATTTCTTTCTCAAGTACATCAAAGGAATCCTCAATAGTATGTTTCCTTACTAAAAATGAAGGAATACAATCCGGTAATATACTTCCAATATAGAATGCTCCTTTATGATGTTTAACTGACTCCATACCTTCATTGTTCATCAAGTACCACGCCAATGAAATATGGGATTTCTTTCGCATATCATCCTCCTCACTGTGACATATACACGATTGACATCGCTGTCTTAATTTGTAACTACATTGTATAACACCTTTGTAATTTTTGCAATAGTTTTCTGACAATTTTTCTGAACTTTTTATATAAGTTCCACAATTTTCCATAATTATATAAACTCATTCAAAATCGCGTTTGACTTGACAACAGCATAATATAACGTTAAAATATTGAGTGTTTATACATATAAAATAATTTATTGATTGGAGTTGATTTATTTGGATTCAAGTGACGCCTCGAAACTATTGATTTTATTTATACTGTTGTTGTTTTCTGCATTCTTTTCTTCTGCGGAAACATGTCTTACAACCGTAAACAAAATGCGTTTAAAATCTATGGCAGATGAAGGCAACAAAAAAGCTGCATTAGTTTTAAAGCTAATCAGCAACCAGACAAAGATGCTTAGTTCCATTTTAATAGGAAATAACATTGTTAATCTTTCAGCATCTTCTCTTGCTACAACTTTTGCCATAAACCTGGCAAAGAAATCCGGTTTTTCAAATGCTACAAGCCTGATTACCGGTGCAGCTACAGGCATAATCACCATACTTGTTATTATTTTTGGAGAAATTCTTCCCAAATCAATAGCGACTATGAATGCAGACAAAATGTCACTTATTTATTCTAAACCAATTTATACGCTTACAGTTATATTAGGACCATTTGCTTATATATTTGATAAATTTTCCAAGCTGCTCTTAAAGATTTTTCATATTGATATTACAAAGCAGCCGGCAATTACAGAAAACGAACTTAGGACTATTGTTGATGTAAGCCATAAAGAGGGAGTTATCGAAAGCGAAGAACGCCAGATGATTACAAATGTTGTTGATTTTGGTGATTCTCTTGCAAAAGATGTGATGGTTCCCAAAATGGATGTAGAATTTGTTGAGCTTAGTCTGACATATGATGAGCTTATCGAAAGCTATTCAAAGGAAAAATTTACACGTATGCCTGTTTATGACGACAGCAGGGATAATGTAGTTGGAATTATAAACCTCAAGGATATCTTCTTTTATCAGGGGGACAAAAAGGATTTCAAGATTTCTGACGTAATGCGTGAAGCATATTTTACCTATGAATATAAAAAAATCTCTGAACTTTTCTTTGAAATGAAAGAAGCATCCATTCCTATGGCAATAGTCCTGGATGAATATGGCTCTACATCCGGCATACTTACAATAGAGGATCTGATAGAAGAAATTGTAGGTGAGATAAGAGACGAATACGATGCCAACGAAGAAGATGATATCACCAAAACTGATGACGGGGATTACATTCTTTTAGGTGTCGCTAAACTTGATGACATTGATGAGGAACTCGGAATTAAAATCGAATCTGAAGACTATGATTCCATCGCAGGACACATTATAAATCTTTTGGATCATTTTCCTGATGCCGGCGAAACTGTTTCGGATGATTATGCTGAATATACGGTTCTTGAAGCCGCCAAAAATCATATTGATAAAGTAAAACTTCATCTTCTCCCAAAACCGGAAGATAATGATGATATAAATGATAACGATAAAGAAGCACATGCCATATAGGCTGTGCTTCTTTTTTCACAATATATGAACTCAAATTCTTTGATAATACCATCTGAATTCAAATCTCAGGATATATTCTGGGGTCTGCAATCCTCAAACAGGCATTTTTCTATATTCTGACCAACCTGCCTGTCAACGGCACCTCCACCACTCTCAGCTATGCATCTCTTAAAATTGCAACGTCTCACAAGTCCGCTTCTGCCATACATCAACACTCCTGCACCTGACTTGCCTCTGCAGTTGACAAATACACATTTCTCTATTTCACCGCCTTGTGTATATATTGCACCATCCTGACAGAAATTAAAGATACATTCTTTTATCTGCGGACGATACGCATTAAACACTGCTCTTCCTCCATTCATGTTTCTAAACATGGAATTTTTTAATATTATCTTTGTACCCTTGACATTTATACCTCCTGTCTTAAGTGCTCCGTCAAACTCACTGTTTAATATCTCACATTGTTTTGCATTTTCAAGATAAAGCATGTCTGATTTCTGAAGATAATTGCAGATAATTCTTGCATTTTTCATTTTTATACTGCCCGCACATCTTATAGGATAATTGAGATACAGTGACGCATTTAAAATATTCAAAGCTCCTTTTGTCTCTACATAAACAGGACAGTCAATTATCGTAGATTTGTTCAAAAACATTTCATCGGAAACTTTCAGTTCACCACGCCTTGAAATAACCTGAACAAACTCTGCCCCCGTAGGATGACATGCAACATACTCAAAACCACTGTTTTCCTCTGTGGCAATCCCCGAGTAAAACACTGCCGCACCATATTCAGCTACATTACAGTTGGTAAAGTGGCATTTATTTAACTTTACGCTGTCAGCCGCAAATACCGCACCTCCACGTCTTGCTTCACAATCCGTAAACCTGCAGTCTCTTATACTGCCGTCACCTCCGCGTGCCATAACTGCACCTCCGTCTTCCGGAGAATAACAGCGGCTGAAGCTGCATCTTTCTATATCAAGTCTTTTTCCCCAGAAACGTATCGCAGCACCTCTTGTGGTATGGTATATATTAGAATCTTTAACACTCACTTCTCCTGCTTCGGCTCTGATAAACATTCCGTAATTTCTGCAGTCTGCCTCACATTTTTCCACAATCACCCTGCTGTAAGCATCCTTAACATTTATGCATGCCCTGTGACTGTCACTTTTTCTTATAAATTTACTGTTTATAATTTCAAGTGTGCCGCCGTCAAGCAGTATATTTCCGTAAATTCTGACAAGTGCATGATCAAACACAAGCTTTGTTCCCCTTGCAAGAACAATGTCATCATATATTTGACACCTGTCTGTTATTCTTACTTCCTTCTTTTCTTTTATCTCTCTCTGTGTACACTCAACTGATTCATAAATCTGAAGTGCAAAATATTTAAGGTCAATAAGTTCAATTTTAGGATATAAATTCTTTATTATCTTGGCAAGTTCAAAGCATTCTTTCACATTATCTTCAAAAGCACATACAATGTATTTTTTTACCAATTCGTAAATATTCTCTGAAATACCGAGTTTCAGTGCAAATTTTAATGCAAATTCATTCTCCTCAGAAGATATAAAATTATCTGCCATTGCCACATTTACTAAATCCATCAGGAAAATTATCTTTTCCTCACCTGTCTTTAAATTGTCTAAAATATATTCAATGACAGTTTCATGTTCATTCAGATTTCTAAGCGCCCATGCTATATCCCCTGCGTTCATCTTCAGACCATACTTCATAAGGCGTTCCAGCTCAAAATTGTTCAACGGCTTAATATTTCTGTTGAGTTTTGCCTGCATGGTAACTGCCGATGTGTACATAACTTTAAATTCTGTGCTGTATGAACAAAACGGGTGCTCCGGCGTAAGAAATATCTTCCGCCTGCAATTAAACTTGGTTAATATATCTAATATCATCAGCCGTCCCCCTTTTTTCAATTCGCTGAATTTCAAAGTCATCATCATAAACATTAAATATCTGGTTTTCACTTGGATTGCATCCCCTGCATATGCAGTTTTTAATATACTGTCCAAACTTTTGATACTTAAAATATATTGCTGCTCCGAGATATTTTGCATTACATTCGTCAAACACGCAATCCTCACATTCCACATTGCCGATAGATTCGGAATACAAAGCAGCTCCATACTCGGCGATACATTTTATAAACTCACAATTTTTTATCTCTACCCTTGCTCTGTTATATAATGATACCGCCCCACAATCACAATTGATAAAACGACATCTCGTTATAACTGCCGACCTGCCATAAAACGACACCGACCTGCTGCCCGCAGCATTGCTTACTATCGTATCTGTCAATATAAGACGTCCCGATGTCTGCTTCATAAATCCGCTAAACTGACCGCAGTCGATAAATGAATCTGAAATCTGCACTATCGCCGCATTGTCAATCTGCATAAAATACTCATAATCGTTTTTTAAAACTCTTACTCTTGTATTATATAGTCTTATTCTTCCTCCATTTACCTTTATCCCGCCATATATTTTCAGGATGCCGCCGCTCATCAAAAGCGAACCTCCACGTTCAACTTCTATGTCTCCATTTACGGTAACAGGTTTGTCTATCACAAATGTCTTTCCCGATTTTACGACAATGTCTCCATATTCTTCTTCCAATATAAATTCCGGGAAAAAATATGTAAGTATCGAATACCTGATTTCATATCCTTTTTTTCTGAATGCAGTGTACATTTCTGTCGCTCTGTCAACATCTTTTTTTGATGAGCAGTCACTAAATCCCTCAAAAAACTTTCTCTCTATATCAGAAAATCTAAATATCTGCTGATAATAGTCAAGTATCTTCTCGCAATAGTCCTGTGACCACAGTGTCAACTGATACATTTTATATAAATCAAGTATAAAACAATACTGTACTTCTTTTTCTTTTAATTTATCAATACATTCTGTCAATCTGAAATCAAAATAATTATTTATGTCTGTTATTACCTGTTCCATGTTTTTCTTTGAAATACACAGCTTATCAAGTATTTCGTCAAAATAATCCTGAAGTTCCATCATAGCTTTCATGTTGCCAAGTGCCATGACGCCAAGACCAAAAACATATAAATATCTGAAAGAATCCTCATATCGTATCATTGGATGATTTATTCTCTCCAACTCACTCTGACGTTTCTTTAAATGATTTAAAAACTCAAAATTCCCCCCGTTTTCCATAGCAATCCTCCTTGTAAAGCAAATTGAACATATATTTTATATATTCCGCCTGCCTTCGCCACTTATTCATGCATGGCTTTATTCACAGAGCCTTCTCACGCTCCTAAACTCTATGCCTCTACGAATATTATAACATACTTTCAGGGTTATTTATATGAATTTATTTTTTGTCTTGAATACTCAGGTCTCATCCCAAATTCGCCAATGCCGCTCTTGCATATATCATCTATATATATCTGTCTTTGCTGTCTCTCCTTTTTCTTTTTCACCTCACTTATCATATTCAGTATAATATTTGCACTCTTTTTGCACTGTCTCATAAAGTATTCATTTTCCATTCTCACAGGACCCGTGAAATTATAATTCAAAAAATATTGTAATTTTCCATATTCAAGTGCTTCACTAAATTCTGAATTATACGGTATCACGCCTATTTTATTTCTTGGAATATTAAACTCATAACATATCTTTTTTCTGGTCCATCTTTTCTCCGGCTGATATTTTCCTACAATATATACCGCTTTTTCTCTAAGGGATGTGTAGTTCTCAAAAAAATCATATATATTTTTAGAATTTTGAGACAAGTTCACCACGACAATATCTGCATCATATAAAATCTGTTTTGTACTAAGATTCTGATTTGATTCAGTATCAATAAACACATAATCTCCGGCTTTTTCCAGCATTTCAAATAATTCGTTGTGAACAAGACTGAAATCGTAATTAAATACCTCTTTATTAAAAACCATTCCTGATGGTAATAAAAACATATTTGATAACAATAGATTTATTGTTGAGCTCTTAATTATCTCCTCATGTGTTTCCCCAATAAATATCCTCTTTAGTATATACTCCAACCCATACTTTACATAATATCCACCTGTTTCCCTTAAAAAATCTATTTTATCCTGCTGAATCAGAACTCTTTCAAGTCCCCTTTCCTTGTTAAAATGATTTTCAAGTAAAATCTCCCTCTTCATCCCTGCGTTTTTTAAAGATATTATCGATGTAATGCATGCCATATTTGATGTGACACACATATTGTTCCCACCGTTGCTCCAAAAAGCTATTTTCATTCATCTTCTCCAATCGTTTTATTTCTCTACCCATCATTTTTACCCTTTCTATTTCATTTTTTTCAATTTAACTCCCGTATTTGTAATCATAAATATTTTTCTCCTACATGTAAAGCTTTTTATGACATATTTTAGACACACTTATATCTTTCTCTGTTATTCACAAATTTTTACGTCTTTTTTCTACAAAACAAAAAAAATGTCACTCTCACAGCGACACTTTTCTCGTATTCCAAGACACTCTATTTTATTTTTCGTCATTATGCTAATTTTTCTAAGACTTTTTTGTGCATTATGCCTGCACTTATCTTTCCATGTATGGCTGCCTTATATACCCAATGTACAGATTGAACAATATCCAGACTAAAATCATTGTCTTCAGATTGTGCCATGCTAAACAAAATAACCCTGTTCATAATAATTTCTCCTGTTATCTGGTACAATCTTTCACTTAAACTTTGATTGTTATTCTCGTATCCGGCTGTTAATAATCGGTACAAACTGTAATTTTTCTCAAATTTTATCAGTCTTTTTTCATATTCATGAATAAACTTATCATATTTTTTACTAAATGAATTTTCATCCATCTGCGATTCATAAATATCCAAGCTTCCGTCTATATATATGCAGTCATTACATTTTATAATCATATCTACGGCAATATCCGCAAAATCATAAAATAATTCACATAATTTGTCACTTTTTTTTGAATATTTTTCCCTGATTTTTGTAAATAATTCATTTAATTTTTTAACTTCATATGATAATTCCGGAATTTCATCAAATGCTATAGTATGCATTTTTTTGTCATCTGACATCTCATACCAGATATTACTGTAGTCATATTTACAGAGATAATTTATTACAACAGGACATGAGGCCGCCATTGAAAGCAGCATAATATTCTCTCTTTTAAATGATAACCTTGGATATTTGCGGCATGTGTTGCAAAGTGTTTTCTCATCAGAATTTCTCTGTATTCTGCACAATCCGTCACTATCAAGCATCGCACAATCACCGTTGTTTTTATTTTTAAATGAACATACGCCGTTATTTTCTGCTATATTCGATAATATATCTTCCCTCAATGTGGAATTTTCCATATTCTTAAATCTCTCGTATGCTTCTTTATCTACAACGATTTTCCATCCGCTACAGCATGTTGCCATACAATCTCCTGCTATGCATTTAAAATCTTTATATGCTCCAAATACATATACTTTCATTAGAACATCAGCTCCGATTTATCTTTTAGAAGTCTTGCGCCCTTTGCTATAAATAATACTCCGGTTGTAATTCCTGATATTATAAGCAATATCCCCATAACAAGATTAAATGAACCTACGGATTTCATTGTTTTATATACTTTTTCTCCCATACAAACCTCCATCTCAATCCTATTTATAATTATTGTAATATTATATTGTAATAACAATCCTATAATTTATTTTTAAATCAGTAAATACACCGATAAAAAATCGATGTATTTACAATTGTTGTTAACATTTATATCTTTAGTGCCAGCCGCAATAAAAGTTAATCCATGCAAAATCATTTTCTATTTTACACCGTACTGCTCATAATACGCATCAATTGCTTCTTTAAGTTTATCGTCAATAAGAATCTTTCCCTGGCACTCTTTGTTATAAAGGCACTCGACAACATCTTCCATTGTAACGATTGCATTTGCACCAAAGCCATATTTTGACTGAATTTCATCAAGAGCACTTGCATTTGTTGTAAGTCCTCTCTCCATTCTGTTTAAAGAAACCATAAGACCTTTTATCTCTACATCGCCCTGTGCTTTTATAATAGGGAAAGTCTCTTCTATAGATTTTCCTGATGTTGTAACATCCTCAATAATTACAACTTTGTCTCCGTCTTTAATCTTGCTTCCAAGTAAGATACCTGTATCTCCGTGGTCTTTAACCTCTTTGCGGTTAGAACAGTATCTTATTTCTTTTCCGTATAACTCACTGTATGCAATAGCTGTTGTTACACTAAGAGGTATTCCCTTGTATGCAGGTCCGAATAATACATCAAAATCATCACCATAATGCTCATGTATGGCTTTTGCGTAATACTCTCCAAGTCTTTTAAGCTGTGAACCTGTCACATATGCTCCTGCATTCATAAAAAATGGTGATTTTCTTCCGCTCTTAAGAGTAAACTCTCCAAACTTTAAGACGTCACTCTCAACCATAAACTCGATAAACTCTTTCTTGTAACTCTCCATAATCAAACCTCTTTTCTATATTTTTCAATTTTTTTCTAAATATCTGTATATTTATTATTTTACGCAGCCTATAAGCTCGTTTATATCTTTAACTCCGTTTTTATCCATAAACTCTGCTATTCCATCAATAACTTCAATTGTCGCTGCCGGATTGTTAAAGTTTGCTGTTCCAACGGCAACCATTGTAGCACCCGCCATGATAAATTCAAGTGCGTCTTCTGCCGTTCTTATTCCACCCATTCCAAGAACAGGTATATTTACCGCATTTGCTGCCTGATATACCATTCTTACGGCAACCGGTTTTACAGCCGGGCCTGACATTCCACCTGTCTTATTGGCAAGTGCAAATGTTCTCCTGTTTATGTCAATTTTCATACCCGTAAGTGTATTTATAAGTGATATGGCATCTGCGCCGCCTGCTTCTGCCGCCTTTGCCATCTCTGTTATATCTGTCACGTTAGGACTAAGTTTCATTATTACCGGCTGTTTAGCGTGAGCTTTTATTTTGCCTGTAATCTGCTCAACAAGTTTAGGGTCTTGTCCGAATGCAATGCCGCCTGCTTTTACATTCGGGCATGAAATATTTATCTCAAGCATCGATACATCCTCTGAGGCAAGTCTGTCAACAACTTCTATATATTCCTCAGGTGTCTTTCCGCATACATTTACTATGATGTTGGTATCATATTTCTTCAAGAAAGGAATGTCCCTGTTTACAAATGTATCTATTCCCGGATTCTGAAGTCCTATCGCATTCAACATTCCACCGTATGTCTCACAAACTCTCGGTGTGTCATTTCCAGGCCATGGAATACTTGCTACGCCTTTGGTTGTAACTGCGCCGAGTCTGTTCAAATCCACATACTCGCTGAACTCTTCTCCCGAACCAAATGTACCGGATGCTGTTGTAACCGGATTTTTCATTTTAACTCCGGCAAAATCTACTGAAAGATTCATAAGTTTCCTCCATTCTGTACAGTAACCTAAATTTCTATATCCTCTGCATTAAATACAGGTCCATCTTTGCATATTCTCTTATTATGAACTTTACTGTGGTCATCAATTTCTTTTGATTTACATACACATCCGAGACATGCACCTATTCCACAAGCCATTTTTTCTTCCATCGAAATCTGCGCTTCTATATTCTTTTCCTGTGCATAAGCTTTTACTCCGCGAAGCATCGGTATAGGCCCGCATGAATAAATCACATCTGCTTCAAGCACATTCTCTTTTATTGCATCTATAACATTTCCTTTTGTTCCGACACTTCCGTCCTCAGTAGAAACATATACATTGGCATATGGCTCAAATTCATTTTTAAGGAATAAATCGTTATCCCTGTATCCAAGAACTACTGAAACATTTTCTTTAGAATTAAGAGTTTTTGCAAGTTCAAGCATAGGAGGTATTCCTATTCCACCACCTATAAGTACGGCTTTTCCTCCTTTAAGGCTGAATCCGTTTCCAAGCGGTCCAACAACCGGAATCTTCTCTCCCTTTTTCATCTTTGAAAACTCATCTGTTCCTTTTCCGACAACTCTGTAAACAACTCTTAAACTTCCTGAATCTTTATCAATTTCACATATACTTATAGGTCTTGGTAAAAGTCTGCTGCCGTCAGAACTGTACATTGAAATAAACTGTCCAGGAATTGCATTTTCCACAACATTTGACTCTTTTTCAAATTCAAGCCACATGCTGAATATGTCTTTTGTTATATTTTCCTGTGATTTTATCACAGCCATAGTCTTTTTCTTATCAGCCATAAAAACCTCATTTCCTTAAAAAATACTATTTATATCGTTTTTCATATTGATAACAGCTTCTCTTGATGCATCCGCAAAATTTTCCTCACCAAATTTGCTGTATTCCTCCTGCCTGTATGCTGCAATTATTCCTCTTGATGAATTTACTATGGCTCCAAGACCGTCCTCGTTAAAATATGGTTTAAGATCTTTTGCTGTACCGCCCTGTGCACCATATCCCGGAACAAGAATATAAGTTTTTGGCATAAGTTTACGAAGAACTTTTCCCATCTCCGGATATGTAGCTCCTACAACACAGCCTACATAACTGTAATCATCACCCATGCAGTCTTCACCCCATTTTGCAACCATCTCTCCGACAAGTTCATAAAGAGGCTTTCCGTCAACTTCCTTATCCTGAAATTCTCCACTTGATGGATTTGATGTCTTTACAAGAACAAAGATACCCTTCTTTTCTTCTTTACAAACATCGATAAAAGGTTTTACTCCGTCACTTCCAAGATAAGGATTTACCGTAGCAAAATCTTCGTCAAATCCTGCATAAGACTTTGAACCGACCTGAACTTTTCCGAGATGACCGACAGCGTATGCTGTAGATGTAGAACCAATATCACCACGCTTGATGTCACCAATAACGACAAGTCCTTTTTCCCTGCAGTAGTCTATAGTCTTTTTATAAGATACAAGGCCAGGTATTCCAAACTGCTCATACATGGCAATCTGTGGTTTTACAGCCGGAATAAGGTCGTATGTGGCATCAACTATAGCTTTGTTGAACTGCCAGATTGCTTCTGCTGCTCCCTCAAGTGTCTCTCCGTATTCTGCAAATGCCTTTTCCTGTATATGTTTTGGCACATAATTGAGCATAGGGTCAAGACCTACAACTATAGGTGCATTTTTTTTCTTAATCTCCGAAACTAATTTATTTATCATTTATTTTCCTCCATTTCTCTTATGAATACATTATTCATGATATACTATTTTTCCATCGACTATCGTCGTAATAATTCTTCCTTTTACCTTTTTGCCGTCAAACGGTGTATTTTTTCCTTTTGATACAAACTTTTTGCTGTCTATCTCATATTCCTCGGAAATATCTGCAATAACTATATCGGCAGCCTTTCCCTGTGCAAGATTTCCCTTGTCTATACCAAGAACTTTTGCCGGATTGACACTCATTTTTTCTACAAGCTGTGAAAGTGTCAGAACGCCCTTATCTACAAGTTCTGTATAACCAAGTGCAAAAGATGTCTCAAGACCTACTATTCCAAAAGGAGCTTTCAACATGGTCTGATTTTTTTCTTCTTCCCCGTGAGGTGCATGGTCTGTAGAAATAACTTCCATAATTCCGTTTTTGAGACCCTCTTTCAAAGCATCAACATCTGCTCTGCTTCTGAGTGGAGGATTCATTTTAAATCTTCCATTATCCTCTGTAATCTCATCATCTGACATAGTAAAATGATGCGGGCAGACCTCTGCACTTACAGAAAGTCCCTGTTTTTTTGCCATCTCAACCAGAACCACACTGTCCGCTGTTGAACAATGACAGAGGTGAAGCCTGTTTCCGGCTTCTTTTGACATGATAATATCCCTTGCAACAATTACATCCTCAACCGAATTTGTAATTCCCGGAAGTCCAAGTTCTTCTGCCTTCTTTCCTGCATTCATGACACCACCCTCGACAAGAGCTTTATCTTCACAGTGAGAAAACATCGGCAGATTAAGTCTTGCAGCCTCCTTTAATGACTTTCTAAACAGTGACGAATCCATAACAGATTTGCCATCCTCACTAAGTGCAACTATGCCCGCTTCTTTCATCCCCTCAATATCAGCAAGTTCTTTGCCCTCCTGTCCGACGGTACATGCTCCTATCGGAAGGATATGAACGGGTGAGTTTTCTGCTCTTTTAAGCAGATCTTTTACACTTTCGGCACTGTCAATCACAGGTTTTGTATTTGGCATAGGACAAATAGATGTAACTCCACCCCTTGCTGCTGCCTTAGCGCCCGTTTCAACAGTCTCCTTATACTCAAATCCGGGTTCTCTCAAATGTACATGCAAATCAATAAATCCGGGCATAACAGCTTTTCCCTCTGCATTTATTTCCTTTGCATCGCCAGCCTGCATTATACAGTCGGCAACTTCCTTTATTTTTCCATCTTCTATAAGAATATCTCTTTTTTCATCAATATTATTTGCAGGATCTACCAGCCTGCCATTTTTTATAAGAATTTTTTCCATAATATGTTTATGCCTTTCCCTATATACACAGAGAGCACCCGCCAAATTTCATTGACAGATGCACTCTTTTTATTTAATAAAGTTCCGCCTTTTCAAGATCTTTAAGCATACGTTCATTATGGATGTAATTTTCAAAATCAATTGCTTCAATCCACTTAGCATCATGCAGTTCTTCCGATAACACAACATCATCCTCGTCCTGTTCTGTAAGGCAAAGATACGCCAGTCCCAGATTGCACTCTGAGCCAATCATAAATGTCCATGTATAAAGAACTCTGTCTACTTCCGTAATAAGTCCCGTCTGCTCCTGAATATTTCTAACTACCGCTTTGTCCGGTGATTCACCAAACTCTGCCTCTCCATCAATAAATTCCCATTGATAAGGTTCTACGATATTATCATCGTACCATTTTTCTACTGTCAGATATCTATTGCCCTTCTGAACAATTCCTTTGACTAAAATTCGATACTTATTCATTTGGCACCTCCATTCATGTTACTGTTATTAGTTTTTTAACATAACTGAATCCGCCGTAAAATATATGGGCGCTTATAAATTATTTTGCTGTAATATATCCCTTAGCTTTAAGAAGCTCTGCGATAAGCACGGCTCCGCCTGCTGCACCACGAACAGTATTATGTGATAAACCAACAAATTTGTAATCAAATACTGTATCTTCACGAAGACGTCCAAGTGATACTCCAAATCCGTTTTCATAGTTTACATCAAGTGAAACCTGTGGACGGTTATCCTCCTCAAGATACTGTATAAAGTGCTTTGGAGCATTTGGAAGACCAAGTTCCTGTGGCATTCCGCTAAACTCTCTCCAAACTCTAATAATCTCTTCTTTAGAAGGCTTCTTTCCTTCTTCAAATGTCATAAATACTGCTGCTGTGTGACCATCCTGTACAGGTACACGGATACACTGTGTTGTAATAACAGGTCCTTCTGCTTTTACAATCTGACCGTTCTCAACATGACCCCATATACGAAGCGGCTCCTGCTCACTCTTTTCTTCCTCACCGCCGATAAACGGAATGATGTTGTGTTCCATCTCCGGCCAGTCCTTAAATGTCTTTCCTGCTCCTGAAATAGCCTGATATGTTGTTGCAACAACTGTCTTTGGCTCATATCCTGCCTTTTTGAGGGCATGAAGTGCAGGTGTGTAACTCTGGATAGAGCAGTTTGGTTTAACTACTATAAATCCTCTTGTTGTTCCAAGACGTTTTTTCTGATCTGCAATAACCTCAAGATGCTCCGGATTAAGTTCAGGCACAACCATCGGTACATCAGGTGTCCATCTATGTGCACTATTGTTGGAAACAACTGGAGTCTCTGTCTTTGCATATTCTTCTTCAATCTTCTTAATCTCGTCTTTTGTCATATCTACGGCACTAAATACGAAATCAACTTTTGAAGCAACATTCTGAACATCGCTGACATCCTGTACCACAATCTTCTTAACGGCTTCAGGCATTGGTGTAGTCATCTTCCAACGACCCCCGATTGCTTCCTCATATGTCTTTCCTGCACTTCTTGGGCTTGCAGCAATTGCTACAACCTCAAACCAAGGGTGATTTTCTAATAATGAGATAAATCTCTGTCCTACCATTCCAGTACCACCAAGGATACCAACTTTTAACTTATTGTCCATGTCTTTCCTCCATATAGTTTAACTCACCGATACTACGGCTTTTTTCATTTTTCAATTTTACACTATTCACGCTAATAAGTCAAAAAAGATTTTTTTTGCTTTGAAAAATATATAAACAACAGAAATTGAAAACACAATTTACTCAATATATCCCGTCCTTGCCCTCAAAGGCAAGATATGATAAAGTATTAGAGGTTATTTTATTAAAAAAACATGATTTTAAGTTAATGTGTAAATTTTACCAAAATTATATTTTAGAAAGGATGGTTAACAATATGAAATCTACACCAGTCAAAGGAACAAGAGATTACCTTCCAAAAGAAGTTGAAATAAGAGATTATCTTCAAAATGTAATCGCTGAAACATATAGAGAATCAGGTTTTATGCGCATCACTACTCCTATTATTGAAGATGCCGTAAATCTTGATAAAAGTGAGGGTGGCGAAAACCTTAACCTTATATTCAGGGTTCTCAAAAGAGGAAAAAAACTTTCATCTGCTCTTGAAAAAAGCGATGTAACAGAAAAAGAACTTTCAGATATGGGACTCCGATATGACCTCACTCTTCCTCTTTCCAGATATTTTTCAAATAATAAAAACGAACTTATGACACCTTTTAAGGTAATTCAGATGGACAGGGTTTACAGGGCAGAAAGACCTCAGAAAGGCCGTCTGCGTGAATTTATGCAGTGTGATATAGATATTATAGGAAACGATTCACGAGATGCGGAAATAGAACTTATTCTTACCACTACAAAAGCTTTAAACAGAGTGGGTCTTAAAAATTATACAGTCAAGATAAATGACCGCCGCATCCTTAAAAGCATTTTCTCTTATGCAGGTTTTGATGAAGCTGACAATGAAAAGCTTTCCATTATCTTTGATAAACTTGACAAAATCGGAATTGGCGGCGTAAAAACAGAACTTGAAGACAACGAATTTGATAAAAACGCTATCGAGAAGTTTATCAATCTCTTTGAGGAAGGAAGTTTAACTCTTGACTCCATCGCTGATGTCTGTGATGCAGAATATGTAAATGACCTTAAATATATTATCGATACTGTAGATAAAGCTTCAAACGGAACGATACCTGTCGAATTCACTCCTTCTCTTGTAAGAGGTCAGGGCTACTATACAGGTACTATATTTGAAGTCGCAGCCGAGGGTTACAGCGGTGCAGTCGCAGGCGGCGGACGCTATGATAATCTTATCGGAAAATTCCTAAATCAGGACATCCCTGCAGTAGGTTTCTCTATCGGATTTGAAAGAATTTTCGGTATCCTTATGGAACAGAATTATTCAATTCCTGACCGTAAAAAACGTATCGCTGTTTTCTACGACAAAGAAAACTATGCAGACGCTCTTTCATATGCTGAAGATTTAAGAAATGAATATATGGTTTCAGTTATCGCACGACCTAAAAAACTCGGTAAGTTCTTAAATAAACTTGAGCAGAATGATTTTGATGGTTTTGCTGTTTATGGCGAATCTGACGGAGTTAAGTTGTTTGGATAGTTTTAGAAATACCCAGACGAAAAAATCGGACGCAAAAAAAGAATTATGAAAAATATTTATAATAATAATCAAGTTTATACAAAAAACAGTTCTACTTCTGAGATACTCAGAAATAGAACTGTTTTTATATTTTATAATAATCTTCTATGAATTATATTTTTAATAATGCATAAATACCATCTGCTTATAGCTTGTGAGTTCATATATACTTGCTGCGCTTGATGGGCTGAGATTGAGACATCCGTGTGAACCTCTCACTTTATAAAGGCTAGGGCTCCAGCTTCCCCATGGCTGCCACNNNNCCCCATGGCTGCCACTCTGCCTGATGGAATCCTGTTCCTGTCCATGTGATTCGTACCCAGTTCGCAACAGGTGTCGCATAGTTGTCTCCTCTAAGTACTCTATGTCTTGCATGGTCTTTTATAAAGAACATTCCTGTTGTTGTCTTTCTGCCCGGTACAGGCTTTCCTGAAATTGTAGGGCATGAATAGATAACCTTTCCGTTTTTAAAGACATATACCATCTGTGCGCCTAAATCAGCCTCTATATAACTGTTTTTATTCCAGTCATTCATTTTGTTTTCAGGGTCATATCTGTATGCTGTTCCAAGCCATTCAGGTTTGTTTGTGACTGTAACTGCTTTCTGGCTTTCTTCATCATTATTTTTAATATATGCACGCTGAAGTTTTTTACTCATCTTTTTATTTATGCTGTCTTTTAACTGAGCGCACATTTTTTCATAATCAAGCTGCCATCCGTAATCACCACCTGAAAGTTTAATCATCTTTCCTGTGTGACTCTTAAATTTTCTTGTTCCGCCTAATGTTTTATACTTTAAGCATAATTTTTCCATCCAGTCACGCATTGCCTGATTATCGAGAACAACTTTTCCGTTGTTATATGTAATCCACTTGCTGATATCCTCAGGGGTCGCACTTTCCTGAACTCCCTTATGAATAGTCCAAGTCACCCATCTGAGTGCTACTGCATTACATGCATTAACTTCTTTTTTTATCTCTTTATCATCAGATGTATTCTCCGGTTTAACATATACATCAGGATATTTTTCACTGTCACTTATATCCATTGATGTCTCTCCGTTATCAAGTGCCTTTTTAACCTCTTCTGAAAAATTATCCTTATCGAGCGTATTTCCAGGATTTTCTTTTACAACCTGATAACAATTTTTCTTTTTAGAATATGCTGCTTTTGCATCTACGGGAGCAACTATTTTATAATTGCTGTCTCCTTTTACAATCGATGCAGATTTCAATATGGAATCAACTTTATTCTCATCAAATGAAACCTTTGGCTCTATCTTTGTATCGTTGTTTTTAAATAACTTTGAAAATGAAAACTTTGAATGCTGTTTTTCATATGCCTTTTTTACAGCTGTCTCAACATCAACATTATAGTCAATGTCATCACCGTTTATTGTAAGGCTTCCATCATTGCGGCCTTTAATTTGAAGCTCATATGAACTGTAAACTTCTTTCATAGTTTTGGTTGCTTCCGAAAGTGTCATGCCGGAAACATCTTTATCACCTATTTTAGTATTTGAGTACCAATGTCCGTTGTAGTAAACTCTTATTCCAATTACGATTGCGAGTACCAAAACAACTACAACTCCAATAGCAATCGCAGCAATCTTTTTGCCAAGACCCGATGTACCATTGTTACCTGTAATACTATTCTTTTGTTTATTACTGATTTTCATGATATCCTCCATAAATCATTATATCTTTTCCCTATTCCACTTTACGAATTATAGTTTTAAATTGATACAATGTCAATACTTAGCGGCATTACATTTTTGTTACGATTGTTACAATTCATTAACGCATCGCCATTTGCACAGTTTTATTTTAATTTTAATTTTTGGTATTTTTGCAAAATTAAGGAGACTTAAAAAAGTCTCCCTAATCCGTTCTCTTTATAATATTCTGTATATTTGGTAAAATCCTTCAAAATTTACTTACCTGCATACGGACAGCTATTGTAAAGCTTGTGATTGACCCAGGCATAAATTAAAGCTCATCATCACTCTGCAATGCATCAAATCCACTGTCACCTGTACGAACCTTAACAACATTTTCAACATCATATACAAAAATCTTTCCGTCTCCGATATTTCCTGTATAGAGTGCTTTTTTCGCTGTCTCAATAACTTCCTCTACAGGTACGGCACTTACTACAACTTCAACTTTCATCTTAGGAAGAAGTACCACATCAAGCTCTGCACCACGATATTTTGTGGTCATACCTTTCTGTGTTCCACATCCAAGTACCTGAGTAACTGTAAGACCATTTACTCCTATATTGTTAAGAGATTCTTTAAGTTCTTCAAACTTACTCTGCTTACATATAATTGAAACCTTTGTAAGTTTAGCCGTTTCTGTTTTTTCCTCTGCCTTATTTTCCTTAAATGCAGCAGGCTTAGGTGCTGAAGTTTTTGATACATTTGTAACCTCAACCGCCTTATCCATAGGAACATTTCCCTTAAGTGTCTCAACTGAAGTTCCTGCTGAGTAGAACATGTTTCCTGCCGGCATAAAGTCTGCATATGCTGATGAAAGTCCATGTT
Source organism: Clostridium sp. CAG:253 (assembly GCA_000436755.1). Classification (GTDB taxonomy): domain Bacteria; phylum Bacillota; class Clostridia; order Lachnospirales; family Lachnospiraceae; genus Butyribacter. The sequence continues at coordinate 84,117 of FR887314.1, read as the reverse complement.
CAACCGAATCAAGACCCTGAAGTTCTTCCTCTGCTGATACTCTAAGACCTAATGTATTCTTAATAACAAGGAATGTTATAGTAATTGTAACAATTGTCCATGCTATTGTTGCTCCCATACCAATCAACTGAAGTCCAAGCTGTGTAAATCCACCGCCATAGAAAAGTCCCTCGGCTTTTATTGCTCCGCCATCAAGCGCAATCTGAAATCCCGGTGCTGATTTTGTAGCGAAAAGTCCGACTGCAAATGTTCCCCAAATACCATTCATCATATGTACTGCTACCGCACCTACAGGGTCATCAATCTTGAGTTTGTAATCAAGAAGCCATACACCGAATACAACAAGCACACCTGCCACTGCACCGATGATAAATGAACCTAAACAATCAGTAACATCACATGATGCTGTGATTGCAACAAGACCTGCAAGTGATGCATTAAGACACATTGAAACATCAGGCTTGCCATATTTAATCCATGTAAATATCATACATACTACTGTTGCCACTGCCGGAGCAATTGTTGTTGTAAGGAAAATTGAACCTAAATCCTCAAGTGAAGTTGCTGCTGCTCCGTTAAATCCATACCATCCTAACCAAAGGATAAATACTCCGAGTGCACCTATTGTAAGGTTGTGTCCCGGAATAGCATGTGGTTTTCCTGTTCTCTTGCTGAATTTACCGATACGAGGTCCAAGCATTGCTGCTCCGATAAGAGCACATATACCACCTACCATGTGAATACAGTTTGAACCGGCAAAATCATGAAATCCCATCTGTGCAAGAAATCCGCCGCCCCATGTCCAATGAGCCTCAATCGGATAAATAACTGCTGAGATAACTGCTGAATATACACAATATGAGATAAATTTAGTTCTCTCTGCCATTGCACCTGAAACTATAGTAGCTGTTGTAGCACAGAATACTAAGTTAAATACAAATCCTGAGAAATCAAAATCTGAATAATTCTTAAATATATCAAATCCCGGTGTTCCAAAAAAGCCTCCAACATCGCTTCCAAGTAATAATGAATAACCTATCACAATGAACATTACTGTTCCTATACAAAAGTCCATAAGGTTTTTCATAATAATATTTCCTGAGTTTTTCGCCCTTGTAAATCCTGCTTCAACCATTGCGAAGCCTGCCTGCATCCAGAAAACCAATGCGGCACCTATGAGGTACCAAACACCCCACAGATTACTGTTAATATAATCTAAAATTTCATTTGACATATAAATGTGCCTCCTTTTTATCGTGATGCCATCCTAAAAATTCATATATAAAATTGTCAGAATGTATCATGTTTTAACCTGTTTTTATCTGTGTGTCCGGACAACAAATCTAACTGGCAAAATAATACAAAAAAAGTGCCACGAATATTTCTTCGTGACACCTTTGTCATGACTATTATTATATACATAAATAATCGTCTGTCAACCAACTTTTTACATTTTAGCAAAAATACTATAATAAATACCAAAAATCAACTTTTTTTGGTATATTTTTATATATAGTTACTTCATCATCCACTTTATAAATTGGACAGCCTCTTCCTTATGCTTTGATGTTGCTGTTATGCCTATTACCGGTTTCTTTACAAGTCCCCCAAGTGACTTGGTATATTTCTCACTGCCATCTAAATAAAGTCCGAAATTATATGTTTTACCATCTGCTGATTCAGCTTCATTGGCAGTCTTTTCGCTTTCTCTTACATCCTCTCCCGATACATATTCACAGAAAAACTGCTTATCTTTGTCATAATCCTTGTAAAATGATACCGTGTCATCTGCCGAAGGTTCCATCATACAGCCTTCTTTAGCCCTTGTCTTATATGTATCTTCCGATGCTATAACAACATCGATAATCCCTGAATAAATATATGTCTGCACCTGTTTAGAGTCTGTTCCGTTGTCTATCTTTACATATTCCTTTTCACCGTCAATATTTAAATATTTCTCAACAGCTTTTTCAAAATCAGCGACTTTATCTTCATCGAGAACATCATCTTCTATCGCTATATAAAGAGCA
>FR887314.1:35390-82050 GCA_000436755.1 Clostridium sp. CAG:253 | reverse complement strand
TTCTCAACGGCATTCTTAAAAAACAGAACTGCAAGAATTGCCACCACCACAATAACTGCCACAGTTCCCATATAATACTGCCTGAAATACTCTCTCTTCTGACGCCCTTTTAATTTTTTCAGCTCTCCGTTATTTGCGTCAAGCCCATCTTCTCTCTTCTGATAAATTTCAGAATCATCTTCTAACATTTTCTTTTTTTCTTCTTCTGAAAAGTTCATTGCCATATAATAATCTTCCTCGTTTCCATATGATTTTTAACAGTAATATAAAATATATTATTTCTTCTGTTTAATAAATCTGATTATAACTTTTATTTTTTCTACAAAAAACATAATTTTTTTAATTCTTTTTGCACAAATTATACGAACTTATTCTGAACTTATCTAAATTCTTCTACATATACGACCCCCATATATAGACTATCATATAACCTATTATCTGCAATCCGTTAACAACGGCACCTATCGTCGGAAACAGATATCTTATATTTTCTTTTCTGAGACTCATCCACGATAAAATAAATCCTGAAACACTTATGATAAAACAAAGTATTCCCACTATACCTACTATAATTCCGCCTTTTCCGCCATTATCACCTGAGATAAAGCATGTGACAATAAACATAATAAGTGCAAATACTCCTATCAAAACTGACCATATTCCCGATATAGGATGCTTTTTATCGGTAAGTCTCAGTTCACCTTCTTTTTTTCGTTTTCTCTTAAACATAATACTCCTCTATACTCTATATTCTACTTTTTCTTCCGCCTTTTCTTTGATGTCTTATGTCTGAATATAAACATGCATATCAAAAAACATATATAGCCCAAAATCCCGCCTGATGTGTTTAAAATAACATCATCTACATCACAGGAACCAAGTTTCGATATAAGCTGTGTCAATTCGACTGCGATTGAACATAAAAGACATATAAGTGTAACTTTAAAAATATTTCTGTTTTTATCAGATAAAATTGGTAACACAAACCCCAACGGCATAAAACATATAACATTTCCCATAAGATTTAAAATAACGTAAAAACTGCCGAGTTTTTTATAATTTGTCATATATCGCTGTATTTCGGTAAATGGCTTCAGATTATAGTGATATGTATCACTCGGTGTTCTTCCAAGCATTTCACTAAAAAACAAAAAATAAACCATCATTATAAGATATATTATAAATAAAATCCACGAAACAGCTTTTATTATAAACTTATGTTTCTTTTTCATTTTAGTCCCCATTCCCATGCGCCTTAAATTTGTGCACATGATTTCCGCGCATAATGAAGTTTCGTCAGAAACTCCTAAGATGAGCACGCTTTGCTTATTATATCATAATATATTAAATTTATCAGTTTTACTATATTAAAATAATTAAATTTTTATTACACAATAAACAGGCAATTCCGTTTTTAACGATACTGCCTGTTTATCATAAATTTATCTTATACGCCGGGCACGCTTTAAACCATGCCTGCTTATATTACTGACGAAGAACAACTTCTATCTCAGCTAGTGCCTTTATAATCTTATCCATTGCTGCATTTACTTCGTCATCTTTAAGTGTATGGTCTTTTGCCCTGAATACTATCTTGTATGCAAGTGACTTAAATCCCTTGCTAAGCTGTGAACCCTCATATACGTCAAAAAGTTCATATGACTCTACAAGTTTTCCACCCTTTTTGCTTATGATTTTCTCTACATCTCCTGCAAGAACTTCTTTCTTCATGCTGAGACTGATGTCTCTTGTCATAGCAGGGAATTTTGGTACACCCTCATATTTTACTTCAAAATCAGCCTTGTCCATAATTGCTTTCATATCAACTACAGCAATATATGTTCTCTCTCCGATTGCAAAATTCTTCTGTACTGTCGGATGAACTTCTCCCAAATAAGCAATCTGTACTCCGTCATACATAACTTTTGCCTGACGTCCCGGATGGAGGAATGCTTTTCCTGCCTGAGGGTCATACTCTGCCTTTTTCTTAAGACCGAGTTTTGACATAAGTGTTTCTATAACACCTTTCATTGTGAAGAAATCTCCGTCCCCGTACATTCCGAGTGTAAGCTGCATACGCTCATCCGGAAGTTCAGTAAGCGGAAGCTGTTTTGGAAGATATACATTGGCAAGTTCATAAAGTCTTACGTTCTTGTTTCTTCTATTATAATTGGTTGAAAGTGATGTGAGCATTCCACCGAGTGCAGATGTTCTCATTACACTGTAATCCTCACCTAAAGGATTCGTTATCTTTATGCTCTTTCTAAGTACATCATCCTCAGGAAGATTTAACTTATCATAAATTTTCGGACTCTCAAATGAGAATGTCATTCCCTCATTAAATCCATAGCCCTCTACTACTATTCTCGCTGCTTTTTCATGTTTAAGTTTCTCAGACAATCCTCCTGCTGTTGCTGAACTCTTTGGAAGTGTCATAGGAATCTTGTCATATCCGTAAAATCTTGCTACTTCTTCTGCAAGGTCGGCAAGTCTCTCAAGGTCCTGTCTCCATGTAGGAACGATAACTTCTTTCTTATCTGTATCAACAGTAAGGTCAAGTTTTTCAAAATATTTTACCATTGTATCTTCATCAATGTCTGTTCCAAGAAGTGCATTTATCTTTTCTACATTGTAAGGTATTGTTATCGGCTCTTTCTTTACAGGATAATAATCTATTGCTCCGCCGACAACTTCGCCTGCACCAAGTTCCTCTACAAGCTGGCATGCCCTGTTCATGGCTTCTATTGCATTGTTCGGGTCGAGTCCCTTTTCAAACTTTGCCTGAGCATCAGTACGCATACCAAGTTTCTTTCCTGAAAGTCTGATATTTGTTCCGTCAAATGTCGCTGCCTCAAAAAGCATTGTCGTTACATCGTCAGTTATCATTGAGTTTTCTCCACCCATGATACCTGCTATTCCAACAGGCTTCTTTCCATCGCATATCATAAGCATTGTGTCATCAAGTTCTCTTTCCTGACCATCGAGTGTAACAAACTTTTCCCCATTGTCTGCTTTTCTTACGATAATCTTTCTGTCCTCAATCTTGTCAAGGTCATATGCATGCATAGGCTGTGCATATTCTTCCATAACATAATTAGTTATATCTACGATATTGTTTATAGGACGTATTCCGACTGATGCAAGTCTTCTCTGCATCCATTCAGGTGACGGTGCAATCTTAATGTTCTTTACAACTCTCGCTGTATATCTTGGGCAAAGCTCAGGATTTTTCACATCTACTGATATATAATCATTTACATCTTCACTGTTTCCTGTCTCTTTAACTTCCGGTACGACAAGCTCCTTGCCAAATGTTGCAGCAACCTCTCTTGCAATACCAATCATCCCGAAACAGTCTACTCTGTTTGATGTTATCTCATACTCAAATCTTACATCATGAAGTCCGAGAAGTTCAACCACATCTGAGCCAATTTTTGCATCCTTGTACTCAGGATTATCACTTAAAATGTAAATTCCGTCTTTTGCAGCATCAGGATACATATCCGTTGTTGAACCGAGTTCCTCAATAGAACACATCATTCCGAATGATTCAACACCGCGGAGTTTTCCTTTCTTTATCTTAAATCCGTTTTCTGACTCACCGTCTTTATGTGAACTTGCGACATGTCCTCCATCAAGAACAACCGGTACCTTCTGGCCTTCTGCCACATTTGATGCTCCTGTTACAATCTGTACTTCTGTGCCATCTTCGTCCACCTGTACCTGACAAATAACGAGTTTGTCTGCGTCAGGATGTTTCTCAATCTTATTTATCTTACCTACAACAATTTTATCAAGGTTCTTGTCAAATTCAGTAAATCCCTCAACTTTTGTGCCTGATAAAGTCATCGCATCCGTATATTCCTGAGCTGTACAATCAAGTTCAGGAACATATGCTTTTATCCATGAAAAAGATGTATCCATATTTTTATACCTGCTTTCTTTTCTACTATCATTACTTTTTACAAATTTTAGAACTGTTTAAGGAAACGAGTGTCATTTTCATATAAAAGTCTCATATCGTCAATTTCATATTTGAACAATGTGATTCTCTCAAGACCTACACCAAATGCAAATCCTGTATATTCCTCAGGGTCTATTCCACTCATTTCAAGTACATGCGGATGCACCATTCCACATCCAAGAATCTCTACCCAGCCTGAACCTTTACAGAAACGGCAGCCTTTTCCGCCACATTTGAAACATGTAACATCCATCTCTGCACTCGGCTCTGTAAACTGGAAATGATGAGGACGGAATTTTACTTTTGTATCCTCTCCAAAAAGTCTCTTTGCAAATTCCTGAAGTGTTCCTTTAAGATCCGCAAATGTTATATTCTTGTCGATTACAAGTCCCTCTATCTGATGAAATGTAGGTGAATGTGTAGCATCTACCTCGTCTGAACGGAATACTCTTCCCGGTGCTATCATTCTTATAGGAAGTTTTCCCTTCTCCATCTCATGAACCTGAACTGATGATGTCTGTGAACGAAGAAGAATATCCTTTGTTATATAGAATGTGTCCTGTTCATCTTTTGCAGGATGATTATCAGGAATATTAAGTGCCTCAAAGTTGTAATAATCATATTCAACTTCAGGACCTTCAACAACTTCATATCCCATTCCCACAAATATATCTTCAACTTCTTCAAGTGTTATTGTATTTGGATGGCTGTGTCCCATTGCAAGTTTTTTGCCCGGAAGTGTGACATCTATTGTCTCACTCTTAAGTTTTTCCTCCAAAACCGCTTTTTCAAATATATCTCTTTTTTCATCTAATTTTTCTTCAATTGCTTTTCTTGCCTCATTTACAAGCTGTCCAACCTTCGGTCTGTCCTCCGGTGCTACATCTTTCATCGCTTTTAATACTGATGTAAGTTCTCCTTTTTTTCCTAAAAACGATACCTTAATCTCATTAAGTCTGTCCAAATGCTCTGACGAATCAATCTGTGTCATCGCATCATCAAGAATTTTTTTAAGTTTGTCTTTCATTTCTTTTTTCCTTTCTATAACATAAAAAAACTTTCCGCAAACAAAACGGAAAGTTTTATATATAAAGGTACCTCCCAGACTGCCTGCAGTCAGGGACGGCTTCTGCCGCGGTACCACCCTGATTTTCATGTGAACTACACATAAACACTTAATTTGCAAATAACGGCTGCCAATCCGTCACCGCCTACTAAAAACTTCAACAGTGAAGCTCCTGTGTGAAATTCATCATAAACCGTAACATAAAGATGCTTTCAGCCGGGGACATCTTCTCTCTAAATGAATAATCTATAACTACTTTGCACATTCAAAGCCTTTAACGCAAATTATTCTATCACATCTGTTTTAAAACTTCAACTATCTTTTCAAATTTCATTCCATGGGATGCTTTTACAAGAATTGCATCATTTTCTTTTACAATATCTTTCAAATTTTCTATTGCCTCATCTCTCGATGGAAAATAATATAAATTTTCTTTCTTGCCTGCCGCCTTTGCGCCGTCATAATACTCTTTGGCAAGTTCTCCTGCACATATGATACAGTCTATACCCTTTTTAGCCGCATATTCACCGACCTCATAATGCATTTTTCTTTCATCAGCACCAAGTTCAAACATATCACCGAGTATCGCAACTTTTCTTTCATCAGTCTGTATCAGAACGTCAATTCCCGCTTTCGTGGAAACAGGGTTTGCATTATAGCAGTCATCCATTATCGTAAAATGCTTAGTTTCAACAATGCTGCTGTGTCCCGATACCGGCTTAAACGCTGCAACTCCCGCCGCAATCTGCTTTTCATTTAAGCCAAGTTCAAGTCCGATAGCAACAGCTGCAAGTGCATTTGATACCATATGATGTCCCGGAACATTTACACGAATTTTCATTTTCCCATTAGGTGTAACTGCCGTAAAAGATGTTCCTGCAAGACCTTTTGTGTCTACATCTGTGGCATACACATCATTTTTCTTATCAAATCCAAAGAAAACAGGTTTTAACCCATTCACTTCTTTAACTGTTGCAAGCTTATCGTCATCCCCGTTAAGAAATGCTTTGCCACCCTCTTTAAGAAAATTAAATATTTCCGTCTTTGCTTTAAGAACACCATCTCTGTCACCCAGATTTTCGAGATGGCACTGACCTATATTTGTAATAACACACATATCCGGTTTAACTATTTTTCCAAGCCTTGACATCTCACCAAAATCACTTATTCCCATCTCTACTATTGCCAGTTCATGTTCCTCTCTCAGTCTGAACAATGTAAGCGGTACACCCACTTCATTGTTGAAATTGCCCTGCGTCTTTAATGTATTAAACTTTTCTGACATTACCGATGCAAGCATCTCTTTTGTTGAGGTTTTTCCGACACTTCCCGTAATACCTACTATTTTTGTCTGCATAACTTCACGATAAAACTCTGCTATGTCTTTTAATGCCTGGAAGCATGATTTTACAACTATATATCCCTTATTTTCTGAAACAGTGACATCATTTGCATCAGGCTCATTTTCCGATAAACATACCAGTGCACCGTCTTCATACGCTTTAGCTATAAATTTATTACCGTCTGCTCTCTCTCCCTTTATCGCAACAAACATACAGTCGTTTTCAATTTTTCTGCTGTCTGTCGTTATTGAAGAAATTTCCTGATTTTGTGTTCTGTCTCCTTTGTAAAACTTACCATTGCAGATTTCAGCTATTTTTTCTATTGTCAATTCTCTCATATGACTAAGCTCCCATTCTAAAGTTTTTTTAAGTCAGCTTTACCATAATGACTGTTTGTTCCCGGTTTAGTAAGTTCTTCTGACTCACCGTTGTATGCTGCAAGTGCCTGTGCTATAACCTGCTCGCACAAAACTCCGTACTCTATTCCGAGAACTTTTGCCTCCTGTGGTAAAAGACTTGTAGCTGTCATTCCCGGAAGGGTATTTGCTTCAAGGCAGTACATATTGTCATCCGCATCGAGTAAGAAATCAATTCTCGCATATGAGCCAAGCTTAAGTTCCCTGTATACATCAATGGCATATGTCTGCATTTTGTCTGTTATCTCATCCGAAAGCGGAGCCGGACAAACGTCTGTCGCCATTCCCGGCTGATATTTTGTCTCATAATCGTATACACCTGACTTTGGTATAATCTCTATGATAGGCAGACTCTTTCCACCAATAACACCTACCGAAAATTCTCTTCCTTTAATATATTCCTCGACTACAACTTCATTCTCATATTTGAATGCCAAGTCAAGAGCTTTTTTGTACTCTGTCTCATTTTTGACAATGCTCATTCCGACACTTGAACCGCCGCAGCAGGGTTTTACAATGCATGGATAACCAATTTCTTCAGGAAGTTCATGGATATGGGATTTAGTCATTGTAAAACCGTTTGGTGTAGGTATTTTACTTTGTAAGAATACCTTCTTTGCCATTCCCTTATCCATAGCAAGAGCACTTCCAAGATAATCCGAACCTGTATACTTTATTCCAAGTACATCGAAAGCCGCCTGAACTTTTCCGTTTTCGCCATCTGCACCGTGAAGCCCCATGTAAACTATATCTGCCTGCCTGCATATTTCAATCACATTTGGTCCAAACAGACCTTTTTCATCACCGTCTCTCATTTTCTTGACTTGTTCGATATCAGGATCAACTGACTGTATATCGTTTACCTGACTGTCCATCTCAGCAGCTTTTTCAAATATATTACTTACATCCTCGCCTCTTTTTTTATATCCGAGAAATACATCAAGAAGAATAACCTGATGTCCCTTTTCCCTAAGAGCCTTTAAAATACCTGCACCTGAAATAAGTGAAACATCCCTCTCTGTACTTATACCACCAGCTAAAACGACTATTTTCATTTTAATCTTCATTGCCTCCAATTTTTCAAATTATAATTTTAAGTATATAATCACAGTATACCTAATAATCTATCACTATTTTGTCGGTCTTGCAATCATTACTACAGAACTGCTTTTGTATGCATAATGTATAACTCTGTTATGAGAACTGCTTGCTGAAACACTTTTTCCGTTTCCGACATACATCTCAACATGACTTATATTTTTATATCTTCCGTTCTTCTGATATGAATAAAAAATAACATCTCCCGGAAGAAGCTTTGAAGTTGAAACTCCTTTTTTATAAATAATCTTATTATTTTTTGTACACCAGTATCCCATACTTGCTGCTGTCGGTGCCCATGATGAATTTACTCCAAAATTAACTCCATATCTTCTGTATGTTCTCCATACTATTGAACTGCAGTCATAATAATGAGCAGACATTCTTCTCGCCTGACTGTATCTTGTCTTTGTCTTTGAAATTTCAATTTCTTTTTTTGCTGCCCTGTAAGCATTTTTAGAAGCAATCTCAACATTTGCCGTAATATTTTTTCCGTCTACATTTGCAACTACTTTTACATGACCTGATTTTTTTGCACTTATCACTCCGGTATCTGTAACGTCAACAGTAGCCGCATTCTTTGACTTATATGTAACGTCACTGCCTGAAATCGTTCCCTTTACAGGCATTTTTCTTTTTGCACCCTTATATGTCACTATAGTTGTATATCTTAAAGACGGATTAGTAATCTTAACGTCACAATCCATTTCTTTTCCGTCAACAGAAACTGTTATATTGTCTGTTCCTTTTTTTAATGCATACAACTTGCCGTCCTCTGTAAGTGATACCTTATTTTTTGTTGACTTAACCAAAGTTACTGCGCTGTTTTCACATGTTCCCTCTAATTTTATTGCTTTTTTTCCGCCGACAGCAACAATCATTTTACTGTCAGGAATAACAGGATTTGTAACTGTTACAGGAACTCCGATATTCAAAACATCTCCATTTTTTGCAGTGATAGCCGCATTTATGGTTGTATCACCGATTCCAACAGCCTCAAGTTCTCCGTCTGTGACTTTCATTATATCTTCGTCACCAGAAGTCCATTCTATCGGTTTATCACCTGCAAGACTTGTATAATCACTTATCTCAGGTGTATATGGTTCTGTTGCTACAGCTCTTACAACCACATCATCAGTATATTCAGGTTTATTCACAGAAACATCTGCCACTTCGATTTTTTCACCGTTTTTTCCTGTCATGTATATTTTTGAGTCAGTAAATCCCTGAACTGTTATACTTCCGTCATTACTCACTGTTACGCTGTCCTTCTCTGACGAAAAAGTATGCTCACCTGCATTATAAACTGATGCAGCTTCTATAATTTCTGATTTTCCATAACTTACATTTAATGTTTGAGGTTCCTTTATATTGATTGTAAAAGGCACAATTGAAAATACATTCCTGTACGAAAATTTAATGTCGATAATGACTGTTCCCGGCTTTTTTGTCGTAAGATTTCCGTAACTGTCAAACTCTGCACAATCAGTGCTTCTGTTAGCTATATTAAACTCATATGAAAGTAACTGTTCATCCTTATCTTTGTTGTAATCATCACCATAATTATCCTGCATGTATGCATCGTCAACGAAATCTCTCAAATTGACGGTTGTTCCTGCAAATACTTCTACCTCATCACTCTTTAACAGATTTCCAAATGCCGATGCATCCCTATACATAAAACACATCATAAAACCAATTAAAAACATTCCCAACAGTATCTTACCATATCTTCTGTTACTCAAAACCTTACCTCCTGTTTTAATCTTACATAAAATTACTGTGCCATTATTTATATAATTTTTAATTATATAATGTATAATTACTCCTGATTTTTTTCATCATTAAATCTTTCACAGACAAGATCAATATATTCCATTATCTCGTCTCTTCCGTTTTTTGTTAATGATGAAAAAGGAATTACAGGCGTACCCTCTACCACATTTAAAGTCTGCTTTATATCCTTGATAAGTTTCGCTTTTTGTGACCTTTTCACTTTGTCTTCCTTAGTCGCAACGATAACCGGATTGAATCCATATTCTATACACCAGTCATACATCTGTATGTCATTGCTGTTCGGCTTATGTCTTATATCTACCAGCAAAAATACCAGTCTTAAAACTTTTGAATTTTCAAGATAATTGTCTATCATCTTTCCCCATTTTGCGACAGTTTCCTTTGATACTTTGGCAAAACCGTATCCAGGCAGATCGACAAAATACAAAGCTTCGTTTATATTATAAAAATTGATTGTCTGCGTTTTTCCCGGCTGCGAAGATGTCCTCGCATATGCTTTTCTGTTCATCAATGCATTTATAAGTGAACTTTTTCCAACATTTGACCTTCCTGCAAATGCAATCTCTACTTTGTCATTTTCGGGAAGAACACTTGTTATTCCGCAAACCGTCTCTAAGTTAACACTCTTTATCTTCATATAATCTTATTCCTCTAATACTAATTTCCAAACCTCAGGTGCTTCTGTTACAAATCTTATATCAACACCTTCCGTAACTTCACTGTCAAATTCCTCAACATCTTTTCTGTTCTTTTCAGGTACAAACACAAGCTTTACACCAACTGCTTTTGCCGCAAGAATTTTCTCTTTTAAGCCGCCTATCGGAAGAATTCTTCCACGAAGTGTAATCTCGCCTGTCATTGCCGCATCAGCTTTGACTTTTTTGCCGGTGCATGCCGAATACATGGCAGTCGCCATTGTAATTCCTGCTGAAGGACCATCTTTTGGTACTGCTCCTTCCGGGACATGTAGATGTATATCATGCTTTTCAAAGAAATCATCAGCTACAACGTCCGTAAGCTGTGATTTAACATAGGACAATGCTATCTTTGCTGATTCCTGCATAACATCACCGAGTTTTCCGGTTAACTGTAATGCTCCTTTTCCCTTCATGACATTTACTTCTATCTCTAATGTATCTCCCCCGACAGAAGTCCATGCAAGACCTCTTACGATACCAACCTGTGGCTTATCTGAAACCGCATCAAGTGTATATTTATAATTTCCAAGGAATTTTTTAATATTCCTGTTTGAAATTCTTATCTTTACCTCGGAATCTTTTGCAGCCTCAACTGCGGCTTTCCTGCACAATGTTCCAATCTGTCTCTCAAGACCTCTTACGCCTGCCTCCCTTGTATAATTCTGGATAACGGTATGAATAGCTTTATCCGATATATTAAACTGTTCTTTTGTCAATCCATTGGCATTTATCTGCTTTTGTACAAGGTAATTTTTTGCTATATGGAATTTTTCATTTTCAGTGTAACCTGACAACTGTATTATCTCCATACGGTCTAAAAGAGGTCTCGGTATGGTGTCAAGCGAGTTTGCAGTACATATAAACATCGCCTGTGATAAATCTACAGGTAATTCTACATAATGGTCTGAAAAATTTTTATTCTGCTCAGGGTCTAACACTTCAAGAAGTGCAGATGAAGGGTCTCCCTTATAGTCAGCTCCCATTTTGTCTATCTCATCAAATAATATAAGCGGATTTTTTACTTTTGCGTTTCTTATTCCCGCAATAATGCGTCCCGGCATAGCTCCGACATAAGTTCTTCTGTGCCCTCTTATCTCAGCTTCATCCCTTACACCACCGAGACATATCCTTATGTATTTCCTGTTCATCGCTCTTGCGATAGACTTTGCAATAGATGTTTTTCCTGTTCCCGGAGGTCCGACAAGGCACATTATAGGACTGTAACCGTCTTTTTTTATTGCCTTAACCGCAAGACACTCAATAACTTTTTCTTTTACATCCTTTAAACCATAATGGTCCTCATTTAAAACATTCTCGGCATTTTGAATATCAGTATTATCCTCACTGGCTTTTTTCCACGGAATTGTGAGAAGTGTCTCAATGTACCCTCTTATCACTGAATTTTCTGACGAATTTGAATTTGTGAGTTTAAACCTCTTTATCTCCTGTGCTATCTTCTTTTTCACCTTTTTAGGTGCTTTAAGTTTTTCAAGCTTGGCACTGTATCTGTCTGCATCTGTCTCCGAATCGTCGTCGCCAAGTTCTTTATGAATAGCTTTTATCTGCTCATGCAGATAATATTCTTTTTGATTTTTTTCTACCTGCGACTTAACTCTTCTTGCAACATCATCCTGAATTCTCAGTATTCCTATTTCCCTGCTCAATATTATGGATATATCTTCATGTCTCTGGTATATATCCTGTTCATTAAGAATTTTCTGCTTAAACTGATAGTTGACAGGTATGCTTGTAGCAATCTGATTTATAAGACTGTTTAAGTCAGTGCAATCCATAATTTCCTCAACTACGTTTTTATTTATCTTTCCCTGCTCATTCACATAGACTGTAAATAAATCTTTCAATCCTCTTATAAGAGCAATCGTTTCTACATCATAACTTATCTGTCTTGTCTCTTCGAGTTCCGTAAGGTCTGCCTGATAATATCCGTCATTATATTCAAGATTTTCAAGTTTCATTCTCTTCTGTCCTACTATAATGACTCTTACAACATTTCCCGGCATACTCACAAGCTGTTTAACCTGTGCAAGCGTTCCAACCTCAAACAAATCCTCCTGTTTCGGATGTTCTACTTTAGGGTCTTTTTGTGCAACAGCAAAAATATACTGCTTTTTATGCATTGCCTCATTGACCGCTTTTACTGTCGCCTCTCTGCCGACCTCAAAATATACTGTCGTTCCCGGAAATACTACCACATCTCTCAAAGTTACAACAGGAACTGATGTATAGTTTTCTATATTTTCTATATTATTGTTAGAATAATTCTCATTGTTGTCTATGTTTTGTTCCACTCTAATTCCTCCAAATTTAAAGTTTCGCTCATAAGTCTTTTGACCCTTGCATCATCTTATTATTTTATGAACTTATATGCACACTTAAATAACATTATATAATATAAAAGAGGGATTAACAAGTAATCCCTCTGATTTTATATTATATAACTATTTCAAGATTTCCGTCCACACATTCTGCATGACCGATAACAGTAATGTTTTAGGCGCTCTTTCCATCTTGTTTTGAGGAAATCTGCCTTACCTCGTCATCGTCCATTATCAGTTTTGGTGATTCTTTATCTAAAACAGCTTCTTTTGTAATGACACATTCTTTTATGTCATCCTCCGACGGAACTTCATACATTACATCAGTCATAACATCTTCCATAATGGCACGGAGTCCTCTTGCTCCCGTTTTTCTTTCAAATGAAAGTTTTGCAACAGCCTTGATTGCTTCATCGTCAAAACTAAGTTTAACGCCATCAAGTTCAAGAAGTTTTTTATACTGTTTTGTAATAGCATTTTTAGGCTCAACAAGTATCCTTTCAAGAGCTTCCTCTTCAAGAAGATCAAGTGCAACATTTATCGGAAGACGTCCAATAAGCTCAGGAATTATTCCGAATTTAACAAAATCTTCCGGAAGAACCTGTCTGAAAAGGTCACCGATATTGTCATCTTTTTCAGTTGCAATCTCTGCATTGAATCCGATGGATTTCTGACCAATTCTTGTTCCGATAATCTTTTCAAGTCCGTCAAATGCACCACCGCAGATAAATAATATATTGGTTGTATCAAGCTGATAAAACTCCTGATGCGGATGTTTTCTGCCGCCCTGAGGAGGAACACTTGCAACTGTTCCCTCAAGGATTTTCAAAAGCGCCTGCTGAACACCTTCTCCCGATACATCTCTTGTAATGGATACATTTTCACCTTTTCTGGTGATCTTATCTATCTCATCTATATAAATAATTCCATGCTCGGCACGCTCAAGGTCATAATCTGCTGCCTGAATTATCTTAAGAAGTATATTTTCAACATCTTCTCCAACATAACCTGCCTCTGTAAGAGCTGTCGCATCAGCAATAGCAAATGGCACATTAAGTATTTTCGCAAGTGTCTGAGCTAAGAATGTCTTTCCTGAACCAGTAGGTCCTACCATCATAATGTTACTTTTCTGTAATTCAACATCCATATTTTTGCCCGAGAGCACTCTTTTATAGTGATTGTACACTGCAACCGACAATACCTTTTTGGCATCGTCCTGTCCTACAACATATTCATCAAGGAAACTCTTAATTTCCTTTGGCTTAAGTAAATTAATATCACTATCGTCGAAATATTCTTCGTTGTCCATTCCAAGTTCTTCGTCAAGAATTTCTGAACAAAGTTCTATACACTGATCGCATATATACACATTTGGTCCTGCTATGAGTTTGCGAACCTGCTGCTGAGTTTTTCCACAAAAAGAACACTTTAATTTTGCGTCATCTTTTTTGTTTGCCATTTCGACCTCCCCTGAACATTAATTTTATTTTCTATTTGTTACTATCTCGTCAATAAGACCATACTCCTTAGCCTCCAAAGCTGTCATATAGTTATCACGCTCTGTGTCCGCTGCAATAACATCAAGAGGCTTTCCTGTATTCTCTGCAAGTATCTGATTTAATCTCTCTCTTGTCTTAAGTATCTGTTCTGCAACAATCCTTATCTCTGTTTCCTGACCTTTTGCTCCGCCTGAAGGCTGATGTATCATAATCTCAGAATTAGGAAGTGCAAATCTCTTTCCCTTTGCTCCACCTGCAAGAAGGAATGCTCCCATACTTGCAGCAAGTCCCATACATATAGTAGAAACATCACACTTTACATAATTCATTGTGTCGTAAATTGCAAATCCGGCACTTACTGAACCTCCCGGACTATTTATATAAAGATGTATATCCTTTGTAGAATCCTGTGATTCAAGGAAAAGAAGCTGTGAAACTACGAGGCTTGCAATATCATCATTTACTTCATTTGAAAGGAAAATAATTCTTTCCTGCAATAATCTTGAATAAATATCGTATGAGCGTTCTCCTCCGCTTGTCTTTTCGATAACATAAGGTATGCTGTAACTCATTTTGTGTTCCCCCTTTATATAGTGCAAAACGCCAACCGCTCAGACAGGCGTAAAACCACCTGTCTTAAAATCGGCTGACGTAAGTTAACAATTATTTTTCAACAGCTGCTGATGTAACCATCTCAACTGCTTTCTGTACAGCAAGATCAAGGCTGATCTGCTTTTTCTCTTCTTCGCCAATAACTTCTTTTAATTTATCAACTTCCATCTGATACATTGAAGCCATATTTTCAATTTCTTTATTAAGCTCATCTTCTGATGTCTCAATATTTTCAGCAGCTACTACTGCTTCGAGAACAAGACGGCTCTGGATACGTTTAAGTGCCTGTGGTTTAAGCTCCTCAATCATCTTCTGAGGTGTAAGACCTGTAAACTGCATGTACTGGTCAATAGAAAGACCCTGTGATGAAAGTCTCTGTGCAAATTCCTGTGTCATCTGACGTGTCTGTGCTTCAACCATCTGCTCAGGTATATCCATCTGTGCATTCTCAATAATCTTTCCGATTACAGTCTCTTCTCTTTCTCTCTTAAGAGCTTCTTCTTTATTTTCTGCAAGTTTTTTCTTTAAGTCTTCTTTATATTCAGCTATTGTATCGAAGTTTGAAACATCCTGTGCGAAATCATCATCAAGTTCAGGAAGTTCCTTTACCTTAATTTCCTTAATCTTTACTTTGAACTCAGCAGGTTTGCCCTGAAGTTCTTCAGCCTGATAATTCTCAGGGAATGTAACATTAACTGTAACATCCTCTCCGATGTTCTTTCCTTCGAGCTGCTCTTCAAAGTTGTCAATGAATGAATGAGAACCAAGTACCAAGCTGTAATCCTCGGCTTTTCCGCCCTCAAACTGCTTTCCGTCTACATATCCGTCAAAGTCGATAACTACTGTATCGCCATCCTGTGCTGCTCTGTCGTCAATGTCAATCATTCTTGCATTTGACTCTCTGACTCTGTTTATCTCTGTATCAACTTCTTCGTCTGTAACTTCAACTTCTTTTTTCTCTACTTCAATTCCTTTATATTCGCCAAGTGTAACTTCCGGCTTAAGTGCAACTGTTGCTGTAAAAATAAATGGTTTTCCGCTTTCAATCTGTGTCACATCAATTTCAGGCTGTGCAACAATTTCAAGCTCGCTTTCTTTAGCTGCATCTGCATAAGCATCAGGAATAATTGAATTGGCTGCATCTTCATAAAATACTCCCTTGCCATACATCTTCTCGATCATAGCACGAGGAGCTTTTCCTTTACGGAAGCCTGGCATAGAGATTTTATTTTTATTTTTCTTGTATGCCTTAGCAATTGCCTTTTCAAACTCTTCGCTTGAAACTTCAATTGTAAGTTTCGCCATATTCTTTTCTAACTTTTCTACCTGTACACTCATTTTAATAATTCCTCCTTAACATTGCCGGGAATTCTCCCGTAAATCACCATTTGTATAATATATCATGAATACTATAATAAAAGCAAGCTGTTTTTGCTTACAATCTATTTTTATTTTGAAATTCCATGTCCCTTTGAATACAATACGCTAACAACCTCGTCAACGTATTTCTCGCAGAGTTCATCTGTTTTGGCTTCAACCATAACTCTTATGACCGGTTCCGTTCCGCTTTCCCTGAGAAGTATTCTTCCCTCATCGCCAAGCTCCTTTGAAACCTTTTCGACTGCTGCCTGTACATCCTCGTCTGCCCTTGCCGCCGGTTTATCTGCAACACGGACGTTTTTAAGAAGCTGCGGATATACTTTCAAATCTTTTCTCAATTCTGAAAGTTTTGTCTTTTTTTCAAGCATTACTTCCATAAGCATAAGCGATGTGAGTACACCGTCACCGGTAACCGCATATTTGCTGAAAATGATATGACCTGACTGCTCACCTCCGAGTGAGTGACCATTCTCCATCATATTTGCATTTACATATTTGTCTCCGACTGCTGTCTGCTCATATGAAATGCCAGCTCTGTCAAGAGCCTTGTAAAGGCCGAGATTTGACATAACCGTAGTAACTACAGTGTTATTGTTCAATTCTCCCTTTTCTTTAAGATAACATCCACAGAGATAAAGTATCGCGTCACCGTCAATAACCTCTCCCTTGTCATCTACTGCAAGGCATCTGTCAGCATCACCATCATACGCAAAGCCGACATCAAGATTATTTTCTATGACAAACTTCTGAAGATTTTCAATATGTGTTGAACCGCATCCGTCATTTATGTTAATGCCGTTTGGCTCCATGCCTATCGCATATGTCTTTGCACCAAGTGCATCAAAAACACCTTTTGCAACTGAGTATGAAGAGCCGTTTGCACAGTCAAGACCGACTTTAACATTCTTAAATGACCTTGTGGCAAGTGACATAAGATAACCTATGTAACGATGTCTGCCTATCGCATAGTCAACAGTACATCCTATATTTTCTCTTGTCGCCATAGGAATAGTATCCTCAGAACTGTCTATATAAGCTTCTATTTTTTCTTCTATTTCAGCCTCTAACTTGTGACCGTTTCCATTTATGACTTTAAGTCCGTTGTCATAATATGGATTGTGACTTGCAGAAATCATGATTCCGCAGTCAAAATCTTCTGTTCTTACAACATAGGAAACACTCGGCGTAGGAGTGACATGTAAGAGATATACATCTGCACCGCTTGCCGTAAGACCTGAAGAAAGAGCATCTTCAAACATATAACTTGACCTTCTTGTATCTTTTCCTATAATAACACGCGCTTTGTGCTCTCTTCCGTAATACCATCCGAGAAATCTACCAACTTTATAAGCATGAACAACATTTAAATTTACATTCGCTTCTCCGCGAAATCCATCTGTTCCAAAATATTTCATATATTTTTCCTCCGCAATTACTACATACAGATTTAATTTTATCACATAGCCTCCCTCAAATCAATATGTATAGACAATTTAAATATATAGACATTCTAGACGTTCCCACACATTACCGGTATTGTTAAACACTTCCTTAATATGTCCGTAAATTTATTGGTATTCATAGAAATGACACTTCCTGCTTCTCTTTGACAATGTATCAAATGCATATCCGTTTTCTTTTAATTCCGTTATTATGTTTTTAAGTACGGATAATGTCACCTTGTTTGAACCTGAATCATGCATGAGCAATACAGGTTCACAATATTTTGAATAATCCTTTCTTATGTTTCTCATGATGGAATCCGGCGTCGGATTTCCGACGGAGTCTTCCGCACTCACGTTCCAATCCGCATAACCAAGCCCCGCCTCCTTAAATCTCTCTATGATATTTTTTCTGTAAACGCTTATATAAGAGTTCGCACTTCCCCACGGAAACCTCACAAGCTTTGGTTTATAGTTAAAACCTTTTTCCATCTTATCACGTACTTTCATCACATCGTTATAATAGCTTTCACAATTGCAATATATCTCATCCGCCTCATGTGTATATGTATGTATTCCTATTTCATGCCCCTCTCTTATTTCTCTTTTTATCGTTTTTTTATACTCCCCCTCTATCTGCTGTCCGATAACAAAAAATGTTGCTTTCACGCCCTCACTGTCCAAAATATCAAGATACTTTTCCGTAAGACAGCTTGGTCCGTCATCAAATGTAAGAAATGCCGTTTTTTTCTCTGTTTTTTCTCCATTATCCGCAATTACCTCAACTGTTTCCTCTCCATTATCCGTACTCACTTCTTTTCTCTCACATCCACACAATATGTCAGCAAGGCATATCGTCATGGCAAACAACATAATCTCAAAAAAGTACACAGCCTTTCTATAAATGATACCAATTACCTCCTTTTTTGCCAAAGCAATAAAAAAACAATTTTTTCATGTATATCTTATGCAAATTATAAGGCTATATGATTATTGCTTTTAGTTCTTTTTTAGAATATAATTTTGTGGAGATGATTCTAAAAAAAATCAATTGTACTCTCGGACTCTTCTGAACGAAGAATTTCGAGAGTACATTCAATATGAACGGAGGAAAAATATGAAATTTGGATTTTTCGATGACCCAAATAAGGAGTATGTTATCACTACTCCAAAAACACCTCTTCCATGGATAAATTATCTTGGAAGCAACAATTTCTTTTCACTTATTTCAAACACATGCGGCGGTTACAGTTTTTACAAGGATGCTAAACTTCTCCGCATCACACGTTACCGCTACAACAATATACCAACTGATGAGGGAGGCCGTTATTATTACATAAAAGACGGTGATACAGTATGGAATCCGGGATGGCAACCTGTAAAGACTGACCTCGACTCTTACGAGTGTCGTCATGGCATGGGATACAGCCGCTTCACATCAAGCAAAAATGATATTGAAGCATCTCTTTTGGCTTTTGTTCCCGTAAATGATAACTGTGAAGTTAACCAGCTTAAAATCACAAACAAATCATCAAAACCAAAAACTATCACACTTTTCTCTTATGTTGAATTCTGTCTCTGGAATGCTATGGACGATATGACAAACTTCCAGCGTAATTTAAATATAGGTGAAGTCGAAGTTGTAGGTTCTACAATCTATCATAAAACAGAGTACCGTGAGCGCAGAAACCATTTTGCCGTATATTCTGTAAATGCGGATGTAGATGGTTTTGATACAAGCCGTGATGAATTTTTAGGTGCTTACCGCGGTGTAGCTAATCCAGCCGTAGTAGAAGAAGGAAAAGCACATAACTCTATAGCAAGCGGATGGAGCCCTATCGGTTCTCACCAGATAAACATTACACTTGAGCCTGATGAGACAAAGAGCTTTATCTTTGTTCTCGGATATTGCGAAAATCCTGTAGACGAAAAATTCGTTGCACCAAATGTAATAAATAAAAAGCCTGCAGATGAGCTTCTTGCAAAATATCAGACTGACGAACAGGTGTATGCAGCTCTTGACGAACTTAAACTTGATTGGGAAAATCTCCTTTCTAAGTTCACTGTCAAATCAAGTGAAGAAAAACTTGACCGTATGGTAAATATCTGGAATCAGTATCAGTGTATGGTTACATTTAACATGTCACGTTCTGCTTCTTATTATGAGTCAGGAATCGGTCGTGGAATGGGATTCAGAGATTCATGTCAGGATCTTTTAGGTTTCGTTCATCTTATTCCTGAGCGTGCAAGAGAGAGAATTATCGATATTGCATCTACTCAGTTTGAGGACGGAAGTGCTTACCACCAGTATCAGCCGCTCACAAAGAAAGGTAATTCCGATATAGGAAGCGGCTTCAATGACGATCCTTTATGGCTTATCGCAGGAACATCCGCTTATATCCGTGAAACAGGCGATACTTCTATTCTTGAAGAGATGGTTCCTTTCGATAATGACGAGAGCAAAGCTGTTACACTTATGGAACATCTTAAACGCTCATTTGACTACATTGTAAACCACAAGGGTCCACACAATCTTCCTCTTATCGGACGTGCTGACTGGAACGATTGTCTAAACCTCAACTGCTTCTCTGAGCACCCGGGTGAATCTTTCCAGACATTCGGACCTAGCGAAGGACCTGTTGCAGAATCTGTATTTATCGGTGGAATGTTTGTTAAATACGGTAAGGAATATGCAGATCTTTGTGCTTACACAGGTGACCAGGCAGAAGCTGACCGTGCCATGAAAGAAGTTGCAGCAATGAACGATGCCGTACTCGACGGCGGCTGGGACGGCGACTGGTTTGTCCGTGCATATGATGCATACGGTAAAAAGATTGGTTCTAAAGAATGTGAAGAAGGACAGATTTATATCGAGCCACAGGGATTCTGTGTGCTTGCAGGTATCGGTGTTGAGACTGGCGAAGCTAAAAAAGCTCTCGACTCCGTAAAAGAAAAACTTGATACTAAATACGGTATTGTTTTACTTCAGCCTGCCTACACAAAATATCATGTTGAACTCGGTGAAATCTCTTCTTATCCACCTGGATACAAAGAAAATGCCGGTATCTTCTGCCACAACAACCCTTGGGTTTCATGTGCTGAAACAGTTATCGGCCGTGGAAACAGAGCTTTTGAAATCTATAAAAAGACTTGCCCTGCTTACATTGAAGATATAAGTGAAATCCACTGCACAGAGCCATATGTATACTCTCAGATGATAGCCGGAAAAGATGCTCACTTCTTCGGACAGGCTAAAAACAGCTGGCTTACCGGAACTGCTGCATGGACATTTGTAAACGTATCACAGTATATCCTTGGAGTAGTGCCTACATTAAACGGTCTTAGCATCGACCCATGTATCCCTTCTGAGATGGGAACTGAATTCACAATGACACGTAAATATCGTGAAGGAATCTACAATATCAAAGTTGAAAATCCTTCAAAGGTTGAAAAGGGTGTTGCTAAACTTATCGTAAACGGAAAAGAACTTGCAGGTACAACTGTTGTACCTTACGAAAAGGGTCAGACACACTATGATGTCACTGTTGTAATGGGTTAATTTGTAAATTTTGAACTAAATATATTACACAAAAAAGCCGGAATACATATAAAATATTATTTGTATTCCGGCTTTTATTGATTTTAGTATTGTATGTCAAGTTCAAAAACAATTCCTTAATTTACGATATAAATTCTTCTATCTTGTCCTTTGGAATAACCCCAATGCTTCTGTCAGCTTCCTTACCGTCTTTAAATAAAACAAGTGCCGGTATACTCTGTATTCTGTACTTCATTGCAAGATCAGGATTTTTATCAACATCTGCATTGAAAAATTCTACATCAGACTTTTCTTCTGATAACTGCTCTACTATAGGACCTATCATATTACAAGGTCCGCACCATGCTGCTGAAAAATCAACTAAAGCACATTTGCTTGATAAAACTTCGCTCATATCATTATTTTCAATTTTTTTAACCATAATCTATACCATCCTTTTCATATAAATCTACTGTATGCATTACATATGCTACCACATTTTTATAACATATGTATACTTTGTTATTGATAGTTTATATCAATTATTGTGGTACTACTATTTTCCCGGCTATGGCACATGCTGCGGCAGATTTTGGTGATGCAAGATAGATGCCTACCTTTGATGTTCCCATACGTCCGAGGAAGTTACGGTTGTTAGTTGCAACAACAGTCTCTCCGTCTGTCAAAATTCCGCCTGTTCGTCCACAGCAAAGACCACAACTTGGATGTGTTATTATTGCACCTGCTTTTGAAAGAATTTCCATAGTTCCGTTTTCTACTGCCTGTCTGTAAATCTTGCGGCTGGCAGGTGTGACAATAAGTTTTACGAAAGGAGCTATATGTCTGCCCTTTAAAACTTCTGCTGCTGCCATCAGATCTTCAAGTCGTCCGTTTGTACATGAACCGATAAATACCTGGTCAATCTCCTTTCCCTCAATTTCTGATATAGGTTTTACATTATCAACATTTGAAGGACATGCCATAACAGGTACTAAATCTTCCGCATTATAATTTATAACTCTTGAATAAACCGCATCGCTGTCTCCAACCAAATCTTTCTGCTCGTCTGTAAGCTCTATCTCACAGTACTCTGCCGTTTTCTCATCAGGTGTGAATAACGCACATTTTGCACCCGCTTCAATTGCCATATTTGACATTGACATTCTGGATGCAACAGACATATTCTCAACCGTATCTCCGGCAAATTCAAGCGCCTTATATGTCGCACCATCAGCACCAAGGTCTCCGATAAGCTTCAGGATAATATCTTTTGCCATGACATTTTCAGGAAGTTTTCCGTTAATGTTTACTTTGATTGTCTCAGGCACACGAATCCAAAGAGTTCCGGTTCCGAGAATGCTTGCCATTTCGGTATAACCGATTCCAGATGAAAATGCACCAACACATCCATATGTAGTAGTATGGCTGTCTGTTCCAAAAACTATGTTTCCCGGTTTGACATATCCTGCTTCTGTCATAAGCTGATGACAAATTCCATCCGAACGGTGAATATTTTTCATGCCATATTTTTCAACAAATTCATTTCCGATTCTAAAATGTCTTGTATCATCAACCTGACTTGCCGGAACAAGATGGTCATATATAAGAACAGCCTTGTCGGCATCCCATATCTTTGTAAATCCCATCTCCTCAAACTTTGAGGCAACAAACGGAATAAATATATCATGTATCATAACTCTGTCAACATTTACGGTAACTATCTCTCCCGGCTTAACTTCTTTGCCTACATTATTTCTAATGATTTTTTCAATAATTGTTGAACCCATAACTTTCCTCCTAATCCAATCCATTCAATTTGCGCATTGCCTTTACAAGTCCGCCTGCATCAATTATCTTAACAAGATTATCAGGAAGTGATGCTATAGGGTATTTATTTCCATTATAATCTATATCTTCATTAACTGTAACCGTGACACTATCACCCTCTTTTACATCATCATGAAGTTTATCATTTTCAATAAGCAAAAGTCCGTTATTTATTGAATTTCTAAAGAATATTCTCGCAAACGATTTTGCGATTACACATTTGATACCAAGTGCTTTTATTATCTCAGGTGCCTGTTCTCTTGATGAACCACAGCCAAAATTCTTTCCTGCAACGATAATATCACCCTCCTTAATCTGACCTGCAAGTTCAGGTCTGAGTGGCGAAAATGCATATGGTGCCATATCATTAACTGTTTCTAATGCAAGGTACTCTGTCGGAATAATAATATCTGTATCTATATCATCACCAAGCACCCATACTTTTCCACTAAACTGTGCCATTTGTCTTCCCTCTTTTCGTCCTTATTTCAATGCAGACATACTCCATGCCCGCTTCTTGTTTACAACAAATCCGATGTTGTTATCTCTCCTTTTATGGCTGATGCTGTAACTGTTGCCGCTGATGCAAGATAGATAAATGAATCCTTATGTCCTGCACGTCCTTTGAAATTTCTTGTTCCCGTACTTATAAGAACCTCATTTTCGCCGATAACGCCCTGACAGCTTCCCCAGCATACACTGCAGTTTGGATTCATAACAATTGCCCCTGCTTCCATAAATGTATCAATAATACCTTCTTTAAGCGCCTGCTCATAAACAGCCGCACTTGCAGGTACTACAAGAAAACGTACAAGCGGAGCAACTTTCTTTCCTTTGATAATCTCTGCACCCGCACGCAAATCTTCTATTCGACCATTATTACATGAGCCTAAAAATGCCTCATCAATATGAGTTCCAAGACATTCCTTTGCAGGCACCACGCTGTCTACAAAATGAGGTTTTGCAACAATTGGTTCAATCTCATCAAGATTAATGTCGTAAACCTTTGCAAATTTTGCATCTGCATCACTCGAAAAACTGTGTTTTGGTTTTCTTCCATGCTCTTTAAGATATTCTATTGTTATATCGTCAACTTCCATAAGAGCAGTTTTAGCACCAGCCTCAACGCAGAGATTACAGATTGATATTCTGTCACTCATATTCAAAGTTTTAAGACCTTCTCCGCCAAACTCCATAGCCATATAATTGGCACCGTTAGCACCAATCTTTCCTATAATAGTAAGTATAAGGTCTCTTGCATAAACACCATCCCTAAGTTTTCCTTTAAGATTAAATCTGAGTGTCTCAGGAACAAGAAGCCATGACTTACCTGTAACCATGGCATATAGATAATCTGTGCATCCAACACCTGTACCAAACGCACCTACTGCTCCGTAAGCGCATGTGTGGCTGTCAGCTCCAAAGATAAGTTCACCTGATGTAACATGATTTTCCATCATGACCTGATGACATACACCCGCTCCCTCATAAAATTTAATTCCATGCTCTTTGGCAAAATCCCTCATTTTCTTATGAGACGCTGCTGTTTTTACACTGTCACACGGAACATTGTGATCTACTATCCAGACAAGCTTGTCTACATCTGCGATATGCGGATTTTTAAGTTTATTGTACATATCTATTGTAAGATGTGTTGTTCCGTCGTTACTCATAAGTCTGTCAAGTTCTACTGTATGTATATCTCCCGGCTTAACCTCATTTACACCTGCGGCTGCCGCAATAATCTTTTCTGCAATTGTCATTCCCATGAAACTAATCCTCCTTATTTAATGATGCAATAAGACCACCCTGGTCAAGTATTCCCTGCATATATGCCGGAAGTTTTGTACACTGGTATTCTTTGTCACCTACACGCACAATGCCTTCCTGAAGATTAAGTTCCATCTCATCACCCGCATTTACATTGTCATGCAAATCCTTACAGACAATAACCGGAAGTCCGATGTTGATTGAATTTCTATAAAATATTCTCGCAAACGATTTTGCGATGACTGCCTTAACTCCAAGTGCTTTTAATACGCTTGGTGCCTGCTCTCTCGAAGAACCGCATCCGAAATTCTCAGAAGCCACCACGTAATCCCCCTGTTTTACATTTGCTGCAAAGTCAGGATCAAGTGACTCAAATGTATGTGTTTTCATCTCATCAATTGTCGGAAAAAGAAGATACTGCGATGCTATTATCTGGTCAGTATCAACATCCTGATTGAATTTAAAAATCTTACCCATTTATAGTTTCCTCCATTTTATTGTTGAAATCGCTTTTTTTTAATTATACCATATTTTTTATTTGCTGTGAACTGTGTGCCTTTATCGTCAATCCAAAATCAGTTTTATTTGATTTCGTATAATTCTTTCAAGCTCTTTTACTCTCCATTCCGGCAGAGCAAACTTACTCTTATCTTCAAACTCAAAATTTTTCATATTTATCAGTTTTCTTCTTGCATCCGGATATAATACTGCTTTTGCAAGGTCGCTAAAAGAATCATACAGTTTTGGAATTCTGCTTTTAATATATTTTTCGTTAAAATCTTCTTTTTCGGCATAATATAATAACGATACATTATGATCAAATAGAGGAGCAGCACTTACTATCTCATAAGTATCCGTATCAAATATAAATCCAAAATTTCCTTTATGTCTGTCTTCATTCAAAATAAGAGCATCAAAAATAAACATATCTGCTAATTGTTTATCCCCAACTCTTTTAGAATACTCATCAATTATATCTGCCGGTAAAGATTTTGAACTTATCAAGCTAAATGGCACAAAACCATATTGTTCATTTGTAAAACAATTGCAAACTGAACATAAACGATTATTATAATTTCTTATATCATATATTACATGTTCTGCTGAAAAAGCATCTGCCACCTGACTTGAATAAAATTCAGAGTATGGCTCCAACCCTGTATTGCGTGCTCCTGAGCTCCCTCTTTTTAACAATTTTATCTGATCATTTTCACGAATCCAACATTTTGCAAAAGTTCCATCTGTACTATACTCAGGAGATGGCGTCGATAAATTATCTCCGTACATCCCTCCATCAAATGCCGTATGAGCCACAACTTCATTAAACGGATTGCAAAACAAAGAAACCTTTTCCCAGCTCAAATTACTGTCTGCCTGCTTTACCCAAAATGTGTCTGTAAGTGCCAAAGCATGTGTCACGTCCAAAAATCCTTTTATATTATCGCATCCGCTCCTCACAAGAAGTTCTTTTATATGCTCCCTTCCTCTCGGTGCTGCTCTATGCGTGATAAAATTTCCTACATCTTTTATCCAAAAAGGCAGTCTTAATGCATGTACATTTGTTATCCTTACAAGTCCTGATTTTATTTCTAAAGTAAATGTCGCAACAATTTCATTTTTATTCATTAATGAATAATTAGTTGATTCATCCTTTGATACGGAATTTATTTTATTCATAAAAATCCTCATTTCTACTCATGATTTAGCTTACAATAATACTAATTATATCATCCAATTTTCAGCCATGCAATTACAGCTTTTGAATTCTCGTCCGTGTTTGAAGCCTTTACCTCCTATTTATTTTGCTATAACAGTACAAAGAGTCGCTTGCGACTCTTTCGCGCTTGAGCGGAATGCGTAGCATTTATTTCTTTTCCGCGAAATGCGCATCCTCACGGAGTGTTTTTTATGTTATAGGAAACGAGAAGTTTCCTATAACATAAAAATAACAGCCACAGAATATCACGATTTTATCATGTTTTCTGCGGCTATTTTTAATATGATTATAAACTTTTTATTATATCTTATTACTTTTTAACCTAATCTACGCAAGTTCCTTTATGAAACTCTCAATTCTGTCAAGTCCCTTTTCAATCTGCTCAATTGATATAGCATATGAAAGACGGAAACAGTCTGCAAAACCGAAGTCTGCACATGGTACGATAGCTGTATTGTACTCGTTGATAAGTATATCCGCCATCTGTGGAACGCTGTCAATCTTTGTTCCCTTGTATGACTTGCCTAATACTGCGCTTGCATCTACGAACACATAAAATGCTCCCATTGGCTCAAGTGTATCAAGAAGAGGCATTTCGCATACTCTCTTGTACATATATTTGCGGCGCTTGTCAAATTCAGCATGCATTTTTTCTACAGAATCCTGTGGTCCTGTAAGTGCTTCTACTGCTGCTTTCTGTGCGATTGAGTTTGGATTTGATGTCTGGTGGCTCTGTACACTTCCCATCATCTTTGCGATTTCTTTTGATGAACCTGTATAACCGATTCTCCATCCTGTCATCGCATAGCTCTTTGCAAGTCCGCTGCATGTGATTGTTCTGTCATATATATCTTTTCCAAGTGATGCAATACTTATGTGTTTCTGCTCACCGTAAACAAGCATCTCATACATTTCATCTGCTACAACATAAAAATCTTTTTCTACTGCAACTTTTGCAATTGCACGAAGTTCTTCCTCTGTGTAAAGCATTCCTGTAGGATTGTTTGGTGTATTTAATACAAGTGCCTTTGTCTTGTCTGTGACTGCATTTGCAAGATCTTCTGCTGTAAGTTTAAAGTTCTGCTCTTTTGTTGTTGTAACGATTACAGGTACACCTCCTGCAAGTTTTACTATCTCAGGATAGCTGAGCCAGAATGGTGCAGGTATAATAACCTCATCTCCCGGATTTAAAAGTGCAGTAAATATATTTGTAAGTGAATGTTTTCCACCATTGCTTATAACGATTTGGTCTGTATCATAATCAAGTCCGTTAAATTCCTTAAATTTTTTAGATATAGCCTCTTTTAATTCATTTGTTCCTGAAGCCGGTGTGTACTTGGTAAAACCGTCTTTAATAGCCTTTATGGCTGCTTCACAAATGTTTTCAGGTGTGTTGAAATCAGGTTCGCCTGCTCCAAATCCAACTACATCTTTTCCCTGTGCTTTAAGTTCTTTTGCTTTCGCTGTAATTGCAAGAGTTGACGAAGGTTTAACTGCTGCTGCTTTTTTTGATAATTCTAATGACATGTTTCTAACCTCATTCCTGCGACTTTATCGCATAAGTAATTTAATATTTTTACGCCCGTACCAAGAATATTATTCAAAATGAATTTTATTCACAATACGATTTTAATTATCTCACAATATACATATGTACGTCAATATATATGTTAACAATTATATCAAAAAAATATACCCTAAAATTGTAAAAATTAACAAAACCCTTACAATTTCAAGGTATAATAATGTAATTTTATGTTTATTCTTAATTTTCTTAATTCTTAAAGCTATGGATTGGTGCCGGAATTCTTCCTCCCCTGTTCACAAACTCGCTGCAGTCAAACTGATTTACTGGCATTATAGGGGCATATCCTAACAGTCCTCCAAATTCAACCATCTCTCCGACTTTCTTTCCCGGAACAGGTATAAGTCTCGCTGCTGTCGTCTTTTGGTTTATCATTCCGATTGCCATCTCGTCGGCTATGATACCGGCTATTGTCTCAGGCTTTGTATCTCCCGGTATAGCAACCATGTCAAGTCCAACTGAGCAGACACATGTCATTGCTTCAAGCTTTTCAAGTGTGAGTGCTCCGTCCTGAACAGCATTTATCATTCCCTGATCCTCACTAACCGGAATAAATGCTCCGCTAAGGCCTCCGACATATGAAGATGCCATTACACCGCCTTTTTTAACCTGATCGTTAAGCATTGCAAGTGCTGCGGTAGTTCCCGGTGCTCCTGCTCTCTCAAGTCCCATCTCCTCAAAGATGTCTGCAATACTGTCTCCTATTGCAGGTGTAGGTGCAAGTGAAAGGTCTATAATTCCAAATGGAATTTCAAGTCTTTTTGATGCCTCAAGTGCAACAAGCTGACCCACTCTTGTAATCTTAAATGCAGTCTTTTTAATTTTTTCACAGAGAGCTCCAAAATCAAGTCCATGTGCTGACTCAAGTGCTTTTCTCATAACTCCCGGTCCGCTGACTCCGACATTTATTATCTCGTCAGCTTCCGTAACACCGTGGAATGCTCCCGCCATAAACGGATTATCATCAGGTGCATTGCAAAATACAACAAGCTTTGCACAGCCATTGCAGTCACAATCAACTGTAATATCAGCAGTCTCACGGACAATGTCTCCCATAAGTCTTACGGCATCCATATTAAGTCCTGTTTTTGTTGAACCAACATTTACCGAACTGCATACAAAATCTGTCGCTTTGAGTGCCTCTGGGATAGAGCGTATAAGAAGTTCATCGCTCTTTGTCATTCCTTTAGAAACAAGTGCCGAGTAACCTCCGATAAAATTTACTCCCACTTCCTTTGCAGCCTTATCAAGCGTCTTTGCTATCGTTACATAATCCTCAGGTGTCTTACATGCAGATCCCCCGATAAGAGCAATAGGTGTAACCGAAATTCTCTTGTTTACAATAGGAATACCGTATTCAAGTTCTATTTCTTTTCCTGTAGAAACAAGATTTTTTGCTACAGTTGTGATACGGTTGTATATTTTTTCATTTAATTTTTCAAGATTATCATCTATACAATTTAAAAGGCTGATTCCAAGTGTAATAGTTCTTACATCAAGGTTTTCCTTCTCAATCATATCGTTAGTTTCTTTTACTTCTGCTATATTTATCATACTAACTTTATTTCCCCCTCATTAAATTCTGTGCATTTTATCAAATATATCTTCACGCTGCGCCTTTATCGTACAACCCATGTCCTCACCAATCTTTTCAAGTGCGCTGT
Source organism: Clostridium sp. CAG:253 (assembly GCA_000436755.1). Taxonomy (GTDB): domain Bacteria; phylum Bacillota; class Clostridia; order Lachnospirales; family Lachnospiraceae; genus Butyribacter. Next base: position 52,298 of record FR887314.1, on the reverse strand, counting down.
TAAATCCTGCAAAGTCTGTTTTGCATTCTGCCACATCAACAATCATCATCATGTTGAAAAATCCACCTACTATTGTCTGTGAAATATCAAGAATATTTACATTGTTCTCTGCGAGATATGTACAAACTTTTGCAATAATACCCACACTATCCTTACCTACTACTGTTATAACTGTTTTTTTCATTTTATCTTTTCCTTTCTTATCCTAAAGCACAACCATTTTGGAAGGCTCATCTCTCTTTGCCACAGACAGGTCAAAATTAAGTTCTTTTAACCCTATCTCTTCCCACAGCTGACATTTTACTGCTTCAAATGCAAGCTGCGGATAATTGTTTTCTTTTGATAAATGTGCAAGAAATGCATATTTCAATTTTTTATTTATAACTTTACATAAAAGGCTTCCTGAATCTTCATTAGATAAATGCCCATATTCACTTAATATTCTTCTCTTAAGTGAATATGGATAACTTCCCGCTTCAAGCATACTGATATCATGATTAGCTTCAATAAATAATACTTCCGTATTTTTCAAATGTGAAATGATATATTCATCATATTTTCCCAGATCAGTTGCTATACTTGCCTTATGTCCCTCAGCTGTAAGTGTATATCCAACCGGGTCTGCTGCATCATGGGAAGTAGAAAATGGCATAACTGTTATTTCTCCCATTGATACCGGTTCATCTGCATGGACTTCAAAAAGATGATTCATTGAAATAACACCCTTTTTGTCTTTAAGCCTTATGGAATCAAGTGTCCCACCTGTCGCATAAACAGGTGTATCAAACATTTTTACCATCATGTTTATCCCCTGAATATGATCGCTGTGTTCATGTGTTACAAATATACCATTTAACTGCTCAGGTGCAACACCAATCTTTTTAAGTCCCTCTACTATCCTCTTCCTGCTTACTCCCGCATCTATCAAAATGTTTGTATCACCGCTGCCAACATACGTACAGTTTCCACTGCTTCCGCTGGCAATACTGCATATTCTCATATTTACCTCGCTTCTTTTCTATATCCTGTTTTCAATCTACCCACTGTATCACAACATTGTCACCATCATTTACAGGCAGCATAAAGTCACCTGGCACACCATTTACTGATGTCTCCAAATGGTCACCGTGAGCCACTGATGTATCTACAGGATAAAAATCAAGTACATCTACAAGAATATATTTTTTCTTTCCTTTCATAACAACCGTGTCACCATTTACCGTAATAGTGATATCATGAACTTCTGCATTTTCTTCTGCATTCTTAGACTGCTCCCCGGCTGTCTCACCACCGGTGCTGTGTGTTTCCGGTTTATTATTGTCATCCTTAGTAACATTCTCTTTTTCACTGTTTCCTGCCAACTCTCTTTCATATGCTAAATTATCGTAAGAATCAACAGCATTTTCCACGGAGATTTCTTTTTTCTGTTCTTCTTCACTTTTACTTTCGGCAGAGTATTCTTCACTTTGGTTTTCGTTAGAATGTTTCTCTAACTCCTCTATTGAATATATAGTCTCTTCCGGAAACTCAGGTTCTCCGTACTTTTCAAAAAGTTCGGCATAATTCGGCTCTTCTTTTTTTATTTCACATAATATCGAAAAATTGTCGTAAACTTTCGTTTCCATATCGGCAGGCACATTATTTACATATACTTTTCCACAGTATATTATATCCATGAATTCAAGAACCTGTTTCAATGTATAGTAATCCTGAAACTCTATCTCATCCCCATCCTTTATATCATAAAAACCGGATACAAACTCACCGTTTACTATGACAAATCTTGGACAGAGTATTTCTTTTTTGTTAAACACAAACTTTATAGTTGCTTTGTACTCCGGAATATCTTCTATTTCGAGTACAGCATCTTCACCTGCCGTAGAAGGTTCTATATCTATCTTGGCATTCTGCGTAACAGGTGTGTTCATGCCCACTTCAACACCATTCATTTTTATTGAACTTGATTCACCCTGTTTTCCCCTGAGCATTCTCTTTTCACCATTTACCGTATAAATAATGCTTTTTCCTCTCTTAGGGAACAAATCTTCATTCGGAAATCCTATATTAAGTGCTGCATCTATAACAGTGAGCTTACCATTGTCATACAGCTTAATTCTCTCGTCATTTATGTTGACGAAAATAAAATTGTTTCGCTGTTCATAGAAATTCAGGCAAATTCCTACCGGCGTAACAAGAAGTGAATCCACTTTTATATCATCCTGCATAAACGTAATGTTACCCATAACTTCTGAACCTCTGAGTGCCACTCTCTCTTTTGGCAGTTCCAGAAATTCAGCAAGACTTTCAACAAATCCTTTTATTTTGCCTCCGCCTCCGACTACAAAAACAGCACTTACAGATTTTCCGCCATTGAGTTCTATAATCTTATCGGCAACACTCTTGGTAATAGAATAAACTGTGTCTTTTACAACCTCGGCTATTTCCTCGGAAGAAACTTTATACGTAAGTCCCATTATGTCACTAAATTCAACTTCGTCCATCTCTGTGCTTTTACATTTCAATGCATCCGCTTCATTAAAATCTGTCAGATAGTGTTTTGCAAGACATTCCGTGATTTCATCTCCTGCACTCGGTATCATTCCGTATGCAACAATACTGCCATCCTTTGTAATGGAAATATCCGATGTTCCTGCCCCTACATCTACAAGTGCTATATTCAGCAATCTGAATCTTTCCGGTATCGCAACATTTATCGCCGCAATAGGCTCCAAAGTAAGATTAGCCACATATAATCCTGCTCTCTCAACAGCCGCATAAAGTCCGTCTACAACCTCATCAGGCAGGAAAGTGGCAATCAGCTCACATGAAATCTTATTACATTTATGTCCTTCAAGGTTCGTTATAACATATCCATTCTGATAATAATGTTTAACAGAATATCCTACACAATAAAATTTTATATCATCACTTTTTTTCTCTTCTCTAAGTTTTTCATATGCATTTTCAACACCAAGCATATCAAGTGTGTATATATTTTCCGTTGTAACAACTGTCTCAGACTTAAAATCAATTTCTGCTTCTGCCTCTACAGTCATAAGCACACGTCCCGCTGCCGCAATACATACATCTTTATATGTACGCCCGGTCATCTGCTCAAGCCTTTCACGAATTTCGCTTATGGTGGCCGCAACCATGTTTATGTCATGAATCTGTCCATCCATCATTGCTCTTGTTTCGTGTTCTTTCGAGGTCTGTGCAACTACAGTAAATCCCTTTGTGTCACGATATCCAACTGTTCCAACAATACTTCTTGTACCTATATCCAGTCCAAAGACAAGCTGTTCCGGAACACCTTCCATATTCACTTTTTTTATCTCGACATTCTCTGTCTCACTTATCACTATGGAACCCCCTTAATCATCACAATTATCAGTATTTTACCAAATAAATTGTTATAATACAAGTCTTAAGCCGCAACATCAGAATACCTATAACTTTTATGACCGCATATTCACTGATATGATAACAAAACAGAAGACTTTGGTGCATACGTTTTAAAACCGCAGTTACCAAAGTCTCCCATTATAATTTATGTATTTAATATTGGAGTCAAAAGGCATTTTGACCCTTGTATCATATATTTTATTTAACTGTTACCTTACAGAATTTGATTATATTCTCCTGATAACAATATACAACAATCAATGCCGTTCCCTTTTTCTTTGCATGAATTATCCCTGCATCATCAATCTCTGCCACTTTTTTATTTGAAGATACAAAATTCAAATTCGGATTGTACACTTTTTCAGGCAATACCGTAATATTTAGTTTCTGTGATTTACCCTTTTTCAAAGTCATTTTTGTTTTGCCCAGCTTAAAATCCTTTATCATAACAATATCGTCCCATGAAATAACATGAATCTTACACTTCACTGCTTTTAATCCCTTTATCTTTGCTGTAACAGTACAAACTCCAAGTTTCTGAGTAGCAGAAACAACACCATTGTTTACTGAAACCATATCCTTATCCGATACTGACCACTTAATTTCAGGCATAACTGCTCCTAACGGCTGTATACTGTATTTAAGTACATAATCATCATAAGGTGTCATATATATTTCATTGTTTCTGAAAACTAAGCTTTTAGGTTTATTAACTTTAGTTTTTTTCTTCCACTTCGCATATACTGTAGCTTTTTTCTCCGTCAATGTCGTGTCTGCTGTAAATTTAGTCTCATATGACTTCCCGTCAATCTTTTGCCTGTAATACCATCCTTCAAAATAGTATCCCTTCTTAGTCGGATCTTTAGGCATTATATTTTCTGTTCCCGACACAAAATCGGCAGTATAATATACTTTTTTGCCAACTTTAAATGTGACTTTTGTACCGGATGCGAACTTATCTATTGATGATATATTCTTGTCAATCCAGTCAATTCTTTCACGAATCCACTTTTTAAATCTGGTTTCCTCACTGTCATATGTCACTTCATTCCCCGAAGGCAATGGCAAATCAGGTATATCTTTCACTCCTGCCAAAGCCTCCTCATTTAGCATAAAATCATCACCATTATAACGAGAATACTTTTCATTTACATTATAATTTGCTTTTTGTGAAGCATACTGTTTTTTTGAATATGTATCTATAATCCCGCCATCTTTTATGCCTTCAAGAAGTTTTTCTTTAATATATGGCCATCTTGCCGCAAATTTATTTCTAAATTTTTCATTTGAAAACAATTTTATAAACCATGGATTTCTTGCTAAATTCAATCCCTCAACCTGATTTTCTCCACTAAATTCAGTAGCACCCCACGCAACATAATCAAAATCCCACAAAGGTCCCCAATAAAGCTTGCCGTTTCTCTTTTTATAAAGATATGTGCTGCCTGAACCAAAAGCATCTCCATTTAATGAAAATTCCTGCACCCAGTAATAATCTATTGCTGAGTCAACATCAAGATACTCATCATACGAAATGCCATCACTGTCTTTAAAATTCTTTCCGAATATAGCGTTTTCCGTCTGTTGCACATAATTTGATATGTAATTATACTGTTCAACATTTGTGTAATCCTCAAAGTCAGGACTTTCAATTGCAAATGTCATTCCCTTCTCGGTATTTATATTTAATCTGTCACTCTCCTGATCACATGCCAAAAGATATCCTCCTGTTATGGCTGAACCACTCGTGATTGCTTTTGTTTCATCGTTCTCAGCAAGATCGTCAATATTTACTCTGCTCTTTCCTACCCTTACCTGTTCACACAGATAATAACTTCCAAGGTACTTGTTATTCATAACAACATTTACAAATTCACATTTTGGTGTATATTCAAGACCGATAGCATCACCAAGCCAGTATGTAAACTTGTTTCTAAGCATTGACACATCATAATAGTTTGCCAAAAGTATCCAGTGTTTATTGGCACCCATTCCCAAAAGGTCTGCTTTTTTATCCAATTTAAACTTGTACGGTCTTTTACTTGGACCCCATGTGGAATTTCCTCTTCCTCTTATGTATTCAAGCTCGTATGTTGCTGTTTTGAGTTCTTTATCTGTATACTCTGATTTATAACCTTCCGGTATATTGAGCGTTATATTTCCATAACACTCTGTCTGGTGATCCACATCTCCATTCATAGATGCTATAGGAGTTATCGACTCGTCAATATCAACATTTACCGTAGGTATATCTTCTTCAAGGAAAAACATATACTCTAACAGGAGTTTTAAATTTGTTCCTGCATAATCTTTACCATTATTGTCAGTTATTTTAAATGAAACCTTATGTTTTCCGCTGATTTTATCAAGACTAAGTTTTACGCACTCATTATCGCCTAATTTCCAAACATTCTTTCTTTTCTGACTTGGCAGCTTTATCTTTGCAAAACTTTCATTTGAACCATCCAGATAAAAAGAAATACTTATGTCTCTCTTTCTCTCAGCAATTCCCGAAAAAACAATATATCTGCTCTTTTCATTAAAATCAATTTCTTTGCTGATAGTGAAATTGGTTTTCTCAATTTCTTCTGTATTTCCACTCACCATAAGTGCTGATGTGCTTTCATGCTGAGATAAGATAATGTTTTCATTATCCTTACTAAGAATTTTAGATTCATATAACTTAGAAAACTCCTGCTTATCATCAGGACTGATATATGCATCAGATTTATTGTCAGATGTTTTGATATTTGCCTTTTTAATGCCAGCACCGGACTTTTTTGCACCAAATCCAGTCTTATCGCCGACTAAACTTTCCTGTTTCTTATCAGCTTTCTTTACAGACACCGCTTTGGAATAATTTCCGCTGCCAAATACGGTAACCAGTGATACAGCTGCCGCCAAAGTCATGGCTATTATTTTTTTCTTTTTTTTCAAAAAAAACACTCCTTTCAAATGTATGTTGATAATGTGTCATCCATTGCATATATCAACATATCCCACCTTATATAAAGACTTTTTATAAAGCTAATACAACGTAAATCAAATCTTTGATACATTGTACTAATCTCTTATGATATTTTAACATAGACACATTTTTGACACAATATATTTGAAAGAAATGTAAGTAATTCTTAAATATTTGTACCGGCAATATTTTCTATCTGCCAGTCTATAGGTTCTATTCCGTTCTTTTTAAGGAAATCATTTGTCTGACTGAAATGCCTGCATCCGAAAAATCCTCTGTATGCTGAAAGCGGACTCGGATGTGGTGCTTTCAATATAAGATGTTTCGGGTTGGTTAACATTGGTATCTTGCTCTGTGCAGGTCTGCCCCACAACAAATATACTATCGGTCTGTCCTGCTCATTTACCGCATTTATCACGGCATCCGTAAAATGCTCCCATCCCTTATTCTGATGCGAATTTGCCTGATGCGCCCTCACGGTAAGAACTGTGTTTAACATAAGCACTCCCTGATCAGCCCACTTTTTAAGATAACCGTTATTTGGTATATAACATCCCAAATCATCATGAAGTTCTTTATAAATATTCTGAAGTGAAGGCGGTATTTCTTTTTGACTTGGTGGCACAGAAAAACTAAGTCCATGTGCCTGATTTACATTGTGGTAAGGATCCTGCCCGAGTACAACAACTTTAACTTTTGACAGCGGTGTAAAATGAAATGCGTTAAAAATTTCATCAGCCGGCGGATAAACAACGACTCTGCTGTATTCTGCCTTAACAAAATCAAATAAATCTTTATAATACGGTTTGGCAAACTCCGGTCTTAATGCCGGAAGCCAGTCATTATCAATCATTCCCATAATAATCCTCCACTAAAGTCTCACACTTATTCCTTCATCTCTGAGATATTGCTTAACTTCATTTATCTCCAGTTCTTTATAATGAAAAAGAGAAGCGGCAAGAACTGCATCTGCATTTCCCTCTGTAAATGCATCTTTGAAATGCTCAAGTTTACCTGCACCACCCGATGCAATGACAGGTATATTTACATTGTCAGAAACTGTTCTTGTCAGCTCTATATCATACCCGTCTTTTGTTCCGTCACAATCCATACTTGTAAGTAAAATCTCCCCGGCTCCGAGTTCATATGCTTTCATAGCCCATTCTACCGCATCTATTCCCATATCAACTCTTCCACCATTTTTGTAAATATTCCAGCCTTTTTTGTCTTCTCTTCTCTTAGCATCAATAGCAACAACAACGCACTGACTTCCAAATTTCATTGCAGCTTCTGATATAAGTTCCGGATTTAATATAGCAGCAGAATTTACGGCGACCTTATCTGCACCCTCTCTCAAAACAGCCTTAAAATCATCTACTGTTCTTATTCCGCCACCGACAGTAAATGGTATAAATACTGTTTCTGCAACTCTTCTAACCATATCTATTTTTGTTGCCCTTGCATCGGAAGATGCGGTTATGTCAAGAAATACTAATTCGTCCGCACCCGCTTTTCCATATGCAGCACCAACTGTAACAGGGTCTCCTGCGTCTTTCAGGTCAACAAAATTTACACCCTTTACTACTCTTCCGTTATTCACATCCAAACATGGAATTATTCTCTTTGTAAACATGTATCTACCAAGCCTTTCTTTTTCTGATTCTATTTGCACAATTCTCTGGATATAATGAACAAATACCTCACCGACAGTATTTCCACACTATAACTCACAAAAATTCTTTAATATCCGCAAGCCGACATCACCGCTTTTTTCCGGATGAAACTGACACGCAAATATATTGTCATGTTCAACAGATGCATGGACATGAGTTATATATTCAGTCGTTGCTGCTACATCATTTTCGTTTTCTGCCTGAAGATAATATGAATGCACAAAATATACATATGAATTATTAGAAACTCCCTTAAAAAGCCTGCTTCCTTCTTTTACATCAATAGAATTCCATCCCATATGCGGAATTTTAAAACCTTCTTTTTCCGGAAATTTTACTATCTTTCCCGGAAGAAGTCCAAGTCCTTTTACCCCCGGTCCCTCTTCACTGCTTTCAAACATAAGCTGAAGTCCAAGACATATTCCTAAAAATGGTTTATTTTCTTTAACAAGCTTATGTATAACATCTACAAGTCCAAACTTGTGAAGTTTTTCCATAGCATCACCAAAAGCACCGACTCCCGGCAAAATAATTTTATCTGCTTTAAGCAGTTCCTCTTTATCTCTGGTCACTATACATTCCTCATCCAGATACTGCAAAGCCTTCTCAACACTCTTAAGATTTCCTGCATCATAGTCTATAATCGCTATCATTGTTGTATATCACCTCTGTTGTCTTTTTTGTAAGTTTACCACATACAAGAAATATTGTCGATATGACAATATCTAAAAATCACCGATAGATGTCCATCCATCGGTGATTCTGCTATTTACTTATTTATTTGCTATTTCATTAACTTTTTTTGTATAATCACCGCCACTTAAACTAAGTATGTCGTATGCCTGTGATTTTGATAAATAAAATTCCTCTGACAATATATCAAGTATCTCCTGATATACACTTTCGAGTTTGTCTTCTATCTCGAGGTCATATGCTGTTTTCTTATTGGCATCATATTTTTTCAGTCCCATAAGAAGTGCATCCAAAGCCTCCGGATACTTTTTAACATTTTCATAATTCTGATATGCATCAATCGAATGCTGAACTTTCATAACAGTTACTATTTTCTGATACTGTTCAGGGTCTTTTTTCTTCATATTCGTTCCGACAGCATATTCATATGCCTGTGAATACTTACTCATATCAAAATAATTTTTGGCTTTTTTCTTATCAAGACTGCCACTAAAACTGTTTGTCAAAATAACTGTTCCCAAAAGCAGTACCATTCCTAATAAAACAACAATAGTAACTCCTGCTTTGTTGAGTTTTCCGACTACCTCCTGAGCTGCCGCAGCTTCCTCTTCTTCTTTTTTAGCAAGTTTTTCAGCTTTCTTTGCTGCCTTTTCCTCAGCTTTTTTAGCTTTCTTCGCTGCTTTTTCCTCGGCTTTCTCAGCCTTTAACTTTGCTTTTTCCTCTTTTTTCTGTGCCTTTTCAGCCGCCTTTTCCTCTTTTAGCTTTTCGGCTTCTTCAAGCTTTGCTTCCTCTTCTTCTTTAGCCTGTCTTTCAGCCTCAGCAATCTCATCCGTGACTACATTTCCAAATACTTTCTTAAAAAATCCCGGCTTCTCTGCTTCGCTGTCATCGCTATCTTCTGTTGGAAGAATATTTGCTATATCTTCCTCCCCTGACTCACCAATCAGCATGTCAGGTATATCGTTTATATCAGGTACCGCATCAGCAGAAGCATCATCAAGGCTCATAATATCCTCTGAACTCGAATCATCACTGAGCATTCCCAATAAATCTTCAATATCATCTGCCTGTTTGCTCTCTGTCTCTTTTGATGTATCTGTTATATCTCCTTCTGCCGCATCAATTGAACCGTTTGTATCTAAATCATCCAACAACCCGCCAAGCATATCATCAATGTCTGCCGAATCTGCATCTTCACTATCTGCCCCGTCTTCGGATAATGACATCACATCCTCTTCAGGTTCTTCTCCTCCTTCGGGTATTGACATTATATCCTCTCCAGATTCTTTCTCTCCCTCAGATATTTCATCACTTTCATGCAATGACATTGCATCTTCCTCAGATATAGCAGTTTCATTGGATGTATCTTCTTCCGGCTCTGCACCATTCTCAGCATCTGCAGATAACATATCTTTGCTGCCATCTTCTTCCGGCTCTAACTGCGGGAATGTAGTTTGTATATCTTTTCCATCTGAAAGTTCCGATGCAACACCGTCTTCCTCTGTTATTCCAATATCCGGAAGAGGTATCTCCATGTCGTCATTTCCAGACTCGTTTAGTTTTGAATCATCCATCTTTATAGATGCAGCAACTTCCGGAAGTGCAGACAAATCATCCATACCATCAAGTTCATCTAACTGTGGCAATCCCTCAAGGCTTGCAAGATCATCATACTCTACAAAATCATCAAGTCCATCATAAACGTCATTGTCTGAATTTTCCTCTTGTAAACCATCCTTTTCAATATTGTCTTCTTCTCTCAATCCACTTTTCTCCTTGTCCACATTAAACTATTCAGCCTGCACATTTCCAACAAGCTTATCAATTTCAGAAACCAACTGACCGATTTCCGGCTTTGAAAGCTGTGCATCTGCTCCGAGCTGTTTTCCCTTAATCTTCATTTCCTCATTTACAAGAGATGAGAATATAATTACCGGTAAATGATTCATATCAGGATCATCTTTGACAAGTTTTGTGAGATGGTGTCCATCCATCTGAGGCATCTCAATATCGGTTATAATACATGCAACTTTTGAATCTAAATCTCCGCTTGCATTATACTCCTGAAGTTTTTCCCAACATTCCTGTCCATTTGCAGTTGTTGTAATGTTCGTATATCCTGCCTGCTCAAGACAATTTACAATCATCTTACTGAGCAATGCTGAATCTTCCGCTATCAAAATTGGAGTTTCATTTCTTGTTCTGTGAGTCATTCGCTCAACATCAGATATTTTAAGTCCTGTCTCAGGATTGATGTCTGAAACAATCTTTTCAAAATCAAGTATAATTATGAGTTTCCCATCAATCCTTACAATTCCTGTTGCCATTCCCTCTCCGGCTGTGTTTATTGTAGAATCAGGTTTTACAATATCTGACCATGATACTCTATGTATGCCCAATACCCCATTTACATGAAATGCAGTATTTAATTTATTGAAATTTGTCACTATGTACATATCACCAGCTGGTGTCTCCGGTTTAGGAAGATGTAAGCATTCTGCCAAATCTATAATAGAAATAATTTCATCTCTAGGCATAAATATTCCCTCTATACGCGAATCTGCATTCGGTATGGGAGTAGGTGTCTGAAATGAAATAATTTCTCTTATTTTCGCTACATTTATTCCATAATAATTGTCTGCAACACGAAATTCCAATATTTCCAATTCATTTGTTCCACTCTCTAATAAGATTCCTGTTTCCATATCCGTACCTCCACTGTATGTCTGGTCATTCCAAACTTTGTATATGATTATTTTATTTGAAGCTGAGCCACCATATCTTTATTTGTGACTTCAAGCACTACATTGTTCAACTTGATCTTTGCCGGAATTTCAAATACCAAAATTGCATTCAGGCTTTTTTTAGCCGATATTTTCTTCTTGATAAAATGTATGTCCTCATCCGCGATAGTCAGAAGCGGTGAATCCATCTGTTTTCCATCTACAGATAACACATACTTGCTGTGATTCTTGGTCATATCAAGCTTCCTGGCTGAGCTTGTATTATTCTTAAATTTCAGCTTTACGACAAAAAGTTTTTTACCCGCTTTAGAAGAAATATTGGAATCTTTCGTACTTATATTTGAATTAAATTTGTACCCGTCAAACTTAACCCTAAATCCCGGCACCTGTAACGCATCACTCATCGAAACATATGTCTGCTTTGGCTCTTCTATTGTCTGTGCTGCATCAGATGGTGTTTTACTATTCTGAATTTCAGCCGGCGTATCTGATACCTTTGGTGTTGGCACCACTGTCGGCTGTACACTCGGCTGTGGTGTTGCAGTCTCAGTTTCACTGTTTAATTTTATCGAATTTGAATAGCTTTTGTCATGCATAAGCAGATTGTCCGCAATATATTCTGCCATAGCATTATTTTGGTCTTCGGATAATGTCGGTACACTCGCACATCCTGTCAAACCAATAACTGTGACCGCTGCCACAATGAAAATCCTTTTTCTCATACTAACCCTCCGTGCTTTACTACACTTTTAATACAGGTATATATTTGCTGATTTAACCCATTTTTCGTCTTTTTATATAATATCACATATATTGCAATATCGTCAATGAATAAAGTAACCGCAATATTTAATTTATCTAATTTTCGGTATCAAGTTCAAACCAAAATTCAACACCGTCATCATGATTTATAACGCCGAATTTCTGATTCATTGAGTCCATTATAGCCTTAACTATTGATAATCCTATTCCGCTGCCGCCATACTCTCTTGTTCTTGCTTTATCAACTTTATAGAATTTTATCCATATCTTATCGAGTTCATCCTCAGGTATACACTTTCCTGTGTTAAATACGCTGACTCTCACAACATCGTCATGTTTTACCATACTCACGTTTATTTTTTTCTCTCCGTCAACATGATTTATTGCGTTGCTTATATAGTTTGTTACAACTTCCTCAATCATGTATTCGTCAGCCCAGACATACAAAGGCTCATAATCTTCCATCGTTATCACAGCCTCTTTTTGCCCGGCTAATAACAGTGCTGAATTTATAACTGATTTCAAAACCTGAACAATATCAAAATGTTCAAAAGAAACCTGATTATTTCCAAATTCAATTTGATTCAGAGTAAGCAGTTTCTTTACCATCTTATTCATTTTGTTTGCTTCGTCTATTATTACCTCACAGTAAAATTCCCTGCTCTCGACATCATCATTAATATTATCCTGCAACCCCTCAGCATATCCCTGTATGAGTGCAATAGGCGTTTTTAGTTCATGTGACACATTCGAGAGAAACTCTTTTCTCATCTCATCTATCTGAATTTTATTCTCGATATCCTTTTTTAACTCATTATTTGCAGCTTTCAGTTCTGATATTTTTTCTTCCAGATTTTCTGACAATGTATTTATACTACTTCCCAATGCGCCAATCTCATCATCACTCTTTACCGGATAACGCACCTCAAAATCAAAATCTGCCATTTTCTGAGCAATTCCCGTAAGCTGTCTTATCGGTTTTGTGAAATTGTTTCCTATGAATACCATTATCACAACACCAAACACGATTACTCCGATACCGACATAGAGCAAAAATGAATTGAAAATACCTATATTTTCCGTCATGCTTTGATAATTCGTGCTCACATAAATAAACGCACCTGAATCAAGTTTTCCGAACAGTTCAATATAATATGAACCTATTCTCTCATCCAAAACCTTATAAACACTATAATTATCCGTAAGCATCATAAGGTGACGTTTTTTATCTTTGACCGCAAAACTTTGTGTATCTTCTATTCCTATGACATAATCTTTAGTCTTGTCAATCACATCTTCTTTCTGAAATTGTGTTATTACATTTTCGCTCGGATAATCATATTGATAATACACTTTTCCAAAAAAATTATTCAATCTAAAAACATACACATTTGATGTATTATTTTCGGATAATATTTCGAGATCCAATGTAGAATCATCAGACAATGTCGCACTCTCACCTGATTTATAATCACTGTCACTGTTTATGATAGAGTTTGCATTATCATAGCATCCCTCCAGCATCGACACTTTGCTGTGCTGATAATATGCAGGCAAAAATATCCTGTTCATAAACCAGATTGCCGCAAGCGTAAACCCAAGCATTCCTATCATTATTAATATAAGTTTGGTACGAATCGACTTTATCCCGAACATTTTTTCGTTATTTTTCATATTATCAAACCTCAAATTTGTATCCCATTCCCCATATTGTCTTTATATATTCACCTTTTTTCCCCAGTTTGCTGCGAAGTTTCTTTACATGGGTATCGATGGTTCTTGCATCACCAAAGTAATCATAATTCCATACATTATTTAAAATTCTCTCTCTTGACAATGCAACACCCTGATTTGTGACAAAATATGTAAGAAGTTCAAATTCTTTAAAACTAAGGTCTATAGGCTCTCCATCAATCTTAACCTCATGTGCCGACTGATTTATATATATTCCACCGACTTCAATATCTCCGTCGTCAAGCTGATTTGTACGCCTTAGTATCGCTTCTACTCTAGCCACCAGTATCTTTGGACTAAATGGCTTTGAAATGTATTCATCCACGCCGAGTTCAAATCCAAGCAGCTCGTCTTTTTCATCACTCTTTGCAGTCAACATAATAATAGGAACCTGAGAGTATTTTCTTATCTCTCTTACTACCTCCCAGCCATCCATTTTAGGCATCATGACATCAAGTATAATCAAAGCGACATCTTTATTTTCATAAAATTGGTCAACTGCTTCCTCACCGTCTCCGGCCTCCAGCACATCAAACTTGCTCTTAATCAAAAAATCCTTTACAAGTTTTCGCATTCTCGCTTCATCATCAACCACCAAGATTTTTAATTTTTCCATAATCGACCCCCACTTTTATTATCATTTATTGTTTTCAGCATCTTTTTGTTTGTCCTTTAGTTCTTTCTCTTCCTTTTCAAGAGCCTTCTGCCTGTCATCAAGCGTCTGTTCCCATTTTTCATACTTGTCTATCAATTCATTTTCCATATTAGATTTGTAATCCGTAAAATATGTAAATACCGAATACTTTGATTTTACTGTTATTATGACAAGTGCAGCTAACAATACAATTAAAAATGCAATAGCCATATTTTTTATTTTTTTCCCGGTTATGGCCTCTTCATATGCTTTCTTATACCTCTCCGCATTTCGTGCTGCCTCATCCTTACTCATTGCAGGTACTTTCTGTACCACGGCGTTTTTTGATGTCACCGGTACATACGCAAGATTTTTTTCCATAACGGTTCCTGACGAAATAAGTTTCTTTCTCATATTATTGACAAATTCAAGACCTACGACTGTCTGAAAGGACTTCTTATCTATAGCCTTATTATAAACTTTCAAAACCGCTTTCATATCAGACATATTTGTATTAGCTACAATATATCCTATAGTTTCCTTTTCCTTCATTGCACGCTCAAATTCTTTTTTTGATGAAAATTTAAATCCATCCAAAACCATTTCTTTTTCGTTTACCATATTTTACCCCGACTTAAATATCATTTGAAATAATTTGAAACTTTTTACCATGTATAACGATTTCTTATATAATCGTTATACATGCTGTCTTTATTTACTTTTATCTTTTAGTTCTATACTTTTGAATAATCATACTTTAAATTATCCGCGAGCCATTTTTTCACTACATTTAAAGTAGTTTCGTTTATAATTGCCTCTTTGTTTTCCTTCTCATAATCGCTTTTAGTCGCATATTTTTCAGAATTATACTCGTATTCCTCATCCAGTACGCTCTTATAATCCTCATCGCTGTACTTAATATTTTCAAGTTTTGCGATTGCCATTGCCGCAAGGTTTTCTTTTACGGTATCCTTTGCAAGCTCCTTTAAATCGTATTTCTTAAAATCTTCAAGATTATTATATCCATACTGTTTCAAAACCTCATCAATACTGTAACCGTAAATTTCAGCCATATCATAATATCCCTGAAGATTTTCTTTTTCCGCAAGTGCCATCATATCCGAAGGGTATTTGATTACATTACATACCTCCATAACATCAGACCATGCATAATCTCCCCTGTCATTTTTATTTTCTTTTAACAGTTTTTCTTTGATATATTTTTTATATTCACTGACTGTTTTATATTTTCCGGAGGATATCTGATTTACAAATTTGTTGTTAAACTTTGGCACAATTTTCTTTCCACATATATAATCAACCGTAATCTCAAAATCAACATTATGCCCGTCCACTCTCTCATCATCATAAGTTCCTTTTGGCACTTTACAGGTAAATTTCACTTTTTTGCCTGTCTTTGCGCCCAACAATGCTTTCTCAAAGTCCTCAAGCCAGTCACCTAAACCTACATCTATATAGTCTTCGCCACATGTGACATCTATTTTCTTTCCTTTAATGGAGCCTGCATATTTTGCATAAACTTTGTCACCATCTTTGACTTTTCCCTGCTTCTTCTCATACTTTGTATTGTCCTCAAGCATTGAATCTATCTCTGATTTTATATCATCCTCTGACACACCTACATTTACGGTAATATTTTTATAATCGCCAATTTCTATATACTTTAAGGCATCAAAATCTTTGCTGTATGAACTTACCTGCTCAGACGATTTTTCTTCTTTCTCATTCTGATTAAGAAAATATCCGGCAGCAATTCCCGATACCAGTCCTACTATAAGAACACAAATAATTGCTGTTACAAACACAGTTTTACTCATACCCTTGCTGTTATTTTTGTTTTTCATGCTAATCTCCAATTTCTGCATTGCTTTTTATTCTTCTCACAGCTTTACACTGTTTGAACAAATTATATCACAACTGCTTCTGTTTATTAAGTAATTATTTTAATTCTTCCAAATCTAATATACCTTTAACTTCATTTACAATATATTCGGCACCAGCCTCTTCTAGCTCGCCCTCTTTTGCAAAGCCATAATATACTCCAAGAGCCTTAATACCGCAGGCGTGCGCTCCTATTACATCGTGTCTTCTGTCCCCTGTCATAAGTACACTCTGCTTTTCTTCCCCGATTATATTTAATCTTTTCAAAACCTCTTCTATAACCGCCTGCTTCGTATTTCTGTTTTCTTCAACGCTGCTGCCGACAATTTCATCAAAATATTTTGCGAGTTCAAAATGTTCTAAAATTCTTTTTGCCGTTTCCTCCGGTTTGGA